>NZ_LNQV01000038.1 GCF_001515305.1 Aquitalea pelogenes
GACCGGCAGCGCCCCGCCCGCCGCCACGCGCTCAGCCAAAGCCGCCAGCGTGCTCACCTCGGTCTGCAAGGCCACCGTTTTGCCGGATGGCCTGCGCTGCCCCTGCTCGGCCTGATAGTGCAGGGAAACCAGCCAGCGCGACTGCTGCCACTCCGCCTCCCCTGCCAATACCGATTCCCACACCGCCTGCCCCACCTGCCGCGCCGCTTCATCGGCCAGGGCATAAGCCAGTTGCAGCTTGTCGTGACCGGGCGGCATGTCCTTGTGCAAGACGGGCAGCAGGGTGTCATCCAGCCAGTGTTGCAGCTGTTGGGCCTGTGGTTTGCCGTAGGTGCGCAGGACATCGCGCAGTTCTGTTTCGCTCAGGGTAAGCAGGGCCGGGCCGCTGGCGGGCGTCAGCAGGCAACCGGCCTTCTTGCCCAGTGCGGTTTGCAGGGCGGTTTCATCCCGGTATTTGAGCAGTTTGGCGATATCGGCCGCGACAAAGCGCGGGCCTTGTTCGAGCGAAAAGACACGGAGCTGCTTGCGATGAAAAGTAAATTTGCGAGGAGGACTAACAGAAGATAATGAATGACGCTTGCCCATAATCAGACTCCAAGTTGAACGGTTAGCTGCCAACTCGTCGCCAGGCGGGTGGCAGGCCAAAGCGGGGCTGGCGAACCGGTTACTTGGACCCGGCAGACCCTGAGGTCTCCCCACCTGGCCCGCCATAGAAACATCAATGCGTGCAGGTGTACAAACAGGCTTATCAATTATTTTGCCTGTCCAAGCCGTAAACGGATCGCCAGACCCGACCATGTGGATTAACACAGCTTGGCAAGGCTAGGACCCGTAACTTGGGCCGACAAGAGTAAAGACCCCTGTAAGCACTGGCAAGGCGTGCAGGTATGTCAGCATTTCGGATTTACCGCAGACACCTCCGGGCACATGCCTGCACCTTGCAGGAAAAATCCTCACCGCACATGGCGTTGGCAAAGTACCAGTCCGTAGGGCGGAAGCCCCGGATTTACCGGGGCGTTCCGCCACGATCCGACCAGATACATCCAGCTTAAGCAGCGGAAATCATAGGGTTTTGCATCCGCAAACGCGGATGATGTTTTGCATTGCCGCTTCCGCGCGGCGAACGGGAAAGGGATCTTTGCTTGGCCAAAGATCCCCACTACGGAAAAGCTAACCACATCGTATGGCCTGCGGCGTCCCTCCGGAGCCTGACACTGCTGCGGCACGGCTGGAACTCGCGATTGGCTAGGGTCCAATCGCTCAAACAGCCAGCCGCTTAAAACCGCAGCAGCGCCACCCGTCGGCATGCTTGACGGGGCCAAGGGTGGCATCGGTGCGGTGACTTTCCTGTTGGGAAAATGGGCTTATCCGGGAGCGTTGCGCGGTGGATCGCCCCTTTGGGGCATCCACCCTATGCGCTTGCCGTTCCGACCGAGAATCAAGGCGGCATCATTTCTTGATGAGTGCCTGGCGACCTGAGGATTGTCTTAATGACTTGCGGTGTTTCGTTTGTTTCGTTTGTTTCGCTTGTTTCGTTTATTTCGTTTGCGTATAGTAAGTTTGTGGCTTGGCAGTGCCAGCTGCGCAAGACGCTGGCAAGTCCAAAGCTGCATAGAGATGGTACTGCCATCTGTCATAATCTGACACACTGGCAACACACTTAAACTCGCGAACCCGTAAACCCGTAAACCCGTAAACCTGTAAACCTGTAAACCTGTAAATCCGAAGAGTCGAGATCATGAATACGACGGTAGTAACTGGCCTTCCAAGCGAGGCCGAAGCAACGCTGGCCAAGGAAAGTGGTCGCCAGCTATCTCTGTACCTCAGCAGCAAGGAAGAGGCCCAGTCGATTCGGGTCATTGACCAGGCAGGTGAGCATGAAGCAGTACAGATTCCCACTGCCGCCTATCGCCTGTTGATCGATATCCTAGCGCAGATGGCACAGGGTAATTCGGTGAGTCTGATTCCAGTCCATGCGGAGCTAACCACTCAAGAGGCGGCCGATATGCTCAATGTATCCCGTCCGTACCTGGTCAAGCTGCTGGATGCCGGGGATATTCCCTTCCATAAGGTGGGTACCCATAGGCGTGTACGCTACCAGGATCTGGTGCAGTACAAAAACCGGAACCATACGGATCGTTTGAAGGCATTGGAGGAACTGTCGGCCCAGGCGCAAGAACTCAACATGGGTTATTGAAATGACGAGTTTTTCTGCGGTTTACGACGCATGTGTGCTGTACCCGGCACCATTGCGAGATCTGTTACTGCAACTTGCACAAGCTGATCTGTTTCGGGCCAAGTGGTCTGATCAGATTCATGATGAATGGACAAGAAACCTGCTGGCGAGGCGCCCCGACCTGCAGCCTGCTCAGTTACAGCGTACGCGTGCGCTCATGAATCAGGCTGTTCTGGATTGTCTGGTCACTGGGCATGAGTATCTGATTGATGGCTTGACCCTACCCGATGAAGAGGATCGCCATGTGCTGGCTGCGGCGATACGCAGTCGAAGTAGTGTCATCGTGACATTCAACCTTAAAGACTTTCCTGTCGATGTGTTGCTTGGTCATGAGATGGAAGCCCAGCACCCGGATGAGTTCATCATGCACCTTATCGATTTGAATCCGGCTTCGGTGCTGGAGGCAGTCAGGGCGTGTCGGGCCAGCCTGAAAAATCCGCCCAAAACACCGGAAGAATATCTTGCAACCTTGCTTCAGCAGGGCTTGCCGGAGACAGTAGCGTGGTTGTCTCAGTATAAGCTCGCCATCTAGTCGATATGACCGGCCTCAGATTTGAGGCGGTTTGTTTTTGCCGCGGGTGGTGCTGTCTGGTTGGTCTGCCCTGAACGCAGTCACCGTGATCCGTAAGATATGGCTGCTTTTTGAAGAAAACTGTCACCTGCCATGACGGCAGAACTGGTCGCTCTGGCCGACTTGCGACCTTAGCGCTAGCCACTCTGACAGGAGGTCTGCCAAGACAGTGATCCGCCAAGATTTCCAGTAGACTTGGGCAACACCTTCCACACAAAGCGACTGATGATGACTTCACTGGCAGAATCCATGGTGCTGACGGTGGACAGAGATAGTGTCTGTGCAGGAGATGACTGTGCATCGCATGCCCGCTCATTTTCCGTGCCATGTGCGGCGTCTCTGTCTGAGTTGATCCACCAGGCGAAAAAAGCGTGCGAGCTCGCAGGCATATCAGGTGGCAAGGCCACCTGGATTGTCGAAGCGGGAGGCTACGATGGAATGCCCATTGCCGTGGTGGCGCAGCAATGGGATGAAGCGCGCGCACTGATTCCAGGCTCAACAACTGTTGAAAGCCTGTTTGCCAATCTGGAGAAGCAGCTGTTCTTCAAGTATTGGTGCCAGGCCAACCCGGAAACAGTGTTCGACGCCCTGCTGTCAAACAGCCCGCTGCCAAGTCGGTATGCTGCATAGCACACTTGTTGCAGCAGCTTAAAGAGTAGCCAGAGAAGCCGGGGGGATTCAACCACCGCCCGATGCATGATTCAAATACGCCACCGTCCCACCGCTCAATCAAGCTCACGTAAAGTAGTCAATTACCATAGAATACTTTGATGATGCTGTGGTTTCTCACGTCCTCACGCTGCAGAGGAAGAACGGGGAGATAATGTGACCGACAATGTATCCGAAGCCGCCTTGCGGCATGGCCTGGCGGCTGGTGAATTCTGGCCAGCCTTCCAGCCCCAGTTGAATCTGGTCAACGGACACGTTTGTGGCTTCGAGGTGCTGGCGCGCTGGGACTCCCCGCAATATGGACGTGTCTCCCCTGCCATTTTCATTCCGCTGGCCGAGCGCAGCGGCATATTGCATGCCCTGCTGCTGCAACTGATGGGCGAGGCCTGCCGCGTGGCAGCAAGCTGGCCGGGGCGGTTCTCGCTGGCATTCAACCTGGCACCCAGCCAGTTTCTGTTACCAACACTGGTGAGCGACCTGCTGGACACCGTGGGTAGCAGTGGTTTTCCCTTGTCACGGGTGGTGATTGAAATCACCGAAAGCGAGCTGTTCCACGATAACGCCTCGGTGCAGCAGGTGCTGGATGACCTCAAACGACACGGCATGGCGCTGTCGCTGGACGATTTTGGCACCGGCTATTCCAGTCTGACCCGGCTGAATTCACTACCGTTTGATGAGCTGAAGATTGATGCCAGTTTCGTGGCAGCCTTAAGCAGCGATACGCAATCGCTGCGGATCGTGACTGCCGTGCTGGGGCTTGGCCAAAGCCTGGGGCTCACCGTGGTGGCCGAAGGCGTGGAAAGCACGGAACAGGCTGCGGTACTACGCAAACTGGGTTGCGATGCCGGACAGGGCTTTTTGTGGTCCCCTGCGGTGCCGGCGGCACAAGCCTTGCAGCTGTTGCAGCAATGGGGCGTGGAGCCAACCCAGACCACGCTGGACCTGTCGCCCTTCCAGCGCCTGCACCAGCTGGAAGCGCTGTACCAGGATTCCCCGGTTGGCTTGTGCTTCATCGATTGCCAGATGCGCATTGTCAGTGCCAACCAGCTGCTGGCCCGCTATCTGGGCGTGGAGCTGGACTACATTCTGCGCAAGCCGGCCAGCCAGATATTCGGCCATGAAATGACCCCCAACCTGATGGCGGTGCTGGTACGGGTGATGGCGGGTGAAATCTGTGAAACCACCGAGTACCGCCATCAGCCCAGCGGTACGACTTTCCTGATTGCCCATCAGCGCATTGTCGATGCCCAGCAACTTCCGCTGGGTGTGTCCTTGGTATTGGTGGACATTACCAGCCGTGTAGAGGCAGAGAGCCAGTTGCGGCAAAGCGAAACCCACTTCCGGACTGTGCTGGAGCTGGGCCCCAATGTCACCTGGCGCGCCAATTGCGACGGGCTGGTTGACTATATGGGTGAATTCGTCGATTGCCCGGCAGATGCCAGTTATCAGGAACGTCACGCTTGCTGGCTGGCGCGCATGGATCCCGACGACCGGGTACGTGTACGCGAAACCTGGCTGCAGCACCTGCCCAGCAAGCAGCCGTTTCTGATTGAATTCCGCATTTTGTGGCCGGATGGCAGCTGGCGCTGGATGCGCAGCCGTGCCTTTCCATCACTGAACGAACAAGGCGAGGTGCTGGCCTGGTACGGCATCATTTCCGATGTCACGACCGAGCATGAATTGACGCTGCGCGTGGTGGCGCTGGAGCAGCAGCTGCACAAACTTCAGTCCAGCGCCTCTTGCTAGCGCAGCGGGCAATGGCTTTTCCACTTGAAAGGCAAGCAAGGCGATTGCCGGAGCAACACCTGCCCAAGAACCTTGAGGCCTGCTTGATGGCGCTTGGCAGCCAGTAACAGGGCGGGAAACTGGCGGAGCATTGCAGCAATATGCAGACAAAAAAAGGGCCTGGGCAAATTGCCCAGGCCTGGCTTGATGCACGATTAAAGCCGCAGATTGCAACGGGACAGACTCACTCGCAAACCCGGCGCCACCGGGTATGCCCCTACCACTATGCAAACACCGTGCCAGCTTTTTTCGGGATAAATCGTCAGTAAAACCAGACAATTTTTGTTGCGCCGCACCAATAGCACGCCCTTCATGCACCGATTTCAGGATTTCCTGCACAACGCTGTTGCATGAGTACGCTATGATTAGCGCATGAACACGCCTGCCAATACCAGTAAACCGGCCCCGCCGCCCGAGCCCGAGCTGCGCGCCCCGGAAAGCGAGAATACCCTCGCCACCCTGGCCATGCCGCTGGGGGAATCCGTGCTTACCCTGACCGCAGGCTCGGCACCGGTCTATGGCATCCTGCATCGCAGCCGTGCCATGACAAGTCAATCAGATTTCTTCCGCCTGCAATTTCGTGGTTTTGCCAGGATAGAAGGCAGCCAGTGGCAGCATTATGCCAATGACGATGCCCGCTTCCACGTTGCCTACAACTGCGCCTGGGTGCGGGTGGACCATCCCAGCCGTTCGGTTACCTTCGGCCCCAAAAACGGCATCAACTGCACCGAGGCTTTTCAAAACCTCGGGCTGGATACCTTTTTGTTTGCCCAGACCATCACCTGGGTCAAGGGCGCCTACCCGGACTACGCCATCAGCCCCGGCCTGATTGCCATTACCGGTAATGCCAGCGAAGAAGAAAAGCTGCGGCGCAATGCCTTTTACGCCAGCCAGGGTTTCCAGTTTGACTGGCAGGATGCGGCGCAACGCACCGGCCTGTTTTTCAAGGACAAGATCAACCGCTTGCTGGGCGTGTGGGACAAGGACCATATCCAGGAGGTGGGCGGCGAAGCCATGCTGCAATCGCTGGCCATGCAGGATGAGTCACGCGTGGCGCTGGAGGACAAGGTCAACCGGCTGGAGGCTGCGCACAGCAGTATGAAGTCGGCCCTGCAAAAGGAACGCAATACCTCGCAAATTTTGATGGGTGTGCTGATAGTTGGGGTGATGCTGGCCTTGTGGGCGGTGATTTAAATAGTCATTGCTTGGAATTCCTGTCGGTTTTTAAAGATGAATCCTATAAAAGACAGGAGCATGCCTTATGTCAAAGTACGCCTACAGCAGGCGAAGTAGCATGCCGCAAAGCTGAAAAACATAACGTGGTGCAAACCGGATCACACAGCGCATGACAGCAAGGTATCAGGACAGGGTGACATTCACCTGTCGATTCTTCAGTACCTGCCAGATGGATAAAACAAGATTCTGGTTGCCTGCGGATACTGCGGGCGGGAGAGAGATGAAACAAGAGAAACGGGGAGTTGCCCGGCTGTTTGAGCACGGGCTTGGCGTGCTGAACCTGGAATGGATGATTCCATTGTTCAGCCTGTTCCTGATTGCCATGATCTGGAGCGCGGTGTTGTGGCAGGTGAATACCGACAAGGTACGCAGCCAGCTGGAAATGCAGTGCCAGAGCGAAAACCTGGTCCGGGTGTTCGAGGAACACATTTCGCGCACCATCCGCGCGGTGGACCAGTCGGTACTTTTCCTGAAGTACGAGTACGAGTCCGAAGGCAACAAGATGGACCTGCCGCACTACATCAAGCAGGGCATCATCCAGAGCCAGTTGTTTGTGCAGATTGCCATCATCGGCCCGGACGCATGCTGGAAATGTCCAGCGTGCCCAACTTCAAGCGGGTTGACCTGAGTGACCGGGAACACTTCAAGGTGCACATCGGCCAGGACAATGGCCAGCTGTTCATCAGCAAGCCGGTCAAGGGCCGTGCTTCCAAGAAATGGTCCTTGCAATTCACCCGCCGCATCAACAAGCCTGACGGCAGCTTTGGCGGCGTGGTGGTGGTATCGGTCGACCCGTTTTACTTCACCAGCTTCTACAAGGACCTCAACCTGGGCAAGACCGGGGTGGTGACCCTGGTAGGCCAGGACGGCATTGTCCGGGCCCGTACAAGTGCGGGCGGAGCGGGCATAGGCATGGACATCCACACCAGCGGGCTGTTCAGGCAATGGCCGGGCAAGGACCACGGCCAGTACCAGCAGTTAAGCAGCATCGACCAGATTCAGCGCACCGTAAGCTTCCGTGCGGTGGAAGGCTATCCTCTGGCCGTGCTGATGGGAGTGGGCGAAAACGAGGCCATGGCCGACTACTACGAACACCGCAATGCTTACTTCCTGGTGGCCAGTGTAGTCAGCCTGCTGATTTGTGTTGCCGGTTTCGTGATGTACCAGATGGCGGTACGGCTGAAAAACAGCAAGGCGCAAGCCGAATCGGCCAACCGCATGAAGTCGGAATTCCTGGCGCACATGTCGCACGAGTTGCGCACCCCGCTCAACGGCATTCTGGGCTGCTCGGAATTCCTCCAAGCCACCCTGAGTGACCCGGGGGATCTGGAAACCGCCAGCATGATCCACAAGAGCGGCCAGCATTTGCTGACGCTGGTGAACTCCATTCTGGACATGGCGCGCATCGAGGCCGGCCGCATGCCAATGGAAATGGTGGAGGTGGATCTGGCGCGGATGTTGCGTGACACGGTGGAGTTGTTCCGGCCCAAGGCGGAAGGCAAGGGTTTGCAGCTGGAATTTGACTACCAGCAGGCCGCTGGCTGCCCGGAACACTTCCGGCTGGATCAGACCAAACTGACGCAGGTAGTGAACAATCTGATGCACAATGCAGTGAAGTTTACCGAACAAGGCAGCATACAGGTGACGGCCAAGGTGAGCGCCCACCAGTTGCAGCTGGCTATCCGCGATACCGGCTGCGGTATTCCGGCAGACCAGCAACAACTGGTATTCGAGCAATTCCGTCAGGCAGAAGCCTTCCTCACCCGGGCGCAAAGCGGCTCCGGCCTGGGGCTGGCACTGGTGAAGGAGCTGGTGCGGCTGATGGAAGGCAAGGTCAGTTTCGAATCACAAGTCGGCGTGGGAACGGTGTTCCACGTCAGCATTCCGCTGGAAGGAAAACAAGCATGAGCAAGCTGGACACCATTCTTGTCGTTGATGATGACGAAATCAATCGCAAGGTGGCAGGCCTGTTTCTGCAACGCATGGGCTGGAAGACCGATCAGGCCGCCAGCGCCTTCGAAGCACTGGAACATCTGCAGCAGCACGATTACCACTGCGTGATGCTGGACATCAGCATGCCGGGCATGAGCGGCATCGAACTGTGCCGCCAACTGCGTCAGGAGCCGCGCTGGCAAAACCTGCACCTGATTGCCTACACCGCACACGCCATGAGCGACGAGCAACAAACCATTCTGCAAGCGGGCTTCAACGCCATTGTCACCAAGCCGCTGACTCGCGACAGCCTGGTGGCGGCGCTGGACAGCATCAAGTGATGTTGTGCTGGCAAACACCCGCAGAATGACCATGACAACCCTTGCCTGATAAACCCAGGTGGAGCACCGCTGGCCGTGCAAGAACAAAACAGACAGCCCGATACCACAACACGCGCCGAAACCAGCCCGGCACCTGCACCGGCGGCAGGTTTCGACTTTCAGCACGCCGCCTTGCAACAGCTGGAGCAACTGGGCGACCTGATACTTGCCTGCCGGCAGGACGGACAACTGCTGCACGCCAATCAAGCCTGGCTGGAAAGCCTGGGCTATTGCGCGTCGGAACTGGGCACGCTCAACATCTACCCTTTGCTGGCCGAGGATAGCCGGGCTGCATTCCGCACCCAGTGCCAACGCTTGCAAACAGGCCAGGCACCACAAGCCATTGCGCTGGTGATGCACGACCGCATGGGCCAGGCACTGTCGATGCAGGCCTGCTTTTTTCCCTTGCCCGGTCATGGTGTGCAGGTGGTGTTGCGCGATCTGACCGCACAAAAGAAACAAGCGCTGTGGCTGTCCACCCTGCTGGACAATATGGACGATGGCATCATCGCCATGGACACAGACGGGCTGCTGACCTACATGAACCAGCAGGCCGAACGCATCTTGCACTGGCAGCTGGAAGAGCTGCACGGCAAGAACGTGCATGAGCACATTCACCACCACCGTGCTGACGGTGCGCCACTGTCGGTGGAAGACTGCCCGATCTACGACGCAGTGCGCCAGAAGAGTACGTATCACTCCAGCGATGAAGTGTTCTTCCGCAAGGATGGCAGCATGGTGGCGGTACGGGTGAGCAACACCCCGCTGCTGCTGGAAGGCCAGCTGGTGGGCAGTGTCACCACCTTTGCCGATGTCAGCGCCATGCGGCTGCGCGAACAGGAAATGCGACAGGCCACACTGGCGGCGGAGGCGGCGGCGCGCGCCAAGAGCGAATTCCTGGCCACCATGAGCCATGAAATCCGCACGCCGCTCAACGGGGTGATCGGCATGATAGACCTGCTGATGGACACCCCGCTGGATGCCGAGCAATCCGACTTTGCCCGCACCATCAAGATGTCGGCCGACACCCTGCTGTCCATCATCAACGACATCCTGGACTTCTCCAAGATTGAAGCCGACGGGCTGGAAATCGAAACCATCGATTTCTCCCTGCGCCAGCTGCTGGAAGGCACGGTGGACATTCTGGCCAACAAGGCACATGGCAAGGGCCTGACCCTGGCCAGCTTTGCCACGCCGGAAGTACCGGACAGCCTGCAAGGCGACCCTACCCGCTTGCGCCAGATCCTGCTGAACCTGCTGTCCAATGCCATCAAGTTTACCGAACAGGGCATGGTGCTGGTTTCCGCCACCGTCGAAGGCAGCGACGACAACAAGCAGCTGCGGCTGTGCGTCAAGGACACCGGCATCGGCCTGTCCGAACAGGCCAGAAGCCGCTTGTTCCTGCCCTTCTCCCAGGCCGACAGCTCCACCACGCGCAAATACGGCGGCACCGGCCTTGGACTGGCCATCTGCAAACGGCTGGCCGAGGCCATGGGTGGCAGCATCGGGGTGGAAAGCACGCTGGGCCAAGGCTCGGAATTCTGGATCAGCATTCCGCTGCATGCCATCAAGGGGGACAGCTGCCTCTCGGCAGGCCCGCAGCTGGACCAGCATCTGGTGCTGCTGGCTGGCGACAATGCCTGTCAGCAATCCCTGTGGCATCACTATCTGGACAGCTGGGCCATACCGCACCACTGCGCCGACAGCCTGGCAAGCCTGCTGGAAACCCTGCGCCGAATGGATGCAGCCGGTAGCAAGCCCGATGTGCTGCTACTGGTGGAACCCTTGCCGGATGCCACACTGGAGCAGGCAGCACAAACCCTGGCGGTGGAAGGCATCCCGCTGGTGGTCTGCCTGCAAGGACAAGACAACCAGCGCAAGACCAGCCTGGCCCAGCAAGGCATTGCCGTGCTGCACAAGCCGATGAAGCAATCTGCGCTGCTGGATGCACTGACCATTCAATGGGCACCTGGCACCATCCGCCTGCACACCCCGGAAGTGAGCAACAGCCAGACCACGCAGACTGCCAGCGCGCAGCGCCATCACCATTTGCTGCTGGCCGAAGACAACCCGGTGAACCAGCGCGTGGCCGCCAGCATGCTGCACAAGCTGGGCTATGGCGTGGATGTAGTGAGCGACGGAAACGAAGCGCTGGCCGCAATAGCACAGCGGCATTATGATGCCATCCTGATGGACTGCCAGATGCCGGGCATGGATGGCTACGCCGCCACGCGGCAACTGCGCCGTCAGGAAAGCGAGTCGGCACAAGGTGGGCACCTGCCGGTGATCGCCATGACCGCCAATGCCATGGAAGGCGATCGGGAACTGTGTCTGGCCGCCGGCATGGACGACTATCTGGCCAAGCCGATTGAATACGCCAGACTCAAGGCCCTGCTGGAACTCTGGCTGCCCCAACAGCCTGCCGCAGACAGCGCAACCGCCAGCGCAGCCAATACTCCGCGCGGCCAGGTGCAAGGCAGCCTGACCGTGCAGCGCCTGACCGAGTTTCTGGGCGACGACCCGGCAGGCATTGCCGAAATGCTGGATATCTTCCGTGACTCGCTGCAACGCTGGCGCGAACGCCTGCGGCTGGACATGCGTCATGGCGGACAGGGGCTGCGGCAACTGGCGCACGAGCTCAAGGGCAGTGCCGCCAATGTCGGGGCCGATGCCCTGGCCTCGCTAGCCGGTCAACTGCATGCCGCCGCGCTGGATGGCAAGCCGGATGCGATCCGGCACATTGCCGCACAGATTGAAACCGAAATGGAAGACCTGCTGGCCTTTATTGCCGCGTACGGAAAGGATGATTGATGTCCCACGTCATCGTGGTGGACGACAACGACACCAACCTCTTGCTGCTACGCCATATCCTGCAACGGCTGGAAGGCGTCACGGTGGACACCTTTGCCGACCCGCAACTGGCACTGGCCTGGTGTGCCGAGCAGGAACCGGACCTGGTTTTGCTGGACTACATGATGCCGGAGATGGACGGTCTGGAATTCATGCGCCGCTTCTTTGCCCTGCCGCAACGGCAGGATGTGCCGGTAGTCATGGTTACCGCCGATACCGAACGCGATGTACGCCACCTGGCCTTGCAACAGGGCGCGCGGGATTTCCTCACCAAACCGGTGGACAAGGTGGAGCTGACGGTACGCGTGCGCAACCTGCTGGCACTGCGCAAAAGCAGCCAGCAACTGGCCAACCGTGCGGCCTGGCTGATGGAAGAAGTCAAACTCGCCACGGCGGAAATCCGTGCCCGGGAGAAAGAAGCCATCCTGCGCCTGTCGCGCGCAGCGGAATACCGCGACCCGGAAACCGGCGCCCACCTGCTACGCATGTCGGCCTATACCCGGCTGATTGCCCGCCAGCTGGGCCTGCCCCAGTCCGAACAGGAAATGCTGCAGGAAGCCGCCCCCATGCACGATATCGGCAAGGTGGGCATTCCGGATGCCATCCTGCTAAAACCCGGCAGGCTGACCGAACCTGAAATGGCCATCATGCGCCAGCATCCGCTGTTCGGGCATGAAATTCTCAATGGCTCCGTCTCCCCCTTGCTACAATGCGCCGCCGTAGTGGCACTGAGCCATCACGAAAAATACGATGGCAGCGGCTATCCGCATGGCCTGTGCGGCGAGGACATTCCCTTATGGGGCCGTATCGTGGCGGTGGCGGATGTGTTTGACGCCCTCACCTCCTCACGCCCCTACAAACCAGCCTGGCCACTGGAAAAAGCCAGGCACTACCTTGAAAGCAACAAGGGCAGTCACTTCGACCCGGCCTGTGTCGAAGCGCTGTTTGCCCTGTGGCCCGAAGTCATGAACATCCGCCAGCAATACGCCGACGAACAAGAGCTGTTCAGCATGCCGCAAACGCCACCCGGAGCGCCGTATGCTTGAGGCCAGCAAGTTCAACGAACTGAAAATCAGCGGCAATCTGCCCTCGCCCAAAGGCACGGTATTGAAAATCATGGAGCTGAGCGAGCACAACAATGTGCCGCTGCCCGAGCTGATTGCCGTGCTGAATACCGACCCGGTGATGATTGGCCGCCTGCTCAAGCTGGCCAACTCCGCCTCCTTCGTGCGCAGCCGCCCGGCGGTGGCGCTGACGCCGGATGTGCTGATGTCCATCGGCCTGAATGCGGTACGCCAGATTGCCCTCACCTTTGCCCTGGTGGCGGAACACCACCGTGGCGAATGCCAGCAATTCGACTACAACCTGCACTGGTCGCG
This sequence comes from Aquitalea pelogenes, assembly GCF_001515305.1. Taxonomy (GTDB): domain Bacteria; phylum Pseudomonadota; class Gammaproteobacteria; order Burkholderiales; family Chromobacteriaceae; genus Aquitalea; species Aquitalea pelogenes. The sequence goes on from NZ_LNQV01000038.1 coordinate 13,039, forward strand.
TGCGCTGGCCTGTGGTGCCGCCATGCAGCTGTTGGGTCAGCAGTTGCGCATTGCGCCGCCAGGCGAGCTGTTTACCATCGGCATCCTGTCCTCCATTGGCCAGCTGGCCATGGCCACCTTGCATCCGGTCGAGTATGGCGCGCTGATCCAGGCGCAGGGCAACCCTTATGCACGGGGCATGACACGCCAGGAAGAAAGCCGCTTCGGCTACCACCATCTGGACATTGCCGGCGCCCTGCTGCGCGACTGGGGCCTGCCGGCCATGTTCTGCGATGCAGTACGCCAGCATGAAGACCTGCCGCCGGTGGATGTGGCGGAACACTCACGTGCGGCAGGCTGGCACTGTGCCTGCATCTGGCCAGCCGTCTGGCCGATGTCTGCCTGCTGGAAGGCCAGGCACGGGCACATGGCTATGAAGAACTGAAAAAGCAGGCCTGCCGGCTGGAAGTGGACCCGACGCATTTCCCACGGCTGTGCGACGAGGTGGTGCAGGAATGGCGCGACTGGAGCGCCCAGCTGTCCATCAGCACGCCAAGGCAGGAGTCCTTCTCGCTGCTGGAACGCCGCCAGCCTGCACCAGCTGAACCCGCAGGTGCGGAAGAAGAACTGCCACCGCTGCATATCCTGGTGGTGGAGGATGAAGCCAGCCAGCGCATGATGCTGCAGCGGCTGCTGCAGATCCTCGGCCATCAGGTGGATGTTGCCGCCAACGGTCAGGAAGCATTCGAGCTGGTGCAAAAACAGCCGCCACAACTGGTGATTACCGACCTCGCCATGCCGGAAATGGATGGCATGGAGCTGATCCGCCGCCTGCGCGCCCTGCCAGACGGACGGCAGCTGTACATCATCGTGCTGACCATTCTGGATGACGAGGACAATCTGGCAGCCGTATTCAGCAGCGGCGCGGACGACTTCATCAGCAAGCCGATACCGCCGCGCATCCTGCAAGCGCGGCTCAAGGCCGGGCAGCGCATCATTCTGGAGCAGCAAAACCTGCGCCAGGAACAGGCCCGCCTGCGCCGTCATCTGGAAGAACTGTCCATCGATAACCGGCTGGCGCAGGAAGCCGCCCAGACCGATGGCCTCACCGGCCTGTACAACCGTCACTATGCCATGCGCTATCTGCCGCAAATCTGGGAAGAAGCGCGGCTGGCACAACAGCCGTTGTCGGCACTGATGCTGGATATCGACCACTTCAAGGTGGTGAACGATGAGCACGGCCACGATGTGGGCGATAACATCCTGCAGCAATTTGCCGGCATCCTGCGGCTGTTCTGCCGTCGTACCGACATCATCTGCCGCTTTGGCGGTGAGGAATTCCTCATCATCCTGCCCGATACCCGACTGCCTACCGCCATCCAGGTGGCCGAGCGCATCCGCGCCACGCTGGCCAGCCGCAATCTGGTGACGGCCGGGCTGTCGCTGTCGCTGACGGTGAGCATCGGCGTGGCGGAAAACGAGGCACAGCACAAGTCGGTGGAAGCGCTGATCAAGAGTGCAGACCAGGCGCTGTACCGCGCCAAGCGCACCGGCCGCAACCGGGTGGAAGCGGCCCCCTGACACCACGCGGTACATGACAAGGGCCAGCTGCCGTCACGGCGCTGGCCCTTGTCCTTTTATGGCTGGCAAAACCGGCAGCTGATTACAGGTCGTCGGTGTCCGCCCAGCCTTCGCGATTACCACGCTGGAACACCTTGTCGTCCGGGGCGATGTCCCCGGCACCCAGTACCGGCTGTTGCAACAACTGCTGGTAGATGGGGGTGAAGTCCACCGCCGTGGCATCAAACAGCTGCTGGAAGCTGTCGATGACGAAATAGGTTTTCTGGAAGGTGTCGATGCGATAGCGGGTACGCATCAGCCGTTGCAGGTCGAAGCCGACCCGGTTGGGACTGGCGCTATCCAGGCAGTATTGCGACTCGGACTTGCTGGACACGATGCCGGCACCGTAAATGCGCATGCCCTGCGGCGTGTTGATCAGGCCGAACTCCACCGTGTACCAGTACAAGCGTGCCAGCACCGGCAGGAAGCCCAGGTGCTTGGCCTTCATGCCACCCTGGCCATAGGCTTGCAGGTAATCGGCAAATACCGGGTTCATCAGCAGCGGGACATGGCCGAACAGGTCATGAAACACGTCCGGCTCTTGCAGGTAGTCCAGCTGGTGTGGTTCGCGCAGCCACCAGGTCACCGGAAAGCGGCGGTTGGCCAGGTGCTCGAAAAACACATCATCCGGAATCAGCCCCGGCACCGCCACAATGCGCCAGCCGGTGGCTGCCAGCAGCTTCTGGTTGAGCACGGCGAAGTCCGGCACGCGGTCGGCGTCCACTTCCAGTTGCTGCAAGCCCTGCATGAACTCGTCACAGGCCCGGCCCGGCAGCATCGCGCATTGGCGCTGGTACAGCGTGGCCCAGGTGGCGTGGTCGGCCGCGCTGTAGCGCTCCAGCGGCTGCGGCAGGGTGTAATCGGCCGCATCGTGGGTCAGGCCCAGGTTTTTGCGGGTAGTAATGTCGGGAACGACAAAATCGCTGCGCTCGTTCATGGCGGCACATCCGGTAGGTGGGGATGTCTTCAGTGTAGAAGCCAGCGCCTGCGGCAGGTCCGCAAGTTTTGCCAATAATGCATTTTTTTTGCATACTTCCCGCAGCAAACCGTCAATTTACGCAGGAAATCAGCAAAAATGGAACTGGACCGCTTTGACTGGCAGATTCTGCAAGCCTTGCAGCAGGATGCACGAAGCACGCACCAGAAGCTGGCACAAGAGATTCCGCTGTCGGCATCGCAGATAGGACGCCGTCTGCAACGCATGGAAGAAAACGGGGTGGTACAGGGCTATCAAGTGAATATCCTGCCAGACCGGATAGGCCTGTCGGTGATGGCCTTTGCCCACGTCAGCCTGGAGCGGCACAACGAAAGCGCCTTGCGCGAATTTGCCCAGGCCATCCACGCGCTGCCGGAAGTGCTGGAGTGCTATGCCACCGCGGGTGAGGCCGATTACCTGCTGCGCATCGTGGTAGAGGACCTGCCCTCGCTGTCGCGCTTTGTGATGAACCGGCTGATGCAGCTGTCGCTGGTGCGCAGCGTGAAGTCCACCATTATCCTGGACGCCATCAAGCACACCAGCAAACTGCCACTGCCACACACGCGCAGCTGAATCAGCGCCGCAGGCGCTGCCAGAACAGCAGCAGGCCCAGCGCCAGCGTACCGGCCAGCATTCCCACCAGCACATCCAGAATGGCGGGCAACAGCAGGCGGGCCAAAGCACCAACACCCGGCAGGTGCGACAGCGGGTGCAGCAGGCCTTCGATGGCGTGGTGCAACCATGGCCAGCCATGGCTGATGATGCCGCCACCCACCATGAACATGGCCACGGTGCCAATCACCGCCAGTGCCTTCATCAGCCAGGGCATGCCCTGGATCAGCCCGCGTCCGATCAGGCTGTTGATGGCACCGCCACGGCGCAGCAGGAACAGGCCGATATCGTCCAGTTTCACCAGCAGGCCGACAAAACCATATACGCCCACGGTCATGATCAAGGCCACGCCCACCAGCACCACCAGTTGCGAGCTAAAGGCCGCCGATGCCACCGTGCCCAGCGTGATGGCGATGATTTCCGCCGACAGGACAAAATCGGTCCGGATGGCACCCTTTACTTTTTCCGCTTCGAGCTGCAGCAGGTCGATGGCCGGGTCGGCCAGCATGGCGTCCAGTTCGGCATCATGAGCGGCATCTTCCTCCTTGCCGTGCAGCAGCGGATGCGCCAGCTTTTCCATGCCCTCCAGGCAAAGATAAACCCCGCCCAGCATCAGCAAGGGCATCACCGCCCACGGCGCGAAGGCGCTGAGCGCCAGTGCCAGCGGCACCAGGATTGCCTTGTTGCGCAAGGACCCGCGCGCCACCGCCCATACCACCGGCAATTCGCGCTCGGCGCGTACACCGGCCACTTGCTCGGCATTCAGCGCCAGGTCATCCCCCAGCACCCCGGCGGTCTTGCGCGCGGCCACTTTGGTCATGGCCGCCACATCGTCCAGCACGGTGGCAATATCATCAATCAAGGTTAACAGACTGGCTCCCGCCATGAATTTTCCTTCACTTCCTGATGCGGCTGGCCCGGTGGACCGCCGCTGTTATTGGCAGTCGGCATCGAGGCCGACCGTCCTGAGCGACAGGCCGTGTCATTGTAGCGGAAGCAAGGCAGCGGGGAATCACATGCCGGGAGCATCCTGCGGTGACGGGCTGGCAGGCATGGGGGAGATGGCGTGCAGCAGGCCGAAATCGACGTGGTCTTCGCCCTGTTCATCGGTGTACAGCAAGTCCTGGTACTGGTGGTTCCAGCGGATGTCGTCGTGACGGAACACATGGCGTGAGGCCATGCTCTGGCGGGTGATTTCATCGCTGCCGCTGATGGACAGGATGAAACCGGCATGCAAGCCGGCCAGTGCATCCGCATCCAGCCCGTACAGCGGGCTGTGCTCGTCGATCACATGCATCAGCGTCCAGCTGAGCACGAACATGGGATGGTGCTGACGTTGCAGCTTGAGGTCGTGCAGGCGGCGCAGGCGGGTGCCCTCGCGACTGACGGTATCAAACAGCACATGCAGCTGGGCGGTGGCATCCACGATGACATTCTGCCGGGCATTGGCGGCCCGCAGCATCAGTACCGGCACGCCATCCATCTGGCGGATGACCGGATTGCGGGCAAACACGATGCGCGAGCGCGGCAGGGAAAAACGGGCAAAGGTCACGCCGGTCACCAGTGCCAGGCTCATCATGCCGATGAAGATTTCCAGCATGCTGATGATGTGGGCGTACACCGTTTGCGGGTGCATGTCGCCGTAACCCACGGTAGCCAGGGTTTCCACGCTGAAGAAAAACGCGCCCCAGAAATCGCGCGGAAACTGGTTGGCAATGCTGGCCTCGCCCAGCTGGTACAAGCTGGCAAACAGCATGTTGAGCACAAAAAACAGCGCGGCAATGGCCACGTAAAACTGCGGCCAGCTCATGGTCATGGCCACGTGGTAGATGTCGTGCCCCAGTTTCAGCGGCAAGCGATGCACATGAATGATGCGCCCGCCCACCTCCAGCTGCCGGCCCTTGCCCCCTGCTCTACCCATATTCCGCCCTCCTGCTGTGAGCCGCCATTGTGTGCAGCGCCCATGGCGACGTCAATGCAGGCCGCCATGCGCTTTGGACGCTGCCGGCCAGGCTCTGGCATGATGGAAGGCATGCCTGCCTCCGCCACCCTCATCGTCCTGCTGCATGTCAGCCTGCAACTGCTGCTGATCATGCGCGTGCTGCTGCGCCCCAACCGCGACCCGGCCGCACGGGTAGCCTGGACCGTCGTCGTCGCCACCATGCCGGTGATAGGCATGCTGGCCTATCTGCTGCTGGGTGAAGTAAGCATAGGCCGCCGCCGCATGGCCAGGCTGGCGCGCATCCAGCAGCGGCTGCCTGCCCTGCCCGCCTTGCCGCAGACTGTCCCCTTAAGTGCGCTATCCTCCACTGCGGCGCAGCTGTTTCGCGTGGGCCAGTCCATCAGCGGCTTTGCCCCCAGCGCGGGAAACCGGGCCGCATTGCAAGCTGACAGCAACAGCACCATAGACCGCCTGGTGGCGGACATTGATGCCGCGCAGCAGCATGTGCATCTTCTTTTTTATATCTGGCTGCCGGATAACAACGGCAGCCGGGTGGCCCAGGCCCTCATGCGCGCGGCGCAACGTGGCCTCAGCTGTCGGGTATTGGTGGATGATGTGGGTTCGCGCCTGCTGTTGCGCTCCGCCCTGTGGCAGCAGATGAAAGACGCCGGCGTGAAAGCGGCGGCGGCCCTGCCGGTGGGCAACCCCTTGCTGCGCCCGTTCAGCGGGCGGATAGACCTGCGCAATCACCGCAAGATCGTGGTGATAGACCATTACACCGGCTACTGCGGCAGCCAGAACTGTGCCGACCCGGAATTCCGCATCAAGCCGCGCTTTGCCCCCTGGGTGGATGCGGTGATCAGGGTGGAAGGTACGGTGGTACAGCAGATGCAGCGGCTGTTTGCCACTGACTGGATGCTGGCCACCCACGAAGACCTGCTACCGCTCTTGAGCGCCACGCCACTGCCACCACGGGACAGTTCAAGTCCCGGCGTGCTGGCCCAGGTGATAGGCACCGGCCCCACCGCGCGCCATTCGGCCATGCCGGAACTGTTTGTCGCGCTGATGTACAGCGCACAGCGCAGCCTGACCATCACCACCCCCTACTATGTGCCGGACGAGGCCTTGCAATCGGCACTGTGCGCTGCGGCCCAGCGCGGGGTGGCCACCACCTTGCAACTGCCGGCCCGCAACGATTCGCTGGTGGTGAGTGCCGCCAGCCGCAGCTATTACGCCGAGCTGCTGGCCGCCGGTGTGGTGATTGCCGAATATCACGGCGGCTTGCTGCACAGCAAGCTGCTGACGGTGGACGAGGACCTCTGCCTGATCGGCTCGGCCAATCTGGACCGGCGCAGTTTCGAGCTGAACTACGAAAACAATCTGTTGTGCCACGACCGGGCACTCACCAAGGCCTTGCGCCAGCGGCAGCAGCAATACCTGCAGCATTGCAGCCTGGTAAGCCCGGAACAGGTAAGCGCCTGGCCGCTGTGGCGACGGTTGTGGAACAATGCGGTCGCCATGCTGGGGCCCTTGCTGTAAGGCGCTGCCTCAGCCAGCAAACAGGCCGGGTACGGTGTTTTCCTGCTCAAAGCGCAGCAAATCCGCTTTCAGCGCCAATCCGCCAGCGTAACCAGTCAGGCTGCCATCCGCCCCCAGTACCCGGTGGCAGGGCACGATCAGCGCAATCGGGTTTGTCGCATTGGCCCGCCCCACCGCGCGGGCAGCGCCGGGCTTGCCCAGCGCCAGTGCCAGTTCGCCATAGCTCATGGTCTGGCCATAGGGTATCCGGCACAGCGCCGCCCACACTTCCTGCTGGAAATCCGTGCCATGTGCGGCCAGCGGAATATCAAAACTGCGCCGCTCACCGCGCTGGTACTCATGCAGCTGGCGCGCCACTTCGGCCACGGCGGCATCGTCGCGCCGGCTGCCGGACAACACTGCCCGCTGCATCTCCTGTTCCAGATGAAAATCCAGCCGCAGCAGGCGACCTTGCAAGTCCAGCCACACCATGGCGGGACCGAAGCGGGTATCCACCACGCCGTGGCAGGCAGCATTGGACGGCACGCTGATGGCCGTCATGCTGTCCTCTTCTGCTTGCGGACTGGCGGACGCTGGGTGGGTCGTACCACCTTGGCCATCCCACAAGCTGCCCTGGGCAAACAATGGCGCGGCTGCGCGAGAAGCGGGCGCGGACAGGCCGGGCACGTCAGGCGCATCCTGGCTGAACAGATCGGGTATCTCGGGTTTCATGCATGCTCCGTCAGGCTGGCCCACAAATGCAGGGTGGCCAGGCTGCGACAAGGGGAAAAGACTTGCATCAGCTGCTCGGTCTGGCGCGCATCGGGCCGGGCCGGCAGCGCATGAAAGCGCTGCAAGGCGGTAGCAAGGCCACTGTCGCCAATGGGCGCACAGTCGGCCAGCCCGAGGCCGCGCAGCATCACATAACGCGCCGTCCACGGCCCCACGCCATGCAGGGCCAGCAAACAGCGCTCCGCTTCGGCCGCAGCAAGGCCGGACAGCGCATCCAGCGGCAGGCTGCCATCCAGCACTGCATGGGCGGCACCCAGCAGATAACCGGCCTTGGAACGGGAAAAACGCTGCGCCGTCAGCGGTTCGGCAGACAGTGCGGCCACCTGGGCCGGGCCAGGGTGGGCCAGCAAGTCACTGCCGGCAATCGGCACACCCGCCAGCTGAATCAGGCTGCGCCTGAGCGCTGTGGCAAAGGACAGGTTGATCTGCTGGCCAATGATGGCCCAGCACAAGGCTTCAAACGGTTCGGCTGTCAGTGGCAGCCACAATGCGGGTTTGCCTGCCAGCAGGCGGGCGGCATCCGGCTGCTGGCGGGCCAAGGTCATCCAGGCATCGCGCTGGCCATCCAGCCCGGCCATGCGGCGCACCGCCTGCTGAACCTGCGGCAACAAGGCAGGCCAGTCATGACTGGCCGCACCACTCACCCTGACCAGCAAGCGATCCGGGGTGAAGTGCAACTGCAACTCCACCGCAGCCCCCTGCAGCAGCACGCCTTTGCGCAGGTGCTGCGCTTGCAGCCGTTCGGCCGGGCCTGCCGGGTCGCGGCCATGATAGGCCAGCACACTGGCGGCGTGATAATCCGCCGGCAAGGCAATCTCGAATGCGTGTTCCACCACCTGCTGCATATTTGCTCCGGCCATGCGGCCAACGGTGCCGCGCTGGCGCGATTATCGCGCAGATGCCTGGCGCTGGCACCTTGCATCTTGCGCTTGAATCAAGGGATGCAGGCTGCAGCCTGTTGCGCTCAGACTGTCAGGGCGGTTTCCGCCAGATCACCAGCAAACACCACCCGACGCTTGCCCATGCGCTTGGCCGCATACATGGCCTGGTCCGCCGCGCGTAATACCTCGTTGGTGGCCATGCCCTCGGCAAACACCGCCACGCCCGCGCTGAAGCTGAACGCCACACCATCGGGCCTGGCATCGGCGACGGCGGCTTGCAATTGTTCCAGCAGCTGACTGACCTCCGTGGCCGACGAGCGGCACAGCAGCAAGCCGAACTCCTCGCCACCGATACGACCCGGGCAGCCAGGCATGCTCATGCGCTCCAGCAAGTCGGCAAAGCACACCAGTACCTGGTCCCCCACGGCATGGCCGTGGCTGTCGTTGATCTGCTTGAAATCATCCAGGTCAATCAGCACCCAGAACCAGTGCTGGCCCTTGCCGGCCGGTGCGCGTTCATCCAGCCGGGCAAACAGCGAACGCCGGTTGGGAATGCGGGTCAGCGGATCGATTTCGGCCAGACGGCGGAATTCGTCCTGCATGAAGAACATGGAGTACATATTGTTCTGCATGGTCTGGTTCAGCGTGATGGCCACCACGAACACACCGAATACCAGCAAGGCAAACAGGGCGGGTGACATGCTGGCTGCCGGCCCCAGGCCGCAGATGTAAAAGGCCGAGGCACCGGTGAAGCTGAGTATGGCCAGGCAGTCGTGCCTGGAGGGGGTGACAAAGGAATTGTAAAACCAGATGGTAATGATGATGGGAATGATGAAGGGGTCACCCGGACCGGCCATGCTTTTTACTTCCAGCGCAAAAATCAGGGTCAGCAATACCGCATAGGCAATGGTTCCGGCACGCCATACCAGCACGCTGGGCGACAGGGCCTTGACCAGTCCCACCAGGATGATGGCAGCCAGCAGCATGGCTTCGGTATTACCCAGTCCGGCAGCCAGATAGGGGTTCATGACAAAGCTGGCAATGATGAAGACGATGCCGGCGCTCTCCAGAAACACCACCGGCCTGAACAACCTGCCGCGCATGTAATGGTAGTAGTCCGCCTCGGTGGCTTTGTAATTGCTGTTCATGGTGATGGCTCTGCTGGACAACAAGCCGTCAGTCTGTCGACTGGCGACACAACATGGCGGGTCAGGCAAAGCGTGCATGCGGCAGGAAACAAGCTGGCAAGAACAGCTGACAATAGCGTGGTGGCGCTGGCAATGCCCCAGCCATACAGCGCGTTCAATGCCGGATTGGTACAGCAAGCCGCAGACCTTCCCCGATATTTTCAAATCAAAAGAACAGCTGTATTCATTGATTCGATCAAATACTAACAGCATTCATGCCATCGACCTAGCCAGCAGTGCTGACCGACGGCAAGTCCTGATCATTTCATCCGGCTGCTGCAGCAGGCCTGTTTTAACATGCCAGTCTGACAGCACGGTGAACGTGGACTGACAGACAACACCAGCCGGCAAGCAGCAGCTGCTACAGATGAATTTCCGGTATAGCAGCCCACCTCCTTGCAGAACAGGAAGTCCATGAAAAAAGGCCCCGCAGGGCCTTGGTCAAGCAAAAATCCGGATACAGACATCAGGCACGCGGGCGCACCAGCTGCCAGGCACGGCCCAGATAGGCCAGCGCGCCAAAGCCGCTCCATACATGCACCAGACGGGTAAAGGGGAAGATGACGAACACGCTCATCCCCATGAACAGGTGCAGTTTGAAGATGGGGGACGCGGCCACGATGTACTGTGCGGCATCGCCACGGAAGGTGACGACATGCTGCGCCCAGGTCATCAGCAGCACCATTTCGTGACCGTCCAGATGCTGGGCGGACACGGCGATGGTGCACAGGCCCAGTACCAGCGTGACCAGCAGCCACAGCAGCACCAGCTTGTCGCGCCAGGTGGTGTTGGCCGCCAGGCGCTCGCTGCTCAGGCGGCGATGCAGCAGGATCAGCAGGCCGATCAGGCCCAGCGAACCCATGATGCCACCGGCCGTCATGGCAAATACCTGTTTGAAGCTGTGGGTGACGCCCAGTGCTTCCCATACCGACAACGGAGTCAGCAGGCCCACCAGATGGCCGAAGAACAGGCCCAGCACACCGATGTGGAACAGGATGTTGCCCAGGCGCAGATTGCCGCGATACACCAGCTGGGAGGATTCGCTCTTCCAGCTGTACTGTTCGCGCTCAAAGCGCATCAGGCTGCCCAGCAAAAAGATGCTGAGCGCGATGTAGGGATAAATCCCGAAAACGAATTGATGCAGATAGTCCATATCTCTCTCCTTGCTGTTCCGGCCTGCCCGTGACAGGGCGGGCCGGAAACGGGCAGATTCAGGCGCCGGGTCGCGACGGGTAGAAATTGACCGGAGCAATGGCCGGCATGGCGGGTTTGAGCAAGGGCTCGCTGCCATCAGCACCGGGGCCAAAGGTTTCCAGCAGCTCATCCATGTCGCGGATGGGCGGCACGCTCAAGGGCTCCGGTGCGACCGGCGACAGCCACACCAGCAGGTCGAGCACCCCGGCATAGGGCGAGGACGACTCGCGCAGCTTGCCGGCGATATGGCCCAGCACATGCACCGCATCGCCCAGCAGGCGGCTGCCCTCTTCTGCCTCGCACTGCGACAGGAACTCCAGGAACAGCGGCACGTAGTCGGGCAGCTCGGCACAGACCGGCTCGAAACCGTGGGCCTTGTACTCTTCCATCAGGTCCACCATGGCTTGACCGCGGGCGCGGTCCTCGCCATGAACATGCTCGAACAGGTGCAGCGAGTGCGACGGGCTGCGGTCGAAGGTTTGTACATAGCCTTCCTGCAGCGCGATCAGATCGCTGCCCTCCAGCTGCGCCAGCAGCGGTTCCAGCATGCTGGCTGCCGTTGGCGTAGCCTGCAGTGCGCTGCGGATGTCATCCAGCGCCGCCAGCAACTCGGGCTCCGGATAGCACAGCAGGGCCGAGGCAATCTTGAACAATGACTGGTTCATGGCTTAGCTCCCGGCGTTGGCCTTGCGGTCGCGCCGCATGTCGTGGAACACGATGGGGGTGGCCTTCTTCTTGCCAAACAGGCTGGATTCCGACGTGCCACCGGAGCAGCCATTGCCGAAGGTGAAGCCACAGCTGGCCTTGTCGTCGAAGGTGTTTTCCACCATTTCCTTGTGGCTGGACGGAATCACGAAGCGGTCTTCGTAATTGGCAATCGCCATCACCTGGTACATTTCCTCCACCTGGGCCGGTTTCAGATGCGTACCGCGCAAGGTGGCCGCATCGCTTACCTTTTCCACGCTCTTCTTGCGCATGTAACGGCGCATGGCCACCATGGTTTCCAGCGCGCTCACCACCGGCTCTTCCTTGCCTGCGGTCAGCAGGTTGGCCAGATAGCGGATGGGGATGCGCAGGTCTTTTACGTCCGGAATGATGCCGTTTTCACCGATCAGGCCGTTTTCCAGCGCGCTCTGAATGGGCGACAGCGGCGGGATGTACCACACCATGGGCAGGGTGCGGTATTCCGGATGCAGCGGGAAGGCTACTTTCCATTCCATGGCCATCTTGTACACCGGCGAATTCTGCGCGGCGCTGATCCAGGCTTCCGGAATGCCCTGCTTGCGGGCCTCGGCCTGGATTTCCGGCGAATTCGGGTCGAGGAACACGCCCAGCTGCGCTTCGTACAGGCTCTTCGGGTCTTCCACGCTGGCAGCGGCTTCGATGCGGTCGGCATCGTACAGCAGCACGCCCAGGTAGCGGATGCGGCCTACGCAGGTTTCCGAGCACACGGTCGGCTGGCCAGCCTCGATACGCGGGTAGCAGAAGATGCACTTCTCGGCCTTGCCACTGGTCCAGTTGTAGTAAATCTTCTTGTACGGGCAGCCGGACACGCACATGCGCCAGCCGCGGCACTTGTCCTGGTCGATCAGCACGATGCCGTCGTCTTCGCGCTTGTAGATGGAGCCGGACGGGCAGGAGGCGACACAGGCCGGGTTCAGGCAGTGTTCGCACAGGCGCGGCAGATACATCAGGAAGGTGTTCTCGAAGGCCGAGTACATTTCCTTCTGGATGCCTTCAAACAGGGCATCCTTGCTGCGCTTGGAGAACTCGCCACCCAGGTCGTCTTCCCAGTTGGGGCCCCATTCGATCTTGTCCATCTTCTTGCCGGTCAGCACCGATACCGGGCGCAGTCGGCGGAGTCTGCATTTCCGGCGCGTTCTGCAGGTGCTCGTAATCGAAGGTAAAGGGCTCGTAGTAGTCGTCAATCGACGGCAGGTTGGGGTTGGCAAAGATATTGGCCAGAATGCGCATCTTGCCGCCCTGCTTGGGCACTAGCTTGCCATTGGGCTTGCGTTCCCAGCCGCCCTGCCATTTTTCCTGGTTTTCCCAGTCCTTGGGGTAGCCGACGCCGGGCTTGCTTTCCACATTGTTGAACCAGGCGTATTCCACGCCGTCGCGGCTGGTCCAGACGTTCTTGCAGGTGACTGAACAGGTATGGCAGCCAATGCACTTGTCCAGGTTCAGTACCATGCCGATTTGTGCACGGATTTTCATTTGTCTTCTCCTGCAGCTGATCCATCCAATCCACTTTTTTCATCTTGCGCACGATGACGAATTCGTCACGGTTGGCACCCACCGTCCCGTAGTAGTTGAAGCCCCAGGACAGCTGGGCGTAACCGCCAATCATGTGCGTCGGCTTGGTCACCGCACGGGTCACCGAGTTGTGGATGCCGCCGCGCTTGCCGCTGGTTTCCGCACCCGGCACGTTCACGATTTTTTCCTGGGCGTGGTACATCAGCGTCATGCCTTCCGGTACACGCTGCGATACCACCGCACGGGCGGTCAGCGTGCCGTTGACGTTGAATACTTCGATCCAGTCGTTGTCGACGATGCCGGCCTTTTTGGCGTCCACTTCCGATACCCATACGTGTGGGCCGCCACGCGACAGCGTCAGCATGCGCAGGTTGTCCGAATAGGTACTGTGGATGCCCCATTTCTGGTGCGGGGTGATGAAGTTGAGCACCAGCTCGTGGTTGCCGTTGGACTTCTTGCCCAGGATGGCCTGGGTGGTTTTCAGGTCCACATGCGGCTTGAACACGCACAGGCCCTCGCCGAAGGCACGCATCCACTGGTGATCCTGATAGAACTGCTGGCGGCCGGTGATGGTGCGCCATGGAATCAGCTCGTGCACATTGGTGTAACCGGCGTTGTAGCTGACTTCTTCGCTTTCCAGGCCAGACCATGTCGGCGAGGAAATGATCTTGCGCGGCTGCGCCTGCACGTCGCGGAAGCGGATGCTGTCATGCTCGCGCGGCAGAGCCAGATGGGTGTGGTCGATACCGGTTACCTTGGACAAGGCTTCCCAGGCTTTCACTGCCACGTGGCCATTGGTTTCCGGCGCCAGGGTCAGAATCATCTCGGCCGCGTCGATGGCGGTATTGAGCCGTGGCTGGCCCTTGCCCGCGCCCTCGGCCACGGTATGGTTCAGGCCGCGCAGCACGTCCACTTCGTGGCCAGTTTTCCAGCTGATGCCCTTGCCGCCATTGCCCACTTTTTCCAGCAAGGGGCCGATGGAGGTGAACTTGTCGTAGATGGCACCGTAGTCCCGCTCCACCACGGTCATGGCCGGCATGGTCTTGCCCGGCACCGGTTCGCACTCGCCCTTCTTCCAGTCACGCGGGTCAAACGGCTGGCCCAGTTCCTGCGGGGTGTCGTGCATCAGCGGGGTGAGTACCAGGTCCTGTTGCACGCCCAGGTAGTCCTTGCCGATTTCGGAAATCTTCTTGGCAAAGCCCTTGTAGATTTCCCAGTCCGACTTGGCCTGCCACAGCGGCTGTACGGCTTCGGACAGCGGGTGGATGAAGGGGTGCATGTCGGAGGTGTTCAGATCGTCCTTTTCATACCAGGTAGCGGTCGGCAGCACGATGTCGCCGTACAGGCAGGTGGTGGACATGCGGAAGTCCAGCACCACCAGCAGGTCCAGCTTGCCTTCCACCGCCGGACGCACGGTGATTTCGGTCGGCTTGATGCAGTCTTCCTCATTGCCCATCACCGCGTTCTGGGTGCCCAGCAGGTATTTGAGGAAGTATTCGTGGCCCTTGCCGGAGCTGCCCAGGATATTGGAACGCCACACAAACATATTGCGCGGGAAGTTCTTCGGGTTGTCCGGGTCGTTGCAGGACATGTCCAGCGTGCCGTTTTTCAGGCTGTCCACGGCAAACGGAATGGCGTCCTTGCCAGCCGCCTTGGCGGCGCGGGTGATGTCCAGCGGGTTGGTGGTCAGCTGCGGGGTGGACGGCAGCCAGCCCATGCGTTCGGCCTTGGCGTTGTAGTCGATCAGGCTCATGTTAGCCATCTTGCCGTCGGCCGTCGGGCACAGGATTTCATTGATGCCCAGCTTTTCATGCCGCCACTGGCTGGTATGGGCGTAGAAGAAGCTGGTGCCGTTCATCTGGCGCGACGGACGCACCCAGTCACCGGCAAAGGCCAGCGGTGCCCAGCCGGTTTGCGGACGCAGCTTTTCCTGGCCCACATAGTGGCACCAGCCACCACCGCTCTGGCCGATACAGCCACACAGCATCAGCATGTTGATGATGCCGCGGTAGCTCATGTCCATGTGATACCAGTGGTTGAGCGCAGCACCGACAATCACCATGGATTTGCCGTGGGTCTGATCGGCGTTCTGGGCGAATTCGCGCGCTACCTGGATCACCATTTCCGGCTTCACGCCGGTGTGCTTTTGCTGCCAGGCCGGGGTGTACGGCACGTCGGCCATGTAGTCATTGGTGACATTGCCACCGCCCAGGCCACGGTCGATACCGTAGTTGGCTGCCATCAGGTCGAATACCGTGGCCACCAGTGCAGTGCTGCCATCAGCCAGCACCACCTTGCGCGCCGGGACATTGCGGGTGAGCAGTTCTTCGTGTTCGGCACCAAAGTAAGGGAAGCCGACGCCAACTACTTGGTCACGGTTTTCAATCAGCGACAGACGGGCCGATACCTCGCGGCCAGTGCTGCCGTCATGCTGTTGCAGGTTCCACTTGCCGCTTTGCCCCCAGCGGAAGCCGATGGAACCGGTGGGAGCCACGATGTCGCCACTGGTTTCGTCGAATACCAGGGTCTTCCATTCCGGGTTGTTGTCTTCGTTGAGGTTGTTTGCCAGATGGCTGGCGCGCAGGAAGTAGTCCGGCACATAGCGTTCGCCATCCTTGCGCAGCGTCACCAGCATCGGCATGTCGGTGTAGCGGCGGATGTAGTCGGTGAAGTAGGCCGACGGCTTGTCCAGGTGGAATTCCTTGAAGATGACATGGCCCATGGCCATGGCCAGTGCGGCATCGGTACCCTGCTTCGGTGCCAGCCAGATGTCGCCGAACTTGGCCATTTCGCCAAAGTCACTGGAAACCGCCACGGTCTTGGTGCCCTTGTAGCGCACTTCGGTATAAAAGTGGGCGTCCGGGGTACGGGTCATCGGAATGTTGGAGCCCCACACCATCAGGTAGGTGGAGTTGTACCAGTCGGCCGATTCGGCCACGTCGGTCTGTTCGCCCCAGATTTGCGGGCTGGCCGGCGGCAAGTCGCAATACCAGTCGTAGAAGGACAGCGGCACGCCGCCGATCAGGCTGAGGTAACGGCTGCCCGCAGCGTAGGACACCATGGACATGGCCGGAATCGGCGAGAAGCCCACCACGCGGTCCGGGCCGTAATTCTTGATGGTGTAGGCATTGGAAGCCGCGATGATTTCGTTGGCTTCATCCCAGTTGGCGCGCACGAAACCGCCCTGGCCGCGCTTGCTCTTGTACTGCTTGGCCAGTTCCGGGTTCTGGCTGATGTGCTCCCAGGCTTCAACCGGGCCCATGCTCTTGCGCGCTTCGCGCCACAGTTTGGCCAGACGGCCACGGATCATCGGATATTTCACGCGCTGGGCGGAGTACACATACCAGCTGTACGAAGCGCCACGCGGGCAACCGCGCGGCTCGTGATTGGGCAGGTCCGGCCGGGTGCGCGGATAGTCGGTCTGCTGGGTTTCCCAGGTAATCAGCCCGTTTTTGACATACACCTTCCAGCTACAGGAGCCGGTGCAGTTCACCCCGTGGGTGGAACGCACGATCTTGTCGTGCTGCCAGCGTTGGCGATAGGCGTTTTCCCACTGGCGGTCTTCATTCACCACCGCGCCATGGCCATCGGCAAAGGTGGATTTCACCTTGCCAAGGAAATTCAGTCTGTCCAGAAAGTGGCTCATCTTGCCTCCGAGTTTTTACCGCCAGTTGCGGTGCCGCGGCCGCGCCGCGCAGACATTGCTTACGCTGGACAGATTAAGTCCGGGCAACAACGACGCCCATTCGCCACTAGAGGAAAAGCCCCTGCGCAGAGTGAGGAGACGCGCTAGACCATAAGGAGTAGTCCGCCTGCTCCACCCCCTGGCCAGAATGCAAAAAGCGCCCGCATGGGGCGCTTGTGTTGCGGCTGGATGCAAGAAGCAATCAGCAAGGCATGTCGGCATTCTTGCGTGCGTAGAACCACCAGTTGATCAGCACGCAGCTGGCGTAGAACAGGATGAAGGCATACAGCGCGGCCTCCACGCCACCGGTCATGGAAATGGAGGTGCCATAGCTCTTGGGAATGAAGAACCCGCCATAAGCACCAATGGCACCGGAGAAGCCCAGCACCGCCGCCGCTTCACGCGTGGCATCGGCCTGTGCCTGCTTTTGTGCCGCCTCGCCCTTGCCGGCCAGGCGCTGATGCAGGGTGAGGAAGATCACCGGCACCTGCATGAAGGTGGAACCGTTACCTACACCGGTCAGCGCAAACAGGCAGAGGAACATGGCAAAAAAGCCCTGGAAACTGCCGCCCTGGCCTGCATGCGGCAAGAACACCAGCACGCCGCCCACCGCCAGCATCATCAGCAGGAATACCGCCTGGGTTACCTTGGCACCGCCAATCTTGTCTGCCAGCCAGCCACCTACCGGACGCGCCAGCGCGCCCACCAGCGGGCCGTAGAACACGTATCTGGTGGGGTCCACATCCGGGAACTGGCCTTTCATCAGCAGCGGGAAACCGGCAGAGAAACCGATGAAGGAACCAAAGGTGCCGATGTACAGCCAGCACATCAACCAATTGTGCTTGCGCTTGAAAATGACCACCTGGTCGGCAAAGGAAGCACGCGCCGAGGCAATGTCGTTCATGCCCAGCCAGGCGGCAATGGTGGACAGCACAATAAAGGGTACCCAGACAAAACCGGCATTCTGCAGCCACATTTTCTTGTGCACCGCCGCCTTCACCCACACTTGCGGCTCGCCGCCAAAGGCACCGAACACGCCCATGGTAATCACCAGCGGCACCACGAACTGCACCAGCGACACCCCCAGATTACCCAGACCGGCATTCAGACCCAGCGCCGTGCCCTTTTCCGCCTTGGGAAAAAAGAAGCTGATATTGGACATGGACGAGCTGAAATTGCCGCCACCAAAGCCGCACAGCAAGGCCAGCACCACCATGGTGATGTAGCTGGTATTCGGGTCCTGCACCGCGTAACCGATGCCGACAGCCGGAATCAGCAGGCTGGCGGTGGAAATGGCGGTCCACTTGCGGCCACCGAAAATCGGCACCATGAAGCTGTAGAAAATGCGCAGCGTGGCACCGGACAGTGCCGGCAGCGCAGCCAGCCAGAACAGCTGGTTCTGGCTGTAGCTGAAGCCGATATTGGGCATGTTCAGCACTGCCACGCTCCACACCTGCCAGATGACAAAAGCCAGCATCAGCGCGGGGATGGATATCCACAGATTGCGCCGGGCAACAGCCTTGCCCTCCTGCTGCCAGAACTCCTTGTTTTCCGGTTCCCACCGGTTAAGTACATGTGACATCACGTCCTCCCTGACGGCCACTCGGCCATCAATCAAAAATGGGGTTGCCGGGCCTAGCCGGCCTTGCTGGCTGCCAGTGCAGCCTTGCCCTGTGCGGGCTTGAAGGAAAAGTGCATCCACACCAGCGACACGCACACCGTGCCGTACAGCAGCATGAAGGCGCTGCTGCGCACGCCGGTGACATCCAGCAGCACGCCAAACAGGATGGGCAGCAGGAAACCGCCCATGCCGCCAGCCAGACCCACCACGCCGGATACCGCGCCGATATTGTCGGGAAACTCGTTGGCAATGAACTTGAACACCGAGGCCTTGCCGATGGCCATGGCAATGCCCACGCCAAACAGCATCAGAGTGAAGGGAACAACGCTCAGGCCGATATGAAAGCTTTGCACGCCGTGCGTGGTGGTGATGCTGAAGTCGGTTTGCGGATAGGACAGGATGAAAAACGCCACCCAGCAGGTCCACATCACGCCCCAGGTCACCTTGTAGGGGCCAAAGCGGTCGGACAGCCAGCCGCCCATCGCCCGCAGCACGCCGCCAGGCAGGGAGAAACAGGCCGCCAGAAAGGCCGCATGCTTGATGTCAAAGCCGTACTCGCCCACGTAGTACTTGGTCATCCACAGCGCCAGCGCCACATAGCCGCCAAACACCACCGAGTAGTACTGGCAGTAGCGCAGCACCGCCGGGTTCTTCATCAAGGCCAGTTGTGCACCCAGGCTGGCCTTGCTGCGTACCAGATGGGCCGTGTCCTGATAGGAAAACAGCCAGAACAGAATGGCCGTCACCAGCATGATGCCGGCGTACACCGAAGGCACCAGCTGCCAGCCACCGATGGCGATGATGCCGGGGGCCACCAGCTTGGTGAGCGAGGAACCGGCATTACCGGCCCCGAACACCCCCATGGCCATGCCCTGCTGTTCCGGCTTGAACCAGCGCGCCACATAGGGCGTGCCCACCGAAAACGCACCGCCGGCCAGCCCCACCAGCAAGCCGATGGCCAGGAACTGCCAGTAAGCCGTGGCGTACTGCATGATGAAAATGAAGGGCACGCAGGTCAGCATCAGCACAAACAGCACGATGCGGCCGCCAAAACGGTCGGTCCAGATGCCCAGCGGCACCCGTACCAGCGAGCCGGACAGCACCGGCGTGGCGGCGAGGATGCCGAATTCGGTTTCGTTCAGGCCCAGATGCTGCTTGATGGGAATACCCAGCACGGCAAACATCATCCAGATCATGAAACAGATGGTGAAGGCAATGGTGCTGGAAGCCAGTACCGCATACTGCTTGAAGCGTAATGAAGCCATGATGCCAAGCTCCGCTATTGGGATAGCTGGCATTTAACCCTTTTCCACACGCGGGAAATATTCACCGATAGCAGCACACCAGGCGGCATGAGGAGCTAGACCACAGCGGCAGATGGAGAAGCCGGACTAATCACAATGGGGGATGGTCAGCCGCCAAACCCTGCCACAGCAGGCTGTCTGACTGCGCTCGGCGCGGCGGCATTCTCCACCTAATGGAGAATTGCTGTCACATGGGACAGGCATTATTGTTAAGCTGGAATACAGTCAGACGGCCCTGCCCTCTGAAGCCCCCAGCCCCACCGGACCCGCCCTGAATGATGCTTTACCAGACCCCGCAATGGCGCAGCCTGTCCACCAAACTGCTGATGCTGACCATCGCCTGGCTGCTGCTGGCCATGACCTCCATCGGCTACACCCTGGTGTTGTCGTGGAAGCTGGAAGGCGGTGCCGCCGCCATCAACGACGCCGGCAGCCTGCGCATGCGCAGCTATCACATTGCCCTGCAAGTGAGCGAAGGCGCGCCGCTGACCGCCATACACGATGAAGAACAGCAATTTGCCACCATTCTGGCGCGCCTGAAAAAGGGCGACCCGGCCCGGCCGCTGTTCTTGCCGGACAATGCCGCCGTGCACCAGCAGGTGGCGCTCATCGAGCAAGCCTGGCGACAGGACATGCAGCCCCTGCTGGAAAACGCCGCCCGGCAGGCGGGCCAGCCACGCAAGATGGAGCGGCCTGACATTGCCAGCTTCGTCAACCGCATCGACCGGCTGGTGAAACTGGTGGAAGAGGACAATGCGCGCAACACCACCTTGCTGCGCTTTTTCCAGATGGCGCTGATTGCCATGGCCATTGTCGGCTCGTTCAGCATGATGTTCTTGCTGTTCCTGCTGGTGATCCGCCCGCTCAATGCCCTGGGTGAAGGCATGCTGCGGCTGCGCGACGGCCAGCTGGATGCGCGGGTGGGCGTGGACAGCAGCGAGGAATTTGCCTCCATTGCCACCGGCTTCAACCAGATGGCCGACCGCCTGCAGGACCTGTACACCACGCTGGAACAGAAAGTGGCCGACAAAACCCGCTCGGTGGAAGAAAAAAACCGCCAGTTGGCCGCCCTCTACAATGTCACGGCCTTTTTGCACGGCTCGCACACGCTGGACAATATGTGCAGCGGTTTCATCTCCAGACTGATCGAACTGACCGGCGCCGATGCCGGCAGCGTACGGCTGGTGGATTTCAAGCGTGGCCGGCTGGAACTGATTGCCCAGCAAGGCCTGCCGCTGGACATGCTGGAGCACGACGACTGCGCCCCCATCGACGGCTGCCTGTGCGGCGATGCCGTGCAACAGCCGGTGTCGGTGATTCACCGTTTCGACCAGCTGCCAAAACTGGAAGAAAAACACTGCCAGCGCGCCGGTTTTGCCAGCATTTCAGTGTTTCACATCCGCCATAACCAGAATAACGTCGGCATTTTCACGCTGTACTTCTACCAGCAGCCGCAATTGACCGCGCAAGACCAGTTCTTGCTGGAGACTCTGGGCAGCCACCTGGGCGTAGCGGTGGAAAACCAGCGCCTGGCCGCCCGCGACCGCCAGTTTGCCGTGGCCGAGGAACGCAACCTGATGGCGCAGGGCCTGCACGACAGCATTGCCCAGTCGCTGTCCTTCCTCAATCTGCAAGTCCAGATGCTGGAAGCCGCGCTGGCCGACAAGCAAACCGAACAGGCAGAGGAAAACCTGGCCTGCATCCGTGCCGGCGTGCAGGAATGTTACGAGGACGTGCGCGAACTGCTGCTCAACTTCCGCACCCGCATCAACAAGGAAGACTTTGCCGATGCGGTACGCACCTTGCTGGACCGTTTTGAAAAGCAGGCCCGCGTGCCCACCCAGCTCAGCCTCAGCGGCAACGGCTTGGCGCTGGACCCGCAGCAGCAGTTGCAGGTGATTTTCATCCTGCAAGAAGCGCTGTCCAATGTACGCAAACATGCCCACGCCCGTCGCGTGATGGTGGAAATCCGCAATGATGCCGATTTTTGCATGCTGATACGCGATGATGGCTGCGGCTTTGACGAAGACCTGGTCGCCAGCCGCCGCTCCAGCCATGTCGGCCTGTCCATCATGCAGGAACGCGCAGCCCGCATTCATGGCCAGATCAGCGTGCAAGCCCATAGCGATGGCGGCACCGAAGTCAGCCTGTTGTTACCCCATACCGAAAGACAAGCCGCATGAGCACCATCCGCATCCTGCTGGTCGATGACCACACCCTGTTTCGCAGCGGCCTGAAAGCCCTGCTGCAACGACAAAGCGACTTTGACATCGTCGGTGAAGCCGCCGACGGCCTGGAAGGCGTCAAACTGTGCGAACAACTGAAGCCCGACGTGGTGCTGCTGGACATCGACATGCCGCAGATGAACGGCCGCGAAGCGCTGGCGCAAATCCTGGTCACCCAGCCGCAGCTGGCGGTACTGATGCTCACCGTATCCGAGGACGGTGAGGACCTGGCCGAGTGCCTGAAAACCGGCGCACGCGGCTATCTCTTGAAAAACATCAATGCCGACTTCCTGCTGGACAGCATCCGCCGCGCGGTGGATGGCGACAGCGTGCTGTCACCGGAAATGACATCCAAACTGCTGTCGCAATTGCGCGGCGGCGAAAGCAGCAAGGGCAAGCGCAGCGGCGTGGAGCAGCTGACCCAGCGCGAGCGGGAAATCCTGGCCTGGCTCAGCCGTGGCGTCAGCAACAAGGAAATCGCCCGCTCGCTGGACCTGGCCGAGAGCACCATCAAGGTGCATGTGCAGAATATCCTGCGCAAACTCAGCCTCAACGGCCGGGTACAAGCCGCGCTGTTTGCCGTCGAACACGGGCTGGACAAGCTGCCCTGAATCATGTCCTTGTCATGACTTGGCATGAATAGTATTGAAGCTGGCAAAAAGGACAACTACCATGTCATACATGGACACGCCCAACCCTGACGCTGCCTGCCTGACACCATGACTTCCTTTGCGCTGCTGGATGCACTGCACACCCCTGTCTGGATCATCCTGCCAGACAGCGGAAAACTGTTGTTTG
The DNA here is from genome assembly GCF_001515305.1 of Aquitalea pelogenes. Lineage (GTDB taxonomy): Bacteria > Pseudomonadota > Gammaproteobacteria > Burkholderiales > Chromobacteriaceae > Aquitalea > Aquitalea pelogenes. Next base: position 35,629 of record NZ_LNQV01000038.1, read on the forward strand.
CCAACCGGCAGGCCAGACAGCTGTCCCGCGATCAGGACATCGCCTGCCTGCGGGGTGGTCATCTGTCCGCACGCGCACTGGAACAGCTGAGCGACTACAGCCCGGACATGCTGCAATACCAGCAGGTGGTGGAAGTATGGACCCTGCCCGGCGAAAACGGCCCGCAAGTGCTGTGCTGCCATCTGGGCCATCTGCTACTGGGTGATGGCCGCCCGGCCATCATTGCCGAAGGCATGCTGGAATCCGCCCTGCCGACAGTTAACACCAGCACCCTGTCTGCCGACCCCGGACGCGACGGCAGCTTCCACGAAATGCTGATGCAAACCAATAGCGCGCCCATGCTGCTGATCGACCCGGCCGATGATGGCCGCATCGTCAATGTCAATCAGGCAGCGGCCCGTTTTTATGGTTACCCGCGCGAAGTATTCATCCACAAGCACACCTGGGAAATCAACGCCATGGGGCGGGACATCCTGCCGGTGATGCACCATATCTCCCAGCTGCCGGGCGGGCACAAGCCCCTGAGTTTTGTCCACCGGCTGGCCGATGGCAGCCTGCGCGACGTACAGACCTATGCCGGGCCAGTGGTTATAAACGGCCAGCGGCTGATGTTGTGCGTGGTGCACGACATCACCGAGCAAAAACGGCTGAAGGCCGAACTGGAACAGGCCGCGCTGAAAGACCCGCTCACCGGCCTGTGGAACCGGCGGCACCTGCTGCTGCAACTGGAACGCGCCATCCAGGACAAGCGGCGCTTTGGCAACGATTTCAGCCTGATCCTGATCGACGCAGACAACTTCAAGCAGATCAACGACCAGCACGGTCACTTTACCGGTGACGAAGTGCTGGTCTGGCTGGCCCGCACCCTGGAGTCACGCGTGCGGGCACAGGATACCGTGTGCCGCTGGGGCGGCGAGGAGTTCGTCATCCTGCTGCCGCAAACCAGTCACGACAATGCCATGCGTCTGGCCGAGGCGCTGCGCCACACCGTGGCAGCAAACCGTCATGAAAAACTGCCGGCCATCACGATAAGCCTGGGCGTAGCCATCCACCAGGACAATGAAACGGTGGAAAGCCTTATCATGCGGGTGGACAACGCGCTGTATCAGGCCAAGCACCTGGGCCGCAACCGCGTGATGGCGGCCTGAGCCGCCCCCTACTCCCTACGGCGTAGCCCGGCCTCCACCACTGGCCAACTGGCAAGCCGCCACGCTCAGCCTACACTGGCAGCCATTCTCCCCTTCTGGTGCCAGCCATGCTGTCCGACCGTTTTGGCAGAACCATCGACTATCTGCGGGTGTCCGTCACCGACCGCTGCGACCTGCGTTGCAGCTACTGCATTCCCAAAGGCTTCAAGGGCTTCGAGGAACCGGCCAACTGGCTGCGCTTTGACGAAATAGAGCGCGTGGTAGCCGCCTTTGCCCGGCTGGGCACGCGCCGCTTCCGCCTGACCGGCGGCGAACCGCTGCTGCGGCGTGACTTGCCGCAACTGGTAGGCACGCTGGCAGCACTGCCGGGGGTTGAAGACCTGTCGCTCACCAGCAATGGCACCCAGCTGGCCAGCCTGGCCGCACCGCTTAAATCCGCCGGCCTGCACCGGCTCAACATCAGCCTGGATTCGCTGCGCCGCGACTGCGTGGCCAGCATCAGTGGCAGCGACAGCCTGGACAAGGTGCTGTCAGGGCTGGCCGCCGCCAAAGCGGCAGGGTTTGCCAATATCAAGATCAATATGGTGCCGCTGGCCGGGGTGAATGATGGTGATATCGAATCCATGCTGGCCTACTGCATGGAGCAGGGTTTTGTGCTGCGCCTGATCGAAGCCATGCCGATGGGCAGTACCGGCCAGGCCGCGCAAGGGCTGGACCTGAGCCAGTTGCTGGACAAACTCACCCGCCAGCACGGCCTGATTGCCAGCAGCCGCAGCCTGGGCGGCGGCCCGGCCTCTTACTGGCAGAATGCCGATGCCAGCTTCACCCTGGGGCTGATCACGCCGATGTCGCAGCACTTCTGCGCCACCTGCAACCGGGTGCGGCTATCGGTGGATGGCACGCTGTACATGTGCCTGGGGCAGGAAGAACAACTGGAACTGCGCCCGCTGCTGCGTGCCGGATGCAGCGACGCCGAACTGGAAGCTGCCATTCGCGCCGCCATCGAACTGAAACCGGAAAAACACGAATTCATCCAGCAGCCACAACAGGTGGTGCGCTTCATGTCGATGACCGGCGGCTAGGCAAGTTTGCCGCCACCGGCCTGTCAGCCAGCAAGGGCAACTGCAACAAGGCGGCAGTCATGCGTTGGGCCAGGTAATACAGCGAGCCCACCCCGCCATAACTCCAGGCCGGCGCCACCGCCGCCAGCCGCTGCTGCCGGACAAAGGGCATGCCCTGCCACAGCGGGCTGGCAAACAGCCGCCCCGCTTCAGCAAACGGTTGCTGATACAGCACCACCTCGTCTCCCCAGGCTGCCAGATCCACCACCCGCTGCTGGCTGATCCCCCATACCGAAGCCGCCGGCGTGCTGGTGGTGTTCAGTCCCAGCCGGCGCAAGGCCAGCACCGGCATGGCATTGCTGCCATATACATACACGCTGGAGGCATTGGCAAAACGGATGACCTGCACCCGTGGCAGACGCCGGGCACCATGCGCCTGCAATTGCTGACGCAATTGCGCAAAGCCCTGTGCCAGCTGGCCAAGCCTGGTTTTAGCCTGCGGCTGGCGGCCCAGCACCCGGCCCAGTTGCAGGAAAATGGCTTCGGCTGCCTGGGCATGGTCCTCGTTCGGGCGGAAAGCATCGATGGTCAGCACCGGCGCAATGGCTTGCAGCCGCGGGCGCAAGGCACCCAGCACCGGACTGCTGAGGATCAGATCAGGCTTCAGGCTGGCCAGCAATTCCAGGTTCGGCTCCAGCCGGCTGCCCGCCGACAGCGCTCCGGCGGGTAGCAATGGCTGCGCCACCCAGCGCCGGTAGTCGTCGGCATCCGCCACCGCCAGCGGAGTGATTCCCAGCTCCAGCAGGTTTTCCGCCGCCTCCCAGCTGAGCGCCACAATACGCTTGGCTGCCGGCATGGCCGGTGCAGCCCTCAGCTCATCCACACCACCGGCCATGGCCGGGCAGGCCAGCACCCACCACAACAGGACACAAAACCAGCCACGCCTCATTGCCCACCTCCACGCCGCAGGCGCTGCCACCCCAGCAACAACAGGAAATAACAACCGCACAAAACCGATGCCAGCATGCCCAGCGGCAATTGCCGCGGGTAAATCATCACCCGCCCCAGCCAGTCGGCCAGCAGCAGCAAACCGGCCCCCAGCAAGGCGGCCACCAGCAGCTGTGTTGCCGCCTGCCGTGCTCCCAGCATGCTGGCTATATGCGGTGCCAGCAGGCCCAGAAACGCCACCGGCCCCAGTACCGCAGTCACCGTAGCAGTCAGCAAGGCCACCAGCAGCAGCAGGCCCAGACGGGCGGCAGCCAGATGCAGGCCACGGCCTTGCGCCAAGCCATCACCCAGACCAAGCAGGGTCAGCACGCGCTGGCAGGCCAGGGCCAGCGCGGCCAACAGCAGCACGGCCAGGCTGAGCCATACCGCCTGCGCCGGTGTCACCCGGTAACTGGAACCGGACAACCATGCCAATACCGCCAGGCTGTCCGGCGTGCCCCTGGCCAGCACCGTTTGCAACATGGCATCCAGCATGGCGGCCAGGGCAATGCCGCTGAGCGCCATCATGCCCGGCGCATACTGGTGGCGACGGCCCAGCCCAAGCAAGGCAGCCAGCACCAGCAAGGCCCCCAGCAAGGCAAACATGATGCCGTCCTCCAGCAAGGACCGCCCCAGGCAAGCGGCCACCAGCAGCATGCACAAGGTGGAGCCAGCCGACAGGCCGAGTAGATCGGGACTGGCCAGCGGGTTACGCAGCAGCCGCTGCAATAGCACGCCAGCCAGCGCCAGGCCCGCCCCGGCACTCAGGGCCACCAGACTGCGCGGCCAGCGCAGCGACCATAACAAGGCATCCGGCCACTGCCATTGCCAGCCGTCGGGGCCGGGGGCCAGTGCGATACTCAGCCAGCACAGGCCCAGCAAGGCCCCCAGAAGCAGCAGGTAGTTGCGCTTGCGCCACTGACGCTGACTGCCCGGCATCTGCAACATCGCCGTGTGCTGTGCCGCGTTCATGCTGCGCCGTACCAGCCACAGCAGCAGCGGCCCGCCCAGCAAGGCAGTCACCGCGCCGCTGGGCAGGCTGCTGCCCGCCCAGTGGCCGATGGCCAGTGCCAGACAATCGCTGCCCAGCAAACAAACCGCCCCCAGCAGCGCACTGCAGGCCAGTTGCGCCAGCGGACGGCGCGCACCCAGCAACTGGGCCAGATTGGGAGCCAGCAGGCCGATGAAACCGATCAGCCCCACCGCCGTCACCGTCACCGCGCTAAGCCACAGTGCCGCCAGCAACAGCAGCAGCGGCCCGCCCAGCAAGGCAGTCACCGCGCCGCTGGGCAGGCTGCTGCCCGCCCAGTGGCCGATGGCCAGTGCCAGACAATCGCTGCCCA
>NZ_LNQV01000039.1 GCF_001515305.1 Aquitalea pelogenes
CGCCAGCGTTCAATCTGAGCCAGGATCAAACTCTTCAGTTCAATCTCATAGCAAATTTCTGGCACGCAAGATCAAAGAATAAACAAGTACTTCTTGGACTGTTTACTTTCTCTCTCGCAGTGCAAGTATTTGGCTTTCGCCAAGCACTCACACCTATCGGTTATTCTGTTTTTTAAAGAGCGGTGCAGGTCGCTGCGTTTCGTTTCCGTCGCTGCGTTGTCTGCTGAGGAGGCGAACTATACCGCCCTGACCCACCCTCGTCAACACTTTGTGCGAAGAAATCTGCAGGTTTTGCCAAAATTCCGTCGCACAGACCGCTAAGTCACTGAATGGTAATGCTTTATGAAATGCGGGTTTCATGACTGCTTTGCTGCGGGTGCACAGTCAGCGGCGCACCGGCGTTCATCCTGACGCTGACGCATGCAGGAAACTGGCGCAAAAAGCCGGTCTCAGCACCGACACAGGCAGCAAAAAGCCCGGCTGGGCCGGGCTTTTTGCTGAGTCAGCCATTTCTGATACCAGAGAGGGCTGTCCTCATGACAGCTTACTGACTGTCCGGCTTCTTGGCATTTCGGCTACGGCCGCGCGGTGCAGATGGTACCGCTGCCTCAGAACTTGCAGCCGGCTTACGGCGCGAACGCGTAGCAGGCACAACAGCATCCCCCGCAGACTGCGCAGCCACGGAACTTCCCGCAGGCTTGCGTCGTGTGGCTGTCGACTTCGCTGGCTCATCTTTCACAGGCGGTCGAGGATCCACCGGCGTTGGCACCGCTGCCGGTTTACGCTGATTCCTTGCCCTGCCGGATGCTGCCGATGCCGCTTGCAGAACAGCAGCGACATTATCTTGGCGGCTGGCAGCATGTTTGCCATGCTGATTCCGACTACGCCCACCATGATTGGTCTGCTTGCGGGAGGATGTAGCAGTATGGCTTGCATGCTGTGGTTTCTCGCGCTTGCCACCAGGAGAAGCCAAAACCGGCTGTGCTGTATCACGTACCAGTGCAAAATCAACCTGGGCATTTTCCAGATTGGCGCTCACCACCTTTACCGTCAGCGTATCGCCGAGGCGATAAGACATCCCACTCTTTTCGCCAACGATTGCCTGAATGTCCTTGCGGAAATGGAAGTAGTCCTTGCCCAGTTCGGAGATATGCACCAGACCTTCTACATAAACATTATCCAGCAACACAAACACGCCAAAGCTGGTGACCGCACTGATCTTGCCTTCGAATACCTCGCCTACCTTGTCCTGCATATAGTAAGTCTTGAGCCAGGACTCGACGTCACGACTGGCATCATCCGCCCGCCGCTCCGTCATGGAGCAATGCATACCCAGCTGAGCCCACTTGCCGGGTTTGTATTTACTGCCCTGCAATACTGCCTTGATGGAACGGTGAACCAGCAAATCCGGGTAACGGCGGATCGGTGAGGTGAAATGCGTGTAGGCATCATAAGCCAGACCAAAATGGCCATTATTGTCCGGCGTATAGACGGCCTGCTGCATGGAGCGCAGCAACATGGTTTGCAAGACAGGCGCATCGGAACGGCCGTGAATCTGCTCAGCCAGCTTGGCATAATCCTTGGCTGTCGGCCTGTCGTTACCCGCAAGAGTAAGCCCAACCAACTGCAAGTAATTGCGCAGGTTCTCAAGTTTTTCCGGCGTAGGGCCTTCATGCACGCGATACAGACATTTTTGCTTGCTCTTGAGCAGGAAGTCCGCCGCACAAACATTGGCCGCCAGCATGCACTCTTCAATCAAGCGGTGTGCATCGTTGCGGACCACCGGAACGATCTTGTCTATCTTGCCCTGCTCGTTGAAGATCATCTGGGTCTCAATCGAGTCAAACTCGATTGCACCACGCTTGGCGCGCGCAGCCAGCAATACCTTGAACAGACTGTAAAGCGTCTGGATATTCGGCAACAGCGGATTATCGGTCCCATGCTGGATCCAGTCCCAGACCTGGGTATACGTCAGCCGAGCCTTGGACAGCATTACGGCCGGGTAGAACTGGTAACGCCTGACCTCTCCCTTGCCATTGATTTGCATGTCACAAACCATGCACAGCCGCTCGACATCGGGATTCAAGGAACAGATGCCGTTTGACAGTGCTTCGGGCAGCATGGGAATGACACGGCGCGGGAAATAAACGGACGTTCCTCGCTCCAGTGCTTCCTTATCCAGGGCATCACCCGGCTGAACGTAATGACTGACATCAGCAATAGCCACAATCAGTCGGAAACCCTTGCCTTGCTTTTCCGCATAGACAGCATCATCGAAGTCGCGCGCAGTTTCACCATCAATGGTCACCAGCGGCAAGTGACGCAAGTCGACACGATCCCTGGACAAGTCTTTTTTGCGTACTTTCTTGGGCGTGGACTTGGCCTGGGCTAATACCTCTGCCGGAAACTCATGCGGCAAGGCATGCTTGCGCAGCGCAATTTCAATTTCCATGCCCGGATCAGCATAATTGCCCAGCACTTCCACAACCTTGGCTACCGGCTGTCGGTAGGCATCCGGATATTGCAGGATTTCCACCATCACTACCTGGCCGTGCTTGGCATCCTTCTCACTGCCTGGCTCGATGAGGATTTCATGCCGGATACGACGATCTTCAGGCGTGACAATCCATACCCCACGCTCCTGATGAATGCGCCCCACCAATTTGCTGAATGCATGATCCAGCACCTCGACAATTTTGCCTTCCTGCCGTCCACGACGGTCAACGCCAGAAGGACGTACCAGCACACGGTCGCCATGCATGACTTTCTTCATTTCGCGCTCGGGCAGGAAGATATCCACCCCACTGCCTTCACCTTCATCCGGCAGAGCGAAACCAAAACCGTCACGGTGACCGGAAACCTTGCACTTGATCAGGTCCAGCTTTTGAGCGGCACAAATTGCACCTTTGCGATTGATGATCAACTGACCTTCACGTTCCATGGCCAGCAGGCGGCGCTCAAAGAAGCCCAATTCGGTATTCTTGATAGACAACATGGCGGCCAGTTCTTCCGGGAACATTGGCACACCGTTATTTTCCAGAAGTTGCAAAACAAACTCCCGGCTGGGTAAGGGATTGGAATATTTGAGTTTTTCTCGTTCCAAGAAGGGATCCTGCAAACGCAGGGGAATGTTTTTTTGTTTTTTTGCAGATTGGGCCATTGACACCCTCAGAAACTTGTTTATAATTCGCATCTCGTTGCAGCAAGACAGCAACTGAATGATACAGCAAAGCAGTGCCCAGGTGGCGGAATTGGTAGACGCACTAGGTTCAGGTCCTAGCGCCCGCAAGGGTGTGGAAGTTCGAGTCTTCTCTTGGGCACCAACAATTTTTAGAATCAGCATTTACTGCTGGTTTGCAGTACGACAATTTGCTTTGCCCAGGTGGCGGAATTGGTAGACGCACTAGGTTCAGGTCCTAGCGCCCGCAAGGGTGTGGAAGTTCGAGTCTTCTCTTGGGCACCAATAAAAAGCCGTTGATCTCTGATCAACGGCTTTTTCCATTTCTGCGCAGATAATTTCATTGCGCTTGCTTTTTGCTACCCTCCCCGCGCACTGCCAGTGCAGCACCCGCATTACGATCCAGCCGCCAGAAAAATGCGACCGAAAGCAAGGTCAGCATGCCCATCGCCAGAAAAGACCAGGCGAAATCACTGCCTTGCAAAGTCCCATGTCCTTGCAAGCCCGCAGTCGTCTGCAAAATGATGGCTGCAAAAGTCACACCAAACCCAGCTGCCAATTGCTGCGCCACGCTGGACAGACTGGTTGCATGGCTCATGCGCGCCTGTGCCACGTCAGCAAAGGCAATGGCGTTAAGACTGGTAAATTGCAAAGAGCGCAGAAAACCACCCAGTACAAACACCAGCAGCATCACCCAGTGCGGTGTTTCAGGACGAAACAGCCCGTACACCGCCATGGACAAGGCGACCAGTACGGCATTCCAGGTCAGTACTTGCCTGAAGCCAAAGCGTTCGAGCACGCGGGATACAATGGTTTTCATGAAAATGGCGCCAACTGCAGTGGAACAAGTCAGCAAGCCCGATTGAAAAGGCGTGTAGCCGAAACCAAGCTGTAGCATCAAGGGCAGCAGGAAAGGCGTGGCCCCAATCCCCATGCGAATGAGAAAACCACCCAGCACACTGGCATGAAAGGTTGGCAAGCGCAGCAAGGACAAATCAAGCAAGGGCTCATCTACCCGGCGGTAATGCAGCAAGTAAGCCAGCAACATCACTCCTCCAGCCACACTGACTGCCAAAGAAAGGTTGGCAGACAGCATATGCTTGCCCTCGGTAGCCAGCCCCAGCATCAGCATGGACAAGCCCACTCCGCTCAAGAAGAAGCCGGTCTTGTCCAGTGCCGGTACATTTTCATCCCGCAGATTCTCGATGTAACGGCCAGCGAGCACCATGCCTAACAGGCCAATAGGAATATTGATGAAGAATATCCAGCGCCAATGGAAATACGTGGTGATAAACCCACCCAATGGTGGCCCGATAACAGGGCCCAGCAAGGCAGGAATGGTGAGGTAACTCAACGCCCGGACCAATTCGTCCTTGCGCGTTGTGCGCAAAATGACCAGTCGCCCCACCGGCACCATCATCGCTCCGCCCATGCCCTGAACAAAGCGTGCCAAGACAAATGACTCCAGCGAGCCACTGAAGCCGCAAAGGATGGAACCTGCCATGAAAACCAGGATGGCCGAGCGGAAAATGCGACGTGCGCCGAAACGGTCCGCCATCCAGCCGCTGACGGGGATAAAGACGGCAAGGCTGACCAGATAGGAGGTCAGCGCCAGCTTGAGTGCCACCGGATCAACTTGCAAATCCTGTGCAATGGCGGGCAAGGATGTGGAAATAACCGTGGCATCCATGTTCTCCATGAATAGTGCGGTCGCAATGATGAGCGGCGTCAGCATGCCGCGGGCAAGAAGAAACTGCATGTCGTATCAACGCGGTAGAAAATCTGAATTCAGTCTAACAGCTTGACCCAAATCCACCGCAAGGATCTTACAAACAAGTGTTGCGGATGATGGAATAAAACAAGGCAGCGCATGGCTGCCTTGTTTGTGATGACACCTCCGGGGTGTTACTGCGCAGGTAACTGCAAGGCGTTGCTGAGGTCACCCATAGGGGCTGACCCATGAGCGCGCAAACCGGCATCACGTTCCAGTACGCCAGGCAAAGGTTGCAACTCAAAACGGCGCGTCAGGAAGCGCAGGATGGAGCCGGTATCGTATTGCGTGTGATCGACAAAACCTTTGCGGGCATAAGGGGAAATGATGATGGCAGGAATTCGGCTACCCGGCCCCCAGCGGTCACCTTGCGGGACAGGTGCATGGTCGTAGATGCCACCGTTCTCATCGTAAGTCACCACAATCAGCATGTTCTTCCATTGCGGGCTCTGCTGCAGACGGGCAATCACCTGGGCAATGTGCTCGTCGCCATCTGCCACGCTGGCATAACCTGCATGCTGATTGACATTCCCTTGCGGTTTATAGAATGAAACTGCTGGCAGCTTCCCGGCTTGTGCAGCCTGGAGGAACTCTGCATCAAAATCCTTCAGGTGTGCCTGACGATTATCCTGCCGGGTAAGCGGGTCAAAGTCGGCGTAATAGTTGAAGGGCTGATGATGAGGCTGGAAGTTAGGCGTACTGCCATTGTAGATATTGCTGCGCGCGGCGAGCGCAGCATTCCAGCCACCGGCATACCAGGCCCAGCTCACACCTTTGGCACTCAGCCGATCCCCGATGGTCGGGCCGTTCTGGGCTGGCAAGGTGGTTGCCTTAGCAGTATCCGCATACTGACTTGCTCCGTTGGCAGCCGGGGCATTGCCACTGGGCTGATATAACGGCTGCATGGTATTCACTGCGTAGAACATACCCTGCTGGTCTTTTGGCGTCAGGTTGCCGTCATTCTTGTAACTTGGTTTGCCCTCCAGAACCGATGGTTTGGCACTGGCGGCGGGCGTCAGCCGCAGGAAGCGTCCCTGTGCATCGGTGTCGATGGCCGAGATGGAATCGCGCGCCGGCGAGTCAGCTGCATCTGCATGCGGATATTGCGGAGCACAGGCGCAAATCAGGTACTGGTGATTGAGGAAGGAACCACCAAAGGCACCCATGAAAAAGTTGTCGGCCAGCGTGTACTGGCGCGCCAGTTTCCACAAGGCCATCTTGCTGCCATCGTAATACCCCATGCTCAGACCGCCGGCATCGGAATAAGCGGCAAACTTGTCGTTGGCACCACCATTGATCTGCATCTGGTTGTTATAAAAACGGTGAACCAGATCTCGTGTCGTGACATCCTGCGCAATCACGGTGCCGCTGCCCTGCACTCCTTTGGGATCATCCAGCTGGAACGGCCGGTTGGGCCAGCCCATGGTTTGTGCCTGGGACAAGGTGACACGCTGCCCGGCTACCGTCAGCCCCCCCCAGGTTGGCGGTAATACGGGGAGCACGGAACCATCAAAATCCTTCTGCGGGATGTACGTACCACGTGAAGAGGGGTTCACCCCGGGTATGCCGTTTGCACCGGGAAACAGTCCATACAAATTATCAAAAGCACGGTTTTCGGCAAAAATAACCACTACGCTCTGGATGGCATCAAGCGAGCCTGCAGTAGTCGGTGCCGCAACTGGCATGCTGTTACACCCCGCCAGAGCAAGGGTCAGCGCCATCGGTGCCAACAAGGACCTGGAAATTTTCATGTCTGTCTCCGTATGCTGAATACCAGCGATTGTCGCTGCGGCGTGTTGCAGCATGATGATGGATTAGAAACTGAAAATAATTGACGTTGCAAGGCGGCAATTACTGGCCCTAGTACAGAGGATTAACGTCATCAGCCCGTGATGAAACTACGGTATGTTGCAACAATCCTGTCGTCGATCAAGCACCATGCACCACTCCACCACCCTGTTACGTATTTCCTGTTGGCTAGGCGGTTTTCTGCTGCTCGGCAGTCTTTGTGCATGCACACAAGCAGGCAAGCAATCGCAAGTCAGCCCGGTGGCTGGTATTTATGCAGTCAGTTCGATACCAGACAACCACCAGCTGACCCAGCTGGGACGCCAGCTGTTCTTTGAAACCGCGCTGTCGGCCAATGGCAAGCAATCCTGTGCCAGTTGTCACAGCCCGGATCATGCTTATGGCCCTCCGGATGGCAAGTCGGCACAACTTGGCGGGCTGGATGGCAAGCAAATGGGTAACCGTGCCGTGCCGTCCCTGCGCTATTTGCAGACCGTACCGCCTTTTAGCGAGCACTTCCGCGACAACGATGGCAATGACAGTGAGGATGCAGGACCAACCGGGGGCTTTACCTGGGATGGTCGTGCTGCCAGCGTGCACGAACAGGCGTCCATTCCATTGCTGGCAAGCAATGAGATGGCCAATGCCAGCGCAGATCAGGTGGTGAAGCAGCTAGAAGGCAGTGCCAGTGCCAACGCCTTCATGGCAGTTTTCGGCAAGGATATTTTCCAGCATCCGGCACAAGCCTTCGACAAACTGGTACTGGCACTGGAGGTATTTCAGCAAAACCCGGCCGATTTTTACCCGTATAGCAGCAAATATGATGACTGGCTGCGAGGCAAGGCTGAACTGAGCCGTCAGGAGATGCACGGCTTGCAAGTATTCAACAATCCGGACAAGGGCAACTGTGCCGCCTGTCATTTGAGTGAGCGCCAGGCCGATGGTGCTTTTCCGGCGTTTAGCGACTTTGGCCTGATTGCGCTGGGTGTACCACGCAATCGGCAACTGGAAATAAATCGGAATACGGTATTCCACGATATGGGTCTATGTGGACCAGTGCGCCAGGATATGTATAAAGCAGAATATTGCGGGCTATTTCGGACCCCGTCCTTGCGCAATGTGGCCACACGCAAGGTGTTTTTCCACAACGGGGTATTCCATGATTTGCGCAAGGCGGTGGAATTCTATGCCAGCCGTGATACCCAGCCGGAAAAATGGTACCCCGTCGCCAGCAATGGCCAGGTGGTCATGTTTGATGATTTGCCGACGGTTTATCATGGCAATATCAACCGCGATGCCCCCTTTGGCGGGAAAAAGGGCGCATCGCCAGCGCTTAACGCACAAGAAATCAACGACTTGCTGGCTTTTCTCGGCACACTGACGGATGCCGATGCCCGCCCAGCACGCAGCGGGCCATAGGGGCCGCTGCGCTTACTCATCCAGCCGGGGTACATCCTCCTGGCCCAGCATGGCAGCCAGTACATCCACCACCAGTTGGTGTCCTCGCGTTGTGGCAAGCCGGATACCACGACCGAGCCGACACACACGCCGCCTTCCAGCAGCAGCGGAAACCCGCCGCCATGGGTAGCGTAATCTGCCAATGGCAGTCCGTTCTTCTCCTGCAGGCTGGTTTGCTGACGCTGGCAATCCAGCCCGATGGCCAGTGAGCTGCGCTCGAACTTCTGCACCACATTATGCTTGCGCCTGGCCCAGTCCTCGTTATTGGCTGTGGCACCTGGCATCAGGCACTGAAAGCGCCGGGTCTGGTTGAGAGTCAGCACAATCGCCAGTGCGGCACCACGCCGTATCGCCTCCTCCCGCAGACGGCAACCCACCAGCCACGCGGTGTCCGCATCGAATTGCTTGAATTGCAGCAGGGCTTCCTGCTGCGCAATGATCTGCAAATCCTGCTCAAGACTCACAGCACCTCCTCCGCAGAGATTTCACGCCCCGACGCAGCGCTACGCACGGCGCGCTCCAGCCACTCCATCACGTTGGCGGCTTCGGCGGCAGTCACCGGATTACTGTCCTGCCCACGGATGGCTGCAGCAACACGCTGGTAGTAACAACGATAGTCACCAACCTGATTGGCCCATTGCGTATGACGGCTCACATCACCTTCAGCCACGATCAGCTGCCCCGGCAGAGGGTCATTGCCCCATCCTTCTGCGCCCACAGCCTTGCCCTGCTTCAAGTCCGACTCCTGCGTATCCAGTCCGTATTTGACATAGCTGGCCAGATCGCCATGCACGGCATAGCGCGGGATACCGCCACTCACCAGGCATGAGCCATGCAATACCACGTGCGTTGCCGGATAGCGCAATTGCACATGGAAATAATCCGTTGCCTTGGCGCCCTGACGCTGCGTGGCAAGAAAGGCGGTAACTCCCAGAGGACACCCGAACAACAACAAGGCTTGATCCAGCAGATGCGGACCCAGGTCGTACCACAAACCGCTACCAGCCCCGCTTTGCTCGCGCCAGCGCTGTCGTACTTCTGGACGGTAGCGGTCAAAATGCGAGGCAAACTGGCTGATCTGCCCCAAGCGGCCACTTTCCAGCAACTGGCGCAGGGTCAGAAAATCTGCATCCCAGCGACGATTATGGAAAACGGATAACAACACGCCCTGCTGCTTTGCCAGCTCATCCAGCTCTCTTGCCTCGCTTAGCGTGACGGTAAACGGCTTGTCGACGACAACATGCTTGCCAGCCAGCAGCGCAGCGCGTGCCTGTTCGAAATGCAAGTCATTAGGGGTGGCAATCACAATCAGGTCGACCGCTGCATCTTGCAAAGCCTGTTCAAGCGAGGGCCAGCACCGTGCATCAGGCCAGTCCGCCTGCAACTGCCCGGGCTTGCTGCTGACAATCCCGTACAGGCGCAGGTCCTGACAGGCGGCAATCAAGGGAGCATGGAAGGTTTTACCGGCATAACCATAGCCAAGCAGTACGGCATTCAAAGGTGTGCTCATGTCATTTCCAGGGGGAGGCAAGGCAGGTGAATCACGCGCTGGAGAGAGACTGCATCCAGGGTGTTAGCGCTATCATGCCAGTACTGATGCATAAAAAAAACCCACCGTATGAGGTGGGCTTTTTTGGATCAGGCCAGGATTAGAGGCCGTAAGGATGACGCAGTACGATGGTTTCTTCACGGTCAGGACCGGTGGAAACGATATCGATCGGTGCACCACATACTTCTTCGATACGCTTCAGGTAAGCCTGGGCGTTAGCCGGCAGGTCTTCCCAGCGCTTCACACCAACGGTGGAATCCGTCCAGCCCGGCATGGTTTCGTAGACAGGTTCGCACTTGGTAACCGCATCGGAACCGAAGGGCAGAATGTCAATCTTCTTGCCATCGAGCATGTAGCCGGTGCACAGCTGGATTTCTTCCAGGCCGTCCATCACGTCCAGTTTCATCACGCACAGACCGGACACACCGTTGATCTGGATGGAACGCTTCAGCGCAGCGGCATCGAACCAGCCACAACGACGCGGACGACCGGTAACCGAACCGAACTCGTTACCACGCTTGGCCAGGAATGCGCCAATTTCGTTTTCCTGTTCGCTCGGGAAGGGACCGGAACCCACGCGGGTGCAGTAGCCCTTCACGATACCCAGCACGTAGCTCAGCATTTGCGGCGGAACGCCTGCACCCGGTGCTGCGGCACCAGCCACGCAGTTGGACGAGGTGACGAAGGGATAGGTACCGTGGTCGATGTCCAGCAGGGTGCCCTGGGCACCTTCAAACAGGATGGGCGTACCGGCCTTGTCCATGTCGTACAGCGTGCGGGACACATCAGACACCATCGGCTTGATGCGCTCGGCCAGCTTCATGGTGTCAGCCAGGATGGCTTCATAACTTACCGGGGCTGCCTTCAGCAGATTGGTCAGCAGGAAGTTGTAGTACTCAACGTTTTCCTTCAGCTTGGAGGCAAAACGTTCCGGATTGAACAGATCGATCACCTTCAGTGCACGGCGGGCAACCTTGTCTTCATAGCAAGGGCCGATACCGCGACCGGTAGTACCGATCTTGCCAGCACCCAGCGCGGCTTCGCGCGCCTGATCCAGCGCCACGTGGTAAGGCAGGATCAGCGGACAGCCTTCGGCAATCTTCAGACGGGCCGAGGCATTCACGCCAGCAGCTTCCAGTTCGTCGATTTCCTTCAGCAGTGCCTCAGGCGACAGCACCACGCCATTACCGATGAAACATTCCACGCCTTCACGCAGAATGCCGGACGGAATCAGACGCAGCACGGTTTTCTTGCCATTCACCACCAGGGTGTGGCCCGCATTGTGACCACCCTGGAAACGTACCACAGCACGTGCGTGGTCGGTCAGCCAGTCAACGATCTTGCCCTTGCCTTCATCACCCCATTGGGTACCGATCACGACAACATTCTTGGACATTGGAAAAACCTCTTCTTCAGTCAAACTAAAAATCAGTTAAAGGGGACGATCTGCCAGCCGTCAGCGGCCGGAACCAGTTCACGGTTGCAGCCGATGGCCTCGGCTGATTCCCCCAGATAATCAATGATCACGACTTCGCCGCCGGCGCGCAGGCGCTCGACTTCTGCCTGTGCCGCTGGCAGATGGCGATTGGAAACGCGGATGCCCATGGCACTGCCGCGTTCCGGCAGGATCTGGATCAGATCACGCAGATCCAGACTGAAACCTGTTGCAGGACGAGCACGGCCAAAGCGACGACCGACATTGTCGTAGCGGCCACCACGGGCCAGCTCCACCGCCCAGCCCGGGGCATAGGCGGCAAAAATCAAACCGGTATGGTAGTGCGTGCCGCGCAGCTCGGACAGATCGAAGCTGATGGCAACACGGCCTTCAAAGGCACGGGCAATGGCAGTCAGCTGCATCAGTGCCAGTTCCACTTCCGGCAATGAAGGCAGACGGGTACGCGCCTTTTCCAGCACGCTGGCCGGGCCGTAGAGTTCGGGCAGGGCCAGGAAGGCAGAACGATACGGTTCAGCCAGACCGGCAACCTGTTCGGCAATGCTGGCTGCATCCTTGTTTTGCAGTACGGCAAACAGCTCGCGCGTTGCCTGCGGCGACAAGCCTGCGGCATTGGCCAGACCACGGAAAATGGCGGTATGGCCGACGTCCAGACGCAGTTGCGGTACCTTGACCTGCTCCAGCGTGGACAACATCAGTTCGATGATTTCAATGTCCGCCTCGATACCGGCGTATCCATAAAGCTCGGCACCAACCTGCATGGGCTGGCGCGAGCTCATCAAACCGTTGGGACGGGTATGCACCACGCTACCGGCATAGCACAAGCGCGTCACACCGGTGCGATGGCCCAGCAGGTGAGCATCGATACGCGCCACCTGCGGGGTGATGTCGGCGCGCAACCCAAGCTGATGACCGGAGAGTTGGTCGTCCAGCTTGAAGGTTTTCAGATCCAGCGCGGTATCCCCTTCGGCGATCAGCGAATCGACATATTCGATCAGCGGCGGCAGGACCAGTTCATAGCCTGCACAGCGGAATTGTTCCAGCATCGCCGCCTTGGCAGACTCCACCTGGCGGGCAGTGGCGGGCAGAATGTCCGCAATGTATTCGGGTAACAGCCAGTTACGCATATTCCGTTTTCGACAAATAAAAGGCGGGATTCATCACCCCGCCCTGTTTACGGCAAACTGGC
Organism: Aquitalea pelogenes; assembly: GCF_001515305.1. Classification (GTDB taxonomy): domain Bacteria; phylum Pseudomonadota; class Gammaproteobacteria; order Burkholderiales; family Chromobacteriaceae; genus Aquitalea; species Aquitalea pelogenes. The sequence continues at coordinate 12,387 of NZ_LNQV01000039.1, forward strand.
CGGGGTGTCCGGCCAGTCATGAAAACTGATTGTAGAATCAAGACAACGCTTACTTGCCCTTGCTGGCAGCCTGCGGGTTCTTGAAGTACTTGAAGAACTCGCTGTTCGGGTCCAGCACCATGACATCGCTCTTGTTCTTGAACGATTCCTTGTAGGCATCCATGCTGCGCCAGAACGCGTAAAACTCCGGACTGCGGCCATAGGCTTCAGCATAAATCGCTGCTGCCCGGGCATCGCCAGCACCTTTCAGTTGCTGCGCCTTGTTATAGGCCTCGGCAAGGATGACATCGCGTTGCTTTTCTGCTTCGGCACGGATGCGTTCAGCATCGGCAGCACCTTCGCTGCGCAACTGGCTGGCGACGGTACGACGTTCTGACTGCATGCGGTCATAGACAGAGTTACTTATTTTATCCGGAAAATCGACTCGTTTTAAGCGTACATCGAGAATTTCCACGCCTATTTTACGCGCATCTGCGTCTGCGCGCTTGCGAACCGTGTCCATCACCTCGTCCCGCTTGCCGGAAATTACGTCGGCAACCGTCTTCTGGCCAAACTCGGCGCGCAAGCCATCATTGATGGTTTGCTTCAGGCGGGCGACCGCTGCGGCTTCCGAACCAACGCTCTTGTAGAACTGTTCGACATCGACAATGCGCCATTTTACATAGCTATCCACCAGCACGTTCTTCTTCTCGCGGGTGTTGAACAGCTCTGGGGCTTCGGCATCGATGGTCAGCACGCGGCGGTCGAAATAACGCACATTCTGCAACAGCGGTATCTTGAAATGGATGCCCGGGGTAGTGATGATGCGGTTCACCTCGCCAAACTGGAAGACCATGGCGTACTGGCGCTGGTCGACAGTAAACAGCGACAGGCTGGCGATGAACAGGCCGGCAAGTACCGCGAGCAAAGTTGGCATGAGTTTCTGCATGTCAGCGCTCCCCGCCGAGAATGTCACGGCTGCGACCGAAATCGCGACCATTCTTGTTACCACGCACGGCAGGTGCTACCGGAGCCGCAGGCTGCGCTGCTGCTGGTGCCGAAGCTGCACTGGCCGTAGCGGGTGCTGTTGGCGCTGTTGCTTGCATCAGTTTGTCCAGCGGCAGGTAGAGCAGGCTATTGCCGCCCTTCTGATCCACAATGACCTTGCTGCTGGCACTCATTACCTGCTGCATCATGTCCAGGTAGAGGCGGTCACGCATGACCTTGGGGGCCTTGTTGTATTCCGACAACACTTGCTTGAATCGGGAGGCATCGCCTTCTGCCTCCGCTACCACTTTCTGCTGGTAGGCTTCCGCCTCCTGCTCCAGTCTGGCCGCCATGCCCTTGGCTTTGGGCACTACATCATTGGCGTAGGCCAAACCTTCGTTGCGTAGCTTGTCCTTGTCCTGACCTGCCTTCACGGCATCATCAAATGCGGCCAGAACCTGCTCGGGTGGCTGCACGGCATTGATGTTGACCTTGGCAATACGCACCCCCAGGCCGTAACGATCCAGAATGTCCTGGATCACTTTTTGTGCGTCTGCGGCGATCTGGGCACGACCTTCATTCAGGACAAAGTCCACCTTGTTGCGGCCGACAACTTCGCGGATGGCCGTTTCCGTAGCCTGCTTGACGATATCGTTGGCATTACGATCGGCAGAGGCATTGTTGAACAGGAAGGCCTTGGGGTCCTTCACGTCGTACTGGACCGAGAGTTGCACGTCGATGATGTTCTGGTCTGCCGTCAGCATCAGCGACTCTTCCGGCACCTTGTTCTTGGCATTGCTGCGATACCCGACTTCCACGCTGCGCAGTTCGGTCAGGTTGACGATTTCAGCTTTCTCAAACGGGTAAGGCAGGTGCCATTGCAAACCCGGATCGGTGACGCGGCTGAAACTGCCCATGCGTAACACCACCCCCTGCTCCTTGGCATCCACGACATAAAATCCGCTACCCAGCCATAGTGCCGCCAGGACACCGACCACGGCGATGGCTCCGCCCTTGAATGCTGCCTTGGGTTCCGGGCCAGGCTGCCCTCCTGCCGGAGGACGGGCACCAAGCAAACGTGCCAGCTTCTGATTGAGCTGGCGGAATACTTCGTCTAGATCCGGCGGTCCGTCACTGCCCTGACGTCCCCGGTTTGGATCATTCTGCGACATATTCGTCTTGTTCTTCATGTTGGTTATCAGGTGACTGCAAGCGTTCGGCAAGTGCTTCACGCAAGAGTTCCAGCCCTTCCCCGGTGAGCGCGGACAGACGCACGGCCTGGATTTCACCATGCTCGTCCCGTTCAATGTCCGCTGGCAGCTGGCGCAAATCAGTCTTGTTCCACACAATCAGCTGCGGCACGGAGTCGGCGCCGATTTCAGCCAGCACCTTGTTGACTTCTTCGATCTGAACATCGCGCAAGGGGTTGGAAGAATCGACCACATGCAGCAACAGGTCAGCCTGGATGGTTTCTTCCAGTGTGGCGCGGAATGCCGCAACCAGGGTATGTGGCAAATCCCGGATGAAACCGACGGTATCCGAAACAATGATGGATGTTTCGGTATTGAGAAACAGCTTGCGGCTGGTGGTGTCCAGCGTGGCAAACAGCTGGTCCGCCGCATAGGCACGTGCCTTGGTCAGCGCATTGAACAAGGTGGACTTGCCTGCGTTGGTGTAACCGACAATGGAGACCGAGGCAATGCCGGTGCGCTGACGACCACGGCGCTGGGTATTGCGCTGCTTCTGTACCTGGGCCAGGCGTTCTTTCAGTGCCTTTACCCGATTGCCCAGCAAGCGGCGGTCGGTTTCCAGCTGGCTTTCACCCGGTCCACGCAGACCAATACCACCCTTCTGGCGTTCCAGGTGGGTCCAGCCACGCACCAGACGGGTAGCGATATGCGACAGTTGCGCCAGTTCGACTTGCAGCTTGCCTTCATGACTACGGGCGCGCTGGGCAAAGATGTCCAGGATCAGGCTGGTACGGTCGATCACACGGCATTGCAGCGCGCGTTCCAGATTGCGCTCCTGCGCTGGCGATAGCTGGTGATTGAAAATCACCACATTCGCACCGGTGGCCCTCACCATCACCCCAACCTCTTCCACTTTCCCCTTGCCGGCAAACAAGGCGGCATCCGGACGCTGGCGCTTGCCCTGGATGATGCCGGTGACAGTGACATTGGCAGAGCGAACCAGCTCGGCACATTCGGCAACATTTTCCTGATGATCCGGATCACCAAAATCCAGACAGACCAGCACAGCCTGGTCTCCAATATCGGGACGATCAAACACAGTATTCAAAACCGTTATAAAGGGTTGCGCTGCAACTGCTGAGCATGGCTGCAGCCGAACCTGGCATGAAAAAAGGCCGACAAACCGTGTCTGGATGACACAGTCTGGCGGCCCGTGGAGGATTCAGCGCTCGGCCCGATCAGGCGTCTTGCTGATCCTGCTTCTGACCCGGATGTTCGTGCGGGATATTAACCGGACGGGCCGGTACCACGGTGGAGATGGCGTGCTTGTATACCATCTGGGTTACCGTGTTCTTCAACAGCACGACGTATTGGTCAAAAGACTCGACCTGACCCTGCAGCTTGATACCGTTAACCAGATAGATGGAAACCGGCACGTGTTCCTTACGCAGGATGTTCAGGAACGGGTCTTGTAACATTTGCCCTTTAGAGCTCATTCGTTTTCTCCGAATCGTTGATTGTTGTATTAAGTAATCTTTAAAACCCGGCTGGCATGCTTATTTTTAGCAGAAAAAAACCCAGCCTACTATTTTTTACCACTCTTGCCCCAGCGCACTTCCTTCTCGCGCCCACGCATCTTGGACATCGGCTTGGGCTTGGCTCTGGACTTTTCCTTGGATTCTTCGGTATCGAAGGGGTTTTCCGAGGTTTTGTACTGTACCCGCAGTGGCGTACCCTGCAGTTTGAACACCTTGCGGAAGGTATGTTCCAGATAACGCGTATAACTTGCCGGAATCGCATCCAGTGCATTGCCGTGAATGACGATGATGGGCGGATTCATGCCGCCCTGGTGAGCATAACGCATCTTGGGACGCATCAGGCCCGAACGCGGCGGAGCCTGACGCTCAACTGCAACATTCAGCACACGGGTGAGCTTGGGCGTGGCCAGTTTGACCATGGCGGCCTGGTAGGCTTCGTCGATGGACTTGAACAGATCGGCCACACCACGGCCTTCGATGGCCGAGATGTAATGGAACTTGGCAAAGTCGAGGAAGCTGATCTTGCGGGCGATATCCCGCTTGATGGTTTCCTTTTGCTCGAAATCCAGGTTGTCCCATTTGTTGACTGCCACCACCAGCGCCCGGCCTGCTTCCAGTGCAAAGCCGGCAATGGTGGCGTCCTGTTCGGAAATGTCCAGCTGCGCATCCAGCACCAGTACCGCGACGTTCGCGTCTTCAATGGCCTTCATGGTCTTGATGACGGAGAACTTTTCAATCGCTTCGTTCACCTTGCCACGACGACGCACACCTGCAGTGTCGATAATGGTGTAGGTATGGCCTTCGCGTTCAAAATCAATATAGATGCTGTCACGCGTTGTCCCGGCCTGGTCGAAGGCGATGACACGCTCTTCACCCAGAATGGCATTCACCAGCGTGGACTTGCCCACATTCGGGCGGCCGATGACGGCAAACTTCGGGTGATAGCGGTCTTCTTCTTCCACTTCTTCCGGGAAGTCTTCCAGCACCATGTCCATCAGTTCACGCACGCCGTCACCGTGTGCGGCGGAAATCACCAGCGGCTGCCCCAGTGCCAGTTCGTGAAATTCCGCTCCGGCAATGGCATGGCTGATGCCTTCGGCCTTGTTGACCACCAGGAAAACCGGTCGGTCGATCTGGCGCAGCCGGTTGGCGATGATCTTGTCCTGCGGAGTGATGCCGGTACGGCCATCCACCAGAAACACCACCGCATCGGCTTCGTCGACCGCCTGCAGGGTTTGCTTGGCCATCTCGAACAGGATGCCTTCGTCGACCACGGGTTCGAAACCGCCGGTATCCACCACCAGATACGGTTTGCCCCCGACGCGACCGTGACCGTAATGGCGGTCGCGAGTCAGGCCAGGCTGGTCGGCGACCAGTGCGTCACGGCTACGGGTGAGCCGGTTAAAAAGGGTCGACTTGCCCACATTGGGACGGCCGACCAGCGCTACGGTAGGTTTCATTACAACATTTACTCAATGGACAGCAGCGACAGGCGGCCACTTGCCGCTTGTACCAGGGCAGAAGAGCCCAGGGACAGGGGCTGGGCGACAGTGCCTTCGCTACCTAGTTTCACACGGCCCACCAGGCTGCCATTTTCATTGGACAGCAGGTGGCCATAGCCTTCGCCATCGATCACCAGAACAAAACGTCCGAGCATGGCGGGGCCAGATACATTACGGAATTTCAGGGCATCCGTTTTCCACAGGTTGCGACCGGTGGTTCGGTCATAGGCCCAGACCGAACCGTTTTCCGCAGTGACATACAGCTTGCTGGCATCCAGCGCGACGCCACGGCTGGAGGACAACTCGCGCGACCACATCAGGTTGCCGCCCTTGGCATCAAAGCAGGCTACTTTTCCCTGATAGGCCACGGCACACACCTGACCGTTTTCGTAGACCGGACGACTGGTGATGTCGGTAATGCGTTCCAGTTCGGTGGCACCACGCGGGTTGGCCACTACGCCTTCCCACAGGGTATTGCCATTGGCAGGGCTGATGATGTCCAGCTTGCCGCCAGGCAGGCCTACCATGACAGCTTCGTTACCGACAGCCTGCATGGAGCCGGTATTGCGTACCAGCAGCTGCGGCTGCGTGTGGGATACCGACCATTGCTGCTTGCCATCACTCAGGCTGAAGCCGGTCAGACGGCCGTCATTGCTGCGCACCACCACCATGCTGCCAGCCACCTGTGGGGCTTCCAGAATGACGCTGGTGAGCGACTGCTCCCACAGTACCTTGCCGCTGTTACGGTCGGCGGCCAGCAGTTTGCCGTCCAGCGTGCCGACGATGACAGTATCACCCGCTACAGCCACACCTGCGGAAAGACCGCGCTTGAGCGCGATGTCAGCCGTTTGGCGACCGGTCAGGGCATCCACCACACGGATATGACCATCGGCATCGGCAGAAACCACATTACCGTTGGCATAAACCGGTGTGAATGTGCCATCGGATGCAGCTTGTGACAGCGTCCACTTCACTTTCAGCGCCTGGATGGGCTTGATGTCCGCCAGCGGTGTGGGCTTGGCAGCGACAGAACCTTCAAACCAGCTGGCACAACCAGCCAGCAAGAAGGAGGAGAGTACAGCGGTAACCAGCAGTTGGCGGCGCATCAATTAGGCTCCCAGTGCGTCAAGTTTGGTCTGAATGAACTGGCGGTTGGGCGAGTCGCCTACCAGCTTGGCAAGCGCAGCCTTGTAGGCGTCACGGGCGGCAGCCTTGTCGCCCTTGGCAGTCTGCACATCGCCGCGCAAATCAAGGAACAGGGCATCAAAGGCTGAAGGATGAGCCTGACCCAGTTCGGCCAGGGCTGCATCGTAATGCTTCTGGTCGAGCTGGATGGTGGCCAGACGCAGGTGCGCCACGGCAACCATGGATTCGTCCTTCACGTTTTGCACCACCCAGCCCAGCTGGGCCTGTGCCGTGGCCGGATCGTTCTTTTCAAAGGCGACCTTGGCGGCAAGCAAGGCAGCATCAGCAGCGTAAGCGGTGCCGGCATAGTCTGCCTGCAACTGCGCGGCAGCCGATTTTACCTTGGCAAGGTCCTGCGTCTGGGCAGCCTGCTCGACATCGGCAAACACCACGGCAGCCTTGCTGGCCTGTGCTGCCTGATAGTAGCCATAGCCCTTGTAGCCCAGATAGGCCACGCTGATGGCCAGCACCGCACCACCAATCAGTTTGCCCCATTGTTGCCAGAAGGCCTTCATGGAGTCGATCTGTTCCTGTTCCTGCAAGTCGTACGCCATTGCGCACCCCCCTTATATCAAGCCTTGATCGCGGCAATGGTCGCGGCTACCTGGTCCAGCACCACGGTTTGCTGTGCTGCTTCGGCACGCATGGGCTTGACCACGGCCTGACCTGCCGCCATTTCGTTTTCTCCGATGATGACGGCAAATTCGGCACCGCTGCCATCGGCCTTTTTCATTTGCGACTTGAAGCTGCCTTCACCCAGGTGCTGGATGACGGACAGGCCGGCATGGCGCAACTGCTGTGCCAGTTTCATCGCATACATGGCTGCACCATCGCCCTGCTGCACGATGTAGACATCCACGCTGCGTGCCGCCGGCAACAAACCCTTGTCCTGCAACAGCAGCAGCACACGCTCCAGGCCCATGCCAAAACCGATGCCCGGTGCAGGCTTGCCACCCAGTTGTTCAATCAGGCCATCGTAACGGCCACCGGCACATACCGTGCCTTGTGCGCCCAGTTCGGTGGTGACCCACTCGAACACGGACTGATTGTAGTAATCGAGGCCACGGACCAGACGCGGGTTTTCGACAAAGTCGATGCCCAGCGCGCCAATCATGGCCTTCCAGCCTTCGTAATGGGCACGCGAGGCTTCACCCAGATAGTCGGACAGGCGCGGGGCGTTATTGGCCATTTCCTGCAATGCCGGGTTCTTGGTGTCCAGCACGCGCAGCGGATTGGTGTACAGGCGGCGCTTGCCGTCTTCATCCAGGATGTCGACAAAGCCTTCCAGATAGCTGATCAGCGCCTTGCGATGCGCTGCACGCTCTTCGGCATTGCCCAGCGAGTTGATTTCCAGACGGACATACTGGCTCAGGCCCAGGCGTTGCCACAGGTCGGCGGTCATCGCGATGATTTCGGCGTCGATATCCGGGCCGGCAAAGCCCAGCGCCTCGATGCCCATCTGGTGGAACTGGCGGTAACGGCCTTTTTGCGGTTTTTCGTGGCGGAACATCGGGCCCATGTACCACAGCTTCTGCGTGGTGTTGTACAGCAGGGTATGTTCCACCACGGCACGCAAGGTACCTGCGGTGCCTTCCGGGCGCAGGGTCAGGCTGTCACCATTGAGGCTGTCGACAAAGGTGTACATCTCCTTTTCGACCACATCGGTCACTTCGCCAATGGCCCGGACAAACAGCGGGGTGGTTTCCACAATCGGTGTACGGATGTTCTGATAGCCATAGTCGGCCAGCAGCTTGCGCAATACGCCTTCAAAGTATTCCCATTGGTACGACTCGGCGGGCAGTACATCATTCATGCCCTTGATTGCCTGCAATTTTTGCGCCATTTGATGTTTTTTCTTGCTATTCGGTTGATCTTGCCAGTCTGTAGCTGCCTGCGCTCAGCGCTGCGGCAGGATGGGAATGGTGCGTGCAGCCGGTGTTTCCCGGCGCTTGCTGCCACCTTCACCAAAACGGCTGTGAACATAGTTGTTCACCAGCGCCATGAATTCTGCCGCGATATTGTCGCCTTTCAGGGTGACATCCTTCTGGCCATCCACATAGACCGGTGCCACCGGCACTTCACCGGTACCGGGCAGCGAAATGCCGATGTCCGCGAGCTTGCTTTCGCCCGGGCCATTCACCACACAGCCCATCACCGCTACCTTCATGTCCTCCACACCCGGATATTGCAAACGCCATACCGGCATCTGCTCGCGCAGGTATGTCTGGATCTGGTCGGCCAGTTCCTGGAAGAAGGTGCTGGTGGTGCGGCCACAACCCGGACAAGCAGTCACCAGCGGGGTGAAGCTGCGCAGGCCCATGGTTTGCAGCAGCTCCTGCGCCACCACCACTTCGCGGGTACGTGCTTCGCCCGGCTGCGGGGTCAGCGAAATACGGATGGTATCGCCAATGCCTTCCTGCAACAGGATGGCCAGCGCCGCGGAAGAAGCCACGATGCCCTTGCTGCCCATGCCGGCTTCGGTCAGACCCAGATGCAGCGGAAAGTCGCAGCGGCTGCCCAGATCACGGTAAACAGTGATCAGGTCCTGCACATTGCTGACCTTACACGACAGCAGGATGTTGTCAGCCGGCAAGCCAAGCTCCATCGCCTTGTCGGCGGATTCCAGCGCCGACACGATCAGCGCTTCGCGCATCACCAGTTCCAGCGGCAAGGGTTGCGGCTTGCTGTTATTGGCATCCAGCATGCGTGCCAGCAGGGCCTGATCCAGGCTGCCCCAGTTCACGCCGATGCGTACCGGCTTGTCCAGCTCGGCCGCGGTGCGGATCATGTAGGCGAACTTGTCGTCCCCCTTGGCACCCTTGCCGACATTGCCGGGATTGATACGGTATTTGGCCAGGGCGCGGGCACAATCGGGGTATTCCTTGAGCAGGCGTTCGCCATTGAAATGGAAATCGCCCACCAGCGGGACATTACACCCCATGTCGTCCAGGCGCTGGCGGATTTCCGCCACGCGCGCGGCAGCTTCCGGCGAGTTGACCGTGATGCGCACCAGCTCGGAGCCGGCCTGGGATAACTGGTAAACCTGTTCTACGGTGGCGATGGCATCTGCCGTGTCGGTATTGGTCATGGACTGCACCACAACCGGTGCATCCGACCCCACCATGACATGCCCCACGCGTACCTGACGGGTGGGGCGTCGCGCGATATTCACGCTATTCATGCAACAATCCGCATTTACTTGAGTTCAATTTTGGCAGTAGTGCCACGAATCTTGTCGCCAGCGCAACCGGCTGGCCGTTAAAACTGAGTTCGACCTGGGCCGCATTGCCAATTTTCAGCTGGAACGGCGGCGTACCGCTCAACTCCTTGCTGCCACCTGCTTCCAGCGTGCCAAATTGCAGTTTCTTGCCGTTGGCATCAATGACCGAGATCCACGCTGCCTGTTTGGCACTGAGGCTGATCTTGCCGGTAGCGGCTGCCGGTACCACTTCAGCTGCACTCGGGACACTGGCCTGTGGCTTGCTGGCCACCGGGGCCGGCTGGGCCACTAGCGCAGGGGCCGATGCTGCCGGTTGCGTAGTCTCTGCCGGGGCAGCTTGCGGGGCGGATGCTGCCTCGGCCTGCGGCAAGGGTGCCGAGGCTGAAGTAGCCGCCGAAGCTGCCTGTTCCGTCAGCATGGGTTGCAAGGTTTGCTTGCTGTCATCTGCCTTGCTGGCAGGCCGGGACAGTAACCAGACTGCAGCAGCAGCCAGTACTGCCAGCACCAGGGCGATGATCAGCCATTTGCCGGCTTTGCCGCCTGGGGCCTGCATGTTATCCAGTGCGTTTGCCTGTGGCGCATGCGCCACGGCATCACCCTGAGCCTCATGCTTGACCAGGTTGACCACGTCGTTGACCGCAGATGGAAAATGCTGCTCAAGTTGCTGCATCAGGGGTTCCGGATCCACATGCAGAAAACGGGCATAGTTCCTGACAAAACCACGTACAAAAGTGCTACCCGGCAGTTGCTGGAAATCATCGTGTTCGATGGCTTCCAGTTGCCGGATGGACAGCTTGAGCCGGTCTGCCACTTCGCCCAGACTCAGGCCGGCACGTTCACGGGCCGCCTTGAGCACCGCACCGACGCCAAGCCCTGAGAGCTGACCATTTGCTTCCTGTTCCATCTTCAGCTTCCGCTCAACAACATTTGAGTTTCTTTGGAGTCCGGGTATTTGTTTTTCAGCAGGGCCGAATATTCCGCCTCATGCGACCGGTCTCCCCCTTTTCTGGCAATCTGCACACCCAGCCACAGCACATCGGCACCGGGCGGGGTATTCCCGACAATTTTCAGCAGGCGGGAAAAATAAAAGGATGCCAGCTTGGCATTGCCCAGCTCCAGATGCAAGGCCGCCAGCTCACGTAGCGCCGGCGGATAGTCCGGAGCCAGTCGCAGTGCGGTCAGCAGGTAATCGTTGGCCTGGGTGGTCTCCCCCAGCTTGACACTGCAGCGGCCCATATTGAGGTAGGCGGTCTGTGGTGTCTGGTACAAGGGGTTGGCAATAGCCTTTGCCAGGTAGTCCATCGCTGTGCGCGGGTGGTCGTGCTCGCACAGGAACTGGCCGTAGTTGTTATTGGCCTCCGGACTGGATGGATCGACCTGCAAAGCCTTCAGAAAGTTCTTCTCGGCATCGGCATCCAGATGCATGAGATTGAAAATGTAGGCGCGCGTCAGATAGGCACCGGCAAAGCTGTCATCGGCTTCGACGGCTTCATTGGCAGATTCCAGCGCCACGGGCAGATTGCCCATCGATGCATATTCAACGGCCAGCTGGCTGCGGATTTCCGCCAGTTTCCGGTTGGCCGGAGCGGCGAATGCGACACAGGCATACGCCAACAGGCTTGCTGCCATCCACACTCGCCACTTGATCATTTTTCATTCTCCTGTGCGATCTGCATCCATTTGACCTGACGGCGGGTCTTGTCCATCACCTGCCCCGCCAGTTGCCCGCATGCTGCATCGATATCGTCACCACGGGTTTTCCTTACGGTAACCACGTAGCCCTGCTCCTGCAACATTTCCCGGAAAATCCGGATTGCATTATTGCTGGAGCGGTCATAGCCGGAATTGGGGAAAGGGTTGAACGGAATCAGGTTGAACTTGCACGGTACGTCGCGTACCAGCTCCAGCAACTGCCGCGCATGTTCCGGCCGGTCGTTGATGCCGTCCAGCATCACGTATTCAAAGGTGATGAAATCGCGCGGGGCCTTTTCCAGATAGCGCTGGCAGGCGGCCATCAGTTCCTTGAGCGGATACTTTTTGTTGATCGGGACGATTTCATCACGAATGGCATCGTTGGGGGCGTGCAGGCTGACAGCCAGCGCCACCGGACAGGCTTCGCGCAGGCGGTCCATCTGCGGCACCAGGCCGGAGGTGGACAGCGTCACCCGACGGCGGCTGAGGCCGTAGCCGTGGTCGTCCAGCATGATCTGCAGCGCGCTGACCACATTGTCGAAGTTGGCCAAGGGCTCGCCCATGCCCATCATCACGACATTGGATACCACCCGTTCGTTCTTCGGGGTGATTCCCATGGCCTTGTTTGCCCACCACAGCTGGCCGATGATTTCGGCGGTGGAGAGATTGCGGTTGAAACCCTGGCGGCCGGTGGAGCAGAACGTGCACTCCAGCGCGCAACCCACCTGGGATGACACGCACAAGGTGCCGCGGTCGTCTTCCGGAATGAACACGGTTTCCACACCGTTGCCGGTGCCGACGTCAAGCAGCCACTTGCGGGTACCATCACTGGACGCCTGCCCGGTCATCAGCGACGGTACGCGCACCTCGGCCCGCTCGTGCAGCTTGGCACGCAGCTCTTGGCCAGGTCGGTCATCGCGTCGAAATCGTCTTCGCCCATCTGGTGCATCCAGCGCATCACCTGCTTGGCGCGGAAGGGTTTCTCACCCATGGCGGCAAAGTGTTCGGTCAGCTGGTCCAGATTGAAGTCGAGCAGGTTGGTTTTCATGCAGTCCTCGGTAAAACAGCGGCAGCCACAGGGCTGCCGCCAGATACATCCATTACGGCAAAACGAGATTAACGGGAGTAGATCTCGGAAGCGGCAAAGAAGTAAGCCACTTCGATGGCAGCGTTTTCAGCGCTGTCGGAGCCGTGTACGGCGTTAGCGTCGATCGATTCGGCGAAGTCGGCGCGGATGGTGCCGGCGTCAGCCTTTTTCGGGTCGGTGGCGCCCATCAGTTCGCGGTTCTTGGCGATGGCGTTTTCGCCTTCCAGAGCCTGGATCATCACCGGGCCGGAAACCATGAAGTCAACCAGGTCCTTGAAGAAAGGACGTTCTTTGTGCACAGCGTAGAAGCCTTCGGCTTCAGCGCGGGACAGTTGCTTCAGCTTGGCTGCAACAATTTTCAGACCGGCGGATTCGAAACGGTCGTAGATCTTGCCAATCACGTTCTTGGCGACGGCATCCGGCTTAACGATGGACAGGGTACGTTCAATTGCCATAAAAATCTCCCAAATACTCCCAAATAACAGAACAAGTGGCTAAACTAGGCTTTAGTTTATCCACTCGGGTTACGCAATTCTGAGGAACCCGATATTTTACCAGCCTTTTCAAGCCTCTGCTGCATAAAAATTCAAGGCCATGACTGAACAAAACCACGGGCAAGACCACGGCCATGCGCCGGACGAACAAGACCTCAACAGCAAGCTGAAAAAACGCCTGGCGATTGCCGGTGGCCTGGTTGCGGTGGCACTGGCCGCCATTCCGGTGCTCGATGGCATGAAGAAGCCCAAGGTCGACATGACGGCAGCAGCACCGGTCAGCAGCTCCGGCAAGATTGTCAATGCCGCCTCCGCCCCGGTAGTGGAGGCCAGCGCACCGGAGCCGCAAGTCGCCAGCGCCCCGGTGGTGGAGGCCAGCGCACCCGAGACCGATGCCGGAACTTCGCCTTCGCCAGCGGCACCGATAGCTGCCACACCACAGGCCCCGGATGTGAGCAAAACCCCGGCAGTGGCCAGTGCCAAACCGGTGGCCCCACCAGCGGCACACCCGCCTGCCAGCAAGCCTGTCGTCAAAGCCGGCACCGGCAGTACAAGCACCGTCACCACCAGTACGCCAGCCCCGGCAGCGTCACCTGCGGCAAACACCGCTGCACCGCATGTGGCTGCCAGCAAACCCGCACCATCTGCCGGCACGGCGTCACCGGTGACAGTAAATAGTGCAGAAACCACCGCCCTGCCCCAGAGCGCGCCACTGTCCAAGGCCAAGCCGGAAGGCAGCTCGCTGGGCTACAAGTTGCAGCTGGGCTTGTTCTCCAGCATGGGCAATGCTGAAAAACTGGTGAAAGAACTCAAGGCCAAGGGTATCGAGGCCCATACCGAAACCCGCGTACAACTGGGGCCGTTCAAGAACCGGGCCGAAGCCGACGAGGCCATGGCCAAGCTGCGTAGTCTGGGCTATACCCCGCTGCTGGCACCCGCCGGGCAGTAATTGCACCCAACGGCACAGCGGCCCGCCCTTCAACAGGGCGGGCCTTTTGTTTGCTCCAATCAAAAAAAGGCAGCCAAGGCTGCCTGAAGGTCGATCAGAGGATGCAAACCATGTCCGAAACAAGAGAGGCCCGGCGACAAGCATGGCCCCTCTTGCTGCCGCTCAACCCAGGGTTGGCATGGCAAATTCTGCGCTCTGCACCTGCCCTGCCGGCCAGCGACTGGTGATGGCCTTCATGCGGGTGTAAAAACGCACGCCTTCCGGGCCGTGCATGTGATGGTCGCCAAACAGCGAGGCTTTCCAGCCGCCAAAGCTGTGGAAGGCCATGGGCACCGGAATCGGCACATTGATGCCCACCATGCCCACCTGGATGCGATGGGCAAACTCACGCGCAGCACCGCCATTGCGGGTAAAGATGGCCGTGCCATTCCCATAGGCGTGCTGGTTGATCAGCTTTACTGCCGCTTCCAGACTGTCCACCCGCACCACGGCCAGCACCGGGCCGAAGATTTCTTCCTGATAGATGGTCATCTCCGGGGTGACGTGATCGAACAGCGTGCCGCCGATGAAGAAGCCTTCCTCGCAGCCTGGCACCACCAGGCCACGGCCATCCACCACCAGCTTGGCCCCTTCGGCCACACCCTGTGCGATATAGCCAGTCACCTTGTCCAGATGCTGGCGCGTGACCAGCGGGCCCATTTCGGCCTTAGGGTCGGTACCGACATTGATGCGCAGCTGACGGGTACGCTCGGCCAGCCGCGCCACCAGTGTGTCAGCCACATCGCCCACCACCACGGCCACGGAGATGGCCATGCAACGCTCGCCAGCCGAACCATAGGCCGCACCCATCAGCGCTTCTATGGTCATGTCCAGATCGGCATCCGGCAGCACCACCATGTGGTTCTTGGCCCCGCCCAGCGCTTGCACCCGCTTGCCGTGTGCGGCACCGGTTTCATAGATATAGCGGGCAATCGGGGTGGAGCCTACAAAGCTGACTGCAGCCACATCCGTATGGGTAAGCAGGCCATCTACCGCCAGTTTGTCGCCTTGCAGCACATTAAACACGCCATCCGGCAACCCGGCTTCCTGCAGCCATTCGGCAATCAGCAAGGGGGCGGACGGGTCGCGCTCGGAAGGCTTGAGGATGAAGGTATTACCGCAGGCCAGCGCACCGGGAACATCCACATCGGCACCATGGCCGGGAAGTTGAACGGTGTGATGCCGGCCACCACGCCCAGCGGCTGGCGCATGGTCCAGGCATCCACGCCGGTGGCCACCTGTTCGGTGTATTCGCCCTTGAGCAACTGCGGAATGCCGCAGGCAAACTCCACCACTTCCAGCCCGCGCTGCACTTCGCCCTGCGCGTCGGACTCCACCTTGCCATGCTCGCTGGAAATCACCGCCGCCAGTTCGCGCTGGCGTTCTTCCAGAATGCTCTTGAAGCGGAACAGGATGCGCGAACGCTTGAGCGGGGACAGTGCCGCCCAGGCCGGAAACGCTGCATGAGCGGCGCCACCGCGGCGGCCACATCCTGCGGCTCGGCCAGGGCCACTTCGGCCTGCGGGCGGCCCAATGCCGGGTTGAACACGGCACTGTAACGCTGTGCCACACCAGCAGTACGCTGGCCATTGATGAAATGCGGAATCTGCAACATGGTTTCTCCTTGCTGCGGACAAGCCGGGGGCCTGCCCTTGAGCGGTGGGCATCAAATGGAAAATGAGCGGGAATGTGACGACCAGCGCCGGACCAGGACAGCCCGGCACCACGGCCTCAATCAGGCAGTTGCAACAGCCATTCGTGCTGCGGGTCGTTGTGGAAGGACCACTGGCGTTTGGGCCCGGCCATCACGTTGAGGTAATAGGACTGGTAGCCATAGGGCACGCACACCGGGTGATAGCCGCGCGGCACCATCATCACGTCGTGGTTTTCCACGGCGTGGGATTCGTCCAGGCTGCGGTCGTCGGTGTAGACCCGTTGGAAGGCAAAACCCTGCGGCGGGTCGATGCGGTGGTAGTAGGTTTCTTCCAGTGCGCTTTCCGCTGGCAGATTGTCCAGATCGTGCTTGTGCGGCGGGTAGCTGGAAGAATGGCCGGACGGGGTGATCACCTCCACCACCAAGAGGCCGTCGGCCGGCTCGGTCTGCGGCAGGATGTCAGTCACATAGCGGGTGTTGGCACCCTTGCCGCGCACGCTGCGCTGCATGCTGGCAGGTGCAATCAGCCGCACCTCGCGGCCCGGCTGGCCGGGTGCCGAGCACAAGGCCACTTCGGCCGGGGTCAGTGCGGTGATGGTAAGAGGCTCGCCGGCCGGGACATACACCGCCCACGGTGCCTGTTCGTCGAACACGCTGCTGCGCTCGCCCAGGCTGTCCCAGTACAGACTACCTGCCTGCACCGCCACCTTGCCGGTCAGCACCACCAGACAGCATTCGCGCCCGGCATCCTGCCAGCTTTCCTGTTCGCCCACATCCAGTCGCACGGCGCGGAAACCCACATGTTGCCAACCGGCGCTTTGCGGGGTGATGTCGGCAATTTCGCGCCCCTTGCCTGCCTTGACCAACAAGCTCATGTCACATTCCTTTCCTGCTGATTGATGGCCGCCACCAGCGATGACAGGGTGCGATAGCCCTTGTCGGCGTATTCATAGCTGGGCGCGACGACCGGGTCCTGCTCAGCCTCCACCACCAGCCAGCCCTGATAACCGTGAACTGCCAGAGCACGCAAAATGGCGGCAAAGTCGATGCAGCCATCACCCGGCACGGTAAACGCGCCGTTGATCACCGCCTGCAGAAAGCTCCAGTTGCCGTTCCAGGCCTGCTTCACCACTTGCGGGCGCACATCCTTGCAATGCACATGCACCACGCGGGCAATATGTTTGTTCAGCACCGCCAGCGCATCGCCACCGGCAAAGGTGATGTGGCCGGTATCAAACAGCAGGCCGACTTCCGGGCCGGTCACCGCCATCAACTGGTCGATGTCCTGCGCGGTTTCGACATAGGCCCCCATATGGTGGTGATAAGCCAGGGTGATGCCGCGTGATTGCAGATGGCGGGCAAATTCGTTCAGCCGCGCGCCATAGGCCAGCCATTGCTGTTGACTGGTGAAACGCGGGCGCTTGTACAAGGGCTGGGGCTGGCCCTGAATGGCACTGGCCACCTCGCCATACACCATCACCTTGCAGCCGTTTTGCACCAGCAGTTGCAGATGCGGCTCCACGCGGCGGATTTCCTCTTCCACGCTGCTTTCCGCCAGATAACCGGAATGCCAGCCTGACACGCACTCCACACCATAAGGCTGCAGTACGGCAGCCAGCGTTTGCGGATCGCGCGGAAACTTGTTGCCCAGCTCGAAGCCCTGATAACCGATGCGCGCACCTTCGCGCAAAATGGTGTCCAGCGTGACCTCCCCGCCCAGCGAGGGCAGGTCGTCATTGCACCAGGAAATGGGGTTGATGCCGATTTTTACCTTGAATGGCTTGCTCATTATTCTTCTCCCGGGTGCTCAGCGCGGCTGGCGACGGCTGCGCCAGATGTCGATCAGGGTTTCGAAGTTGTTGCGCGCAGCGGCAATCAGCCCGGCGTCGTCCAGTTCGCCGGCCAGCCAGCGTTGTGACGGTTCGTGGAACAGCGTGCGTCCCACCATGAAACCACGGCAGCTGCGGCTGGCTGCCGCGTCGGCAAAGCCCTGACGCAACACATCCAGCGACGCATGCAGGCCCAGCAACACCACGCCACGGCAATAGGGGTCGCGCTCGGTAAGCAGCGCGTCCACCGCCTGCCATTGCGCGGCCGACATGGATTCCAGCTTCCACCACTCCGGATAGATGCCCAGGTTGTAAAAACGCTTGAGCGCGCGCAGCACGGTATCCGGCTGTTGCGGCAGCTTTTTCGACGGAATCACTTCCAGCAGCAGCTCGTGGCCACTCAGTTGCGCTGCCTCGTAAATGGCGCGCACCTGGGCTTCCTGCTCCAGCCGGTTTTCCAGTGTGTCGTCCGGGTGGTACTGCACCAGACATTTGATGATGTGTTCCTGCGGCCAGCTTTCCAGCCTGGCGGTGGCGGTGCGGCCACGGTCGAACTCCAGCGGGTTGGAGCCGGGCAGTTCCACCGGACGGCCTATCCACCAGCCGCGACCGGTAGCGGCATACATGGCGTCCTCGCCGTAGCGGTCATCCACCAGAATGCCGATATGGCCTTGCAGTTGCAGTGCGCTTTCGGTTTGCGCCACCGCTTCCACCAACAGGCGCTTGAGCACGGAAATGCGCGCCTCGTCCGCCCCGCTTTGCCGCGCCAGCTCGAAAAACTGGTTGCGGTGATCGAAGGCAAACACGCACAGGTCATCCCATTGCTTGCGCTTGATGCTGACCCGGTGCAGGCGGCTGAGCGTGGCATCGTCACCCGGGCGCAACGGAGTTTTCTCCAGCCCGAGGAAATAATCCAGTTCGGCCGGGGTGGGCATGGCCGGCGAGCAGCCATGGCGCGACACCACCAGAGCGCCGCAGGCATTGGCGCGGGTGCAGCACCAGCCATAGTCGCGGCCATGCAGCCAGCCGGACAGGAAGCCGGACAGAAAAGCATCACCGGCGCCCAGCACATTCATCACTTCCACCTGCGCGCCCTTGACCGAGAAGGCATCCTCGATGCGCGCCGGGATGGCACCCGGAATCACCGCGCAGCCCAGCGGGCCACGCTTCACCACCAGCGTGGCATGCGGAGCGAGCTGACGCACGGTGGCCAGGCTGGTGAGCAAATCGTCCGAGCCCCCGGCAATATTGATTTCTTCTTCGGTACCGACAATCAGGTCGAACAGCGGCAGTACCGATTGCAAATGGGCAGTCACACCATCGCTGGCGATATAGCGCTCTTCGCCATTGCCACGGCCGGTAATGCCCCACAGCACCGGGCGATAGTCGATATCCAGCACGGTGCGCACATCATGCTTTCGTGCCAGCGCCAGCGCCTTGCGGCTGGCGGCATTTACCTTGGCAGTGGAAAAGTGGGTGCCGGTAATCAGCAGCGCCTTGCTGGAGGCAATGAAGTCTTCATTGATATCCGCTTCTTCCAGTGCCATGTCGGCACAGTTCTCGCGGTAAAACAGCAGGGGGAAGGTATCGCGGTCCTTGATGCCCAACAGCACCAGCGCGGTAAGCCGCTCCGGGTCCACCTTCACCTGGCTGACATCACAGCCTTCCGCTGTCAGGGTGTCCAGCAGGTAGCGGCCCATGTGTTCGTCGCCTACGCGGGACAGCATGGCGGACTTCAGGCCGAGGCGGGCAGTACCGAAAGCGATGTTGGCAGAGGAGCCGCCCAGATAGCGGGCAAAGCTGCTGGCGTCTTCCAGCCGGGCTCCCAGTTGGCGGGCATACAAGTCGATGGCCAGTCTGCCCAGGCAGATCAGGTCCAGCGGTCGGTCGGCAGCAAAATGGG
Organism: Aquitalea pelogenes; assembly: GCF_001515305.1. Lineage (GTDB taxonomy): Bacteria > Pseudomonadota > Gammaproteobacteria > Burkholderiales > Chromobacteriaceae > Aquitalea > Aquitalea pelogenes. Next base: position 31,635 of record NZ_LNQV01000039.1, read on the forward strand.
TGGTGTTTTGCATGATGTGCATTCTTTGTCTCGTTGAGTGACTGTCCGCCGCTGCGGCCCGCCTCCACCCGCCCGGGGAAGTGCGCCGTCAGCCATATCGGTGAAGTCCAGCATAAATCGCCGGCCTGACGAATGCAACTTTTTTTTCGTATTTATTTTCTAATAGAAATTATTTTCCGAAAAATGTTTTTGTAGTGCGCCGGTTTCACTCTAAAATGACGCCATCCACATTGCCGAACATTCCTGCCATGACCAAGGAAATAAGCGCCGATCAGCTGATGCAACGCATCGCCGAGGAATACGAAGACCTGAGCAAGCAGCTGAAAGTCATTGCCAAATACGTAGAAGAACACCGCCAGACCCTGGTGCTGGAGCGCATTACCGACATTGCCCAGGCCTGCGAGGTGCAACCTTCCGCCATCGTGCGTTTTGCCCAGCGCTTTGGTTTCAGCGGCTTTTCCGACATGCAGACGGTGTTCCGCGATGCCTTTGCCCCGGCCGGCGGCAATGTCAACAATTACCAGAAGCGCATCCGCAGCGTGATTGCCACGCAGGACACCCCGCTGAGCAACACCCAGGTGACGCAGAACTTCATTGCTGCCTGCCAGCAGGGGCTGGACGAGTTGTCGCAAGCGCTGGACCCGGCGGCCATCGACAAGGCGGTGGAATTGCTGGTGAAGGCGGACAATATCTATGTGGTGGCAGTGCGGCGCATGTTTCCGATTGCCAGCTATATCAGCTATGCCCTGCAGCACACGGCCAAGCGGGTGCATCTGGTATCCGGCCTGGGCGGCATGTACCACGACCAGATCCGCAGCATCCGCGAAAACGACCTGATGATCGCCATCAGCTTCCAGCCTTATGGCAAGGAAACCCGTTACTGCGCACGTGTGGCCGGACAAAACAAGGCAAAGCAGCTGGTGATTACCGACAGCCAGTTAAGCCCGCTGGCACGCAATGCCGATGCGGTGCTGACGGTAAAAGAGGGCACCGCGTTTTCTTTCCGCTCGCTGACCAGCACCATCAGCCTGTGTCAGGCCTTGTTCATTGCCCTGTCTTACCGGCTGGAACTGGTGATTGAAGAGACCCGCGACGCCGGGGCTTACGACGACTGACCAGCAAGGACGACATGATCAGTCCCGCGCCGGTCAGCTGACTGGCGCTCATGCCGCTGCCAAACCACCACCAGGCCAGCATGGCGGTCCACACCGGCTCCAGCAGCAGGATGAAGGCGGAACGCTGCATTGGCACCCGCGCCTGCGCCCAGCCTTGCAGGAAGAAGCGGCCACAGGTGGCCAGCAGGATGCTTACCAGCAGCCAGGCCATCAGCTCACCGCTCAGCCGGGATGGCCAGTGTTCCACCAGTACACTACCGACCAAACCGGCCACTCCGGCCAGCAGCAGCTGCAAGGCGGTCAGACTCAATGCAGGAGCCTTCGCCCCTGCCCTGCCGTTCAGATTGAGAAATACCGACATCGCCACGGCCGAAGCCAGAAACAGGCTGTCGGCCGCACCCAGCTGCCAGCCACCATGCAAGGCCATGGCCGCCACCCCCATCGCGGCCAGCGGCATGGCCCACAAGGTTTGCGCCAGCAGCACGGTGCCAAACATCAGCCGCGCCAGCACTGGTGCCAATACCACGCCCAGGCTGCCGATGAAGGCACCCACGCCCAGGTTGTTGCTTTGCTGCAGGGCCAGCATCCACAGCACCATGGCCAAGGACAGCATCAGCGCACTCCACCAGCTGCTGACAGGCAGACGCCAAGGCAATGGCTGGGCACGCCAGCGCGCCAGCAAGGCCAGCACCACACCGGCACTGCCAAAGCGCACCCCAAGAAACAGCAAGGGCGGCATGCCGCGCAGCACCTCCTTGGAACACAGCCAGCCGAAACCGGCAATCAGGGTCACCAGTACCAGCGTGGCTTCTGCCAGTCCGGGACGTACCGCTTGATCTACTCTCACAACAGGATTCGGGCGCACAACAGGTTTCCGCAACAATGAAAAAACGGGAAGGCGCACCTTCCCGATCAACACCCTGCTGAGAGATTCCTGCCGCATTGTCATGCCGCATCAGGACAGCCGGGTGTGACTCCGGCCACAGTTTAACTGCTGCCACACCCGCTGTGTGCTGGCGGGCTATCAGCTGCGGCGATTACGCTGGCGGTACTGGTCTGCCACCACGGCCACCACGATGATGATGCCTTTGACGATTTCCTGGTAATAGGCGTCGATACGCAGGAAGGTGAAGCCGGAGGTCATGGTGCCCAGAATCAGCGTGCCGATCACCGTGCCGGTAATCTTGCCCAGGCCACCATTGAGCGAAGTGCCACCGATGACCGCAGCGGCAATCGCGTCCAGCTCGTACATCATGCCCATGCCGGCCTGACCGGACACCGCCCGCGCCGACGTCACCACCCCGGCCAGACCGGACAACAGGCCGGCCACGGTATACACCAGAATCAGGTGGCGGTTGACATTGATGCCGGCCACCCGCGCAGCGGCACGGTTGGCGCCGATGGCGTAAGTGTATTTGCCGTAGCGGGTGTAGCTGAGGATGATGTGGAACACCAGCGCCGTCACCAGGAAGATGATGACCGGGTTGATGCCGGCACCAATCGCGGCATAGTTGTCCGACAGCATGCTGATGGGCTCACCCTTGGTGTACCACTTGGCCATGCCGCGTGCAGTCACCATCACTCCCAGCGTGGCGATGAAGGGCGGAATGGCGGTCTTGGCAATCACCGTGCCATTGATCAGGCCACACACCAGCCCCACCAGCAAACCGGCTGCCAGCGGTGCAATCACCGGCAGGTCGGTCAGCGCGGGGAATACGGCGCGGGCAAAGTCGGAGGTTTGCGCCAGACTGGCCGACACCATGGCGGTGAGCGCCACCACCGAGCCGGATGAGAGGTCGATACCGCCCATGATGATGATCTGGGTGACGCCCACCGCGATGATGCCGATGACCGATACCTGCAGCACCATCACGATCAGTCTTTCCTTGTTGGCGATGAAGCTCTGGCCGACGAACAGCCAGCCCAACAGTTCGAATATCAGGGCCACGCCCAGCAGCACCATGAAAATGCGTGCTTCGGCGGGAATCCTGAAGCCAAATGCGCCGGATTTTGCTGCCTTGTCCAGCGGCTGCGTATTGCTGATTGCCATCTCGTCTTCTCCTGCTGTTATTGTGCTTTGCCTGGCTGGCGGCAGTGTCAGCCGGCAGCCAGTGTCATGATGCTGACCTGGGTGGCGTCGGCCCGGTCGACAATGCCGGTCACCCTGCCTTCGTGCATCACCATGATGCGGTCGCTCATGCCCAGGACTTCGGGCAACTCGGACGAAATCATGATGACGGCCACACCCTGCCCGGCCAGCTTGCAGATCAGCTTGTGGATTTCGGCCTTGGCACCCACGTCGATGCCGCGGGTGGGTTCATCCAGAATCAGTATTTTCGGATTGGTCAGCAGCCAGCGGCCAATCAGCACTTTTTGCTGGTTGCCACCGGACAGGTTTTCGATGCGTTCGTCCAGATTCGGCGTTTTCACCCGCAGCGTGCCGGACATGGCCGCGCACATGCTGTCCAGCGCCTGCTGGCGGACAAAACCAGCCTTCAGGTTGTCACCGCCCAGCACCGAGATCTGCATGTTTTCCTGAATGCTCAGGTTGAGAAAACAGCCGGTGTCCTTGCGGTCTTCGGTGAGAAAGGCCATGCCGTGCTGCATGGCAGTACGCGGGGAATCCACCGTCACCGCCTGGCCATTGATGCGGATCTGGCCGCTGCTGGCCGGGCTGACGCCAAACAGGGTTTCCGCCACATTGCTGCGGCCGGAGCCGATCAGCCCTGCCACGCCGAGGATTTCCCCCTGACGCACGGAAAAGGACACATCGTGGAATACGCCATCGAGGGTGAGGTGTTCCACTTCCAGTGCCACCTCGCCAATCGGCACGATGGTCTTGGGGAACATCTCGGTGATTTCACGCCCCACCATCATGCGGATCACTTCATCATGCGTCAGCTGCTCCACCCGCTTGCAGCCGATGAAATGGCCATCGCGGAACACCGACACTTCGTCGGCAATCTCGAACAGCTCGTTCATCTTGTGGGTGATGTAGATGATGCCCTTGCCCTGTTCGCGCAGCATGCGCACGATGCGGAACAGGTGGGCGACTTCGTGCTCGGTCAGCGCTGACGTGGGTTCGTCCATGATCAGCACGTCGGAGTTGTACGACACCGCACGGGCAATCTCCACCATCTGGCGGCTGGAAATGCTCAGGCTGGCCACCTTGGCCTCGGGGTCCAGATCGATGGCCAGCTGGGCAAACAGCTCGCGGGTCATCTGGTACATCCTGGCATGGTCGATCAGGCCGAAGCGGTTCAGCGGCTCGCGGCGGATCCAGATGTTTTCGGCAATGCTCATGAAGGGCATCAGGTTCAGTTCCTGATGAATCATGGCGATGCCGTTTTCCAGGGCATCCAGCGGCGAGGTCAGCACAATTTCGCGGCCGTGCAGGCGGTACACGCCCTTGTCCGGGATATACACCCCGGCCAGGATTTTCATCAGCGTGGACTTGCCGGCGCCGTTTTCTCCCATCAGCGCATGCACGGTTCCGGCGCGCAGGCGGAAGGACACATCATCCAGCGCCACCACACCGGGAAAAGCCTTGCGCACGCCTTCCACTTCAATCAGCAGCGTTTCGCTGTTCACCGGCGGGTGGGACGGTGCGGCTGCCTTCGGTTTTTCCGGGGCCAGGCTCAACATGGCTTGCTCTCCTCCTTGAGTACCGGGCGGCAGTCTCTTGCTACCGCCCGCTTCAGCATTAGTTGCGCGACTGGTAGTTCTTCAGGTTGGCCGGGGTGACCAGCTCGAACGGCACCCAGATCATCGACGGCAGCTTCTCGCCACGCGACAGTTTCAGCGCGGTGTCTACCGCCCCCTTGCCCTGACCGGCGGCATTCTGGAACACGGTGACTTTCAGCTCGCCGTTTTTCATCGCGGTGAGGGCATCCTGGGTGGCATCCACGCCAGCCACGATGGTTTTGTCCAGACGCTTGGCAGACTTGAGCGCCTGGATGGCACCCAGTGCCATTTCGTCGTTATTGGACACCACGGCGTCAAACTGCAGACCGGCACTCAGCCAGTTCATCATCAGGTCGCGGCCATCGGTGCGCGACCATTTGGCGGTCTGTTTTTCTACAATCCTGATGCCGTTACACGGGGCCTTGGCGATGACTTCTTCCACATCCTTGGTACGCTGACGTGCGGCCTGGTTGGCCAGGTCGCCCATCATCACCACGATATTGCCCTTGCCCTTCATCAGGCGGCACACCTCTTTCATCTGTACGGTGCCGGATTCGGCCTCGTTGGAGCCGACGAAGGCCACCTTGGCAGGCAGGGTCTTGTCAGCCGGCATGCGGTTTACGTACACCAGCGGAATGCCGGCGCTTTGCGCCAGCTTGGTGATTTTCGGCGTGGCATCGGTATCCACCACGTTGACGATGATGGCGTCCACTTTCTGGGCAATGAAGTTTTGTACCTGGCTGAGCTGGCGGCCAACGTCGTTCTGCGCATCTTCAAACTGGATGTCCACTCCCTTCTGGCTACCGGCGTAGGTTTTCATGTTGTTGCGAAGCACGGTGAGGAAGTTGTCGTCAAAGGCGGACATGGTCACGCCCAGTTTGGCGGCGGATGCCGGCATGGCCAGCATGGTGAGGGAAAAGAACACTGCGGAACCAGCAAGCTTGGTGATGCGTTTCATTGATGCGTCTCCTGTCCTTATGGTGTGGGTTCGATCCCGACATGCCGCCGACCGCTCATGTTGCAGTGCAATGCGAAGCGCATATCGTGTTGTCGTGCAGCTAAGATAAGTGAGCCGCATCAATATTGCAAATAAAATTTCATGCTGCACTGCACTTAGAAATGTTTTTCTATATTTTGCCAGATGAACCAGTTGCCCATGCTGGCCAGGGTCCTGCCACAGCGCCATGCACAGCATGGCCATCCCCTTGATTTAACGGGTTTTAACCGGGCACAAATGCAACAACAAGGGCGGAAAAATGAAAAAGCCATGCCGACATGGCATGGCTACTGACTCGGCGACCAGCTGCACTGGCAACAAGCGTTTTCAGGCAACAACCGGCTGGCGCAGGCTGGCACACAAGGCAGCCAGATAGTCGTAACCCTTCTTGGCGTATTCATAGCTGGGTGCCAGCGCCGGGTCCTGCTCGGCCTCCACCACCAGCCAGCCCCGGTAGCCATGCCGTTGCAGCGTGGCCAGAATGGGGGCGAAGTCGATCATGCCGTCGCCCGGTACGGTAAACACCCCCTTGAGCACGGCATCCAGAAAGCTCCAGTTTTCTGCCCTGGCCTGTTGCATCACCGTCCGTCGCACATCCTTGCAATGCACATGCACCACCCGGTCCACGTGCTTGAGCAACTCGACATAGGCGTCGCCTCCGGCAAAAGTGATGTGGCCGGTATCAAACAGCAGGCCGACATCCGGCCCGGTGAGTGACATCAGCAAGTCCAGGTCGGCACTGGTTTCGCAATACGCACCCATGTGATGGTGATAAGCGAGGGTGATGCCTCTGCCCTTCAGCCAGGCAGCAAAGGCATCCAGCCGCGCGGCGTAATCCCGCCATTGCTGCTGGCTGGCAAAGCGAGGCCGTTGCGAAAGTGGCGTTTGCTGCTGTCCCTGCACCGAACCGGCCACCTCGCCATACACCAGCACCTGGCAACCGTTGAACACCAGCTTGTCGACATGGGCAGTGGCTGCTGCGATTTCATCTTCCACCGAGCCCTCGGCCAGATGACCGGAATGCCAGCCGGACACCACGGCCACGCCGTATTCGGCCATCTTGTCGCGCAGGGCCTGCGGGTCTTTGGGAAACTTGTTGCCCAGTTCGAAGCCGGCATAGCCGATTTCCGCGCCCTCCTGCAGGCAGGTTTCCAGCGGAATATGGCCACCCAGTTGCGGCAGGTCGTCATTACTCCAGGAAATGGGGTTGATGCCTATACGCACATCAAAATCTGTCACGCTTTCTCTCCTTGTTGTCATCCGGCTCAGCCCAAGCGCTGACGCTGGCGGGCCTGTTCATGGTCGGCACGGGCATTGCGTACCGCTTCGCGTTCCGATACTTCCGGAATGCCCACTTCCCACCAGCTGCCGCCTTCGGGAGTGCATTGCGGGCCATCGATACGCAGCTGGATCAGATAACTGCGGCTGGATGCCCGGGCACGTACCATGGCGGCCAGCAGTTCGGCCACCGAGCCGACGGTTTCGGCCTCGGCACCCAGCGAACGGGCATTCTGGGCAAAATCGACCTGCGGGATGCCATGCTCGCCATGCAGACAGTCGACCAGCATATTGTTGAAAGGCGCACCGCCGCAGGCCTGCTGCAAGCGGTTGATGCAGGCGTAACCGGCATTGTCCAGCAGCACCACGATGATCTTGTGACCCAGCATCACCGAAGTAGCCAGCTCATTGTTCAGCATCAAATAGCTGCCATCGCCCACCATCACGATGACTTCGCGTTCCGGCCGGCCATCTTCACCCCCAGGCCACCGGCCACCTCGTAACCCATGCAGGAAAAGCCGTACTCCATGTGATAACCACCGGGCGTACTGGTGCGCCACAACTTGTGCAGCTCGGCCGGCAGCGTGCCGGCGGCGCACACCACGATGTCGCGTTCGGCCGAATCCG
>NZ_LNQV01000004.1 GCF_001515305.1 Aquitalea pelogenes
CACGGGCCAGCGCCACCCGCTGCTGCTGGCCGCCGGACAGCTGGTGCGGACGGCGGCGGGCAAAGCCGGACAGCTTCACCAGCTCCAGCTTTTCCGCCACGATGGGCTTGATGTCGGCGGCTTTGACACCGCGCATTTCCAGCCCGAAGGCCACGTTTTCTTCCACGGTCAGGTGTGGAAACAAGGCATAGCTCTGGAATACGGTATTTACCGGGCGCTGGAAGGGCAGCTTGCCGGACAGCGATTCGCCATACAGGCGGATGTCGCCGCTGCTGACGTCCTCGAAACCGGCAATCATGCGCAGCAAGGTGGTCTTGCCACAGCCGGACGGGCCCAGCAGGGTGAAGAATTCGTTCTCGCGGATGCTCAGCGCAATATGATCCAGCGCCAGTACCGCATGTTCATCATGGCCAAAACGCTTGCAGACATGGTCGACGTCAATTGCCACACGATTGCCGGTCATGGCAGTCCTCCGGTGCAAATGCTGTGAAAACACGCCCCCGCACCACGCCGCGCGGCGATGGTGTCGGGTTGCTGTCAGAATCTGGAAAAGCCTGGCGCTACACGCCGGGCGGGCGGGCATGACCGCACGGAGTCAGCCGTGCAGCCGGGTCATCGCACAGGAAGGAACTGCCGTGGCAGATCGGGAAACGGTCTCGCCCGTGCAGGCTGTCGGATGGGCACTGCGGCTGGTACGAGGCCGGGGGCTGCGCCATCTTGCGGGCGGCAAAGCCTGGCTTGCTCATGGTTTCTCCTCCGTGTTGTGTGATCGGACATGGCATTGCCTGTAGGCCGGGCAGCCGTGTGGCACTCTCCTGGCGAGGGAGAACTGGCCTTGGCAATGACATCGAGTGGTCCGTCTTTTTTTTATTCATTCTGCCAACAAGTGCTGCGACAAAAAGATACAAAGCGGTCAACTATGGGATAAATACGGCCAAAAATGGCGTGTGCACCGCGCGCAGGACAACAGCTATCGCTTTGGACAGGCCATTCAGGACAGGGCAGCCCTACGGTCCGGCAGCAGGGTCGGCAGGGTTAGAAAGGCAGGAATACGCAGCAGCGTCAGCGCCGCAAATCGGAGGGTCGCTTGCCGGTCCAGCGGGCAAAGGCGTGGCGGAAACTGGCGGATTCGGCAAAGCCCAGCCGCTCGGCAATCATGCCGATGGACAGGCTGCTTTCCTGCAGCAAATGCAGCGCTTGCTGGTGCCGCGCCTGATCCAGCAAGGCCTGGAAGGAGGTTCCCAGTGCTGACAGCTTGCGTCGCAGGGTGCGCTCGGACATGTGCAAGGTGGCGGTCAGCTCGTCCAGCCGGGCAAAGCGCACCGGGTCGGACTGCATCAGGCGCAATACCCGCGCCACCAGTGCCGAGCCGTGACTGCTGGCCCATTGCTGCTGCTGGCGCTGGCATTGCTCCAGCGCCATGTGAAAGCTGACCGCATCGGCCAGCGGCTGGGGCCGGTCCAGCCATTTGGCCGGAAACAGCAGCGCGTTTTCCGCCATGTCAAAGCTGCCCGCCTGACCGAAAATGGCCGGATAAAGCCCGGCATGCGCGGGCGGGGCAAAACACATGTGCACCGCCTTGGGCGACCAGCGCACACCCATGCAGTCGCGGGCAATGGTCCACATCGAGGACAGGCACATTTCGGCATTGAAGCTGAGCAGATCCTCGCGGTAGCGGTAGCCTTCGGCCAGCAGGCAGGCATCCTTGCCCCGCTCTTCCAGCCGCAGGGTGAAATAGCTGGCCAGCAACAGGGGAAAGCGGATGGCGGTTTCCAGTGCCACCCGCAAGGTGGGGCTCACCAGCATGGTGTAACCCAGAATGCCGTAGTTGGAGGTATGCATGGCGTGGCCCAGCCGCAGGCCAAGGGCATCGTCCTGCGACAGGCGACGCGCGGTGTCGAAGACGGTGAGTTCCTGATGGTGGTTGATCAGCCGCGCCGGTTCCAGCAGGCGCTCCGGCGGAATGCCGCTGCCGGCCAGCACCTCGGCCGCGGCAATGCCCTGCTCGGCCAGTACATTCACTGTGGTGACAATGGCATGCAAGGACACCGGCCGACTGGAAGGGTTGTCGTGGCCGGGTGGGGCAACAGGGTCAGGACTGGCGGGCCGCTCCGGGTGCATCGTTGTATCCAGCCATGGCCGGCAGGCCATGTGCTGTCTCCGACTGGGGACAATCGCCTGATCTTGCCGTCTTGCCTGCGGACTGACAAGAGCGCTGCACCCCGGCGCGGGCAGCTGGCTGACGCATCAAATTTTGTAAATCTGCTTGTCGCTGGCCTGCCATGCCCGGAACAATACGGCTGCGCACGCAGACCAACTGTAGGCCATGAATACATGGCTGGCGCAAACCCGACCTTGCCACGGCTTCACTCCGGCAGGTTGCTTACCCGCACAGGGCCGTTGCGGCAGTGCGCTTTCTCTTCGCAAGACTCCGTTCCGGATGGACATAGCCAATACCATGATCACACTGCACAAAACCCTAGCCTCTTCCTGCTGCCTGATGCTGGGCTTGCTATGCACCCAGGCGAATGCCGCCGTCTCCATGCTGTCGGTATCCGACAGTGTCAGCGCTACGGTGGGCAGCATTTCCACCTCCTTGCAGAATTCCTCCAAGGCCATCGGCAATATCGCCGAAGGCGACTACAAGGTGGTGGCCGTAGCCCAGGCCGACCAAGCGGGCAAAACCCAGCTCACCCTGGTGCCGGTAGCCGCCGCCAACAATACCGAGCCTTTCAATCTGTTTGTGGCACAGGCTGATGTGAAGCACAGCGGCGTGGAAACCGGCCAGATCGTGCATGCACAAAAACAGGCCTATGGCCTGGTGTTTGCCCGCGCTGACAACCGGCAACCGTTTGCCCTGCTGCTGGATCAGGCGTGGAAGTCGGAAGTGCAGCCCAAGGTGGTGTCCTGATCCTGCTGCACCGTCACACCGGCCGACGACTACAAGCCCTGCTGATGGCAGGGCTGTTTGCCGTGTCGGCCACACTGGCCAACACGGCGGCGGCATCTTCCTTGATGTTCTGCGAACAGGCCTCACAGCAGAGCGTGGCACGCAAGAGCGACCTGCTGCTGTTCAGCCAGCAGGTACGCCAGCTGCTGGATGAATCCGGCCATCAGGCGGCCATCATCTCCCGCTCCGGGCTGGACCTGGAGCGTTTTCACATACGTCTGTCGCACGCCGGCATCAGCCTGCGCAACAATGCCAACTCGCCCTGGTCGGTACGCCAGCTGTACTACGCCTGTGAGGAACAGCGGCCGCACCTGTACGACCAGGGCCTGCCGGGCTTCCTGATCGACCAGCCGCAAGGCAGCAATGTCTACCTGTCCATCCTGCTGCTGCCGGCAAAACAGGAAGAACAACTGGTAACAGCCGCGCTGGACAACAAGCTGTCGCTGCAACTCCTGGGTGCGGACTACAGCGCCAACGCCTATCCCTTCTCCACCCGCTACCAGAACTGCAACCAGTGGCTGGTGGAGCTGCTGGCCCACGCCTGGGGGCAGTTACCGCGCGCAGGCGACGGCCGCAAGCAGGCACAGGACTGGCTGCAACAACAGGGCTACCGCCCGGATACCGTCGATGTGAAACACCGCTACATGGTGTGGGCGGCCAATGTGGTGCCGCTGGTGCACAATGGCGACCACCCGGACAGCGAACTGGCGGCAAACCGCTATCAGGTGAGCCTGCCCGCGGCAATCGAAGGTTTTGTGCGCCAGCAGGCCGCCGGGACCGAACGCATACAGCTGTGCCTGCGTGGCAAGACCCTGGTCACTCACCGTGGCTGGGACGACATGGCGGATGATTGCCAGCCGGCCGAGGGTGACAGCGTGCAGCAGCTGGGCTGAGTACAAACCGGCACGCTTAACCTTTCTTTACCCGATCTTTACATCCAGCGGCCTCATGCCTGCGCGCTGGCATGCCGATAATGAAGCATCCGATCATCATTTGTATGCAGCGAGACCGTGATGGATATCAGCAAAACAAACGCGGTGAACACCAGCGGCACCAGTACGCTGAGCACTAGCGGCAAGACAGCCGCCAGGGCAGGTAAAGACAGCAACACGCTGAACAGTGATGGCAAGGCGGCAAGCGCCTCGCCGTCCACCATCGTGAAACTGCAAAGCAAGGGCAAGGCGGATGAGGCCAGCAGCGACAGCAATGCCGCCAGCACGGATGACAATGCGCCATCCGCCGTCAAATCCTTTACCTACGGTGTGCTTAACCTGCCCGACCCGGCAGCCGACCCCGCCCCGGCGCCCGCCCAGACAGAAAACAGCTATTTCACCGCCGGCCGCTGGGCCGCAGCCGCAGTGACGGTGGGCACGCTGATTTCGCTGGTGGTGTGAGTCTGCATCCAACGGCATCGTCAACATGCAAAAGGCCGCTTTGCAGCGGCCTGTTTGTTTTGCAAACCCAGCTCAGCGGCGTTCAGCGCCGGGCAATCAGCACAATCCCCACCCCCACCAGCAGCATGCCGGCCAGCTCGCGCGCCAAAGGCCATTCCCCCAGCTGCAACGCCGCCATGGCCACCGCCAGCAGCGGAATCACCAGCGCATTGAAACTGAGCGTGCTGGCAGGCAAACGCTTGAGCAGCCACAACCAGGCCAGCCAGCCCACCGCACTGGACAATACCCCGGCATACAACAGCCCCAGCACAAAACTGCCGGACCAGTGGATATGGGCAAAATCCGCCCACGGCCACAGGGCCAGAATCGGCAACAGGCCGATCAGCGCCTGCCAGGCCGAAAAATTCAGGCTGTCGAGCTGACCACAGCGCGTCGCCCGCTTGCTCAGTACCGAACCCAAGGCCCAGAAGAAACCGGCCAGCACCGCCAGCAGCATGGGCAATACCCCGCCATGCAGCTGCCATGGCGCCACAATCAGCATCAGCCCGACAAAACCGGCGGCCAAGGCCTGGCCGGTACGCCGGCCAAACGGCTCGGCCAGCAACCAGCGTGACAGCAGCGCCACCCAGAACGGCATGGTGAACACCAGCACCGAGGTACGCCCCGCCGCCCCCGCCACCAGCGCCAGGGTAATGGACAGGCTGTACAGGCAGGTGGTGCTCAGCCCCACTTGTGCAGCCTGCGCCAGACGCTGTGGCCGGATGGCACGGCCACGCGCCAGTAGCACGCCAAACAGGGTCAGGCTGCCCAGCGTGGTACGCAAAATCAGATGGGTGATGGGCGTGGTGGCCTGCAAGGTCTGCTTCATCACCACATAGTTGTAGGCCCACAGCGTCACCAGTGCGGCAAACAGCAGCATGGGCAGCCAGCGTGCGGACGTGGTGGTGCGGGACAGGAAGGGATTGAGGGTGGTACTGGAAGCCGACATGGTGCATCTCCGATGGATGCCGCCAGTTTAAGCAGCCCACTGGCTTGCACTGATGCGTTTTACTGCGCCAGAATGCACGCAAACTGATGATTTTGAATATTCAATGCAGGAAAACTGATATGCCAGATGAAAAACAGCTGGACAGCTACGACCGTAAACTGCTGGCCCTGCTGCAGGAAGACGCGCGCCGCACCCACGACGAACTGGCCGAAGCCGTCAGCCTGTCACCCACTGCCGTTACCCGGCGGCTCAAACGGCTGCGCAGCGAGGGCATCATCCGCCGCGAAGTGGCCCTGGTGGACCCGGCCGTGCTGGGACGCCCGTTACGGCTGGTGGTGAATGTGATTCTGGAACGCGAGCGCATTGCGCTGGTGGATGCCTTCAAGCAGGCCATCCGCGCCGCGCCGGAAGTCGTGGAGTGCTACCACGTAACCGGGCGGCCGGACTTTGTGCTGGTGGTACTGGTGCGCGACATGGGCGATTACGAACGCTTTTGCCGCGAGCACATCATGAGCAATGACAATGTGCGCGAGTTTGAATCGCTGGTGGTGATGGAAACCACCAAGTACAGTACCGCCGTGCCACAAGACACGGCGGGCGAAGGCAACTGAAAGCCGGGCCAGCCCGTAACCGGTTCAGCCTTCGTGCAGCAAGGCGTGCTGGATTTCCGACAAGGCCTGCGGCACGCGCATGAAATTGAGCGGCATGCCCAGTCGCCGTGCCATGTGAGAAGACGAGAACATGCCACACAACTGGTAATGGCCGGTGTTCAGGTCCAGCTCGGCCACCAGCGCATGCTGCCGGCCCTGCTGCTTCAGCGTGGACACCATGTGGCCGACGGTGGCGTGCTGCACATCGGCCAGCGACAGCATTTCCAGCTCGCTGCGCGGAGTCATCACGTCGCGCACCAGTACTTCATCGTGGCGTTTGCCGTGCTCCAGCATGCACTGCACCGGGCGTTCGCCCAGAATGTCCGACGCGGTGATCAGGCCCACCAGCCTGCTTTCGTCGTCCTGTACAAACAGCAGGCGAATGCCGCGGCTGATCATCAGGTTGTGCGCATGGCGCAGGGCTTCATCCTCGCCAATGCTCACCGGGTCGATGATGCGCAGGTCGGTCATCACCTCCAGCGCCGGGCTTTTCAGATTGATGGGCCGTTGCGGGCGCTGGTCCAGATGAACCAGATCGGTATGTTTGGGCATGGCCATGGATGGCAGCGCTTGGAATGTGGTTTCCATGTGACTCTCCAGCTGATGGATGTTGTTGTCTGGCTAGGCTGTTGCCTGGTCACAGTGGCGCGGCAGGCTGGCTGTCACGTCGCTGACGGGTTGCACCGGAACTGTCTCCCCTATTCCGGCCCAGATTTCATTCTAGGCAGGATTTTCCAGATGCAAGGCCATCGTGATGGCCCAAGCTGCAAATAAGTGTTGCCCGCAAGCGGCCAGCTTCTGCAACGGCTAACACAGTCACAAGCCATGCTGAAAAATCAAGGTGGCCAGCCCAGCCCGCCAGACCTGCCTCTTGTACTGCATTGCCCCTAGCGCAGCCAGAGATGGCGGTTACACCAGACAGCTGCCCCTGTGCATGCCCGGCATCCACCATGAAAAAACCGCCGTGAAGCGGTGTTTATGGTGCGATAGCAAAACAGCTTACATCTGCATGATGGCTTCCAGCTCTTCCACCGTTTTGGGGATGGGCTCGCCCAGCACACGGCTGCCGGTTTCCGTCACCAGCACATTGTCTTCAATGCGGATGCCGCCAAAACCGCTCATGTCGGCAAAGCGTTCATAGTTGATGTACTGGCTGTGACGGCCCTCGGCCTGCCAGGCGGCAATCAGCGCCGGAATGAAATAAATGCCCGGTTCCACCGTCAGCACCATGCCCGCCTTCAATGCCTTGCCCAGTCGCAAATAGCCCAGGCCGAACAGCGGACTGCGCTGCACGCAGTCGTCATAGCCCACCAGGTCCTCGCCCAGGCCTTCCATATCGTGCACGTCCATGCCGATCTGATGCCCCAGGCCATGCGGGAAGGCAATGGCATAGGCTCCGGATTCGACAATCTCCTCCACCGGGCCGTGGAAAAAGCCCAGTGCGCTCATGCCTTCCACCATCACCCGCGCCGCCAGCTTGTGCACGTCCAGGTAACGTACGCCGGGCTTGATGGCGGCAATGGCCTGCAACTGCATGTCCAGCACGATGTTGTACAGCTCGCGCTGTTGCTGGTTGAACCGCCCACCCACCGGGAAGGTGCGGGTAATGTCGCTGGCGTAGCCGCCACCAGAAGTACAGCCGGTGTCGTTCAATACCAGGTCGCCCTTTTGCAGCACATTGTCGTGGGCATGGTTGTGCAGCACTTCGCCGCGACGCGAGAAAATGGACGGGTAAGCCAGCTGCCAGTCGTGACGGCGCATGATGCCTTCCATGATGCCCACCACCTGATGTTCCACCACACCGGGGCGCGAGGCCTGCATGGCGGCCACATGCATGGCACCGGTCACCGCCAGTGCGGCTTCCATTTCCGCCACTTCTTCCGCGCTCTTGATTTCACGCAGCGCCACCACGGCGCGGGTGAGCGCGGGCGAGAAGCCAGCTGCCACTTCGGCCGGATGCACATTCAGCAGGCGGCCCAGCTCCAGTTTGGTCTCGCCGCGATAGGGTGCCAGATAATGCACGGCGCGCCCGGCAGCATGGGCAGCCGCCAGCGCCTGCTCCAGCACGGCATAAGGCTGGCTGTGGCTGATACCGGCAGAGGCGGCGCGCTCGGCCAGCGTTGGCAGCGGGCCGGTCCACACGATGTCGGCCACGTCCGGGTCATTACCGAACAGGGTGGTCGTGCCAGCGGCAGTGTCGATCAGCACCGCCATGCCCGGCTGGTTCTGGCCAAAGAAGTAGCGGAAGCTGGAATCCTGCACAAAGGGAAAGATGTTGTCGTGGTAGTTCATCGGCGAATCCACATTGCCGACAAACAGCAACAGGCTGTCCGGCATGGACTGCTGCAGCGCGCTGCGGCGCTGCTGATAGGTGACAGCAGAAAACATCACTCATACTCCTTTATCTGGCCATGCTATCCGCACAACTACCGGCCAGCTGGCATTTTATGGCGAAAAATCACGCAAACTGCGGATTGTATACAGTGCAGACACTGTACACGGCAAGCCGGAACATGACCAGCATTGCCACCAGGCAGCTCTCATGATGTGTGCAGGCAGCTGCAACCTCTCTGTGCAAAAGCTGGCACACGGCCAGCAGCAGTGGCATGTAATCAATATTTAGCTGTTGATTGCCGGCAGCTTGCCGGGCTGACCGCCGTATAATTGCATGGCTTTTGTTCTGGCACGGCAGCTGCCCCGGCAGGCCTTGCCAGCGTGCTCATTTGGCCGGATTCACACCTTTCTTTCTCAAGTGATACGCATGCATTTTGACAATCTCCCCATCCTGTTCATCCTGGCCATCTCGCTGATCGGCAACAATTTCACGGTATCCATTGCCGCGCTGGTCTTGCTGTTGATCAAGCTGTTGGGGCTGGACAGCTGGCTGCCGGTAATCGAATCCAAAGGCATCAATGTTGGCGTGGCCATCCTCACCGCCGCCGTGCTGGTTCCGGTGGTATCCGGCCGGGTGGATGGCAACAGCATTGCCAATGTGTTCAAGTCGCCCGCCGGCATCATCGCGGTGCTGACCGGTTTGCTGGTGGCCTGGATTGCCGGGCAGGGCGTGCCCTTCATGAAGTCTTCGCCCGAAGCGGTAACGGCGCTGATGATAGGAACGCTGATCGGCGTGTGCTTTTTCCGTGGGCTGGCGGTGGGGCCGCTGATTGCCGGCGGCGTGGTTGCGCTGGTACTGGGGCTGCTGAAGCTCTGAGCGGCCCGGACGGCCTCCATCAGGCCCCGCCCAATATCTGCTCTGCCAGATAATCGCAGGGCGGACGCTTGGAGCGGGCACTGCGCGCCAGCACGATTTCCACCTGGCCGATATCCGGCAAGCCATCCTGCTGCGTCAAGCGCCGCAAGCGCTCCGGCAAACCACATAGCGCCAGCGGCGCAACGGCCAGCCCGGCCTCCACCATGCTGACCAGCCCGGTCAGGCTGGGGCTTTCGTAAGACATGCGAAACGAAATGTCCTGCCGTTGCAAGGCAGCAATCGCCCGTTCGCGGGCTACGCTGCCATGTTCGAACACCGCCAGCGGCAGCGGGCGCTCCTGCCACACCGCCCGGCTGGGCGAACCGGCCCAGACAATGGGCTCGAAGCGGATATGCTCGCCGCTGATGCGCGGACTTCTGGTGATGCAGGCCAGGTCCAGCGTGCAGTCCTCCAATAGCGGAATCAGCTCGCTGCTGGGACGGCCAATCACCTGGATTTCCACCCGCGGGTGTGCCAGCGAAAACTGGCGCAAGGTGGTGGGCAGCAAGGACGGGGCATAGTCGTCCGGCACGCCCAGCACGATGCGGCCAGTCACTTCCGGGCGCACAATCATTGCCCAGGCCTCCTGCCGCAAGGCCAGCATCTTGCGTCCGTACTCCAGCAAGGCCAGGCCCTCGGCGGTGACTTCCACATGCCGGGTGTTGCGCTTGAACAGCGGCTTGCCCAGCGCATCCTCCAGACTCTTTATCTGCATGCTGACCGCAGAGGCAGAACGGTGCACCACAGCTGCGCCGCGCACAAAGGATTTTGCCTCGGCCACGGCAATCACCATTTCGATGACGTCCAGATCCAGTTTTTTCATTTGATCAGTAAATCTGAATAGTGAAGCAAGTTTAATTCACTTAACTTGATAAGGCAGCAGGCCGATACTGCCAGGCATTCCCACCGAGGGCAGGAGCCCATGATGAATACCGCACCCTCCCTGCAGGAGTTTCTGGCCATCGGCATGCTGCTGGCCATCACGCCCGGGCCCAATATGATGTACGTGCTGTCGCGATCGGTGATACAGGGGCGGCAGGCTGGCCTGCTCTCGCTGGGCGGGGTCATGCTGGGCTATCTGTTTTACATGCTGGCCGCCGCCTTCGGCATCACGGCGGTTTTTGTGGGCATCCCGCATGCCCTTGCCCTGCTGACCATGGTCGGGGCGCTATATCTGGCTTATCTGGCCTGGCAGTCGCTGCGGCCGGGCGGACGCTCGCCGTTTGACGTACGGACCGGACAAGCCGCACCGCCCCGACGCCTGCTGTTGATGGGGGCCACCACCAGTCTGCTCAACCCCAAACTGATGATGATCTTTGTTTCACTGCTTCCCCGCTTTGTCGATTATCAGGCCGGAAATGTACTTGGCCAGACACTGACACTGGGCTCCATGCTGATTCTCGGCTTTGCCACATCGAACGGCATGGTGGCGCTGTTTGCCGGCAGTCTGTCCGATTTGATGACCCGGCGTCGTGGCCTGATGCTGTTGCAACGCCTGCTGACCGGATGCGTGCTGGCCATCCTCAGTGCACGCATGCTGCAAGAAGCATTACCGGCAGGGCTGCTGGTCGATGTACTGATGCTGGGCAAATCAGCCTGAATGATCGCGCGGTCTTCGCTGCCCGTCAGCAGCCGTTCACCCGGCCCTGCCAATAAAAAATGGCCGCTTGCACATGCAGGCGGCCATTGTTTTTTCTGACTCAACACTCAGCTTTTACCCTGCATCACCGGCTTGCTGACCGGCGTGCTTTTGGGGCGCGCCTTCAAGAGCCAGCTTACGCTGCCACCGGCCAGTACCGCCCACAGCGGCGAGCCGAGTCCGGCGATGGTGACACCCGATGCTGCCACGACAAAGGTGAGCAAGGCGGCTTCGCGGTGGCCTTCGTCCATCAACGCGGCGGTAAGCGATGAGGCCAGCGTGCCGAACAGCGCCAAGCCAGCAGCAGTCACCACCAGCGCCTTGGGCAGCAGCAGCACCAGGCCGGCCAGTGCACCACCGGCAATGCCCAGCACGATGTAGAGCGCACCGCACACCAGCCCGGCCATGTAGCGGCGTTGCGGGTCCGGGTGGGCCTCCGGCCCGGTGCAGATGGCGGCGATGATGGCCGCCAGCGTCACGCCATGCCCGCCCAGCGGCGCGGTGATGACCGAAGCCAGACCCAGCACGGTAACCGGCGAGCGGGCCGGAATGTGGTAACCGGAAGCAGACAGCACCGCCATGCCGGGCAAGAACTGGCTGGTCAGTGCCAGCAGTGCCAGTGGCAAGGCCAGGTTGACGAAAGCCGTCCACGACCACTGCGGCATGGTGAACAAGGGGCCGCTGCTGCCCTGCCAGCTGCCCGCCGTACCGTACATGCCTTGCCAGCTGGCAATGGCCAGCCCCAGGCCAATGGCGGCCAGCAGCGCAAAGCGCGGAAACAGCTTGCGACCGATGAAGAACAGCACCGTCATCGGCACCACCAGCAGCGCCTGCTGGCTGGCGGCAGCGGCCACGTCGGCAACAAAGTGGAACAGGATGCCGCCCAGCATGGCGGCCGCCAGCGAGGCCGGGAAAATCTTCATCAGCTTGTCGAAGGCACCGCTCACCCCCACCAGGGTGACAATGACGGCGGCAGCCAGAAACGCCCCCACTGCCTCGCCATACGGCACGCCGGGCAGCGCCGCCAGCAGCAGCGCCGCACCGGGCGTGCTCCAGGCGGTAATGACCGGAACGCGCCAGCGCAAGGTCAGCCAGATACCGGCCACGCCGGAGGCAATGGACACCGCCCATACCCAGGAGCCAAGCTGGGCGGCACTCAGTCCGGCAGACTGGGCGGCATGCACAATGATAAGAAAGGGGCCGGAATAGCCCACCAGCAGTGCCAGCACTGCGGCAAGCCCGGCCGAAGGCGAGAAATGGGACCAGCTGAACGGCACACGATCAGCATGCGTCTGGCTGGCAGGAGACTCTCGCGGGGAAAGCGTGGACATGGATGAACTCCAGGATGCGTCAATGCACACAGGGTAAACAATGTCGGCCGGTCTGCCTTCCCACACGGCGGGCAAACAGCGTAGACTGGGCTGAATCTGTTATATAGAACAGCGATGACCGACACTCCGCTCTACCTGCATATCGCCCGCCAGCTGCAAGCGCGACTGGACAGTGGCGAATGGCCGCCGGGCAGCCGCCTGCCTGCTGTGCGTCAGCTGGCAGCCGAACACGGCGTCAACACCCTGACCGCGCTGGCGGCCTACCGCCATCTGGAAGAACAGCAGCGCGTGGTGGCGCGTCCACGCAGCGGTTTCTTTGCTGCGCTGCCGCGCCATGTAGCAGAAAGCGGCCATATCACCCCGCCCGGCCCCACCGCCGCCGCGCTGGTGGACGTGGACAGCCGCATGAGCAATCTGATCCGCCTGTCAGCCTCGTCCATCCGCCAGCAATTGCACATGGCCGAGGCGCACCACAGCCTGTATCCGGCGCAGGAATTGTCGCGACGCATGCAAATGCGGCTGGCCCGCCAGCCGGAGCTGATTGGCGCTTACCTGCCCACCGCCGACCAGCAACAGCTGTACCAGCAAATACGCCGTCTGGCCTCTGGCTGGCAGCTGGATATTCCGGCCGACCACATCCTGTTCACCCAGGGCATTACCGAAGCCATCAGCCTGTCGCTGCGCCACCTCACCCGCCCGGGCGATGTGGTGGCGGTGGAAACCCCGGTGTACTTCGGCCTGCTGCAAACCCTGCAATCACTGGGCCTGAAGGCGCTGGAGATTCCCTGCACGCCGGATGCCGGGCTGTCGCTGGAGGCGCTGGAATTCGCCCTGCGCCACGGTGCGCCGGTGAAATGCCTGGTAACGGTGACCAACTTCCAGAACCCCACCGGTGCGCTGATGCCGGACGACAACAAAAAGCGCCTGCTGCAACTGGCGCGCCGTCACGGCCTCACCATCATCGAGGACGATGTATTCGGCGAGCTGTATTTCGGCAACCAGCATCCGGCCCCGCTCAAGGCCTGGGACCATGACGGCGACGTGATTTACTGTTCGTCCTTCACCAAGAGCTTTGCCCCGGCCTTCCGTCTGGGCTGGCTGTCCGGCGGGCGGCACCATGCCGCGCTGGAGCGGCTGCGCGAAAGCAGCAGCCTGGTCAGCCCGGCCATCCTGCTTGGCGTGTTGTCCGAGATGCTGGCCAGCGGCGACTACGCCCGCATCAGCCAGCGCATCCGCCAGCAGCTGAAACAGCAAATGGAACAATTGAGCGACGCGGTGCTGGATGCCTTCCCGCGCGGCACCCGCGTACGGCGGCCACAGGGTGGCATGCTGCTGTGGGTGGAAGGCCCGGAAGGGCTGGACAGCCAGGCCCTGCTGGAAGCCGCGCTCTCCCGCTCCATCAGCTTTGCTCCCGGCCTGGTATTTTCTGCCGAGCCGCGTTTTGGCCACTGCCTGCGTATCAACTGCGGCCAGCCCTGGTCCACCCAGCTGGCCGAGGACATCCACCTGCTGGGCTGGCTGGCAGCAGAACAACTGGCCGGACGGCTGTGATGGATCAGGTGGATTGCGTGGTGATAGGCGCGGGCGTGGTGGGCTTGGCCATTGCCCGCCAACTGGCCATGGCCGGGCGCGAGGTGCTGATTTGCGAGGCGGAAGGCCAGATTGGCCAGCACTGCAGCAGCCGCAGCAGCGAGGTGATTCACGCCGGGCTGTACTACCCCACAGGCAGCCTGAAGGCGCGGCTGTGCGTGCAGGGCCGTGCCATGCTGTACCGCTATTGCGCCGAGCGGCACATCCCGCACCAGCGTATCGGCAAGCTGTTGCTGGCCAACACAGCTGCCGACATGCCGCGCTTGCAGGATATTGCCCGCCGCGCTGTCGCCAATGGCGTGGAGGATCTGCACTGGCTGGATGCCGCCGGGGTGCGTGCGCTGGAACCGCAACTGCAAGTACATGCCGCCTTGCTGTCTCCCTCCACCGGCATTATCGATAGCCATGCCTTACTGCAAGCCCTGCTGGCTGATGCCGAAGCCCACGGCGCGCAACTGGCCTGCCATTCCCCGCTCAGCCGTGGCCGGGTAGTGGCAGATGGCATGGAACTGGAAATCGCCGGCATCACCATCAAGGCCAGATCGGTCATCAACGCAGCCGGGGCGTGGGCACCGGCTGTCGCCAGCAGCATGGCCGGTGTTCCACGTGAAACCATTCCGACCGCCCACTATGCTCGTGGTGTGTATTTCAGCCTGAGCGGGCGTTCGCCGTTCTCGCGGCTGATTTACCCGCTGCCGGAAGCGGGCGGGCTGGGCTGCCACCTGACGCTGGATCTGGCCGGACAGGCGCGCTTCGGCCCGGATGTGGAATGGATAGACGGCGTGGACTACCGGCTGGACCCGGCCCGCGCCGCTGCCTTCTATCACAGCATTCGCCGCTGGTGGCCGCAGTTGCCGGACGGCGCATTGCAGCCGGGGTATGCCGGGGTGCGCCCCAAACTGGCAGGGCCGGGCGAGCCGGATGCCGACTTTGTCATCCAGGGCCCGGCACAACATGGCGTGGCCGGGCTGATCAATCTGTACGGCATCGAATCCCCCGGTCTGACCAGTTGCCTGGCGCTGGCGGCGCTGGTGGGTGCCATGGCCAATCAACACATATGAGACCGACATGACAGACAGCCCCACCCTGCACTCCATCAATCTGGCAGCGGTCAGCCCCATGCTGATCGAAGGCCGCCGCATCATGAGTGGCATCAACAAGCTGCCGGTCAGCACCCTGCAACGGCCCGAGGCCATTGCGGTGGGCAAGCTGGGGCTGGCGGGCGACGAGCAGGCCGACCCCACCGTACACGGTGGGCTGGCCAAGGCCATCTACGCCTACCCGCTGGAGCACTACCCATTCTGGCAGCAAGCCTGCCAGCAGCATGGTTCGCGCCATGCCGGCAGTGCTTTACACCACGGCATGCTGGGAGAAAACCTCACCATCAGCGGCCTGCTGGAACAGGATGCCTACGTGGGCGATGTGCTGGAATTTGCCGATTGCCGACTGCAGATTACCGAACCACGCCAGCCCTGCTTCAAGTTCCAGGCGCACATGGACATGCGCCTGGCGGTGAAGCTGATGGCGCAAAGCGGGCATTGCGGCTTTTATCTGGCGGTGGTGCAAACCGGCACGCTGCGCGCCGGGGAAAGCTTCCGCATCCTGCCCGGCCCACGAGAGCTGAGCATGGCCGACGCCTTCCGCCGCCGCTTGCGCCGACTGGATTGAAGCCACCGCATAAGCCGACAGCATTTGGCGAAATGCGCCGCTCATGTAGAATCAGACAGCCTCCAACACCGCAGCATACTGACAAACGACCCGCCACCATGATCATTCTCAATCAGCGCCAGCAGGAACTGCTGGGCATCGTCCATCGCGAAAGCTATGTCACCGTGGAAAAGCTGGCCGCCCATTTTGGCGTCACCCACCAGACCATACGCCGCGACATTGCGCTGATGGCGGAACACCAGCTGCTGCAGCGCTATCACGGTGGTGCCAGCGTGCTGTCCAGTGTGGAAAACGTGGCCTACAACGCCCGTCAGGTGTTGTGCATAGAGGAAAAGCGCCGTCTGGCCGCGCTGCTGGCCAAGCAGATTCCCGACAATGCCTCCTTGTTCATCAATATCGGCACCACCACCGAAGAAGTGGCCAAGGCGCTGCATCGCCATCGCGGCCTCAGGGTGATCACCAACAACCTGCACGTGGCCGACATGATGTGCGACTACCCGGATTGTGAGGTCATCGTGCTGGGCGGCGTGCTGCGCAAGCGCGACCGCGGCATCACCGGTGAAGCCACGGTGCAGCTGATCCGCCAGTTCAAGGTGGACTACGGCATCATCGGCATTTCCAGCATCGAAAACGATGGCGTGCTGCGCGATTACGACTATCGTGAAGTACGCACTTCGGAAGCCATCATCCAGCAATCGCGCCAGGTGCTGCTGGCGGCGGATCATTCCAAGTTCGGCCGCCCGGCGCTGGTGGAACTGGGCCATCTGTCACAGGTGCATGCGCTGTTTACCGACAAGCCGGTGCCGCCGGAAATGCAGGCGGTGATTGCCGAAGCGGGCACCCAGCTGTTTGTCGCCGACTGAGACCTGCTAAGAAAGCCGCCTTGCCGTACTTGCTGTACTGTCTGCGTCGGCAGGCCCTGACCCGGATTTTCTGCGAGGTTTTGCCAGCCGCGCTGAGCGAACCTCTGCCACATCAAGCTGCCAAAAACTGTTCCAGCCCGAATGTCGAGGAGCCCCCCATGTCTGCATTCACCCGCCACACCCTGTCCATCGGCCTGTCCGCCCTGCTGCTGGCCACCACGGCCCAGGCCGAACTGAGCAAAGGTGCCCCGGCCAGCGACTTCAGCACCGAAGCCTCGCTGGGCGGCAAACGCTTTCATTACTCGCTGAACGAGGCGCTGAGCCACGGCCCGGTGGTGCTGTACTTCTACCCGGCGGCCTTTACCAGCGGCTGCACGGTGGAAGCCCACCTGTTTGCCGAAGCCACCGACAAGTTCAAGGCGCTGGGCGCCACGGTGATCGGCGTGTCTGGCGACGACATCGAAAAGCTGCAACGCTTTTCCGTGTCCGAATGCCGCAGCAAATTCCCGGTGGCGGCGGACAAGGATCGCAAGATCATGAAAGCCTACGACGCAGTGATGATTCCCGGCACCAGCTACGCCAGCCGCGTCTCCTACGTCATCACGCCGGACCATAAAGTCTGGTACAGCTATAACGCCATGGCCCCCGACCAGCATGTCAGCAACACGCTGAAGGCGCTGGAAGCGTGGAAGGCGGCGGGGCACTAAGACCCGCTCACACACCCCCCGATGCTGCGTTGCGCGGACTTGCCGTACTCACTGTACGTCGGCGCGCCTTGACTCGGGTGCTCTACGCGGTTTTGTTAGCGGCTCTAAACCGGTCTCAGCCAGCCCGCGCCGCCAGCGCCGCTCCGCCGATGATGGCAAGGCAGGACAGCAACAGGCTCCAGCTGGGCGTGGCCAGGCCTGCGCCCAGCAGCAACAGCGTGGAGATCAGCGGTGCGGCGTAGGACAGCACGCCAAGCAGCGGCAGATTGCCCTGCTTCATGCCGATATCCCAGGTGAAGAAGGCAATGCCCACCGGCCCCAGCCCCAGGGCCAGCACGCCCAGCCAGGCCGTCCACGGCGCAGTCCATACCGTGGCTTCGCCATACAGATGACACAGCGCCGCCAGCACGGCAGTTGCGGCGCAGAACCAGCCCACCGCATCGGTCGGCACCTGTGCCACCAGACGGCTGGCCACCGAGTACAGTGACCAGATCAGCGCGCACAGCAAGGCCATCAGGTAGCCGGGCAGGTACTGGCGGGCAAAACCGCCCTGCCCGCCACCCAGCAACAGCCAGCAGCCACCCAGCGCCAGCAGGCCGCCCAACAGATGCCAGCGTGACAGGCGATGGCCGGGCAGCAAGGCGGAAAACAGCAGAATCAGCAGCGGCCACAAATAGGCCAGCAGACTGACCTGCACCGCCGGGGCCAGCCGCATGGCCAGGAAATAGCAAAAGTGATATCCGAACAGCCCGCCCACTCCCAGCGCCCAGGCCAGGGGCGGCTGACGCAGAAAGCGGATAGGTGACTGAGCGGCGCGCAGCCATTTGGCCAGCATCAGGCCAAAGGCCAGCGCAAAGGTCATGGCCAATAGCTGGAAGGGCGGAAACACGCCGGCCGTCAGCCGGGTCAGCAGCGCAAGGCTGCCCCATAGCAGGATGGACAGGCTGCCGATCAGCGTAGCCTGGTGGCGGGTAAGCATGGGCAATACTCTCAGACAAGCAAAAGCGCAGTGTAGGCAGGATGGCACGCGGCGACTTTGCCGGGCTGGCGGGCTTATTTGGCCGGATGGCGGAAATGGCTGGGCGCGATGCCGAAATGGCGGCGGAAGCGGTCGCTGAAGGCGGACAGGCTGGCATAGCCGCATTGCTCGGCCACCTGCTGCACCGGCAAGCTGCCCTGCTCCAGCAGCAGCCAGCCATGCTGCATGCGCTGCTCCAGCTGGTACTGGCCGGGGCTCATGCCCAGTTGGCGGCGGAACAGCTCCGACAGCTGCGCACGCTCAGGTGGGCCGCCGCCGCCAGCTGCGCCAGGCTGATGTCCTCGGCAAAGCGCGCATCCAGCAGCGCACGGGCAGCGGCCACCCGCCGGTCCAGCCTGGCTGTCGGCCCCGGCACGCTCCGCCAGTAGCTGGGTGAGCAAGAGCAGCATCTGCCGCCTGCCGTTTTCACCCGTATGAGGCCGGGAGAGCTCGGCGCGCAGAAACTCCACATAAGCCAGCATGCCGGCGTCCAGCGGCAAAAAGGCAGGCAGGCTGGCCAGCTGCGGTGCCAGCGTGGCCGGAACATTGGCCACCACGAAGGCATTGTCACCGGGCGCAGCAAAGCCATGGCTGTTACCTGCGGCAATCACCGCCAGCTGGCCGGCCTGCACCACGCCGCCACGGCCCTCGACATCCAGCTCCAGGCAGCCATGCGCCGGCAGCACCAGCTGATGGTAATCATGCTGATGCTGGTGGCTTTCCTGCTGGTAACTACGCAGCTCCAGCAGCAGGTCGTCATGGCGGGACATCCGGCTATGGTAGCGGGGCGAGCTGGGGCTGGGTGCATGCTCGCACAAAAAAAATGCCCCACCGGGGTGGGTGGGGCCTACGGGAGGAGATGGGCGCAAGCCCTGATACAACAAGATACGACCACAACAAATCGTGACGCTTAGCCCGGCTGGGCGCTGTGCACTGCGGTACTGTCCGGCTGCACCGCGCACTGGCGATAACGGGCCAGCCAGTCAGTCAGCACGACACTGGCATTGGCAGGCAGGTGCAGACGCAGCTTGCTGCGTCGCCACAGGATGTCCTCGGCACTGGTCGCCCATTCCTGATCCACCAGATAACTCAATTCGGCTTCATACACGCCGGGCAGCACTTCTTCGCCCAGGTCGGCCAGGCTGCGGGCACTGCCGATCAGCGTATGCAGCCGCGTGCCGTAGCTTTTCACATAGCGCTGCACCAGAGCAGCAGGCAGCCATGGATAGCGCTGCTGGCTGGCCGCCAGGAAAGCCGCCGCATCGGCATTCGGCATGTCGCCACCGGGCAGCGGCACACCGGCCGTCCAGGTGGGCTGCTGATTGCCCAGCAGCGGGGCCAGGCGGTCCACGGCTTCTTCCGCCAGCTTGCGGTAGGTGGTGATCTTGCCGCCAAACACTGACAGCATCGGCGCACCGTTATGGTCCAGTTCCAGCGAATAATCACGCGTCACGCTGGAGGCATTGCTGGCTTCGTCGTCCAGCAGCGGGCGCACGCCGGAATAGGTGCTCAGCACATCGTCCGGGCCGATCTGGCTGTTGAAGTAGCGGTTGCTCATGCGGCACAGGTAATCCACTTCGTCGCCATCAATCTGCACGCTGCCGGGATCGCCGTGGTATTCCACATCGGTGGTGCCGATCAGGGTGAAGTCGTTTTCGTACGGGATGGCAAAGATGATGCGTTTGTCCGGGTTCTGGAAAATATAGGCATAGGGGTGATCAAACAGCTTTTTCACCACGATGTGACTGCCTTTCACCAGACGGATGGACTTGGGTGACGGCAGCTGCAAGGTGTCTTTCAACAGGCTTTCCACCCAGGGACCGGCGGCATTCACCACGGCGCGCGCCCTCACCTGCTCCTGACGACCATCTTCGTGTTGCAAGGTGCACAGCCAGTTTTCGCCTTCGCGCCGCGCCGCCACACAGGCGGTACGGGTGACAATGCGCGCGCCGTGCTCGGCGGCCGCCATGGCGTTGAGCACCACCAGCCGGGCATCCTGCACCCAGCCGTCGGAATAGACAAAGCCACGCTTGAATGCGGCTTTCAGCGGTGCGCCGGACGGATGTTTGGCAAAGCTGATGGTTTCCGAGCCGGGCAGTACTTCGCGCCGGGCCAGATGGTCGTACAGGAACAGCCCGCAGCGGATCATCCATTCCGGACGCTGGGCCTGGTCGTGCGGCATGACAAAGCGCAAGGGCCAGATGATGTGTGGCGCGGCCTTGAGCAGCACTTCGCGCTCTTGCAGCGCCTTGCGCACCAGACCGAACTCGTAATATTCCAGATAGCGCAGGCCGCCATGAATCAGCTTGGTACTGGCCGACGAGGTATGCGCAGCCAGATCGTCCTTTTCGCACAGCAGCACCGACAGGCCGCGGCCTGCTGCATCGCGGGCAATGCCGGCTCCATTGATGCCGCCACCAATCACCATCAGGTCGTAGGGTTTCACAGTTTCATCCTCGGTCTTGTCTGTATCCGGCTTGCGCCTGTCACTACAGGGCAAGAAGGCGGATTGCGTGTGTTGATGGTGTTAGCGTAGCGTCATACGAAGATCAATTCAACACATAATGTTCGTTTATGTTCGTTTTGTGCGTTGCAATGTGCGTATTGACCACAACAATCTTTGTTTTGCATTCCATTTATCGCCCATCCGCTGGAGCAGCCATGCCGCGGACGAAAAAAAAGCCACCCGCAGGTGGCTTGCCGGCCCCGCCAGCAGCGGGGCACCAGGAGCAACAGGTTTACAGATGGGTATACGTGAGCGCCGCCAGCGTGCCCCCCAGCAAGGAACCGACTACCGGCACCCAGGCATAGCCCCAGTCGCTGGAGCCCTTGCCCGGAATGGGCAGCAGCGCATGCATGATGCGCGGCGCCAGATCGCGCGCCGGGCTCATCGCATAGCCGGTGGTGCCGCCCAGCGACACACCGATACCCAGTACCAGCAAGGCCACCGGCAGGGCATCCATCGCGCCCAGCGACAGCTTGGGCGCCACCATGCTGAGAATGGCAAACACCAGCACGAAGGTGGCCAGCACCTCGGACAGCAGATTGCCCGGCAGGCTGCGGATGGCCGGGCCGGTGCAGAAGGTGGCCAGCTTCAAATCCGCGCAGTCGGTGGTTTCGTAATGCTTGCGATACATCACCCACACCAGCAGCGCACCCATCATGCCGCCCAGCATCTGCGCCAGGATGTAACCCGGAGCACGTGCCCATTCAAACTTGCCGGCCACCGCCAGCGCCACGGTGACTGCAGGGTTCAGGTGCGCACCACTGATGGCCGCCACGCTGAATACACCGACAAACACCGCCATCGCCCAGCCAAAGGCAATCACGATCAGGCCGCTGTTATGGCCCTTGGTATTGCTCAGCAGCACATTGGCCACCACGCCATTGCCCAGCAATACCAGCAGGGCCGTTCCGATAAATTCACCAAACAAAGGGTTCATGCAGGGTCTCCGCACCATGACTCCCGCTACCACCGGCTACTCTGGCTGATGGCTGCTCTTTCATGGCGTCAGTTACTGGCAGCAGGCCCGGGCGGGACGATCTTGCTGTCGTCCGGCCACCGGCTGCTGCCATACATCACACAGGAAATTCACACGGCCGGGCTGGCGGCACCAGGCCAGCTGCACACACCCCGGGCATGGGTGCGGGCAGCACGGACAGCCGCCGTGCGAGGGACGGTCATCAGGCGTCGGCCCAGGCCTTGGCGGCATTGACGGCGCGCACCCAGCCACGGACATTGGCATCGACCTGTTCAGCCGCCATGCCTTGCTGGAAGCGGCGGTCCAGCTGCCACTGGCCCTGGATGTCCTCCACCCCGGCCCAGTAACCCACGGCCAGACCAGCCAGATAGGCCGCGCCCAGCGCGGTGGTTTCGGTAATCTTCGGCCGCACCACGTCCACGCCCAGAATGTCGGACTGGAACTGCATCAGCAGTTCGTTGACGGTGGCACCACCATCCACGCGCAATTCGGCAATGGCCATGCCGGCATCGGCTTCCATGGCCTTGAGTACGTCCATGGTCTGGTAGGCAATGCTGTCCAGTGCGGCGCGGGCAATGTGCGCAGCCTTGGTTCCCAGCGTGGCGCCGACGATGGTGCCACGCGCATCCTGGTTCCAGTGCGGCGCACCCAGGCCGGCAAAAGCCGGAACCAGGTAGACGCCGTCACTGTCGGCCACTTCCTGCGCCAGCGGGCCGACATCGGCCGAATGGCGGATGATGCCCAGGCCGTCGCGCAGCCATTTCACCACCGCGCCACCAATGAAAATGGAACCTTCCAGCGCGTAATGCACCTTGCCATCCACTTGCCAGGCAATGGTGGTCAGCAGCTTGTTGGTTGATTCAATCGGCTGTTCACCGGTATTCATCATCATGAAGCAGCCGGTGCCGTAGGTATTTTTCACCATGCCCGGACGGGTGCACTGCTGACCGAACAAGGCGGCCTGCTGATCGCCTGCCACGCCGGCAATCGGGATTTCCACCCCCAGATGGGCGGCATGGGTGTGACCGTACACTTCGCTGGAGCTTTTCACTGCCGGCAGCATGCTGGCCGGAATGCTCAGGATGTCCAACAGTTCGGCATCCCACTCCAGCGTGTGGATGTTGTACAGCATGGTGCGCGAGGCATTGGACACGTCGGTAACGTGCACCTTGCCGTGGGTGAAGTTCCAGATCAGCCAGCTGTCCACGGTGCCGAAGGCCAGCTTGCCGGCCTCGGCACGGGCACGCGCGCCCGGCACATTGTCCAGAATCCACTTGATCTTGCTGCCGGAGAAATAGGCATCCACCAGCAGGCCGGTCTTGCTACGGATGGTGTCGGCCAGGCCGCGTTCCTTCAGCTGGTCGCAGAAGGCGGCGGTGCGGCGGTCTTGCCAGACGATGGCGTTATACACCGGCAGGCCGGTTTCGCGGTCCCACACAATGGTGGTTTCACGCTGGTTGGTAATGCCGATGGCGGCAATGCTGCGGCCATCGATACCGGCCTTGGCCACGGCTTCGGCAGCCACACCGGCCTGCCCGCCCCAGATTTCCTGCGGGTCGTGTTCTACCCAGCCCGGCTGGGGGTAAATCTGGCGGAATTCCTTTTGCGCCAGCGATACGATGTCGCCAGCCTGGTTGAACAGAATGGCACGCGAACTGGTCGTGCCCTGATCCAGCGCCAGAATGAACTGGTTCTTCATGTGAGGTGTCTCCTTGGCAATCCAAAGGCCGTTGCTGGCCGAGCGTTTTTGCTGACTGGTTTTGACGGCAACGCCACAGGCCCTGCGCAAGGCGGGGTGGGCGGGCAATCTTTGTTATGTTGTTTTTTGTATTTATATTGTTCGTTTTATTTTCGGCTCATTCTAGTTAACACGCTTCAGCTGTCAATCAATACGCATGAAACTTTCGCCACTAGCCAGATTCCGACCGCGTACCGGCATGGCAATGTCGTTTTTGCAGCGCAAGATAGCCGAAATGCAAATGGTCTGTAAGCCTTTCACTACAAGGATTTGGCATTTTCTTGCTTTGCAGCAAACATCACCATTTGCCGGACGAGGCAAAATAACAACACCAGCGTCAGACAACGCAAGCAAAACGCACATATCACGCACCCGGAATATTTCCCGACTGACAAGGTGGCAACACCCCGCCCAAGTACCTGCAAGGTAGCAAAGCCACTACATGCCAGTTGTGGCAGCATGGCAAAAACCAAGAGACAGCCGTTGGCAATCCGCCAGCAGATCAGGTCCCCGGACAACACCGCGCCACGGCCACGCAGGCCGGCATCGACAAGGACAAGTACATGCTCCGCAATACCAAGATTCTCGCCACGCTGGGCCCGGCATCCAGCACCCCGCAGCAAATCCTGGCGCTGGCCCGCGCCGGGGTGAACGTATTCCGTCTGAACATGAGTCATGGCAGCCACGACGATCACCGTGCCCGGCTGGCTGCCATCCGCGCCGCCGAAACCGAGCTTGGTCGCCCCATTGGCGTGCTGGTGGACCTGCAAGGCCCCAAGCTGCGCATTGGCACCTTCCCGCAAGGGCCGGTCACCGTACGCGTCGGCCAGCCCTACCGCTTTGTGCTGGACCAGGTGGACGGCGATGCCAGCCAGGTCACCCTGCCGCACCCGGAAGCCTTTGCCGCGCTGGAACACGGCCATCACATCCTGGTGAACGACGGCAAGCTGTCGTTTCACGTGGAACGTGTACAGGACCGGGTGATTGAAACCACCGTGGTGGTAGGCGGCGAGCTGTCCGACCGCAAGGGGTTCAACCTGCCGCAAACCATCCTGCCGCTGTCCGCCATTACCCCGAAAGACCGCAAGGACGCCCAATTCGCCCTGCAGGAAGGGGCAGACTGGATTGCGCTGTCCTTTGTGCAAACAGCTGAAGACGTACGCGAACTGCGCCAGATGATAGGCAGCAGCGTGGGCATTGTGGTGAAGATTGAAAAACCGTCGGCCGTGGACCAGCTGGACGAGATTGCCGAGCTGGCCGACGCGGTGATGGTGGCGCGTGGCGATCTTGGCGTGGAACTGCCGCCGGAAGACGTGCCGGTGGTACAGCGCCGCATCGTGCACCAGTGCCGCCACCTGGGCCGTCCGGTGATTGTGGCTACCCAGATGCTGGAATCCATGATCACCGCCCCCACCCCTACCCGTGCCGAAGCCAACGACGTGGCCACCGCCGTGTACGAAGGTGCCGACGCCGTCATGCTGTCGGCGGAAACCGCCGCCGGCTCCTTCCCGGTGGAAGCAGTACAGATCATGGACCGGGTGATCCGCCGCGTGGAAAGCGCACCGGACTACCGCCGCGTGATGGCACTGGACTACAGCGCCGCCGATGCCCCGGAACAGGCCGACGCCATTGCCGCCTGCGTGCGCAAGGTGGCCGCCATCCTGCCGGTCACCGTATCCGCCGCCTTTACTACCTCCGGTTCCACCTGCCTGCGCCTGGCTCGCGAACGGCCGCACACGCCCATCATGGGCATCTCGCCACGACTGAGCACCGCCCGCCGCCTGACCCTGGTATGGGGCGTGGTGGCCTATAACGGGCCGGATGCGGAAAACCTGGAAGACATGGTGGTGAAAACCACCTTCTGCGCCACCAAGCTGGGGCTGGCCGAACAAGGCAAGCCGATGGTGATCATCGCCGGTGTGCCATTCGGTACGCCGGGAGCCACCAACCTGTTGCGCATCGTGTATCCCTGATCATCCATCGTGGCCATCTGCCGCATGAAAAAAGCCGCCAGTGCAACATCCACTGGCGGCTTTTCATTTATTGCTGCCGACGTTGGCACACCCGGACATCAGGGTATTGCAGCGACGCGATTCATGCGCCCGGCCAGCACCGGCAGGCTTTGCAAGAAGTCATCCAGCGCTGCCGCCCACAGTGCGGCCGGGTGACGGCTCAGGCCATGGCCATCGCCATCTGCCACCGCAGGCGCATGGACAAAGCGAGTGGGGCTGCCACCAGCAGCGAAGGCCTGATGCCAGGCGACGGGTTCATCCGCTCCCCAGTACTGGTCGTTTTCGGCATACAGCCACAGATTGGGTAATACGGTGTGGCGGCCAAAATCGGCATACAGGGCGGTGAGTGCTTGCGGCTCGCAGCTTTGTCCGGGCGATTTTTCCGGGTTGCCACCGGCACCACCGGCAAAGTTGATATAAGCCACCACGCCAGGCGGTGCGCTGGCCCCCACCGCCACCGTCAGCAGGCCGCCAACCGACTGGCCTTCCAGTACGATGGGCTGACCCGCGCCCCAGGGCTGCCGGGCAATCCAGCGAATGGCAGCCTGCACTGCCACACCGCCTGCCTCGGCGGTATGGCGATAATCCGGATGGCCACTGCACTGGCCCGGTGCCAGCATGCGGGCGCTGTGATATTCCGGGTCGCCGCCTCCGGTATTGCCATAACCGGGCCGGATGGGCGCCACAATGATGAAGCCCTTGGCCAGCCAGTAGGCAATCTGGCTGCGGCCCATGGGGTATTTCAGTTGATGGCGCTCCTGCGTGCTGCCGGCACGGCCATGGGAAAACAGCAGCACCGGAAACGGTCCGTCCCCTGCCGGGCGGTACAGCAGTGCCGGCATGTCCAGCGTGCTGCCAAACAGACCTGCGCCAGACAGTGGAATGCTGACTTCCTGCGGGGCAGGCAGACTGGCAGCCCATACCGGCAGCACCAGACCGAGGGCCAGCAAGATGGCCAGGCAGTAACAGCGACATTCACGCCACATGGTCTTGCTCCAGAATGTCTGCCAGCAAAGCCGCCAGGCCGGCAGGGTTGTCTTCACTCATGGCATGGCCGGCATCAGCCAGCACATGCACGCTCACTCCATCTTGAGCAAGACTGGTCAGCCCCGGCAGGGGCAAGGAGCGCTCGCCCACCACCACACTGCGCGGCATGGAGAGCGCCAATAACTGGCTGCGCCAGCCGGGTTCACCACCCTGTACCAGCGATACCGCCGCACGGTGCACGGCAGGCGCATGACTGGCAGAGAGCGACCCCGCCCATAGCGGGCTGCCTTCACGGCTGGCCAGCCGCGCCATGCGGCGCTGGCCACGGCTGACGAATTCCTGCTCGCTCATGGCCGCCAGTGCGCGGCTGAACACGCCGCCGCCGGCATCCAGATTCGGCTCCAGCAATACCAGCCGCGCCACCTTGTCCGGGCGCAGGCTGCTGGCGGTAATGGCCACGGCCCCGCCCATGCTGTGGCGACAATGTCCAGCTGCGGCAGGCCGAGATGATCGATCAGGCCCGCCACGGTTTCGGCATGCGCGGCCACGCTGTAGGCAAAGTCGTCCGGCCGGTCGGAAAACCGGCACCCAGCAAATCCAGCAGCAGACGCCTGCGCCCGGCCAGCGCAGGATCGGCCGCCACGCGGGGAAAGTCGCTGGAAGCGGCACAGCCCAGGCCATGCACAAACAGCAGCGGCACACCGCTGCCGGGCAGGTCGTGATAACGCAATGCCCCATGAGGGCTGTGAAATACTTGCATGCGGATGGCGGGAAACAGATGAAATGAGCGTCGCCCAGTCTACCGCAGCCATGTGACAAGCGGCAGATGCAGACAGAATGGAAATGGAATGCAAAACAGGCCGCATCGTGCGGCCTGTCAGACTGCTGACACAGTGATTCGTGTCGAACCTACTGGACCCGGCAAAGCCGGGCCTTTCGATGAAGTGACTGATTCCGCAGCCTTTCCATCTATTCCCTATCCCCCCGCCCTTACCCTGTAAGGGTGCCTCGCTTTTCTTTCAGAAAGCGAGTGAGGCAATCAAAATCAGACAGGCCGCATCGTGCGGCCTGTCTGTGTTCTTCACGGCAGGAGAAAATCAGTTCTTGCTGTAGATCTGGTCAAACACGCCGCCATCGGCAAAGTGTTTTTTCTGCGCGCTGCGCCAGTCGCCAAACACGTCCTTGAGGGTGAACAGCTTCACCTTGGGGAACTGGCTGGCGTATTTGGCCGCAATCTTGGGGTCACGCGGGCGGTAGTAGTTTTCTGCTGCAATGGTCTGGCCTTCCGGGGTGTACAGGAACTTCAGATAGGCCTCGGCCTGCTTGCGGGTGCCTTTCTTGTCCACCACCTTGTCTACCACGGCCACTGGCGGCTCGGCCAGAATGGAGATGGACGGGGTGACGATGTCAAACTTGTCCGGGCCCATTTCCTTTACCGCCAGCACGGCTTCGTTTTCCCAGGCCAGCAATACATCGCCCAGACCGCGCTGGGTGAAGGTGAGCGTGGCACCACGTGCGCCGGAATCCAGTACCGGTACGTGCTTGTACAGCTCGGCCACATAGGCACGGGCCTTGGCT
Source organism: Aquitalea pelogenes (assembly GCF_001515305.1). GTDB lineage: Bacteria > Pseudomonadota > Gammaproteobacteria > Burkholderiales > Chromobacteriaceae > Aquitalea > Aquitalea pelogenes. The sequence continues at coordinate 27,846 of NZ_LNQV01000004.1, forward strand.
TCGTTGCCACCGTTTTTCTTCAGCGCATAACCCCAGGCAGCCAGGTAGTTCCAGCGTGCGCCACCGGAGGTTTTCGGGTTCGGCGTGATCACCTGCACGTCATTGCGCACCAGGTCATTCCAGTCCTTGATGTTCTTCGGGTTGCCCTTCTTCACCAGGAACACGATGGTGGAGGTGTAGGGCGAGCTGTTGTCCGGCAGGCGGGTTTGCCAGTTTTTCGGCAGCAAGCCTTCATCGGCCAGCACATCAATATCGTAAGCCAGGGCCAGGGTGGCCACGTCGGCAGCCAGACCATGCTGGATAGACAGCGACTGCTTGCCCGAACCACCATGCGACTGCTTGATGGTGAGCTCTTCGCCGGTCTTTTTCTTCCATTGCTCGGCAAAGGCCTTGTTCACATCCTGATACAGCTCGCGGGTGGGGTCGTAGGACACATTCAGCAGTTCGGCTGCCTTCAGCGGTGTCACAGCCAGCAGCAGCACGGCTGCCAGCGCTTTCAGATTGGTGCGGATAGTCATGAGTGGCTCCTGAGGCGATGTGCGTCGTTTGATGGGCACACTGTAATCAGGAATTGCTTAGCACTAGAAATGATTGTTTCTTATTCTGTTATTCAAAATAAGTCTAACAAACCACGACGCTTCCATGCTCATCAAATTACCAAATGAAATATAAAAACAATTATTTATCACTTTTTAGGCTATAGATTCTGACTTATAGTGGCTGCATCTGTTTCCGGGAACCTGTCATGACCACCATTGCCGACGACTTCGATTTCATCATCCAGCCAGGCTGGAGGGGCAGCGCGACCGATCACTGGCAAAGCCACTGGGAACAGCGCCTCAACGCCATCCGCGTGCAAAACGACAACTGGGAACAGCCGGACCTGGACAGCTGGCTGACCGGACTGGACCACGCCCTGTCGCAGGCACGCCGTCCGGCCATCGTGATTGCCCACAGCCTGGGCTGCATTACCGTGGCGCACTATGCCCGCTTGCAGCCCGGACGGATTGCCGGTGCATTGCTGGTGGCCCCGGCCGATGTGGAAAGACCCTTCGTGCCGCGCGAACTGATGCCGTTTGCCCCCTTGCCGCGCCAGCCACTGCCCTTTGTCAGCCGCGTGGTGGCCAGCGACAACGACCCGTTCTGCAAGTCTGCCCGCGCCGCACGCATGGCAGGTTACTGGCAAAGCCCGCTCACCTGGCTGCGGCAAGCCGGGCATATCAATGTGGCCTCCGGCCATCAGCAATGGGAAGAAGGACTGGCCCTGCTGCCGCCCTTGCTGGAGCGTGCCCGCGCCCAGGGCAGCCTGGCGGCCTGAGGCCGGACCGGGAACTGTCATTGACCGAACATCCTCAAAGCAGCTTTGACCACACTCTCTGGCGGTGTCACACTGCCAGCCTTGTGTCCCAGATGCCATTGCCGAAAAGGATGTCCCATGTTTGCTGCTAGCCCGATCAAGACCGCCATTGCCGCCCTTGCACTGACCCTGCCGATGCTGGCTCATGCCGATGCCGCACAGGATGCCGCCGCCAAGGAACTGGCCCAGGTGATCGGCCTGAACAATATGCCGAATGATCTGGCCAACCGCACCACCGCTTCTGCCGGCCCGCTGCTGCAGGAATATCTGGTGAAGAACAAGGTCAACCTGAGCCCGGAACAGCAAAAGAAGGCCCAGGACGGCTTCAAGACCTATGCTGATGGCGTGCACAAGACCGCCGCTGACTATTTCAACTCTGCCGCTGTGAAAAAGCAGTTCGAGCAGGAAGTGGTCAAGAGCTACAGCGCGCAGTTCTCTGCCGCGGAAATGCAGCAGATCGTGGCCTTCTACAAGACCCCGGCCGGCCAGAAGCTGATGAAGCAACAGCCGGTGGTGATCGACAACATCATGAAGAACATGCTGACTGCCGCCGAAAAGACCCTGCTGCCGAAAATGCGCACGGCCGCCGAAACCTACGGCAAGTCCATCAGCAAATAAGGTCGCGCATGACAATGAAAAACGGCTGCGGGCCGTTTTTGTTATTCCGCCGACTGCGTGCCGTGTGGATACATCAGGATGTTCTTGGTAAAGGCGCAAGCCACCGCGTCGCGGTTGTGATAGCTGTACACCTGGTCCGAGGCAAAAGTCAGTGACTGACCGGTTTGCAGCGTGTGGCTTTGCTGCGCCAGTTGTACTTGCAGGCTGCCTTGCAGCACATACAGCACTTCGTGGCAGCCGGGCGCATCGGCTTCGGCGTGATAGCTGTCACCGGCCGCCAGCTGCCAGCGCCACAGCTCCAGTGTCACACCGGGTTTGACCACCGACTCCAGCAGGCTGGCATGGCTGTCTGCCTGCTCGCCCTGCCAGATGCGCAGCGGCAAGGCACGGGCCTTGTCGCTTGACGACGGCGGGCGCACCACGTCGACAAAACTCAGCCCCAGTGCCGAGGCCAGCTTGTCCACCGTGGCAATGCTGGCATTGCTTTCCCCGGCCTCGATATTCACCAGCATGCGGCGGCTGATGCCCGCCCGCGTGGCCAGCACTTCCTGACTGTAGCCTTGCTGCAGGCGTGCCAGACGCAGATTGTCTGCCACGTTTTGCATGACTTGCAGCGAACCGTTTGCTTCCTTGCTCATGGCCATGTGCAATATATTGCCCAAATGGTGATTTGTGCATTATATTTCACAGACTCCCCACCCGCAACGAGAGCACGTCCATGACACCGCTGACCGCCACCGCCGGCCTGCCACCCGGCCCATCCCGCCTGCCAGACCTGGTGCTGATCGGCGTCACCATGATCTGGGGCTTTACCTTTCTGGTGGTGCAGCACGCGCTGCAATGGGCTGGCCCCTTCAGCTTTGTCAGCCTGCGCTTTGGCGTGGCCGGCCTGATTGCCCTGCTGCTGAGCTGGCGCGAGCTGCACGGCCTGACCCGGCGCGAGCTGCTGACCGGCGCACTGGTGGGCAGCGTGCTGTTTGGCAGCTACAGCCTGCAGACGCTGGGTTTGCAGCTGATTCCCAGCAGCAAGTCGGCCTTTCTCACCGGGCTGTATGTACCACTGGTGCCCTTGTTCCAGCTGCTGCTGTTTCGCCACCGGCCCCGGCTGGCAGCCTGGCTGGGCATCATCGTGGCCTTTGGCGGGCTGGTTTTGCTGTCCGACCCGCGTGGCCTGCAATTCAATTTCGGCGCAGGCGAATGGCTGACCGTGGCCGGGGCCGCCATGATTGCGCTGGAAATCAGCCTGGTGGGCCGCTTTGCCGGCCAGTGCCACCCGCGCCGGGTGGCGGTGGTGCAATTGCTGACCGTGTCCTTGCTGGCGCTCTGGGCTGGCAACTGAGTGGCGAAGCCGCGCCAGAGCCGCATCCGGTATTGCTGGTCAGCCTGCTTGGCATGGGGCTGGCCACTGCCGTCATCCAGATCGCCATGAACTGGGCACAGAAAACCGTCCCCGCCACGCGGGCCACCGTGATTTATGCGATGGAGCCGGTATGGGCTGGCCTGCTTGGTGCACTGGCCGGCGAGCAGCTGGGGCTGATGGCCATCAGCGGCGCGGCGCTGATTGTAGCCAGCGTGCTGATCAGCCAGCTGGGTGGGCGTCAGGGCCATTAGAGGGCTAATGGTGCACAAATAGTTGTTTTTGCTGGGCATTGTCGCTTTAATGAGCGTTTTTCGCCCAGCAAGGTGCCAACCATGTCGCACACGTTTTTGCTGTATACCCTCACCTGCCTGGCCCTGGTGGCGGCACGGGCCCGGACAATCTGCTGGCCATTGCACGTGGCCTGTCGCAGGGCAAGCGGGCGGCGGCCATGTCGGCGCTCGCCTCCGGCTGTGCCATCTTCGTGCATGTCACCGCGGCATCGCTGGGGCTGACCGCACTGTTGCAGGCCTCAGCCACCGCCTTCCTGCTGGTGAAGCTGGCTGGCGGCTGTTATCTGGTCTACCTCGGCTGGCAGGCCATCCGTCACCGCACCCTGGTGCGTTTTTCCCGTATCGACCCCTTACCGCTGTGGCAGGTGTTCCGCAGCGGCTTTCTGTCCGGCAGCCTCAACCCCAAGGTGGGCATCTTCATCATGGCCTTCGTGCCGCAATTCATCAGCACCGGTCAGGGCAGTGTGGCCGGGCAGATGATGTTGCTGGGCGGCTGGTTTGCCTTGCTGACAACATTGGGTTTTGGCCTGATGGGCATCAGTGCCAGCCATCTGGCGCGCTGGATAGCCGCCCGGCCCCGCCTGATTGCCGGGCTGAATATCAGTGCCGGTCTGGCGTTTATTGCAGCAGGTTTGTCCGTGGGGTTTGCCAAGGCGGCAAAGGCGTGATTACCCTAGCCGCTTATCTGATTACCCCTGTTTGTCTGTCATGAAAATCGTCGATCTGCTCAAAGGCCTGTTCATCATCGTGCTGGCGCTGGCCGTGCTGCTGTGGCTGTATGGCACCTTCAACAATCAGCCGCTGTTCGTCACCACCGCCATGTGGATGGGCGACGCGCTGGTGATGATTCCGGCTTATCTGATTCCCAGCATCACCGGCTGGCTGGTGAAAAGCCCCCGTCTGCAAAAAGTGGTTCTCATCAATGTGCTGGGCGGCTGGCTGCTGCTGCCGTGGATCGTGGCCATGGGCATGGCCATCAAGCGTGACGATTTGCGCACCGAGGACTGACGCCGCCGTGCACGCAGCTTGATGACGGCAGCAGCCTTCCCGTAAGCTGCCGCCATGTCTGCACACACCTCCCCCTCTCGTCTGGCCGCCTTGCTCGCCCCGTTCTTGCACGACCGGCTGCTGCATGTGCTGCTGTTGCTGATGCTGCTGCTATGGCTGCCACAGCCCGCGGCGGCCAGCCAGTTTGTCCACTGGATAGACTGGCCCACCATCACCACCCTGTCCGGCCTGCTGTTGCTGACCAAGGGCGTGGAAGCAAGCGGTTATCTGAGTCATCTGGGCCGCCTCATCATCAACCGGCTGGCGCGGGAAAGATCGCTGGCACTGTTTCTGGTGGGCATGTCGGCCCTGCTGTCCACCGTGCTCACCAATGATGTGGCGCTGCAGGGTGAGGTCGCCCTGGGTGGATAGGCGGCTGCCGGTTTGGTCGGTACTGGCCTGGGCGGACCAGTTGTTGGCATTCCAGGTGATGCGGCGTTGCTGGGCGGTGTCGGTGGTGCCGAGTGTGAGGTCTTGTCCGGCGGACAGCACGGTGCTGCCGCTGGATTGGTTGCTCAACTGGCTGCCGCTGAGGTCGAGGTTGCGGCCTGCGGCCAGCAGCATGGGGCCTGTGCCCTGCCCCAGGTACAGCCCGGCCATGCGGTCGAGTACGGTTTGTTGCAGGGTGTTGCCGCCGCTGCCGTGTTGTTGGCTATAGGTGGTGCTGGCGCTGCTGAGGTCGCGCCCGGCGCTCAGGCTGAGGCTGTGGTCGGCCTGAATGCGTCCGCCCTGGTTGTTGAGGTCGGTGTTGGCGTGGATGGCCAGGTCGCCGCCTTGCAGGCGTCCGGCCAAATTGTTGATGGTGTCGGCGTTGATGCTGAGCAGTTGTCGCCCGGCCATGCTGCCCTGGTTGCTAAGGTCGCCCTTCAGTTGCAGTTGCAGTCGGTCTGCCGCCAGGATGGCGCCGCTGGGGGCCAGGTCGCCTTGCTGCAGTTTGACGTACACCTGCGGCACCAGCACTTGCTGGCTGCGGCCATCCGGCAGGGTGACGGTTTGGCTGACCAGCCAGACGATGTCGCTGGTGAGCTGGGCCATTTGCGCAGCGGTGAGCGCCACGCCGGGCACCAGCTGGTGGCTGGCGGCAAAGGTTTTACCGTTGTCCATCAGCGCACGGAACTGGGCCTGACCGTCGCTATAGCCTGCCAGCAGGCTTTGGCCGGTGAGGCGGCTGACTTGCTGGTTGATGAGTTGTTGTTCGACATAACCATCACCCAGGCGTTTGAGGGAGGTATTGGGGTCGGGCGACAGCCCGGCCAGCAGGTAATCGCTGCCCAGCCAGGCCTGGCGATTGGTTAGCGCGGGGTCGGTTTCCAGCAATGGTGCCGGTCCGTCGGGCAGCAGGCGGTACAGGCTGCTGCGTGGCAACTGGATGGTGGGCGGCTGGGTCAGCACGCTGCCGGGGATGCCATTGCTGCCGGGTTCCAGCTGTACCGTGCCATTGCTGGTTTGGCTGAGCCGGGCTACTTCGCTGCCAGGAACGGGCGGTGCAATCGGGCTGGGGCCCGGGCGGCCCTGATCCAGATTGGCGACGGTGTCGGCGTTGATGACCAGGCTGGTCTTGCCCTGGATGCTGGCATCGACGCTGCCTATGGTTTCGCGGATATCGGGCCGGGGGAAAGCAAAGCCGCCACCGGAGTACATGCGTATCTGCACATCAAACTGGTGATTGCGGTACAGCGTGGCAGCGGTATTGATGATCTGGCTAGCTGCCCCACCGTCTATTTGCAGTTGGTCTGCGGCACTGATCTGGCCGTACTGGTTGTCCAGCAACTGGCCCGGCTGCAACAGCATATTGCCGCCAGCGCGGATGGTGGGGGCTGCTCCCGTGTCGGCTGTTAGCACGTCGTCCAGCGCGGTGTGGTGGGCGGTGCGACGTAGTTCGTTATACGGTTCGGTGGTACCCAGACCGGTCGGGTTAATCACGGTATGGATGGGGTCAGTGAGCTGATACGGCGTAATCAGCAATACGCAATGGCTGCTGCAACTGCCATATTGCGCGTCGTAACGAACGGCGTCGGTCTGGTAAGAGAAGTAAGGCGCACCACCGGTGCCACCCGGCCCGTGCAGCAGCAGGAAGGGGTCGAGCCCGTCCGGGCTTTGGTCCGGATTGACCACGCCGTCCTGACGCAGGGTGTAGTAGATGGTTTGGGTTTGCGGCTGGTCGATATTGATGCGCCAGCGCTCGCCGGTCATGCCCCAGCCACGGCCATTGGCAAAGAAGAAGGTACTGGTTTGCGGGCTGAGTTTGACCACGGCGCGGCCCAGCACATTGCCATCCGGGGTGATGATCTGCTCGTTGCTGATGATGTCGGCCGGGTCAACAAAATAAATCTGCGAGGCACGGTAATTGGCCGAGTTACGCAGGTCGCCGCCGTTGTGGCCATTACGCTTCCAGCCGGGCAGGTTCATGGTGACGGTTTCGTCAATGCTGCTTTGCTGGCTCATGCCCACCCGCAGCCGCTGGTTGCGTACGGTGTCGGCGCTGATCTGCATATTGCCACCGGCCTCGATGCTGGCCGACTGGTTGTCCACCAGACTGGCCGGGCGATTGATCTGGCCGCTATCGTCAAAGCCGCCGCCTATCACCATGTCGCCCAGGCTGATGAGCTGGGCGTTTTCGCCATTAAGCAGTTGATCGGTCGCGATGCCCAGTTGTTGCCGGGCGGCAATCACCGGTGCTTGCCCTGCTAGTGAGGTGTTGTCCAGCTGCGGTGCGGCCAGTAACAGCCTGTCAGCATAAATACGCCCGCTGCCGCGATTGCTGATGGCTTGTCCGGCGAGAAGGCTGGCATCCCCGGCGTCTATCAGGCCCTGATTGTCCAGGCTGGTGGTAGCTTGCAGGTTAAGCGTGCTGGCGGTGATGTCGGCCTGGCTGGCATTGCTGATGCTGTCTGCCTGTATGCTGGCGCTGCCTCCGGCGCGCAGGCTGGACTGGTTATCCAGCTTGCCCGTCGTACTGAGTACAAGGTTTCTGCCCGCCTGGATAGCGGCCTGTACGGTAAGGTCTTGCCGGGTGTTGAGGGTGAGGTCCTGCCCGGCAACAAACTGGCCGGTGCTGCCCAGCTGTCTGGCCTGGACGGCCAGATTGCGACTGGCCGTGGTCAGCCCGCCCTGCTGTTGCAGGGTGTCCGCTTGCACTGCGGCATCACCCAGGCTGTGCAATTCCCCCTGGTTGTGCAGGGATTGCGCGGCAACAAGCGACAGGCTGGTTTTGGCGGCAATCAGCCCGGCCTGGTTGTCCAGCGTATCGCCCTGCAGGGTGACGGTATCACCCATGATCAGGCCGGCCTGATTGCGCAGGGTGCTGCTGTTGATGTCCAGTGTGGACGCCTGAATGCGCCCGTCTTGCAGGTTGAACAAGTCGCCGGTTTTCAAGGCCAGCCTGCCGCCGGAGAGTACGCCCAGCGTATCGCCACTGTCGGCATTCCACAGGGTTTGTCCACCCGTATTCAGCAGCAGTGATTGACTAGCAGCCAGCAGGCCGCCACGGTTATCCACCGCACCGCTGCTGGCGCTGATGTCGCGGGCAAAGATGCCGCCCTGGCGGTTGTCAATGTCGCCGCCATTGAACAACAGCCCGGCGGCTTCCAGCCAGCCAGCGCGGTTGTCCAGTTGCCCGGTCATCAGGCTGAGTCCGCCCGCGGCGGCAAGCTTGCCCTGCTGGTTATTCAGAGTGGCGGTGCGCAGGGTGATGTCCTGCCTGGCCACCAAGGTGCCGCCCTGATTGTGGATGGCTCCGGTGTCGATGTGCGCCTGGTCGACATACAGCCGGCCTTGCCGGTTATCCAGCATGGGGCCGAACAGTTGCAGTGTGCGCAGCTGCATGCTGCCGTGATTCTGCAAGCCTTGTTGCAGGCTCAGGTCGATGCCGCCATTGGCCAGCAGGCTGCCGCTGTTATCCAGCAGGTCTGCCACGCGGATGGTGCCGTCGGCTAACACCTCGGCGGGGGTGGGCTGGCTGTAAACCGGGGCATCCCCGCCCGGTGCGTTCGTGCTGTCTGTGGCTGGCGGCGTGGCCGTACCATTATCCGGTGTGGATGGTAGCTCAGGTGCAGTGCTGGCTTTGGGCGGCAGGCCTATCGCCCCGCTGCTGTGCAAGGCATTGGCCTGCAACAGCAAGCCCTGCTGGCCGGTCTGGCTGAGTTGGCCCGCGTTGTCCAGGCTGTCTGCGTCTATCTGCACGCGCTGGCCGCTGATGCTGCCGCTGCTGCTGTTACGGATGTCGCTGGTATTCAGCACCAGTTCGCGCCCGGCATTGATCAGCCCGCTGTTGCTGAGTGGTCCGTTGGCAATGTGCAGGTTGCGGCTGGCCGACAAGGTGCCGTCATTATCCAGCCCCTGGCTTTGCACCAGCAGGCTGCCACCCTGCTGCGCCAGCATGCGGCCGGTGTTGATCAGGCGGCCATCCGCTTGCAGCTGCAAATCGCCCTGACTTGCCACTAGCTCACCGGCATTGCGTGCGCCCAGGCCGTGTTCGGTAGCCAGCAGGGTGATTTTGCCGGCGTACATGCCACCGATTGCCGCCACGTCCAGGCTGTAGGCCGGGACAGCACCGTCATTCCCCGCTGCCGGGGTGGTGGTGGCGATGAGCCTGCCCGTGGCATCCAGCTGGTTCTGCCCGGAGCTCAGTTGCAGTTGCTGCGCCCACAGCCCGGCATTCAGTTGTACGGCCCGGGCCAGGATGGTGGTGTAGTCGCTGCCGCTATCATTCAGCCCTGCACCGTTAATCTGCAACATGCCGTTGCCGGTCTGGAAGCCTTGCACTACCCCGCCAGTAAGCTGCGGCGTGGCAGCGGCAAAGGTGCTGCGGTTGGCATTGAGCACAGTGACGCCATCTATGCGCAGGCCGGAGGGGTTGGCGATGATCAGGTCTGCCCGTGCACCGGCTATTTCCATGGTGCCGCTCAGGCGTGACGGGTTGGCGCTGTTGACCTGGTTGACAATGACTCTGGCACTGCCACCGGCCAGCCACGGGTTGCCTGCCACCCAGCCGGCGCTTTGGGTCTGGCTGGCGCTGCGGCCGTTATTGAAGATGGTGACCGGTGTGGTGGTGTCGAACTGGCGATACTGGTTCATCGACACCCCACCGGCGGTCGGGGTCTGGATATTGATTTGTACCGCACCGCTGGCGGTATTGAGGATGGTGGGGCGTTGCCCGGCAGGTGCGGCAGGGTCGGCCAGAATCTGCGCCAGTGCAGCACCGGGCAGGCTGAGCAACAACAAGGCCAGTGCCAGCGGTCGCCATGCCCAGCAACATGGCCGTGCCTGCCCCGCTCCCGGACGGGTACTGGCTGAGCGCTGGTAGCTGCCGGTCAGCTCGGCGACAGGCATCAACAGATTGCGCAAGGTGTTAAAAACCAGACGATAGCATTGTCGATTCATGGGCCAGTCTCCGGTGGCAAGGCGCAGCGTCAAAAACGGTAGGCAAGGGAGAAGCCCCCGGTGCTGCCGGGGGTGCGAACATGGGTGGGGTAGTGCATGGGCTTGCTGATGAACACTTCGTAGTCGAAGCCAAGCAAGTGGCCACGGCTGCCAAGGGCAATGCCGCTCAGCCGACGACCCGGCAGCAAGGCCGCCGATTGGCCACCGACTTCGCCATGGTCGTAAGCCAGATAGATTTCACGTCCTTTGAATTGCCAGCCCAGCTCATTGCGTACCAGCCAGCCGCGATCGGCACTGAGCTGGTTGTCGCCGTTGAAGCCGCGCACGGTGCTGCGGCTGCCGATAGAAAAGCGGTCCAGCGGAATCAATGGGGTCTGGTTGTATTGGCCGCGCCAGGCCGAGCTGAACTGCAAGGCCTGGCCCAGGGCGCGAAACGGCAATACCAGCTGTGCCTCTGCCTGCCATAGCTGCAAGCGGGAACTGCCCTCGTTGAAGGCCTCCTCCGGCGCGCGCTGCGCGCGACGGGCACCGGTACCACGCCGGTAATTCAGGCTGGCGCTGAATGCGCCCTCACCCAGGCGGGTTTCGTGAGCTACGCCCAGCTCCCAGCCCGCCATGCGACGGCGCTGCACGTCGATTTCGGCATCGTTGATGAAGCTGCTGGTCTTGCGTTGCCACAACTGCAGGTTCACGCCGGTTTTGCTGTCGGCATCACGCAGCAGCAGGCGCGACAGCTTGAGCGAGGCGTTCTCGCTTTTACCGTGATAGAGATAGCTTTCATAAGCACCAGCCACCGACTGGCGATAACGGCCATCATTCAGTGTCAGGCCGAGCAGCCAATACCCCAGCGGCAGGGTGTAGCTGACGGTGTTGTTTTCAGAGCCCCGCTCGCCATCCTGACCACCACCCAGCGCCTGGCTGCGCGACAGGCTGAGCATGTCATTGAGCGTCAGCAGATGGTCCACCGCCAGCGTGGCACTGCCTTGCAGCACCCCGGTGGCCTTGCTGCCGCCATCATCCAGCTGCAATGACAAGCGGTATGGCCTGTGTTGCCGCCATTGCACCAGCACGTCGCTGCTGTTGGGCGGTGCATCGGCGGCGCTGGCCGGGGCAATCTGGAAGTCCGCCTGCACCGAAGGCAGGCGTTGCAGGTTTTCCAGCCCTTGTTCGATGTCACGCAGATTGAGTACCTCACCCGGCCCGGTTGGCAGGGCATTCAGCGTACGCATTGCAGTGCTGTTGTCGGCAGCAGGTTTGATCTGGTGAATAAAACCGGGCAGCAAGGTGAACACCAGCTGTCCGTGCTCAGGTTTTGCGGGCTGACCAGCACCCTGGAAGTGACAAAACCTTGTGCCAGCAGCGCGTTTTGCATGCGCCGTTGCAATTGGCTGACGCCCTGGCTGCCAAGGCAGCGGCCAATGGCGCTGTCCGGCTGGGCGGCAGCATGCAATAGCCACTGAAAGCGTGCGGATAACTCGCCTTGCAGAAACAACTGCCGTATCGGGAAACATGGCTGTTCTGCGGGTGGCAAGGGCGTGACCGCAGGCAGGCTGTTACCTGCTGCGGCGGCAAGTCCGGTAACCGGCGAAGGCACTTGCGCGAAGGAATATACCGGCCACAAACCGGCAAGCAATGGCAGTACTCCTGCCAGGCTACGCGGTACAAACCGGAAATTGGGAATCAAATGGCAGCCAAACAGCGGCAATCGGGACATTGTCATGGTTTGCCGATTGTCCAAATGCCATGCTGCTTGGCCTATCAGCGCATTCCCAAATGGACAGCATACTTTTCGGCACCTGCCGGTAATGCTGGCTGGTGTTGGCCTGACCGGTTCAGCACACACCGACGGCCTGTCCGCGGCAGGGCAAGAAATACACAGCCCTCACTGACTGAGCACCCCGCTGGCACGTGCTCAGCAAATAGTACGATTGCCGATTTCAAACAGTTGTTTTACATTAGCCAATCGCCTGAAATCGGGCGTAAAAACCAAAACAATACTTACAAATCAAGACGCAACGAGGGAGACTCACCACATGACTGCCAAGTCCGTTACCGACTGGTTCATACCGGAAACCATCCGCCAATCCCCCGCCCAGGCCATTGGCGCACGCACGACGGTGGGCGTTGGCCTGCTGGCCGGTTGCATTGCTCCGCTGTTTTCCATCGAGTATTTCATGCTGAATCACCCGGCCATGGGCACCGGCATTGCACTGGGCGGGCTGGGTTTGTTGCTGGCGCCACTCTTGCTGAAACTCACCGGCGCACTGCGCTTTTGTGCCGAGCTGATTACCAGCTGCATGTTCGTGATGGTGTGCTGGATGGTGTACGTCAACGGCGGCATCATGTCCACCAGCGTGGTGTGGTTTGCTTCCATTCCGTTTACCGCCATTTTCGTGTCCACCCGCCGCTCCGGCATGGTGTGGATGGTGCTGACCATTCTGGCTATCGGCGTGTTCTTTTTGCTGTCGTCCGACCCCGGTGCGCTGCCGCCGGTGCCGATCGACCATGCCGAAATTCCCAAACTGCAAGCCAAGTCGCTGATCGGCCTCACCATCGTGGTGTTGTCGCTGGCCATGGCCTTTGACAAGGCCAAGGTAAAAAGCCTGGAAAAGCTGGAACAGGCACGCGCCGAGTCCGAGCAGGCCAGCCGCGCCATGCGCGAGATGATGGAACAGGTGGCGCGCTCCATTCGCGCCGCCTCCAGCGCCAGCCGCGACATTGCCGACAGCACCGGGCTGATGGCACAAACCATGGCCGAGCAGCGCAGCCGTGCGGAAGACATGATGGTGGTGGCACAGCAAATGGCGGTCGTCACCAGCCAGAACGCCGCCCAGTCCGACAGCGCCACCCGGCTGGCGCAAACCGCAGGCCAGGCGGCCAGCAGCGGCGGCCAGGTGATGGACCAGGCGGTATTACAGCTGGGCCGCGCCGGGGAAGTCATCTCCCATGCCGCCAGCAAGCTGGAAGACCTGGGCCAGCGCAGTACCGAGGTCAACGGCATCGTACAGCTGATTCGTGACATTGCCGACCAGACCAACCTGCTGGCGCTCAATGCCGCCATCGAAGCTGCCCGCGCTGGTGAAATGGGGCGCGGCTTTGCCGTGGTGGCGGACGAGGTGCGCAAGCTGGCCGAGCGCACGCAGAACGCCACGCTGGATATCGAAACCAAGATCAAGCTGATTGTGGATGGCACCAATCAGGCCATCATCGCCATGCGTGACGGCAACAGCCAGATGCAGGCCGGGCGCAGCAATGCGCAGGAGGCGCAGCAGAACCTGCAAGGCATCATTCAGGAAACCCGCCAGCTGGCCAGCCTGCTGGAGGAAGTATCCCGGGCGGAAAGCAGCCAGAACCAGGGCTTTGCCCAGTTTGCCGGTGACATTACCGCGGTGGGCGAATCCACTCGCTCGCTGTCCACCGAAACCCGCTCCATTGCCGATGCCATCAAGCGGCTGGACCAGTTGCTGGATGATCTGGGTCGAACCTCGCAGGCCCAGCACGCCGGCTAGTCGCCACAAGGCCTCATCATGCCCGGACCGCCAACTGGCGGTCTTTTGCATTTTGTCCCCCTCCCCCCTCTGCTATACTGCCCGGCTTGTGTAAACAAGTGCTCTTTGCCCGATGACCACCCCAGCCCAGCAACTGTCCCAACTGAAATCCCGCCTTGCCCATTGCCTGCTGCGCGACCGCCACGGCCTGCGACGCAAGCTGAATGATGTGGCTGAACGGCTGAAAAAAAACCAGCCGGCCGACAAGCTGCTGGATGATGTCCGTGCCCAGCTGGAACGCTCGACTGCCCGCGCCGATGCCCGTCGTCAGCACATGCCGCGCCCGCAGTTTGACCCTGCCCTGCCGGTCAACCAGAAGCTGGACGACATCAAGGCCGCCATTGCCGGGCATCAGGTGGTGATCATCTGCGGCGAAACCGGCTCGGGCAAAACCACGCAGATTCCCAAAATCTGCCTGGAGCTGGGCCGCGGGGTGTACGGGCTGATCGGCCACACCCAGCCGCGCCGTCTGGCCGCACGCTCGGTGGCCACCCGCATTGCGCAGGAGCTGGGCTCGCAACTGGGCGAGCATGTCGGTTTCAAGGTGCGTTTTACCGACAAGCTGTCGGAGAAGTCCGTCATCAAGCTGATGACCGACGGCATCATGCTGGCGGAAACCCAGACCGACCGCTATCTGGAAGCCTACGACACCATCATCATCGACGAGGCCCACGAACGCAGCCTCAACATCGACTTTTTGCTGGGCTTTCTCAAGCAGCTGCTGCCGCGCCGCCCGGACCTGAAAATCATCATCACCTCGGCCACCATCGACGCCGACCGTTTTGCCCGCCATTTTGATGGCGCACCGGTGATTGAAGTCTCTGGCCGCACCTTCCCGGTGGAAGTGCGCTATCGCCCGCTCAAGCAGCGCGACGAAGACGAGCGCGAGATGGAAATGGAAGACGCCATTGTCGACGCCGCCGACGAGCTGTCGCGCCAGGGTGCGGGCGACATGTTGGTGTTTTTGCCCGGTGAGCGCGAAATCCGCGAAACGGCGGAAAAACTGCGCAAGTCCGGCATTCGCGGTTATGAAATCCTGCCCTTGTTTGCCCGCCTGTCCAACGAGGACCAACAGAAAATCTTCAAGCCATCCGGCGGACGGCGCATCGTGCTGGCCACCAATGTGGCGGAAACATCACTTACCGTGCCAGGCATCAAGTATGTGATCGATACCGGCCTTGCGCGCATCAACCGCTACAGCCCGCGCGCCAAGGTGGAACAGCTGCAAGTGGAAAAGATTTCCCAGGCCGCCGCGCGCCAGCGGGCTGGCCGGTGTGGTCGGGTGGAAGCCGGTATCTGCGTACGCCTGTACAGCGAAGAGGACTTCAACGCTCGTCCGGCGTTTACCGACCCGGAAATCGTCCGCTCCAACCTGGCGGCGGTTATTCTGCGCATGGCCGCGCTGCGCCTGGGCCGGGTGGATGCCTTCCCCTTTCTGGAAGCCCCCAGCAGCCGCCTGATTGCCGACGGCTACCAGGTGCTGACCGAGCTGGGCGCAGTAACCGACAGCAACGAACTGACCCCGATCGGCAAGGAGCTGGCGCGCATTCCGGTGGACCCGAAAGTGGGCCGCCTGCTGCTGGCCGGCCGCGACTTCGGCTGCATGCGCGAGGTGCTGATCATTGCCTCGGCGCTGTCCATCCAGGACCCGCGCGAGCGCCCTTTTGAAGCCCGCGAAGCCGCCGAGCGTGCCCAGGCCCGCTTCAATGATGAAAAGTCCGACTTCCTGTCCTATCTGCATTTGTGGGACTTCTTCAGCGAAGCCATCAAGCACAAGAAGTCCAACCGCCTGCTGGTGAACACCTGTCACGAGCACTTCCTGTCCTATCTGCGCCTGCGCGAATGGCGCGAGCTGCACGGCCAGTTGGCGGAGATTGCCAGCGAACTGGGCCTGATCAAGCGCGAAGCAGCGCATGCCGATGCCGAGCAGCCCGCTGCCCAGATGTCGCAGAAAAAGCGCCAGCAACTGGATGCCGTGGCCTATGAAAACCTGCACAAGGCGCTGCTGACCGGCCTGGTGGGCAATATCGGCATGAAGAATCTGGAAGGCGACGACTACCAGGGCGCTCGCGGCGTCAGCTTCCATGTTTTCCCCGGTTCCGGCCTGAAAAAGAGCAAGCCCAAGTGGCTGGTGGCGGCAGAGCTGGTGGAAACCACCCGCCTGTACGCCCGCTGCGTGGCCAAGATCGAACCGGAATGGGTGGAAAAACTGGCTCCCCATCTGGTGAAGTACCACTACTTTGAACCGCACTGGGAAAAGAGCCGCGGCGAAGTGGTGGCCAGCGAACGCGTCACCCTGTACGGCCTGACGCTGATTCCGCGCCGGGCGGTGAGCTATGGCCGCATTGCGCCGGAAGAAGCCCGCGAGCTGTTCATCCGCGGGGCGCTGGTGAACATGGATTACGTCAGCAATGCGCCCTTCTTCCAGCGCAACCAGCAGTTGATCCGCGAAGTGGAGCAACTTGAACACAAGGCGCGCCGTCAGGACGTGCTGGTAGATGAAGAAGCGCTGTATGCCTTCTATCACGAACGCATTCCGGCTACGGTAGTGGATGCCGCCAGCTTTGAAGCCTGGCGCAAGGAAGCGGAAAAAACCGAACCCAGGCTGCTGCACCTGACGCGCGATGAGCTGATGCGCCACGCCGCCCAGCATGTGACGGAAAACCAGTTCCCGGAATGGCTGGAACTGGAAGACGGCAAGCTGCGGCTGAAATACCGCTTTGAACCCAAGCACCCGCTGGATGGCGTCACCATGGATGTGCCGCTGGCCATTCTCAACCGTCTGCAACCAGCCCCGTTTGAATGGCTGGTGCCGGGCATGATCCGCGACAAGCTGCAACAGCTGCTCAAGGGCCTGCCCAAGCAGGTGCGGCGCTGTTGCGTGCCGGTGCCGGACTTTGTCACCCGCTTCCTCAGCAGCAATCCGGACCTGCAGCAGCCGATTGCGCCGCAACTGGCGCGTTTCATCCTGCGCGAAACCGGTGGCGTCAAGGTCGACATCGACGAATTCAACAAGCAGGAATTGCCGGAACACCTGCTGTTCAACTTCCGCATCATCGACGACGGCAAGCAGGAAATCGGCCTGGGCCGCGACCTGCTGGCCCTGCAAAAACAGTTTGGCCAGGCCGCCCAGCTGACCTTCCGCGACAGCAGTGCCGATTTTGAGCGGGATGATGTCAGCAGCTGGGACTTTGGCGATCTGCCGGAAAGCATCCAGTTTGCCCGTGGCCGCCAGCAGCTCACCGGCTATCCGGCACTGACGCTGGAACAGGACAAGGTGGCCATCCGCCTGTTCGATACCCAGCCTGAAGCCGAACGCCACCATCGCGCCGGGGTGATCCGCCTGTTGCAACTGCAATTGAAGGAGCAGATGAAGCAACTGGGCAAGGGCCTGTCCGGCATGACCCAGATTGGCCTGAACCTGCGCAATGTGGCCAATGCGGATGTACTGCTGGCCGATGCCATTGCCTGCATCTGCGACCGTGCCTTTATTGGCGAAGACGCGCTGCCGCGCAGCGAAAAAGCCTTCAACGAGCAGAAAACCCGTGCCCGTACCCGACTGCCGGCAGTGATTCAGGCAGTCACGCAGTATTTGAGCCAGATCGGCAGCGAATACATGGTGCTGTATACCAAAATGCAGAAACACCGCCTGGGCAATGAGCTACAACAGCAATTGAGCCGCCTGGTTTACCCCGGATTCCTGCAAGCCACGCCATGGGCGCAACTGCCACACCTCACCCGTTACATGCGCGCCATGAGCCTGCGCATGGACAAGCAGCCGGCCAATCCGCAGCGCGATGGCCAAAGGGCTGCAGAAATCCGCGAGCTGTGGAGCAAGTGGGAGGCCCGGCTGGCAGATGAGCGCGAGCGCGGCGAACCATCCGCCGCCTTGCT
The DNA here is from genome assembly GCF_001515305.1 of Aquitalea pelogenes. GTDB lineage: Bacteria > Pseudomonadota > Gammaproteobacteria > Burkholderiales > Chromobacteriaceae > Aquitalea > Aquitalea pelogenes. Next base: position 45,342 of record NZ_LNQV01000004.1, read on the forward strand.
GGATTTCCGCTGGCAGCTGGAAGAACTGCGCGTCAGCCTGTTTGCCCAGGAGTTGAAAACGCCTTATCCGGTTTCGGTGAAGCGCTTGCAAAAGGCATGGCAGGATTTACCCAAACAATGATGATTATCAACATTTTCACCCGATATGCATGAGTGAAAATGTTGGTATATCTATATAATTTGGCCATTCAACGCTAACGGTGTGCCATGCCAGATCGCTCCTTGTCTGACAAACTGAAGTCCAGCGCCATTTCCATCGGCAAGGAATTGCCGATGGATGTCTACGCCAAGAACGGCATTCTGCTGCTCAAGCGCGGGCATTATGTGCTGACGCCGGACATGAAGCACCGGCTGATCAAGCTGGGCTTTGCCGAACACGCCGAAGAACCCAAGCCGGCGGATAAGACCGACGCCGAGGGCTACAAGAACCAGCTGCTGTTCGAGGAAGTCGCCTTCCTGCAGCAACGCGTACGCAGCATGTTGCAACATGCTCTAGGCCGCCCCGGACTGGAAGGACGGGTGCGCAGCATCGCCCAGGCGGTGATGACACTGTGCGAACGCCATCCGGACGGGCTGATCGCCGCCATGCTGCTGCTGCCCTTCCAGGATTATGCGGCGGCCCACTCGCTGCATACCACCGCACTGCTGGCACTGATTACCCGGCAGATGAAACTGCCGGCCGATCATCGGGAAATCCTGCTGTGCGCAGCACTCACCATGAATATTGCCCAAGTGGAGCTGCAAAACGAACTGTTCCGCCACCAGGGCGCACTGGCAGCAGAACAGCATGCCGCCATTCGCGAGCACCCCTTGCTCAGCTCGGCCATCCTGCGTGAGGCCGGCATCGAGAACGATTTGTGGCATGCACTCATCCAGACCCACCACGAAAACTGGCATGGCAAGGGCTACCCCTTCGGGCTGGATCGCAAGCAAATCCTGCCGCCAGCCCATTTGCTGCACCTGGCCGACATTACCTGCGCCAAGCTGGCGCCGCGCAGCTACCGGCCGCCACAACTGCCGGCCACGGCGCTGGGGCAGCTGTTCCAGCGCAAGGATGTGGACTTTGACGCCGCCTTCACCACCATGCTGATCCGCGAGCTGGGCATTTATCCGCCCGGCAGCTTTGTCAAACTGGCCAACGACGAAATCGGCGTGGTGCTGGCGCGTCGGCAGAAGCCCAGCGAGCCGCAAGTGGCCGCGCTGCGCAAGGCCGATGGTCCGGCTTATGCCGAGGTATTGCTGCGCGAAACCAGCCACGCGGCCTACAAGATCATCTCGCCTTGCCCGGCGCATATGGCGGGTGTGCGCATTTCCTTTCTGGCCGGGCTGTGGAAATACTGAAACCCCTTTACTGACAAGGAAAAGGGGCAAGGTAAAAGCCATGCAAGGGCAGGCGCATCGGCCTATAATCGCAGCTGGCCTTAAGTTCAGTAGCCACTTGCCAACCCAGCCGACGACACGCTCAGCATGAACACCCGTTTCAAGATCCAATTACAGGACAAGGTAGCGCCCGACCAGATTCACATGGGCAAGGAGCTACCACTGGATGTCTATGCCAAGAACGGCCTGCTGCTGCTGCGCAAGGGACATTTCGTACTGAGCGACCGCCAGCGCGAAAAGCTGCTGGAAATGGGCTATTCGGTGGACGGCAACCGTCTGGATGCCATCAACCTGCCGGAACAGCCGGACACCATGATGGTGCGCGAAAGCGTGCTGCATGAAATGGCCTTCCTGCAACAGCGCACCCGTACCCTGCTGAGCTATGCCATGCAGCTGGAAGACTTCCCGCGCAAGGTATCGCTGGTGGTGCGCGATATCGTGCGGCTGACCGAGCAACACCCGGACGGCGTGATTGCCAGCCTGCTGCTGGTGCCATTCAATGAATACGGCCCGGCGCATGCCCTGCACACCACCGCCCTGCTGGCCTTGCTCAGCCGCCGCATTCCGGATTTGTCCGCAGCGCAGCGCACCTCCATGCTGTCTGCCGCGCTCACCATGAACATGTCCATCTGCGAGCTGCAAAACGCGCTTTACCATCAACAGGAAGCGCTCAGCCCGCAGCAAGAGGACGAAATCGCCAGCCACCCCTTGATGAGTTCCGCCATCCTGCGTGAAGCCAGAGTGAGCGATGAGCTATGGCACTGGCTGGTACAGACCCACCATGAATCCTGGCTGGGCAATGGCTACCCCTACGGGCTGGGGCGTGGCGAGATCGAATCGCTGGCACACATGCTGCACATGGCCGACATCACCTGCGCCAAGCTCACCCCGCGCAGCTACCGTGCCGGCATGGTGCCCGCTGCCGCCCTGGGGCATATCTTCCAGCGCAAGGACCACGAATTCGACCCGGCCTACACCACCCTGCTGATCAAGGAACTGGGCATCTACCCGCCCGGCAGTTTTGTCAAACTGGCCAATGATGAAATCGGTGTGGTGCTGGCGCGCCGTGAAAAAGCCAGCGAACCGCAGGTGGCTGCCATTCGCCGCAGTGACGGCCCGGCATATATCGACGCCCTGATCCGCGACACCAGCCAACCGGCACACAAGGTGGTGGCACCCTGCCCGGCCACGCTGGCAGGCGTGCGGCCTTCTCATCTGGCACGGCTGTGGCGCACCCAACCCAATTGAACTTTCAGCTGCAAAATCAAAAAAGCCGGCATTTACCGACTTTTTGCTTGAATCAACGCGCTTAACTGGCCTCACCCACAGCCGGCCCCTGCAACACGTTTTGCGGAATGGCCAGCGCCTTCACCTCTGCCTGACGCGCAGCAAAGGCCGGACTGAGAATTGCCTGCTGCCAGCCGGTAATGTCTCCGGTGCCGGCCATGCGCTGCAAACGCTCGGCCAGACGCGGCTGGGCTGGCGGCTGCAGCCCGGCCAGCACTTCATCGGCACGTTCCGGCTGATTGCACACCAGCACCATATCGCAGCCTGCCGCCAGTGCAGCTTCGGCACGGTCGACAAAGCTGCCTGCGCCGGCAGCACCTTCCATGCCCAGGTCGTCGGAGAAAATGACGCCATCAAAAGCCAGCTTGCCGCGCAGGATGTCTTGCAGCCATACCGGCGAGAAGCCGGCCGGGCGGCTGTCCACTGCCGGGTACACCACATGTGCCGGCATCACCGAACCCATGCCAGCCTCTGCCAGGCGGGCAAACGGAATCAAGTCGTCTGCTTCCAGCTCGGCCAGCGTGCGGTCATCCTGCGGCATCACGAAATGGCTATCGCCAGCAACAAAACCATGACCAGGGAAGTGCTTGCCGCACGTGGACATGCCACCTTGCCGCAGGCCACGCTGCAAGGCCAGGGCCAGCTCGCTGACAATGTGCGGGTCGCGATGGAAAGCCCGGTTGCCGATGACAGCACAGCGGCCCCAGTCCAGATCCAGCACCGGGGTGAAGGACAGGTCGATGCCGCAGGCACGCAACTCACCCGCCAGCACCACGCCGACATTCTCGGCAGCGGCACGGGCGGCGGTTTCGTCCTGCTGCCACAGCTCGCCCAGCACGTTCATGGGCGGCAGACGGGTGAAGCCATCGAGAAAACGCTGTACGCGGCCACCTTCGTGGTCCACGGCAATCAGCAGCTCCGGTGTGCGCAGCGCGCGGATTTCCGCCGTCAGCGCCTTGAGCTGGTCGATGTTCTGGAAATTGCGGCGGAACAGGATGACCCCGCCCACCAGCGGGTGGGACAAGCGGGCTTTTTCCTGCTCGGTCAGGCCAAAGCCATGTACATCCACCATGACCGGTCCACGCGGCAGATTCGCTACTTGCATGGCTGATTCTCCAAGACTGTGCGAAGGCACGCCTCCGCAATTCAATTGATGATGGCACCGGGCCGGCCCGGCGGCGCTAGGCTTGCTCCAGCACGACGAAAGCCAGCGCGTGTTCCCGCTCGTCGGTAATGGAAACATGGCTGCGCACAATGCCGCGCTGGCTGAGAAAAGCCTGCAAGCCAGCAGAAAAGACCAGTTGCGGCTTGCCCAGTTCGTCATGGCTGACCGCAATGGCAGTCAACAGCACCGGGTCCACCACACCAGTGCCAACCGCCTTTGACAGCGCTTCTTTCACGGCAAAACGCTTGGCCAGAAAACGCGCCTGGTCGCGGGACTGCAGGAAATCCGCCATTTCGGCCTCGGCCAGAATGCGCCGCCCGGCCTTGTCACCCCAGCGCTGCAGCAGCCCCTGCATGCGGGCGATTTCCACCATGTCCGTGCCAATGCCGTATATCATCTGCCCGCTCCTGTCCTGCTTCAGCCACGGGCTTCCTGCATCAGGGCTTTCATGTCGCGCACGGCGCGATCCAGGCCGACGAACACCGCCTGACCGATGATGGCATGGCCGATGTTCAGCTCGGTGATTTGCGGAATGGCGGCAATCGGCTTGACGTTGTGATAATTCAGTCCGTGACCGGCATTCACCACCATGCCCAGCTCGGCGGCAAAGGCGGCCGCACCGCGGATGCGTGCCAGTTCCGCTTCGCGTTCAGCGGCATGCACGGCATCGGCGTAGGCGCCGGTGTGCAGCTCGATCACGCGGGCGCCGGCTTCGAAAGCCTTGCTGATCTGCGCGCGGTCCGGGTCGATGAAGATGGACACCCGGATACCGGCCTGTTGCAGGGTTTCGGTGTAATGACAGACATCTGCATAGTGGCCAAGCACATCCAGGCCGCCTTCAGTGGTGACTTCTTCACGCTTTTCCGGCACCAGGCATACGTCTTCCGGTGCCACGGCCAGCGCATTGGCCAGCATTTCCGGTGTCATCGCCATTTCCAGGTTCATGCGGGTCTTGATGACCTGACGCATGGCCACCACGTCGGCATCCTGGATGTGACGGCGGTCTTCGCGCAGATGCAGGGTAATCAGGTCGGCACCGGCGGTTTCCGCTACCAGCGCCGCTTCGATCGGGCTGGGGTAGCGGGTACCGCGCGCCTGGCGCAGGGTGGCAACGTGGTCGATATTCACACCAAGCAAAATCATGTTCAGCTCCTGTTGGCAGGCCTCAGTCGGCAATGGCGTTGACGGCCTGCAAGAGTTCACGCGAGGCAAATGGCTCCTCGCCCAGCAAATCGGTCAATAGCAGCCGCAGCAGGCTGCGCGCTGCACGGCGGGTGCTGATGGCAGTGTAGTTGTCTGCCTCGATGGCCAGCAGCTCACTGCCTGGCAGGCGCAGAAAGGGCCCTGTCGGGTCGAATCCGGCATCGCGCTCGGGCAAGGCACCGCCACGGCACAGGTAGAGGGCTGCGGCGTCGATGGCAGCGCCGTGCTGGTCGCAGGCGAAGCTGCCAGCATAGCCCAGCGCCTGCAATAGCCGCAATTCGTAACGTCGCAAGGTGGCGGACAGGGAGTCGGCCAGCGCCAGCGCCCTGACCGCCTGGTCGTAGACGGCGAAGGCACGCGGCTCGGCATCGTCACGGGCGGTGAGCTTGAGCATCAGCTCGTTCAGGTAAAAGCCGCAGATCAGGCGCATGCCGGCCAGTTGTGGTACCCCTCCATTCCATTCAGCCGTGTGCAGGGTACGTACCTCGCCTTTGCCGAACCAGGACAGGGTAAGTGGCTGAAACGGCAGCAGGACGCCGCGCACATCGGCACGTGGCCGGCGCGCGCCGCGCGCCACCATGGTGAAGCGGCCATGCTGCGGCGTCAGCACTTCCACCAGCAGGCTGGTTTCCCGGTAGGGTTGTGCATGCAGCAAATACGCCGCCTGACGGTCCACCCTGCCTTGCTGGCTCATTTCTTCATTCCGGAACCAACATCCGCAGGCGGGCTGATGCGGTCGATCTGCAGGGCAAATTGCAGCGCGTCTTCCCGGCTTCCAACACGGGACAGCAACTGCTCGGCATGCATGCGCCAGGCGGCGATGGCATCCACATTGTCCCAATAGCAACGGGTGAAGGCCTTGCCGCTGTCATCCTGTACGGAATCAGCACCCAGATAGCCCGCTTGCAGGCTGGCCAGGCGCAACATGCGTCCGGTCAGGTCCGCCGGGCTGGCGGGTGCAGAAAAAATCACCGCCCAACAGGGCGGCTGTGAAGAAGCGTGCAACATCAGTTCAAGCCGAATTCCCGCAGGAAGCGTACATCATCGGCCCAGCCGGATTTCACCTTCACCCACACTTGCAGGAATACCTTGCCGTCAAACAGCTTTTCCATGTCCAGACGGGCTTCGGTGGAAATTTTCTTCAGCTTCTCGCCGCCTTTGCCAATCACGATGGGCTTCTGGTTTTCCTTGTCCACCAGAACGGCAATGTGGATGCGGCGCAGCGCACCGTCCATCTCGAACATTTCCACTTCCACGTTCATTTCGTAAGGCAGTTCTTCGCCCAGATAGCGGAACAGCTTTTCGCGCACGATTTCGGCCGACAGGAAACGCTCGCTCTTGTCGGTCACCATGTCGTCCGGATACAGCGGCATGGATTCCGGCAGATGCGGACGCACCTTGTCCAAGAGTTCGCTCAGGCGCTGGCCGTGCTTGGCGCTGACCACTTCGCAATCGGTAAAGGGGAATTCCGCACGCACGCCATCGATGAATTCCTGCAGCAACAGCTTGTCCTTGACCTTGTCCAGCTTGTTGATCACCAGGATTACCGGCGTATGTTTTGGCAGCAGCGCCATCACTTCGCGGTCGGCCGCGCTGATGCGCATGGCTTCCAGAATGAACAGCACACAGTCCACGCTACCCAGCGAATCCTTCACGCTCTTGTTGAGCGTTTCGTTGAGCGCGCCCTTGTGGAAGGTCTGGAAACCCGGCGTATCAACAAAAATGAACTGGGCATTGTCTTCGGTATGAATGCCATTGACCCGGTGACGCGTGGTTTGCGCCTTTTTCGAGGTGATGCTGACTTTCTGGCCGATGAGGTGATTCATCAGCGTGGACTTGCCCACATTCGGGCGGCCCACGATGGCTACAAAGCCACAGTGATATGCGTGTTCTGTCATGCGTGTTTCTTGCCTGTGGCCAGTTTTTGTTCAAGGAGCAGCAAGGCGGCTTCCGCTGCCTGCTGTTCTGCGGCGCGGCGGCTGCCGCCTTCGCCCTGCGATTCGATCATCAGTTCGCCCAGATCGCACAGCACCTTGAACCATTGTTCGTGGGCTTCGCCGGTCTGGCCAAGAATGCGGTATTTGGGCAGGGGCCATTTGCGCGCCTGCAAGGCTTCCTGCAGGCGGGTCTTGGCGTCCTTGGCATGCTTGGTGGGGTCGATGGCGGCCACGCGGCTGCCATACAGCCGACGTACCACCTGTTCGGCATGCTGGAAGTCGGCATCAAAGCTGACCGCCGCAAACGTGGCTTCCAGCGCATCCGCCAGTATGGACGGACGGTTGAAGCCGCCGCTTTTGAGTTCGCCCTCACCCAGATACAGGTAGTCACCCAGCTTCAGTTCGTGGGCGATTTCCGCCAGGGTGTTCTGGTTGACCAGATTGGCCCGCAGTCGCGACAGCTCACCCTCGCTCAGGCGGGGGAACTGGTCGAACAACATGCGCGCCACGGTGTAATTGAGAATGCTGTCGCCAATGAACTCGAAACGTTCATTGTTGGACGCGGCAAAGCTGCGGTGCGTCAGCGCCTGACGCAGCAGATCGGGCTTCTGGAATGAATAATCCAGCGCCTCGGACAGGCGCCGGAATCGGGTATCAACATGGTTCACGGTAGTTACTGAGGTGTCTGTCCAGCCTGGGTATCAAAATCGAAGGCCAGGCTGACATTGGCAAACAGCGGTACTTCGCGCCGGTAGGCGGCACGAACGAACACACTGTTGCTGGTGGTAATGATGGTGAGGTTTTCCGGCTTGATCGAGGAAATGTCGCCCACCATGGCATGGTTCATGAACTCACGACGCAAATCGTACTCGCTCTTGCCGGTTTGCCCGGCCATGGCCGTCACTGCCTTGCGCACTTCGGCATACTCTTTGTATACCGGCAGCACCTTGCCTGCCAGCAGGAAACCTGCGCCGACAAACAACATGATGACCAGAACAGAAATGACTGACAAACCGTGCTGACGCTGCATGTGAGTCCCCATGACTTGGTATTAGTGGATGCTGGTGCCGATGCGTGACAGGGCGCCGAAGTTCATCCAGATCAGGAAAGCCTTGCCCACCATCAGCTTGTCGTCAACAAAGCCCCAGTAGCGGCCATCCAGGCTGTTGTCCCGGTTATCGCCCAGCATGAAGTAATGACCGGCCGGCACCTTGCAGACAAAGCCGTTGTCATCATACTGGCATTGGTCACGGTAAGGGAATTCTGCCACCTGCCCCAGTGCCACTACCGGTGCATCCGGAATGTTCAGGACCTTGTACGCCTTGCCATCCATCACTTCCTTGAACTGGTCGTTGTGAATGGTGCCCAGGCTTTGTTCAAGATAGTCATAAGTGCCGTCTTTTTCATCCGGCACTGCCTTGCCATTGATGGTGAGACGCTTGTTGCGGTATTCCACCACGTCACCGGCCACACCAATCACACGCTTGATGTAGTTGACCTTGGGGTTGGGCGGATAGTTGAACACCACCACGTCCCCACGGCTGACCTTGCCCACCGGCACGATCACGTTGTTGAGCACCGGCACACGGATGCCGTAGGCAAACTTGTTGACCAGGATGAAGTCACCCACCACCAGCCCCGGACGCATGGAGCTGCTGGGAATCTGGAAGGGTTCCACCAGGAAGGAGCGCAACAGGAACACCACCAGGATGACCGGAAAAAACCCGCGCGAGTATTCAACGAAATGCCCTGCTTCACCGGCACGTTTCTTTGCCAGCACAAACTTGTCCAGCGCCCAGACCACACCGGTCACCAGCACGAACACCAGCATCACCGCGGTGAAGCTCATGTAGTTGGACAACAGGCCAAAGCCACCGATGACCAGGGCCAGATAGCCCCACTGCACCGATACCGGCCAGTCTTTCTGGCGACTTCACGCTGGCCGCCAAAAGCAATCAGCATGCCGCCGACAATCACGGCAACGATAAATACCCAGAACAGGTTTTCGCCCACTTATTTGTCCCCTACTTGAAGAATGGCCAGGAATGCCTCTTGCGGAATTTCCACATTACCCACCTGTTTCATCCGCTTCTTGCCTGCCTTTTGTTTTTCCAGCAGCTTTTTCTTACGGGTGATGTCACCGCCGTAGCACTTGGCCAGCACGTTCTTGCGCAGCGCCTTGACGGTTTCACGCGCAATGATATGCCCGCCGATGGCTGCCTGCACAGCGATGTCGAACATCTGGCGCGGAATCAGTTCGCGCATCTTGGACACCAGCTCGCGACCACGGTAAATACTGGAGGCACGGTGCACGATCAGGCTGAGCGCATCCACTTTCTCGCTGTTTACCAGCACATCCAGCTTGACCAGATCAGAGCACTGGAATTCCTTGAACTCGTAATCCAGCGAGGCATAACCACGGCTGGTGGACTTGAGCTTGTCAAAGAAGTCCATCACCACTTCGTTCATCGGCATGTCGTAAGTCAGCATCACCTGACGGCCCAGGTACTGCATATTGCGCTGTACGCCGCGCTTCTGGGTACACAGGGTGATCACCGCGCCCACATAATCCTGCGGCACCAGGATGTGCGCCGTGATGATGGGTTCGCGGATTTCCTCGATCTTGCCCGGATCCGGCAGGCGCGACGGGTTTTCCACCTGGATGATGCTGCCATCCTTGAGCACCAGCTCGTACACCACGGTGGGTGCCGTGGTGATCAGGTCCATGTCGAACTCGCGTTCCAGACGTTCCTGCACGATTTCCAGATGCAACAGGCCAAGGAAGCCACAACGGAAACCAAAGCCCAGCGCCTGCGACACTTCCGGCTCGAACTTGAGCGAGGCGTCGTTCAGTTGCAGTTTTTCCAGCGCATCGCGCAGCGCTTCGTAATCGTGGCTTTCCACCGGGTACAGACCGGCAAATACCTGGGACTGCACTTCCTTGAAGCCCGGCAGCGGCTCGGTGGCCGGCGTTTTCATCAGCGTGATGGTATCGCCCACCTTGGCCGATTTCAGTTCCTTGATACCGGCAATGATGAAGCCCACTTCACCGGCGTTCAGCACTTCGCGCTGCACCGACTTGGGCGAGAACACGCCCACCTGCTCCACCAGATGCTCGGCACCGGTGGCCATGAACTTGATCTTGTCCTTGGGACGTACCTGACCGTCCTTGACGCGCACCAGCATCACCACGCCGACATAGTTGTCGAACCAGGAGTCGATGATCAGCGCCTTGAGCGGGCCATCCGGGTTGCCTTCCGGCGGCGGAATCTTGCTGACCACGGTTTCCAGGATGTCTTCAATGCCGATGCCGGACTTGGCCGAGGCACGGACGGCATCAATCGCTTCAATGCCGATGATGTCCTCGATTTCCTGTGAGACACGCTCGGGTTCGGCCGCGGGCAGGTCGATCTTGTTCAGCACCGGCACCACTTCCACGCCCAGGTCGATGGCGGTGTAGCAGTTGGCCACGGTCTGCGCTTCCACGCCTTGCGAGGCATCCACCACCAGCAGTGCGCCTTCGCAGGCGGACAGCGAGCGGGAAACCTCATAGGAGAAGTCCACATGCCCCGGGGTGTCGATCAGGTTCAGGTTGTATACCTGACCGTCGCGCGCCTTGTAATGCAAGGCTGCCGTCTGGGCCTTGATGGTAATGCCGCGCTCTTTCTCGATATCCATCGAGTCGAGCACCTGGGCACTCATTTCACGCAGTTCGAGGCCACCGCAAAACTGGATGAAGCGGTCGGCCAGGGTCGATTTGCCATGGTCGATATGGGCAATGATCGAGAAATTTCTGATATGTTTCATCGGTATCCAGCAAAAAGATAAGGGCACGCTGGCGTGCCCTCGAACAACTCACACTGGCGCGGATTTTAGCCGATTTCGCCCAAATGTGCAGCCAAAGCAGGAATATCCAGATGCCAGTGACAAATCTCCTGTTCACCATCCATCAAAACCGGCACCAGTTCGTTGAATCTGGCCTCCAGTTCGGGGTCTGCATCCACATCCACCACATCCAGCGCAAAGCCGTGCCGGTCTTGCCACGGCTTGAGTTCCGCCAGCATCTGATGGCACAAACTGCAGTACTCCCGGAAATACAAAGTCAGCTTCATTCTTCTCCACCAATGCTCAAGGGCACAAACAGGGTGATGCCCTGACGCCAGAGCTGCAAGGCCAGGGTACTTCCCTTGGGCGCAGCAGTGACCGCCGCCTTGAACTGGGCAAAACTACCCAGCGCCTCGCCACCCAGACCAACAATCACGTCACCCGGCTGAATGCCGGCACGGGCCGCAGCACCACCCACCCGCTTCACCTGCAAACCGTACTTGACCCCCACCTTGGCCAACTGGGCAGGCGTCAGCTCCTGCAAGGCAAGGCCCAGCTGCTTCATGTTCTGCGCATCCGGCACCGCTTGCGGCGAACGGTACTCGCGCTGAGCGGTACGGGCGTCTTCGGTTTTCAGCTCTTCCGGCACCACGGTCAGCTTCTGCATGGCACGATTACGCCACACTTCCAGCACCACTGGCTTGCCCGGACGAATCGCACCAATCAGGCGCGGCAAGTCAGACGAAGAGTCCACGGCCTGTCCGGCAACGGAGAGGATGATATCACCGGTTCGCAGCCCTGCCTTCTCGGCCGGACTTTTTTTCTCCACATCATTCACCAGCGCACCAGCCGGCTTGGCCAGGCCAAAGGAAGCGGCCAGATCCTTGTTCAGCTCCTGGATTGCCACGCCAATACGACCGCGACTGACCTTGCCGGTGGCCTTGAGCTGATCGGCCACATTCATGGCCACATCAATCGGAATGGAGAAGGAAATACCCATGAAGCCACCGGAACGGCTGTAGATCTGGGAATTGATACCGATCACTTCACCCTTTAGATTGAACAGCGGGCCACCGGAATTGCCCGGATTCACCGCCGCATCGGTTTGCAGGAAGGGGACAAAATTCTCATCCGGCAGCAGGCGATTCTTGGCCGAGACAATGCCGGAAGTCACCGTGTTTTCAAAGCCGAAGGGCGAGCCGATGGCCAGCACCCACTCGCCAACCTTCACGTCGGCCATGTTTCCCAGCCGCACCACCGGCAGGTTCTTGGCATCAATCTTGAGCAAGGCCACATCGGTGCGTGCATCGGAACCAATCACCTTGGCCTTGAATTCACGCTTGTCGGTCAGGGTGACGGTAATCTCGTCCGCCCGCGCCACCACGTGGGCATTGGTCAGCAGATAGCCATCCGGCGAAATGATGAAGCCGGAGCCGAGCGAACGCTCCTGTCGCTCTTGCTGCTGTTGCGGGGCAAAACGGCGGAAGAATTCGAAGAATGGATCGCCCTCCATGCCTTCGGGCATGGCACTGACATTCTGCTTGATGGTGGATGTGGTACTGACGTTGACGACAGCACGCCCTTCCGTTTCAACAATACGGGTGAAGTCAGGCAAATCAGCCGCCAGGGCAGCCGCAGGTTGGACAGTGAATGCAGAAGCCGCCAGCATGGCAGCAACGATCAGCTTTTTGATCGACATGGTCGCTCCATCTTGATGTGGTTTGCACAGAAAACAGCGGAGAAGCTTAAAGTGGCCGACCTCCCCGTCCAGGGCGGGAAGGTCGGCGGCACCATCATGGCTTGAGAGTGATCTTGAGGTTCCTGATCATCGCCAGCATGGTCGGTTCGGGCAGATCGCCCACCAGGGTGACCAGATAGTCCCCCTGTATCGCCGTGGCCATATTGACCGCGCCATGCAGATTAACCGCACGTTCGGCACGGCTGTCGCCCTGCGGCTCGATGAACAGCGACAACATTACCAAACCGTCGCTATACACCATGTGCCGCACCGTACGCTCCGCCTGACCAGGCAGGCTGCGCTGCACCGCACGCAACAGCTTGAAGCCGCCCGGCATGCCGGTAACTTCAGACGGCGCGTCGGCATCCAGCGTCATCTGCGGCGCACTGGCGCTGCGCAATACATAGCTCAGCTTGTATTGCGGCTTGAAGGCTGCACGGTCTTTCGGGCCTTGCAATTCGACTTCGGTAAAAGTGAACTGCTCCACCGGCTCTCCGGCGGCATTTTGCGTGATGACCTTCAGCGGAAGATTGCTGACCGGATCGACACACATGCGCAAGGCGTAACGCTTGCTGTCCTTGGGCTTGAGGTCCAGCCAGCTGCAGTCACGCTGCGCCACCCGGTCCTTGCCACCATGCTTCAGCGTGTAGGACTGGGCGATATTGCTGATGTCGTCGGGCAAAATGGCCGGAAACAGGCGCATGGCGCTGACCTTGGCCGCCCCCAGCGACTTGGCATCCGGCGCATAGCAGACCAACTCGAAACCCTTGCGGATGATTTCGCGCGACGGGCCATCCAGCGAGGTGCGTTTTTCCTGGATGTTGTCACCAGAACCGGCACGCACAATACGGTAGGTTTCCAGAGAGGCATTCATCTGATGCAGGTAGGTGCCGCTCAGTGGCAATTGCCTTGCCGCTGCCGCGGTTTTTTTTACCACCAGCCAATCATCGTCCGCGTGAGCCAGTACGGCCACCCCCATCAGACAAACCCCGGAGAGCTGTGTCAGACGCATCAGTGGCGGACTCCATTCCCGTAAGCAACCTTGACAACGCTCTGGTCAGCAGTCATTTCCTGATGGGCCGCCAGATACAGGTCGTCATGCTCCTGGGCCGACTGTACCGCTGCCACCGGCACACCCCGGTCCGCCACTGCGGAATCGGCATTGCCATGCGACAGCTGCTGCCAGCCGACCACAGCGGCAAAACTCACGCTGGCGGCCAGCGCCACGGCACCCGCCCGGCGCGACCGGATTGGCGCAAACCAGCGACGCGGCGCCATTACCGTGGGCTCAGCAGCCAGACGCGTGGCAACACGCTGACGCACATTGACACTCACATGGGAATTGTCACGCATGGCATCCCCGATCAGGTGGTAGGCATCCCACACCTGCTTGAGCTCCTCTTCTTCCGTGATGGCTTTGATTGTTCTGTCTGCGAGCTGCCCGTCCAGCTCGCCATCCATCAGTGCAGATAATTTTTCTTTCATACCTACCACCTTTTGTTTTTTGCCGTATCCAGCAATGGCCTCAACTCGGCAGCAATAGCCTCCCGCGCACGGAAAATACGCGAGCGGACGGTGCCGATGGGACAATTCATTACCTGTGCAATCTCTTCGTAGGACAGTCCGTCCATCTCCCTGAGGGTGATGGCGGTTCTGAGTTCCTCCGGCAAAGCCTGCACGGCACTGTTCACTGTCGTCACGATTTCCTTGTTCATCAGCTCGGTTTCGGGCGTATTCATGTCGGGAACTTGCGACGCCAGGTCGAAGCTCTCGCCATCTTCGTCTTCAAACTCGCTGTTCACCACCGGACGACGCCCGGCTGAACTGAGGAAATTCTTGGCAGTATTGATGCCGATTCGGTACAGCCATGTGTAAAACGCGCTCTCGCCACGGAAAGATGGCAAGGCGCGATACGCTTTGACGAATGCTTCTTGCGTCACATCTTCGATGTCGGCGCCGTCGCGAATGAAACGTGACAAAAGTCTGGCCAGACGACGCTGATATTTTCCAACAAGCAGGTCGAAAGCTCTTTTTTCACCTCGCTGGGCACGCTCCACCAACTGTTGATCGATCTCACGATCACTCATGTCGTTGTAATGCTCCCTGAATTGTCCACTGGTTTAGTTGTGTGTACTGCTGTGTGAACACAACGCTAGACAGTGCTCGTGCAATGAGTTCCCCCGAGCTTTGCTGCCCGGAAACATAGCAGACCTTGCGCAAAAGCTGAAACTTTCCTCCGTACAGAATGAGGCCATAGAGCATTTGCACTCCAACCAAGCACTTGCTAGAATGACCCCAACATCACCCGGATCAACACAAGGACCCAGCCATGAGCACACCCGGTCAACGCTTCCGTCTCGCCGTAGAACAAGAAAAGCCGCTGCAGGTTGTAGGTGCAGTCAACGCCTATGCAGCACGTTTGGCCGAACACTCTGGCTTCAAGTCCCTGTATCTGTCGGGCGGCGGCGTGGCTGCCTGCTCCTGCGGCATTCCGGACCTGGGCATCACCACCCTGGAAGACGTGCTGATTGATGTGCGTCGCATTACCGACGTGACCGAACTGCCGCTGCTGGTGGATATCGATACCGGCTGGGGCGGCGCTTTCAATATTGCCCGCGCCATCCGCAGCCTGGAAAAAGCCGGTGCTGCTGCCGTCCATATCGAAGACCAGGTACAGCAAAAGCGCTGTGGCCATCGCCCGAACAAGGCGATTGTCAGCCAGGAAGAAATGGTAGACCGCATCAAGGCCGCCACCGATGCGCGCAAGGATGACAGCTTCGTCATCATGGCCCGTACCGATGCGCTGGCCGTGGAAGGACTGGATTCCGCCATCGAACGCGCCGTGGCCTGCGTGGAAGCCGGTGCCGACATGATTTTCCCGGAAGCCATGACCGATCTGGCCATGTACAAGCAGTTTGCCGAAGCCGTGGGTGTACCGGTGCTGGCCAACATCACCGAGTTTGGCTCCACCCCGCTCTACACCACACAGGAGCTGGGCGAAAACGGGGTGTCGCTGGTGCTGTACCCGCTGTCCGCCTTCCGCGCCATGAGCCAGGCCGCACTGAATGTGTACGGCGCGCTGCGTCGCGACGGCACCCAGAAAAATGTGCTGGACCTGATGCAGACCCGCATGGATCTGTACGAACACCTGGGCTACCACAGCTACGAGCAAAAGCTGGATGGGCTGTTTGCCGAAGGCAAAAACAAGTAACTGTCTGCCGAAGGCAAAAACAAGTAACGGTCCGCCGAAGGCAAAAACAAGTAAGTATCTGCCGAAGGCAAAAACAAGTAAGTATCTGCCGAAGGCAAAAACAAATAACTGCCTGCCACCAGCAAGACTGGCAGCAAAACCAATCAGTCAGGCAGCCCCGCGCAGCCTGACCATGCGCACAACAGTAAAACCAGAGAAATTGTCCAAGGAGAAATGGCATGACTGAAGTGGTTCTGACTGGCAAGCCGAAGAAATCGGTCGCCCTGTCCGGCGTTGCCGCCGGCAATACCGCCCTGTGCACGGTTGGCCGTACCGGTAACGACCTGAGCTATCGCGGCTATGACATTCTGGATATCGCCGATCAGTGCGAATTTGAAGAAGTCGCCTACCTGCTGGTGCACGGCAAGCTGCCGAACAAGGCCGAGCTGGCAGGCTACAAGCAAAAGCTGAAAGCCCTGCGCGGCCTGCCGCAAGTGGTGAAGAGCGTGCTGGAAGCCCTGCCCGCCTCCGCCCACCCGATGGACGTGATGCGCAGCGGCGTGTCCGCCCTGGGTTGCACCCTGCCGGAAAAGGACGACCACAATATCGCCGGTGCGCGTGACATCGCCGACCGCCTGATGGCTTCCTTCGGCTCCATGCTGCTGTACTGGTACCACTTCAGCCACAACGGCAAGCGCATTGACGTGGAAACCGACGACGACTCCATCGGCGGTCATTTCCTGCACCTGCTGCACGGTGAAAAGCCGTCCGAGCTGTGGGTGAAGGCGATGCACACCTCGCTGATCCTGTACGCCGAGCACGAATTCAACGCCTCCACCTTTACCAGCCGCGTGATTGCCGGTACCGGTTCGGACATGTACTCCAGCATTACCGGTGCCATTGGCGCGCTGCGCGGCCCCAAGCACGGTGGTGCCAATGAAGTGGCGTTTGAAATCCAGAAGCGTTACGACAATCCGGATGAAGCCGAGGCTGACATCAAGGCCCGCGTGGAACGCAAGGAAGTGGTGATTGGCTTTGGCCACCCGGTTTACACCATCTCCGACCCGCGCAACAAGGTGATCAAGGAAGTGGCGCGCAACCTGTCCGCCGCCGCTGGTGACAGCAAGATGTTCGACATTGCCGAGCGCCTGGAAAGCGTGATGTGGGACATCAAGAAGATGTTCCCCAACCTGGACTGGTTCTCCGCCGTGTCCTACCACATGATGGGCGTACCGACTGCCATGTTCACCCCGCTGTTCGTGATTGCCCGTACCAGCGGCTGGAGCGCACACGTGATCGAGCAACGCATTGACGGCAAGATCATCCGCCCGTCGGCCAACTACACCGGCCCGGACGATCAGGCTTTCGTGCCGCTGGCACAACGCTGATGGTCAGGGGAGCTAAGCCGCAAGGATAGCTCCCCGCTTTGCTTCCACCCTGAGAGTTTTAGCGACGCCATGAACAAAAACTACCGCACCCGATTGCCCGGCAGCCAGCTGGACTACTACGACACCCGCGCCGCCGTTGACGCCATTGCGCCCGGCGCCTATGCCACCCTGCCCTATACCTCGCGCGTACTGGCCGAGCAACTGGTGCGCCGCTGCGAACCGGAACTGCTGACCGACGCGCTCAAGCAACTGATCGAACGCAAGCGCGACCTGGATTTCCCCTGGTATCCGGCGCGCGTGGTGTGCCACGACATTCTGGGCCAGACCGCACTGGTCGACCTGGCCGGTCTGCGTGACGCCATTGCCGACAAGGGCGGTGACCCCTCGCTGGTCAACCCGGTGGTGCCGACCCAGTTGATTGTCGACCACTCGCTGGCCGTGGAATGCGGTGGTTTCGACCCGCAGGCTTTTGAAAAAAACCGTGCCATTGAAGACCGTCGCAATGAAGACCGCTTCCACTTCATCGAGTGGACCAAGACTGCCTTCAAGAATGTGGATGTGATTCCGGCCGGCAACGGCATCATGCACCAGATCAATCTGGAAAAAATGTCGCCGGTGATCCAGGTGCGTGATGGCGTGGCCTTCCCCGACACCTGTGTCGGCACCGACAGCCACACCCCGCACGTGGATGCACTGGGCGTGATTGCCATCGGCGTGGGCGGCCTGGAAGCGGAAACCGTGATGCTGGGCCACCCGTCCATGATGCGCCTGCCGGACATCGTCGGCGTCAAGCTCACCGGCCAGCGCCAGCCCGGCATTACCGCCACCGACATCGTGCTGGCGCTCACCGAGTTCCTGCGCAAGGAGCGCGTGGTGGGCGCTTATGTCGAGTTCTTTGGTGATGGCGCTGCCAGCCTGTCCATCGGCGACCGTGCCACCATTTCCAATATGTGCCCGGAATATGGTGCTACTGCTGCCATGTTCTATATCGACCAGCAAACCATCGACTACCTCAAGCTGACCGGCCGCGAAGCCGAGCAAGTGGCACTGGTAGAAAACTACGCCAAGGTCAGCGGCCTGTGGGCCGACAGCCTGGAAAGCGCGCAATACGAACGCGTGCTGGAATTCGACCTGTCCAGCGTGGTGCGCAATATGGCGGGCCCGTCCAACCCGCACAAACGTCTGCCCACCTCGGCACTGGCCGAGCGCGGCATTGCGGTTGACCTGGACAAGGCACGTGCCGAAGAAGCCGAAGGCCTGCTGCCGGATGGCGCGGTCATCATTGCCGCCATCACCAGCTGCACCAACACCAGCAACCCGCGCAATGTGGTGGCCGCCGGCCTGCTGGCCAAGAAAGCCAATGAACTGGGCCTGCTGCGCAAGCCGTGGGTGAAGTCCTCGTTTGCTCCGGGCTCCAAGGTGGCCAGGCTGTATCTGGAAGAAGCCGGACTGCTGCCGGAACTGGAAAAGCTGGGCTTTGGCATCGTCGCCTATGCCTGCACCACCTGTAACGGCATGTCCGGCGCACTGGACCCGAAAATCCAGCAGGAAATCATAGAACGCGACCTGTACACCGCCGCCGTACTGTCCGGCAACCGCAACTTCGATGGCCGTATCCACCCGTATGCCAAGCAGGCCTTCCTCGCCTCGCCACCGCTGGTCGTGGCTTACGCCATTGCAGGTACCGTGCGCTTTGATATCGAAAAAGACGTGCTGGGCGTGGTGGATGGCAAGGAAATCCGCCTGCAGGACCTGTGGCCGTCCGATGATGAAATCGACGCCATCGTGGCGCGTTGCGTGAAGCCGGAGCAGTTCAAGCAGGTATACATCCCGATGTTCGACCTGGGCCAGGTGGAAGAAGCCAAGAGCCCGCTGTACGACTGGCGTCCGAAGTCCACCTACATCCGTCGTCCGCCCTACTGGGAAGGCGCACTGGCCGGCGAGCGTACGCTCAAGGGCATGCTGCCGCTGGCGGTGCTGCCGGACAACATCACCACCGACCACCTGTCGCCGTCCAACGCCATCCTGCCCAGCTCGGCTGCCGGTGAATACCTGGCCAAGATGGGCTTGCCGGAAGAGGACTTCAACTCCTACGCCACCCACCGTGGCGACCACCTCACCGCCCAGCGCGCCACCTTTGCCAACCCGCAACTGGTGAACGAAATGGCCGTGGTGGATGGCGCGGTGAAGAAGGGTTCGCTGGCGCGTATCGAGCCGGAAGGCAAGGTCACCCGCATGTGGGAGGCCATCGAAACCTATATGGCCCGCAAACAGCCGCTGATCATCATTGCCGGTGCCGACTACGGCCAGGGCAGCTCGCGTGACTGGGCAGCCAAGGGCGTGCGGCTGGCCGGGGTGGAAGCCATCGTGGCCGAAGGCTTCGAGCGCATCCACCGCACCAACCTGGTGGGCATGGGCGTATTGCCGCTGGAATTCAAGGCCGGCACCAACCGCAAGACCCTGGCCATTGACGGCACCGAAAGCTACGACGTGAAGGGCGACATCTCGCCGCGCTGCACGCTGACGCTGGTGATTCACCGTCGCAATGGCGAGACGCTGGAAGTGCCGGTCACCTGCCGTCTGGATACCGCCGCCGAAGTGCGGGTGTATCAGGCTGGCGGCGTGCTGCAGCGCTTCGCCCAGGACTTCCTGGAGTCCACCACCGCTTGAGTTTTGCTGCTCCCGGCCTGCGGGTATGTCCCTGCCGGCAGGCCGGACCCAGAGCAGCCCCCTTAGAACCCGTTCATAGTCAGCTGCGCTAGTTGAATATGGGGGCGATACCGCGTTAAAAACGTCTTCGGAATGCTCATTGACTCCATGTCAACTCCGCTTTCCCAGTTGTTTACGGTCGTTTTCGCCTTGTCTCGCTCTAGCTCACAAGACTCTGAACAGATTCTTATGATGCAGGGCGGCGCGAAATCCGTTTCGCAGCCGCCCTGCTGCTTGCCACCCTATTCCGGCAATGCCTGTTGACGGCCTTGCCCACTGCATGACAGGAGAGACTGCATGGCCCATGCTCCACAAATCCGCATTCCTGCCACCTATATCCGTGGCGGCACCAGCAAGGGGGTGTTTTTCCGCCTGCAAGACCTGCCTGCCGCCGCACAGCAGCCCGGCCCGGTGCGTGACGCCATCCTGATGCGGGTGATCGGCAGCCCCGACCCCTACGGCAAGCAGATCGACGGCATGGGCGGTGCCACCTCCAGCACCAGCAAGACGGTGATCCTGGCCAAGAGCAGCCGGCCCGATCACGATGTGGACTACCTGTTTGGCCAGGTGGCCATCGACAAGGCCTTTGTCGACTGGAGCGGCAACTGCGGCAATCTGTCCGCCGCCGTCGGCTCCTTTGCCATCATGAGCGGACTGGTGGATGCCAGCCGCATCCCGGCCAATGGCGTGGCCACGGTACGCATCTGGCAGGCCAATATCAGCAAGACCATCATTGCCCATGTACCCGTCACCAACGGTGAAGTACAGGAGACCGGCGATTTCGAACTGGACGGCGTCACCTTCCCGGCCGCCGAAGTACAGCTTGAATTCCTCGACCCGGCCGACGAGGGCGAAGGCGATGGCGGCGGTGCGATGTTCCCCACCGGCAATGTGGTGGACACGCTGGATGTTCCGGGCGTGGGCAGTTTCCAGGCCACCATGATCAATGCCGGCATCCCCACCATCTTCCTTAACGCAGCAGAACTGGGTTACAGCGGTAGCGAACTGCAGGAAGCCATCAATGGCGATGCCGCCGCACTGGCCCGCTTTGAAACCATCCGCGCCCATGGTGCAGTCCGCATGGGGCTGATCAAGGACATTGCCGAAGCGGCCACCCGCCAGCACACCCCCAAGATTGCCTTTGTCGCTCCGCCTGCGGCCTACACCGCATCCAGTGGCAAGCAGATTGACGCCAGCGACATCGACCTGCGCGTGCGCGCCATGTCCATGGGCAAACTGCACCACGCCATGATGGGCACCGCTGCGGTGGCTATCGGCACGGCTGCCGCCATTCCTGGCACGCTGGTAAACCTGGCCGCCGGTGGTGGCGAACGCCAGTCGGTGCGCTTTGGCCACCCCTCAGGCACCCTGCGCGTAGGTGCGGAAGCCAGGCTGGTGGACGGCCAGTGGCAGGTCAGCAAGGCCATCATGAGCCGCAGCGCCCGCGTACTGATGGAAGGCTGGGTGCGCATTCCCGGCGACAGTTTCTGAGCATTGAAGTCAGCAAATCAACAAACAAGAATGGCCACCCCCGGGTGGCCATTTTTCATTGGGTAATGGCCAGCATCAGCCTGCCACCACCACCCGGTTGCGCCCGGCACGTTTGGCCTGATACAGCGCCATGTCAGCCTGCTTCACCCAGGCGGCCTTGTCTGCCATCAACAGCGAGGCGCTTGCCACCCCCAGGCTCAGCGTTACCGTGATATCGGCCTGACTGGCATGCACCGTGCGTGCCGCCATTTGCTGACGCAGGGTTTCGGCCAGCAGCGCGGCATGTTCCAGTGTGGAATCCGGCAGCACCAGCAGGAACTCCTCGCCACCGTAACGGATGGCGGTATCGTGCAGGCGCATATGCTCCTGCAACAGCATGGCCACCTGTGCAATCACCAGATCGCCCACATCGTGGCCATATTCATCATTCACCTGCTTGAAATGGTCGATATCCAGCATGATCAGCACCGCTTGCTGGCCTGAATGCTGACAGCGCAACCATTCCTGCTGCAATACCTCGTCACCGGACCGGCGATTGAGCAGACCGGTCAGCCCGTCCAGACGCACCAGTTGTGCCAGATAGGTATTGCTCTGCTTCAGCGCATCCAGCAGTTGCTGGTTGCGCCCTTGCCAGTGCAGGAACAGGCGGTAGGCAAAAAAGGCATTGAACAGCACGATCAGGGCGAATACCCAGAAGAACACCCAGCCGGTCTGGGTCATTACCAGCGCCGCCTGTTGCACCTCCGGAGCCAGACCGCGCTGCAACTGCCCCAGCAACAGGCTGCTGCCAAGACTCAGCGACAAATAGCCAAACACCAGCACGCCGACACTGACCAATAACAACAGCAGCACCACCAGATGGCGCGATTCGCCATCACTGCCCTGCACCTGCGGCAAGCGCGCAAAGAGCCAGCGTTCGGTCCGCAGCCAGGACCACGCCAGGATAGGTCCCACCAGCAACAGGTTCTGCAGGAAAAAGCCCAGCCACCAGCCTTGCCAGATGGGCAGTAATTCCGACAAAGGCTGATGATTGCTGTAGGTCCAGATCAGCGCGCCGCTGGAGCTGAAAATGCTGCCGGCAAAGGAGAGCTGGACAAAATGCAGCAGCGACTCCAGACTGCGCAGTCCGCGCATCATGGGCAGGGCCCGGAACCCCAGGGCAATCACGGCCACGCCCAACGGGTCGGCAAAGGCAAACAGTACTGCCCATTGCCAGGCCATGCCGGCATACAAGGCCAGCGACAAGGTGGTGAAATAGGCCGGAATCGCCCCCCACCACCAGCCAATGCACAAACTCCACCACAGGCTGATCAGCAAGGCCGGGTAGACGGTGATATACACCGTCACCCCACCAAATTGCAGTGGCATGCCAGACCAGTTATCCACCACCGACAGCACACCCAGCCCCAGCGAAACCAGAAGACTGCCCAGCCACGCGCCAAACAACAGCCAGCGCTCACGTACCGACAGCTGTTGCCACAAACGCCAGGGGCTGGCAAAGGACGCGCGTGCACTGGCAAAAGCCGCAGGAACGGACAGCACGGAAGATGAGGAGCCGGCAGCGTCGGTATTCATGGTGAATCAAGGCTCACAACGGGATTGAGAAATCATTCTGCCTTGCCACCAACACCGGGCTGGGCGGCGGAACAAATCTGGAACACAGGCAAGGCGCGGCAGTGACATTAGCATAATTAACCCTTGCTCAGCAGGGATATTGCACCCGACTGCGGCATTACCCCTGCCCAGCCGGGACAGAAGCATGATATTGCATGGATAGCTGTTGCATATTGACTGCACACCCGGCCTCATACCAGTCCGGATACGAAAAAACCCGGCCAAACCGGGTTCATGCACGCCATGTCCAAACCGGATGGCATTCAGACCGTGTCCGCCATGCTCTCGCCCAGACGCACCGGACGGGCCGGCTGCCAGTCCTGCTCAAAATGCAGGCCAGCCGTGCCCGGGAACAGCAACACCACCGTAGAACCCAGCTGGAAACGGCCCATCTCCTCGCCCTTGCGCAGCATGATTTGCTGGTCCTGATAATCCCAATGCTGAATGCGGCCCGGACGCGGCGGATTGACAATGCCGTGCCAGACCGTGCCCATGCTGCCAACGATGGTGGCACCCACCAGGGTCAGCACAAAGCGGCCATGCGGGCCTTCAAACTCGCATACCACCCGTTCGTTACGGGCAAACAGGCCGGGCACACCACGTGCCGTGGCCGGATTCACCGAAAACAGCGCACCGGGCACATAAGTCATGCTGAGCAGACGCCCATCGCAAGGCATGTGAATGCGGTGGTAATCACGCGGGCTCAGATAAATGGTGGCGAACTGGCCGTCCTGATAGCGTGCCGCCATCTCGGCATCACCACCCACCAGCGCGGTGGTGGAATAAGCATGGCCCTTGGCCTGGAAGATCTGATCGGCGTGAATGGCACCAAACTGGCTGATGGCACCATCCACCGGGCAGATCAGTGCGGTATCCGCCAATGGTCGCGCACCGGCACGCAGCGGGCGGGTAAAAAACTGGTTGAAGCTGGGATAGCTGCTGATATCCGGATTGGCCGCTTCGGCCATGTTCACCTGATAGCGTCCGACAAACCAGCGAATGACCGCCGTGGTCAGGCTGCCGGCTTCGGCACTTGCCAGCTTGCCGGCCAGAATGGTTAAAGCCTGCTTGGGCAGAAGATATTGCAGCCATACGGCAAAGCGTTCGGACACGATGTAAAACCTTGAATGCGGACAGCCGCACATTATAAGCCGGACTGCCAGTGAATGCGAAACGCCAAGCTGCATTTGCCTGCACAGCCGGTCACTAACCGTCAGCACTGGAAAGCCATGGATGCGCTAACTAGAATGCAGACGGGCTTTACCTCTTTTGCCCGCTTTCCTCACACAAGGAACCACGATGAGCACTCTGAACGTTCTGGCCATTTGCGGCAGCCTGCGCCGTGCCTCCACCAATATGGGTCTGCTGCGCTACGCCAAGGCACATGCGCCAGCCGGCATCCAGATCGACATTGCCGACCTCAGTCAGGTCCCGTTCTACAACGCCGACATCACTGAGAAACCGGCCGCCGTGCAACAACTGCTGGCACAACTGGCAAAGGCCGATGCCTTGCTGCTGGGCTGCCCGGAATACAACTACTCCATGGCCCCGGCACTGAAAAACGCGCTGGACTGGGCATCGCGCGAACCGGACAACAAACTGCTGGCAGGCAAGGCCGTGGCCATTGTGGGCGCTGGCGGCGGCATGGGTACTTCGCGCGCACAGTACCACCTGCGCCAAAGCTGCGTGTATCTGGACCTGCACCCGCTGAACAAGCCGGAAGTATTTGCCAATGCCTTTGCCGGCGGTTTTGATGCCGAAGGCAACCTCACCGACGAGCGCCTGCAAGGCCTGGTGGTGCAGCAGCTGGAAGCATTGCAAGCCTGGGCCGCCCAACTGAAAGCCTGATCGCACCGCAGCACCTCCTGCGCTGTTCCACACCCGGCTGCGGGACAGCGCATTATCTTGTTTTTACTCAATTTTACTTCCATCCTGCCGATATACAGACATCTGCCGCAGGCCATACGGCACGCAGACCCGGCGCCATGCACAGGCTGGCGTCCTTCTCCGTTTTCAGCAGGAGCCTCCCATGACCGTCAACAGCGTCAACAGCAGCCTGTTGCTGAATGCCAGCTACAGCAGCAGCACCATTACCGACAGCAAAACCGGCAACAGCATCAGCAGCAGCACCCTCACCGTGGACGAAGTGGTCACGCTGGGGCAAAACAGTGAGGACAACAGTGCCCTCACCTATGGCAAACCGACCACGGGCAGCAGCACGCCGGTGGATGTACCTGCCTTGCTGGCCAAGTCCAACCAGCAGGTGTCGGATTTCCTCAAGCTGCTGGGCAATCTGGTCCAGCAGCAGGGCCTGCAATGGAACAAGGTGGTCAGTGGCGAACAGAAGCTGACGGTTGACCCGCAGACCAAGGCCGAAGCCACCCAGGCGGTGTCGGAAGATGGCGAGCTGGGCATCAAGAACACCGCGCGGCGCATTCTGGACTTTGCCCGGCTGGGCATAGGCAACGACCCCGGCAAGATAGATACCATTCGCGCTGCTGTGCAGCAGGGCTTTGACGAAGCCAAGAAGGCATTTGGCGGCAGCCTGCCGGACATCAGCAACCAGACGCGGGATGCCATCATGGCTACGCTGGATGACTGGCAGAAAAACGGCCTGCCGAGCAATAACGACTACACGCTGATCCGCCCGGACTTGCAGCAGGACCAGCAGCAGGCCACACAAAACGCGAGCAGTTGAAGCATGCCCGCAGTCCGTGACCGGGCTGCGGGAACACCAGCCGTGTCAGTAAATATCGCGGCCGAAGTACTGCACGCTCAGCTTCTTGAAAGTGCCATTGGCGCGCACGGCGCTGATGGCCTTGTTCAGCTTGTCCAGCAAGGCCTTGTCTTCCTTGCGCACCGCCATGCCGGCACCAGAGCCCAGCACCTCGCGCTCAGCGGCGTTGTCACCATTGATGGACGGGCCGACAAAGGCAAAACCCTTGCCCGGTTCGCTCTTGAGAAAACCCGCTTCCACTTGCAGCTCGTCCTGGAAGCTGGCATCCAGCCGGCCATTCACCAGGTCGGCATAGGCCTTGTCCTGATCCTCATAGCGCACCACATCCATGCCGCGCGGTCCCCAGAACTTGCTCAGGTACATGTCGGCCGTGGTGCCGCGCTGCACGCCCACCCGCTTGCCTTTCATCCCCTCCACCGTGAACCTGAGCGGACTGCCCTTGGCGGCAATCAGCCGCTGTGGCGTACGGAAATAGCGCTCGGTGAAGCTGACCGTCTTGGCCCGCTCGGCGGTAATGGTCATCGACGACATGATCACATCGTACTTCTTGGCCATCAGCCCCGGAATGATGCCATCCCAGTCCTGATTGATCAGGCTGCAGCGGGCTTTCATTTCCTTGCACAGGGCAGCAGCCAGGTCTGCCTCAAAGCCGACGATCTGCCCCGCCGGGTTCAGCGATTCGAACGGCGGATAGGTGGCATCCATGCCGATACGCAGATTGTTCAGGTCCGTCGCTCCCGCTTGCAGGGCGACAGCAGACAACAACACGGCACACCAGGATTGCAGCTTCATCTTCATTCCTCCGGACTGGGTGAGTAGACAAACGCACGACAAGGGACGGCTTGGTGTTATCGCGCCACACCCGTCAAGGGGTGTGGCGATACGGCAAAAGGGTTCTGGCGGTCAGGAAAGGTCACGCTCCAGCAACAACATGTCGTCGAAGCGTTCCTGACGGCGGATCAGGCGGTACTGGCCCGGCCCGTCAATCAGCACCGCAGCGGAACGCGGCTGGGCGTTGTAGACGGTCTGGTTTTCCAGCTGGTAGGCACCCACATCCAGGAAGGCCAGCACATCGCCCGGCGCACTGGCCTCGGGCAGCAGGAACTGCTCACCCAGCGGGCCATGGCGGAAGTAATCGCCACCGTCGCACAAGGGGCCGCCCAGCTTCACGGGCTGATTGTGGCTGTCCGTCATGCGGCTGGCGTTGTAGACATAGAAGTACCAGTCCTTGTAATCCGGAATGGCATTGAAACCGGCATCCAGCATGCACCACTGCACCTGGCCTTCCACGCTGCCATCCTCGCGCAACAAGGTTTTGCGCTTGGCGGTCACCATGCGGGTGAGCAATACCCCGGCACTGCTCACTACCTTGCGGCCCGGCTCGATGCAGATTTCGATATCCTCACGCCAGGCGTGTACTTCGCGGATGACGGCAGCGGCAAATTCATTGGCGCCGATTTGCGGCTGCATATTGTCCGGCCCACCCAAGCCACGGTCGGTGACGTAGCGATATGGTGCCGGAATGCCACCGCCGACATTGATCATGTCAAAGCGCACACCCAGTGCTGCTTCCAGCTGGCGGGCACAATCCACCAGCACACGGGTGGCCGCGCCAAACGGCTCGGCATCCGGCACCTGGTCACCCACATGCATGTGCAGGCCGCACAGCTTTACATAGGGCATGTCCAGTGCCTGACGGCAAATGCCTTCGGCATCGGCCAGATCCACCCCGGACTTGGCGCGGAATGCCGTCATCAGGCCTTCATGGGTAGCGGCCTTGACGTTGGGCTCCACCCGCAGGCAGATGCGTACCGGAATTTGCAGCTGACGGCTGATACGGTCGATGGCCTGCAATTCGTGCTCGCTATCCACATTGATGGCATGCAGCTGCTGGCGGATGGCGAATTCCAGTTCCTCATCGCGCTTCACGACGCCGTTGTAGACAATCTGGCTGCCGGCAAAACCTGCGGCCAGACAGCGGCGGATTTCATTGGCCGAATTGGCTTCGATGCTGATGCCTGATTCGCGCACCACCTGCAATACCGCCAGCAAGGAGCAAGCCTTGGAGGCGTAGCAGATGCGGGTATTGGCATGGCTGGCAAAGGCCTGCTTGATTTCGTCGACATTGCGGCGGATTTCCGGCGCGGAATACACGAATAGCGGTGCGCCGAATTCTGCGGCCAGCGCGGCCAGCCCCACCCCCTCCATCTGCAACTGTCCATCAGCAGCAGACAGACGGCGGTCGTGTTGCAGGGTGTATTGCCGTTGGGAATCGAAATCGTGATGCATGTGCGCTCCGTCATGTTGTGTTGTTTGTTGCCAAACATACGGAAATCGCCTAGTTTTCACGAACGAATAATTGGCATCGAACCATTCCATTCCGTCATGAATGAAACCCACCACCTGCCCTCGCTCACCGCCTTGCGCGCCTTTGTCACCGTCATCGACACCGGCAGCTTTACCGAGGCCGCACGCCGCCTGTTTCTGACCCAGGGTGCCATCAGCAAGCAGATCAGCCTGCTGGAGCAGCACTACGCCACCGCGCTATTGCAAAGGCAGCACCGGCAGATACGCCCGACACCGGCAGGCCAGACCCTGCTGCCGGTAGCGCGTGAGGTGGTACAAAAACTGAAGGAAGTGGACAGGCAGATCAAAACCCGCAGCGACATCCTCAGCCTGCAGGTGTATGTGAGCTTTGCCGTGCGCTGGCTGATGCCGCGGCTGGGCAGCTTTTACCAGCAGCACCCGCTTACCCAGCTGCGCATCGACAGCATGGTGTACGAACCGGAGGTGCTGGACCCGGACAGCCATCAGGCCTATATCCTGTTCGGGCGCGGACAATGGCCGAACATGCAGGCCGAGCTGCTGTTACCCGAGGTGCTCAGCCCGGTGTGCTCCCCTGCCATGCGGACTGAACTGTCCGGTGTGGACAGCCTGGCAGGCCACACCCTGTTTCACACCACCCGCGACTATGAGGAATGGGTTGCCTGGCTGGATACCCAGGGCATACACACGCTTGCCGCCTACAAGCATCAAGTGGTGGACTTGCACCACCTGGCGTGGACGGCGGCTGCCAGCGGGCTGGGTGTGGCGATCGGTGACATGGCCTTGCTGCACGACGAGCTGGAACAAGGCCGGCTGGTCTGCCCATTCGACAGCCAGTTGCATACCGGTTCCGGTTACTGGCTGGTCTACCCGGAGAGCTATGCCGAGCATCCGGGCCTGCAGGATTTACTGTCCTGGCTGCGCGAGCAGGCTGGCGGCATTCGCCACGCGCCATAGAAAAAGCCCGGCATGGAGGCCGGGCGACAAGTCAACAACACAGGAGAAATCACAAAGGCAAATGCGTGGACAGGGCATTGAGCTTGCGCAGTGCCTGACGGAAACGGGTGTGGGCGCGGGACACGGTGGATTCGCTGATATCCATCTGCTGGGCGGCGAAGTAGCCGGTCATGCCTTCTACTTCCATCAGCCAGACGGCTTCACGCGAACGCTTTTTCAGGCCGATCAGGTCGGCTACCTGGTTGAAATCGTCGAGTTTCATGGCGCTGATCTCCGACATCATGGGGTGGGGGAATGATGCTCCAGCCAGTGCAGCAGACACTGGCAACCCCGGTAAAACCACTTGCCGGGGCCGGTAAATTCAGCATAGATGCTTGCAAAAAAAATGCACGGACAGTTTTGCAAGCGGGAAGAAAGACCAGGCTGGCTCAGCGGCCCGTTGCGGCCAGCCAGTCCAGCATGCCTTGCCCGGCGGCGCGGCCACTGGCGAGGCACGCGGTCAGCAGATAGCCGCCGGTAGGGGCTTCCCAGTCCAGCATTTCACCGGCGCAGAACACGCCCGGCATGTCTTTGAGCATCAGCCCGGCGTCCAGCGCCTCCAGCCGGACCCCGCCCGCAGTGCTGATGGCTTCGTCGATGGGCCGCGTGGCGTACATGGTCAGCGGCAAGCGCTTGATACCTGCAGCCAGCTGATCCATATCGTTGAATGCTTCCTTGCTCAGGCATTCGCGCAGCAGGCCTGCCCTCACCCCTTTCAGGTTCAGGCGGCTTTGCAGATGGCTGGATAGCGAACGCGAGCCGCGCGGATGTTTTACTTCCGCCGCCACCTGTCCGGCACTCTTTTGTGGCAGCAAATCCAGATACACCGTGGCACTGCCATTGGCCAGCAAGCTGTCGCGGATGGGCGCGCTGAAGGCATAGATCAGGTTGCCTTCCACTCCGTGGCGGGTGACCACGCATTCCCCGGTCTTGCGCACGGTATGACCAGCCAGATCGGTAAACTCCAGCAGCACCGACTTGAGCGGCTCTCCGGCAAACTTGTCGGCAAAGTGGCTGCTCCAGTTGCAGTCAAAACCGCAATTGGCCGGCAGCAAATCGCGCACCGCCACACCGCGTTCGGCCAGCACGGGCAGCCAGCTGCCATCCGAACCCAGCTTTTTCCAGCTGCCGCCGCCCAAGGCCAGCAGCACGGCATCATGACGGGCTTCCTGCTCGCCATCCGGCGTGGCAAAGCGCAGCGCGCCTTGGTCTTTCCAGCCCAGCCAGCGATGGCGCACCCGGAATTGCACCCCGGCCTCGCGCAAGCGCGTCAGCCAGGCGCGCAGCAAGGGCGCTGCCTTCATCTCGCGCGGGAATACCTTGCCCGAGCTGCCGACAAAGGTTTCCACCCCCAGACCATGCACCCATTCACGCAATATGTCGGCATCGAAATCCTGCAGCCAGGCGGCGACCTCGTTTTCCCGTTCGCGATAGCGGCCGAGAAAGTCCGCCTTGGCTTCGGAATGGGTGATGTTCATCCCGCCCACGCCGGCCAACAGGAATTTGCGCCCCACCGAGGGCATGGCGTCATATACCGTCACCGTCACACCCGCCCGGGACAGTACCTCGGCTGCCATCAGGCCGGACGGACCTCCGCCAATGATGGCAACACGTGAACAAGATGGGGATGACGACATGACAACTCCTGCAGCAAGAACAAGGCAAAACCGGCGGGCCGGTCGACAGAGGGCGGATTGTTGCAGAAAACCCGCGTTATCCCAAGCCACATCGTACCCATACGGCCAAAAGGGGAAAAAATTTTGTTTTAAACCAAGCACAGTTAATATGACGTGCGTTACGCTGGCCGCTGTAGCAGGTCGAGACGGCCTGGATAAAAACATAAGCAACAACAAAAGGAGGCGGGGCTCCCGTACATATAATGAAAAAATTTTCCGAATGGCCAATCTGGCTGCGTCTGACCAGCGCCATCTGGTGCTGTCTGGTGGTGGCCTGGAGCGGGCTGATTGCCTGGGAAACCACGGTCAGCCGTGATATTGCGGTATCGCAGGCCAAGGACCTGGCCAGCAGCATGAACGAAATGACGCTGGCCGGCCTCACCGGCATGATGATGACAGGCACCGTGGGCCAGCGTGATGTGTTTCTGGACCAGATCAAGGAACTGTCCGCCGTGCGCGAACTGCGCGTGGTACGTGGCGACGCGGTCAACAAGCAGTTTGGCCCCGGCAATGCCGGCGACAAGGCACACGCAGCGGACGAAGCGGAAAAAAGCGCCCTTGCCAGCGGCCAGCCCTACGTAGCCATTGAATCCAGCCCGCAACTGGGCGAACACCTGCACGTGGTGTACCCGGCGCGCGCAGCCAGCAATTACCTGGGCAAGAACTGCATCAGCTGTCACCAGGTGAGCGAAGGCACCCCGCTGGGCGCGGTCAGCATGCGCATCTCACTGGAAAAACCCTACGCCTCGGTGGCGCAGTTCCGCAACCAGAGCATCCTGTTTGCCGTCATCGCCTCGCTGCCGCTGATGCTGGTGGTGTTCCTGTTCATCCGCCGCTTTGTCACCCGGCCGCTGCAAGCCATGGCAGGTGGTCTGGCTGAACTGGCCAAGGGCGAAGGCGACCTGACGCGCCGGCTGGAAGTGCGCCATCAGGATGAAATCGGCAAGACTGCCAGCCTGTTCAACCAGATGCTGGGTTCCATTGCCGAGCTGGTACGCCAGGTTGGCACCGCTGCGCGTAGCGTGGCTTCGTCTTCCGGCCAGCTGAGTCAGGGCGCGGAACGACTGGCCGAGGGTTCGCAAGCCCAGAATCGCCAATCGCAGGATGCGGCGCAGGCAGTGGAGCAACTGGCCCAGCATATTGGCGACATTGCCCGCCATGCCGAACAGGTACTGCAACAGTCGGATGAAAGCCTGCAACGCTCGCAGCAGGGCCGCCAGGACCTGAGCCGCTTGCAACAGCAGGTTGGCGAAATCCAGCAAGCCGTCACCATGATGTCCGAAGCGGAAACCGAGCTGGTGCAATCCACTGCCGCCATCACCGGCATGACGCAGCAGGTGCGCGACATTGCCGAACAGACCAATCTGCTGGCCCTGAATGCCGCCATCGAAGCGGCCCGAGCCGGCGAAGCCGGACGTGGCTTTGCCGTGGTGGCGGACGAAGTGCGCAAGCTGGCGGAAAAATCCGCTCTGTCGGCGCGCGAAATCGACAGCGTCACCGACGCGCTGAACAACAAGACCGAAGCCGTGCGCGATGCCGTGGCAGCCAGCCTCACATCCTTGCAGGCCAGCAATCAGTCGGCGGCACAAGTGGCCAGCGTCCTGGATGCCGCCAATGACTCGGCGGTGGCAGTCCGTAATGGCCTGCAACAAATCGTGCAGGTGACCGAACAGCAGCGTGAAGCCAGCGAACGCGTGACCCGCAATATCGACAGCATTGCCCAGCTGGCCAATACCAATGACACAGCCATCCAGCACACCGTGCGCTCGGCAGAGGAGCTGGAACAACTGGCAGGCGGACTGAACGACTCGGTGGCCCGCTTCAAGGTGTAGCAGACCGGCAAGAGCAAGCAACGCCAGTGCGCCCCGGCCCGCTGGCGTTTTTTCTGTCTGCCAGCGCAGTACAGCCACATCCGCAACAGCCGGTTTGGCCAATACGCCGTCTGCTGTTACACTGCCAGCCCGTTTCTGTCGTGATATCGCCAAGTCCGTGAAAAAAATCGCCTTTTCCAGCCTCACCGCGCTGCCTGAAGCCCTGCTCTCCAACCTGGACAGCCTCGGTTACCACAGCATGACCCCCATCCAGGCCGAAAGCCTGCCGGTGATTCTGGACGGGCGCGACCTGATCGCCCAGGCCAAGACCGGCAGCGGCAAGACCGCCGCCTTCGGCCTTGGCATCCTGGCCAACATCAACCCGCGCTGGTTTGCCGTACAGGCACTGGTGCTGTGCCCCACCCGCGAACTGGCCGACCAGGTGGCGCAGGAAATCCGCCGACTGGCACGCAGCATCGACAATATCAAGGTAGTGACCCTGACCGGCGGCTCGCCGATGGGGCCGCAGCGTGCCTCGCTGGAACACGGTGCACACATCGTGGTGGGCACGCCTGGCCGTCTGCAGGATCACCTGTACCGCGAATCGCTGAACCTGGCCGGGGTGAAAACTCTGGTGCTGGACGAAGCCGACCGCATGATTGACATGGGCTTCATCGAGGAAATCGTCGGCATCGTGCGCGCCTGCCCGCGCCAGCGTCAGACCCTGCTGCTCTCCGCCACCTATCCGGACACCATCCGCAAGGCCAGCGCGCAGTTCCTGCGTCAGCCGGTGGAAGTGAAAGTGGAAGCACTGCACAGCGGCGACCATATCGAACAATGGTTCTACAAGGTGAAGCCGGAAACCCGGCTGGAAACCGTCACCCGCATCCTGCAGCACGTGCGTCCGGCTTCCGCGCTGGCCTTCTGCAATACCAAGGAACGCTGCAAGGAGCTGGTGAAGGATTTGCAGGCCCGTGGCTTCTCCGCGCTGGCGCTGTATGGCGATCTGGAACAGCGCGACCGCGACCAGATCCTGCTGCGCTTTGCCAACAAGAGCACCACGGTGCTGGTAGCCACCGACGTGGCGCTCGCGGGCTGGACATCAAGGAACTGGACCTGGTGATCAATGTGGACGTGAGCCACGACCCGGAAGTGCACATCCACCGCATTGGCCGAACCGGCCGTGGCGAGTTGCATGGCCTGGCCATGACGCTGACCTGCGAAAGCGATGCCCGCCGCCTGGTGCAGATCGAGGACTACCAGAAGGCCCCGCTCACCTGGGCCGAAGTGGACGAACTGACCCCGGCGCCGGGCGGCCAGCTGATTCCGGCCATGGTGACGCTGGAAATTGCCGGCGGCAAACGTGACAAGCTGCGCCCGGGTGACATCCTGGGCGCGCTCACTGGTGACGGCGGCATTGCCGGCAGTCATGTGGGGAAGATCAACGTGCTGGAAGGTGCCAGCTTTGTTGCCCTGCAGCGCGACATCGCCCAGCAGGCTTTTGAACGCCTGTCGGTCAGCAAGATCAAGGGCCGTCTGTTCAAGATGCGCTTTGTTGAATAAGCCTTGCGCAACGCACCATGCAAAAGCACCCCAAGGGGTGGCTTTTTTGTTTTCCGACAGAAAAGACCAGAGTCTGATCAGAAGGGTTTGTCACCCAGAATGGTGGCCCGGTGCATGATGCGACGGTTGGGACGGTAATCGTCCACCGCATAATGACTGGTAGAGCGGTTATCCCAGAACGCCACATCCCCGGCCTGCCAGCGCCAGCGGATGGTGAATTCCGGCCGCGCCTGATGGGCAAGCAGGAAGGCTAGCAAGGCAGCGCCCTCTTCTTCCGGCAACTCGTTGATTTCGGTGGTGAAACCGCCATTGACGAACAGGCCCTTGCGACCGCTCACCGGATGGGTGCGCACCACCGGGTGGCTCAGCGGCGGATTGTCGCGCCGCGTCTGTTCCCATTTTTCCCGGTCGGCCGGGGTCAGGCCAAAGCGCTTGAGCGGGAAGGTCTTGGTGAAGTCATGGGTGGCAGTCAGCCCTTCCAGCAAGGTTTTCAGCCGGTCGGACAGCGCATCCCAGGCGGCAAAGCTGCTGGCCCACAGCGTGTCACCGCCGAACTCCGGCAGCAAGCGCGCCGCCAGCACCGCAGCGGCCGGCGGTGTTTCGATGAAGGTGACATCAGTGTGCCAGATGGCATTGTCCTTCAGGTCGAAGGCGTCGGTGTCCAGAATCATCACCTGCGGTGCATCCGGGTGTTGCGGGTAGATGGGGTGGGTGTGCAGATCGCCAAAGCGGGCGGCAAAGTCGCGCTGCTGGCGCGGGCTGATGTCCTGATTACGGAAGAACAGCACCTGGTGTTGCAGCAGGGCCTGCTGAATCTCCTGTTGCAGGCTGTCAGTGAGCGGCTGCGCCAGATCCA
Source organism: Aquitalea pelogenes (assembly GCF_001515305.1). Taxonomy (GTDB): domain Bacteria; phylum Pseudomonadota; class Gammaproteobacteria; order Burkholderiales; family Chromobacteriaceae; genus Aquitalea; species Aquitalea pelogenes. The sequence continues at coordinate 80,233 of NZ_LNQV01000004.1, forward strand.
CGCCTTCAACAATCGCGCCCAGCGCCGGGGACAAACGGGTAAGAGTCAGACTCATCTTCTATTCCTTGCATCATTCGGTTCTGGCCGCCGCCACAGGCAGCGACCATGAAATCTTCAATCCAGCTGGCCATGCCAGGGTGCCAGTCGCCGCTGCAACAGGCGCAAGCCCAGCTCCAGCGCAAAGGCAATCACCGCAATCACCGCGATGCCCAGAATCACCACATCGGTCACCAGGAACTGCGCTGCCGACTGCACCATGAAACCCAGCCCGCGGGTGGCCGCCACCAGTTCGGCCGCCACCAGGGTGGACCAGCCAGTACCCAGGCCGATGCGGATGCCGGTGAGGATTTCCGGCAAGGCCTCGGGCAGGATGACAAACCACAGCAACTGGCTGCGGCTGGCACCCAGCGTCTGCGCGGCACGCAGGCGGTTACGGCTGACCTGCGCCACGCCATGACTGGTGGCAATGATGACCGGTGCCAGTACCGCCAGGAAAATCAGCAGCACCTTGGACAATTCGCCAATGCCGAACCAGATGACAATCAGCGGCAGATAAGCCAGCGGCGGCACCGGGCGATAGGCTTCAATCAGCGGGTCCAGCAAGCCACGCGCCACCGGGCTGACGCCCATCAGCACACCCAGCGGGATGCCCAGCAACACCGCAGCCAGCAAGGCCAGCACGATGCGCTGCAGGCTGGCTGCCAGGTGCTGCCACAAGGTGGCATCCATGAAACCCTGGGTGCTGACGGTGATCAGCTTGGTCACCACCGCTTCGGGTGCCGGCAGAAACAGCGGCGGCACAATGCCGCTGTGCGACAGCCCCCACCAGCCGCCCAGCACTGCCAGCAGGCTGATCAGGCTGAGCCAGCCGCGACGGTATTGCCGCCAGCGGGAGCTACCAGCGCGCGGGCTGGTGGCCGGCAGTTCGTCCGGTACGGTTTTGCTGACGGCAACATCAGCCAGTTTTTGTTCCAGTGTCTGTTCCAGTGCATTCATGCGGCAATCTCCTCGGCCTGACGGCGATGGTCGAACAAGGTGGCCAGCAATTGCTCGCGCAGCGCGATGAAGGCCGGATCGGACTTGATGGCCCGCGCCGATTCACCGGCGCGGTAACGCTGGCTGAAGCCCGGGCGCAGGGTTTCCACAATGCGGCCCGGCCCAGGCGACATCAGCACCAGTTCAGTGGCAAGAAACAGCGCCTCTTCGATATCGTGGGTGATCAGGAAAATGCGTCGCCGCGCCTGCTGCCACACCTTGAGCAGCAGCTCCTGCATTTGCTCGCGGGTAAAGGCATCCAGTGCGCCGAAGGGTTCGTCCATCAGCAATACCTGCGAGTGGCTGGCCAGTGCGCGGGCAATCCCCACGCGCTGACGCTGGCCGCCGGACAGCTGCCAGCTGTAGCGACTGCCGGACTCCGGCAGGTCGACCAGGCGCAGCACCTCGTCGGCCCGCGCCAGCCGTTCGGCCTTGGCCACGCCTTGCAGACGCAAGCCAAACGCCACGTTGTCGCGCACGGAAAGCCAGGGCAGCAAGGCGTCGTGCTGAAACACCACGCGCGGTCCGCACCCGGCCCGGTCACCCGGGCTTCACCAAAGCGCACCTCGCCGCCATCCGGCTGGACAAATCCAGCAAACAGGTTCAGCAAGGTGGTCTTGCCGCAGCCGGACGGCCCCAGTGCCACGGTCAGGTCATCCGGACCGATATCCAGCGACACTTCGGACAAGGCGGGCCGGTCCTGACCGGGATAGCGCACGCTCACCTTGTTGGCGGAGAGGATGGCCATGATTATTTCGCTGCCTTCACAAATTGGTTGCTGACATAGGGGCTGTAATCAGCCTGCAGGCTGTCCACCTTGCCCTGCGATTTCAGGAAGGCTGCGGTATTGGCTACGGCCTGCACGAAAGGCTTTTGCAGCAGGGCAATCTGGTCCTTCTGGGTGAGGAAGCGGTTGCCCTGCAAGCCCAGCACCACGTCAGCCGGCGCAGCGCCGGTCAGACGGCTGATCTTGTCGATATTGTCCTTGTTGGCGATAAAGGCCTTGGGGTTGGCCACATAGCCGGCGATGGCATCCAGCGATACCTTGGCAAACTTGTTGACGAATTCCGGATGGGCATCGGCAAAGTCCTTGCGCACGATCCAGATATCGTAAGTCGGGGCACCCCACTTGGAGACCTGTGCCGAGCTGGTCAGCACCTTGCCGTTAGCCTTGATCTTGCCCAGTGCCGGGTCCCATACGTAGGCGGCATCAATGTCGCCACGCTGCCAGGCAGCAGTGATTTCGCTGGGGCGCAGGTTCAGCACATTCACCTTGCTGGCATCCACATTCCAGTGCTTGAGCGAGGCCAGCAGGCTGTAGTGGGTGGTGGACACATAAGGTACGGCCACTTTCTTGCCGATCAGGTCCTGCGGCTTGGCAATCTTGCTGCCATTGCGCACCACCAGTGCCTCGGCGTCACCGATTTCATCGGCCACCAGGAAAGTGACAATGGGCAGACCACGGCTGGCGGCAGCGGCCAGCGGACTGGAGCCCAGGTTGCCGATCACCACGTCGCCCGAGGCCACGGCAGCAATCACTTCCGAACCGCTTTCAAATTTGCGCCAGTTGATCTGGGTGCCGGTGGCCTTTTCATAAGTACCGTCAGCTTGCGGAATCTTGGTAGGGTCGATGCCGGTCTGGTAGGCGATGGTGACTGCATCACCGGCATGGGCAAGGCTGCCGAACAGGGCAAGGGAAGCGGCGATCAGGGAGAGGCGAACCGTCTTGGTCTTGGCTTGTGTCATGGTGTTTTCCGTTATTGGTGGGTTTGTTTGCTGGACACCAATCTAGCAAGCAGCCCGAGGAAAACTAAGCAAGAAAAAACGGTTTACTTAGCAAAAAAATGCAATAGGAAAACACTGACAGTAATCACAAAAACAGCTGAAAACCCAGCGAGCCGGCCAAAACCGAACAATCGGCTTGATGTGGAGCAAACAGGGGACAAAGTTTGTCCCGCGGCTATTTAAACCAGAGCGCAGAGAAAATACCATGCAGTTAAAAGCTGGCTTTTCAATTAACAAGGCCCAGGCACTTGTCAGTGCAAATACTTCCCCGCGACATGCCGAAGCGCAGTAAAGTCATTAAAAATCAAAACAACAGCTTCAATCAAAGAGAACAACCCAACGGTAGCCGGAGACTTTAATGTTTGGTGCAGCAAAGAACAGACGTATCCAGGAATTAGAGCAACAAGTCGCACAGCTGGAACAGGAAGCACGCCTCAATCAAACCCGCCTGCAGGAAAGTGAACAAGCCCGTCAGCAAGCCGAGCAGCAGCTGTCCAAATTGCAACTGACCAGCCAGCGCAATGACAGCTATATCGAACCCTTTGGTGATTTTTGCAGCAGCCTCGCCAGCATCCGCACCTCGTTTGCCGACCTCGCCACCCTGATGGAAAGCAATTTTGGTGCCGCCGCCGATGCGGTCACCACCCTGCACGGCACCCGTGGCGCAGTGGACACCCTGGCACACAGCTTTGATGAGATTGCCCAGGCACAGCAGAAAACCGCTGAATCCATGGACTCACTCAACAGCAAGACCGGGCAGATCCGCCAGTTCGTGCAGCTGATCAAGGACGTGGCCGACCAGACCAATCTGCTGGCATTGAACGCCGCCATCGAAGCCGCCCGTGCCGGTGAACAAGGCCGCGGCTTTGCCGTGGTGGCCGACGAAGTGCGCAAGCTGGCCGAGCGCACGGCCAATGCCACCAATGAAATTTCCAGCCTGGTGGGCGATGTGGAAAGCGCCTCGCACAGCACCAAGCAACAAGTGACCGAAGCGGCCGCACAGGTAGCGGGTTACCGTGAAACCGGCATTGAAACCGCCAATGCCATCCGCAGCATGGTGGATGTCAGCGAACAGATGGCACGGGTAATTGCCCAGGGCACCAACACCAGCTTCATGGAAGTGGTGAAGCTGGATCACATCGTGTTCAAGCTGGATATCTACAAGGCCTTCATCGGCTATCACGACCTGCATGCCGACAAGGTGTCGTCCCACCAGCATTGCCGTCTGGGCAAGTGGTATTACGAAGGCCGCGGCGCACAGGAATGCAAGGGCAACAGCAACTACACCCAGCTGGAAGCGCCGCACGCCAATGTGCACAACTTCGGCAAGGAAGCGCTCAACGCCTTCCACGCCCACGAGTTTGCCAAGGCACAGCAGGCACTGCGCCGCATGGAAGATGCGTCCAGCCAGGTGATGGATATCCTCACCGACATGGAAAACCAGCCCTGTACCCGCAAGATCTGAATCACTTTGTCAGCTGCCTGAAGCCGGTCATTGACCGGCTTTTTGTTTAACCGTCATTGGCGACAAAGCTGGCACGCAAGGCGGCAATATGCGCGGGGCCGGTACGGCAGCAGCCACCAATCAGCCGCGCCCCGGCAGCACGCCAGCGCTGCGCCAGTGCAACAAAACCCGCCACACTGGCGCTACCCTGCCAGCAGTGCCGTTCCGTATCCCAGTGCTCGCCGGAGTTGGGGTAGGCGAGCAAGGGCCTGGAAGTTACGCTGGCCGCTTGCGCCAACAGTGCCTCCAGCAGCAATGGATCGGTACAGTTCACCCCCAGTGCCACCACTTGCGGTACGGCGTCCAGCATGGCCATGCAGTCGGCCAGCCGCTCGCCCTGCCATACATGTTCTGCATCACGGCAACTGAAGCTGATCCAGGCGGGCGTGGCGGGAAATTCCTGCTGCAGCAAGCGCGCCAGCGCTTCGGCCTCCTGCAGACAGGGAATGGTTTCGCAGGCCAGCAAGTCGGCACCACTGGCGGCCAGCACAGCCAGCCGTGGACGGTGAAAGTCCATCAGCTGCGCCACGCTCAGGCCATAATCCCCCCGGTATTCCGAACCATCCGCCAGCATGGCCCCGTAAGGCCCGACCGACGCTGCCACCAGCGGCGCTGTCGCCTCTTCTGGCTGGCCGGCCATGAAGCGTTGGCGCGCCTGCAAGGCCAGATTCACCGACAGCTGCATCAGCCGGGCCGCTTGCAGCCGGTCCAGCCCACGCCGGGCAAAGCCCTCAAAACTCGCCTGGTAGCTGGAGGTGGTGATGATGTCGGCCCCGGCCTGCAGATAGTCCAGATGCAGCCGGGCGATAGCCTGTGGCGCTTCCAGCAATACGCGTGCCGACCACAGCGGGTCGGCCAGATCAAAACCGCGCGCCTCCAGCTCGGTGGCCAGCGCACCGTCCAGCAACAGGCAATCGCGTTGCGCCAGCCTGTCCTGCAGCACCGTCAGGCCCGCCCTGCTCATGTCGCCGCTCCCGGTTTTTGCTGCATGCGCTGGCGCAAGGCTTCGATGGCATAGCGCACTTTAGCCGGCTGGGCATCGCGCCGTGGCGTCACCACGAAGATCCCCAGGGCAGGCAAGCGCCATTGCGGCAACACGCGCAGCAAGCGCCCATCGGCCAGTTCCTGCCGCACTTCGGGCTCCGGCTGTATCGACAGGCCCATGCCGGCCAGCACAAACTGCCGCGCCGCCAGAATGTTATTGCTGCTCACCCGCCGCTCCACCATTGGCCGCTCTACCTCGCCAGCTGCATTTTCCATGGTCAGCCAGGTGTGACTGCGCTCATGGTCCAGCATCACCCATTGGTGCTGTTCCAGTTGCTGGGGCGTGGTGATAGCCGGATGACGCGCGAGATAAGACGGTGCCGCGCACAACACGCTCTCCCAGTCCGCCAGATGGCGCGCCACCAGCGAGGAATCCTTCAGATCCCCGGCACGCAAGGCAAGGTCGATGCGGTGCTGTACCAGATCGATCATTTCGTCATGAAAGAACAGCTTCAGGCTCAGGCGCGGATGAGCCGCCAGCAAGGGGGCCAGCGCCTCGGTGAGCATGGGCCCGGCAAAGCCGGTGGGTGCGGACAGGCGCAATTCGCCCACCGGGGCGTCACGCATTTCGTTCAGGCGCTGCTCGGCCAGGCGCGCAGCGGCCAGCATGTCGGCACAGCCCTGATAAAACAGGCTGCCGGCTTCGGTCAGGGTCAGGCTGCGCGTGGTCCGGTGCAGCAAGGACACGCCATGTTCCGACTCCAGCTTGCTGATGTGCTGGCTGACTGCTGATGGCGTCATGCCCAGCGCACGTGCCGCCGCCACCATCGAGCCTTGCTCCACCACGGTGGCAAACACTGCCATACGGCGCAAGATATCCATATTATTAAGTTTGGCTAAGTTATTAATGCCAGTATCAGCTGATTATCAGCAGGACGGCAAGTCATTACACTGCGATTAATTCACTATCCACTCAAAGGAATGCAAAATGAAAATCGCTCTGATTGGTGCCACCGGCTTTGTCGGCTCTGCCGTACTGCAAGAACTGCTGGCCCGCCAGCATCAGGTTTCCGCCATTGTCAGCCGCCCGGAACGCCTGCCCGCCCACCCGCAACTGACAGCCGTCAAGGCCGATGCCTACGATGCCGCCGCCATTGCCCAGGCCGTTGCCGGACACGATATGGTGATCAGCACCTTCAATCCCGGCTGGGACAAGGCCGACATCCGTGCCCTCTTCCTCAAGGGTCATGCCGCCATTGTGGCCGGCGTGAAACAGACAGGGGTGAAACGTTTTCTGGAAGTGGGCGGTGCCGGCAGCCTGTACGTGGCACCGGGCGTGCAACTGATCGACACCCCGCACTTCCCCGCCGAATACAAGGAAGGTGCCGAAGGCGCCCGCCAGGCACTGGCAGACTTGCAACAGGAAACCGTGCTGGACTGGGTATTCCTGTCGCCACCGGCCCTGCTGGCTCCGGGCGAGCGCAGCGGTCAGTACCGCCTGGGTGGCGATGCACTGCTGATGGATGGTGAAGCCCCCGCCGGCATCAGCGTGGCCGACCTTGCCGTAGCCATTGCCGACGAGGTGGAAACGCCGCGCCACAGCCGCCAGCGCTTTACCGTCGCACACTGATTTTCCCGCGTACCCGCCTTGGCCGCCTTGCTCCTGCAGGCGGCTTTTTTCATTGGCCCCCGCATGCTGCAACCGCACATCAAAACCCGCACCAATATTGGCGTTGACAGCCATTCCCGGCTTATCTACAGTGCCAGCCAGCCGTAATGGATGGCGCAGGAGAGATCACCCCGGAGGTGACGCCGAAGGGGTATCGCCCCAGAAACTCTCAGGCAAAAGAACTGCACCATCATCTGGCTCTCTGGAGAGAAGACCCGGGCCTGTTTGCTGCCCTGCGGTCTCGCCGAAGGAAGGTCGCCTGCCGACCACAATCTCTCAGGCAAAAGGACAGAGGGGGCGAAGACTGCGCCATGCCTGCGCGCAGGCTGTCCGGCTAAATTCAAGGGGCAAGCCCCGGCCGTCAGCCACCGCCCGGCACCAGCAGACCCGCGCCCGCTCGCCAACCCCCACCCGGTTACCGGACTTGACGCTTCACGACGCCTGATGGCCGGAAGCAGAACAGTCAGCCTGCACAAAGCATGACACGCTGACACACGACACACGGGCCTGCATCCGCAACCAGGCAGTCCCCCACCCGCAACACCGGCGGCCTGCACGGCAGGCTGCCTGCATCAGACAAGAGAGCATCATGGCAATCAGTGTTTTTGACCTGTTCAAGATTGGTATCGGCCCGTCCAGCTCCCACACGGTTGGCCCGATGCGTGCCGCGCGCCAGTTTGTCGCCCGGCTGGAAAAAGACGGCCTGCTGACGGCCACCCGCCGCGTACGCAGCGAGATGTATGGCTCGCTGGGAGCCACCGGCAAGGGCCACGGCTCGGATACCGCCGTGCTGCTGGGCCTGGCGGGCGAACTGCCCGACATGGTGGATACCGACGCCGTGCCGGACATCCTGGCCACCATCCGCCGGGAAAAACAGTTGAAGCTGCTGGGCGAGCACGCCATAGCCTTCAACGAGCCGGACGACCTGATCCTGCACAAGCGCAAAACCCTGCCCTACCACCCCAACGGCATGATTTTTGAAGCCTTCGACGCAGACGGCAACAGCCTGTCCAAGCGCGCCTACTATTCGGTGGGCGGTGGCTTTGTGGTGGATGAAGCCGCCATCGAGGCCGGTTTTACTCCGCCGGGCGTCACCGAGCTCAAACACCAGTTCAATACCGCCGCCGAGCTGCTGGCACTGTGCAAGGAACAAGGCAAGAGCATCAGCCAGATCATGCTGGAAAACGAACTGGCCTGGCGCAGCGAGGAAGAAGTACGCCGTGACCTGCTCACCATCTGGGGCGTGATGCAAGCTTGTGTCAAACGCGGCTGCCAGCGCGAAGGCACCCTGCCCGGTGGCATGAAGGTAAAACGCCGCGCCGCCGACATGTACCAGAAGCTGCTGGCTGCGCCGGAAGCCGCGCTGCGCGACCCGCTGACGGTGATGGACTGGGTGAATCTGTATGCGCTGGCGGTGAATGAAGAAAACGCCGCCGGTGGCCGCGTGGTCACTGCCCCCACCAATGGTGCCGCCGGCATCATCCCGGCGGTAATGCATTACTACGCCCGCTTTGTACCGGGCGCCAGCGAAGACGGCATCGTGCGCTACCTGCTGACCGCCGGTGCCATCGGCATCCTGTTCAAGCTCAATGCCTCCATCTCCGGTGCCGAAGTAGGCTGCCAGGGTGAAGTGGGCTCGGCCTGCTCCATGGCGGCCGGTGCGCTGGCCGAGGTGATGGGCGGCACGCCGGAACAAGTGGAAAATGCGGCGGAAATCGGCATGGAACACAATCTGGGCCTGACCTGCGACCCGGTGGGCGGCCTGGTGCAAGTGCCGTGCATCGAGCGCAACGCCATGGCCTCGGTCAAGGCCATCAATGCCGCGCGCATGGCCTTGCGTGGCGATGGTCAGCACTGCGTGTCGCTGGACCGCGTGATCAAGACCATGCGTGACACCGGCCGCGACATGAGCACCAAGTACAAGGAAACCGCCCGTGGCGGTCTGGCCATCAATGTGATTGAAGTACCGGTCAACGTGGTGGAGTGCTAAGTACCTGCTCTGTTTTAGTGCAGCAAAACAAAACGCCGTGGCCACTGTCCACGCGTTTTCATTTTTAATAGTCAGACAACTTACACCGCCAGCGGCTCCAGCTTGCGCAGCCGCAAGGCAATCAGCAGCAGGGCCAGCAAGCCCAGCGCAATCATCGCCGCTACACCATTCCATTTGCCCATGCCCCACAGCAGGCCGGAGAAGGAACCCACCACACTGGAACCCAGATAATAGGCGGTGAGGTAAAACGCCGAGGCCAGCGCCTTGCCGCGTTGCGCACGACGGCCAATCCAACTGCTGGCCACCGAATGGCCACCAAAGAAGCCGAAGGTAAACAAGGCAATGCCCGGCACCATCAGCCACAGCGAATCTGCCAGCGTGCACACCAGCCCGGCGGCCATCAGCACCACCATCAGCCACAGCATGTTGCGGCGGCCAAAGCGGTCGGCCATGCGCCCTACCCAAGCCGAGGCCCAGATACCCACCATGTACAGCGAGAACACAAAACCCAGCACGCTGTGGCTCAGGTTGAACGGTGCGGCCAGCAAGCGGAAACCCAGGTAGTTGTACAGGCTGACAAAGCAGCCCATGAACAGGAAGGCGGACAGGAACAACCAGGGCAGGCCGCCGTCGGCAAAATGGCTGCCCACATCGCGCCGCAGCTCGGCCAGGTTCAGCGGCACCGGCTTGAAGTGGCGCGAATCCGGCAGGCTGCGCCAGAACTCGATGGCACCGGCAATCCCCAGCACCGCCAGTGACAGTACTGCGGCACGCCAGCCAAAGTGGTCGGCAATCACCGCGGCCAGAAAGCGCCCGCTCATGCCACCCAGCGCATTACCGGCGATATACAAGCCGATGGAATGGCCCAGTGACAAGGGCTCCACTTCTTCGCTCAGATAGGCCATGGCCACGGCAGGCAAGCCCGCCAGCACCACACCGAAAATGGCACGCAGGTAGAGAAACTGCTGAAAGCCGGGCGCAAAAGCCGCCAGCAACATCAGCAGTGCAGCCAGGCTCAGTGCGATATTCATCACCGGCTTGCGCCCCACCTTGTCCGCCAGAAAGCTGGCAGGAATCAGCGCCAGCGCAAGGCCGGTAGTGGGCACCGACAGCACACTGCTGGCGGCAGCCGGGCTCAGGGCGAAGTCTTGCGCAAACATCGGCATCAGCGGCTGCATGCTGTACAGCATGGAAAAGGTGCAAAAGCCGCCGACAAACATGGCACGTGCAGTGGCACGAAAGGCGGGCGAACCGGCTTGCAGGCGGGCGCTGGGGGAAATGGTGTTCTCCTGTGAGGCAGCAGGGCCTGCATGTAGCGTAGCAGCACAGGAAGCAGAATCGGGAGGCATGATGAAACCGGTAGCAGTGATACAGGATTCGAGCTTAGTCCTTGACAAAACAGCAGTCCAATATATCTTTATTCAATTATTAATACTTTAAAAGTATCAATATGGAACTGCGCCACCTGCGTTACTTCGTCACCGTTGCCGAAGAGCTGCACTTCACCCGCGCTGCCGAGCGCCTGCACATCGCCCAGCCGCCCTTGTCCCAGCAAATCCAGGCACTGGAAGCCGAGCTGGGCGTGGCCTTGTTTCTGCGGGAAAAGCGCAAGGTGGAACTCACCGCCGCCGGTCAGCAATTTCTGCAACGCGCCAGGCGCATTCTGGCCGATACCGAAGAGGCCGCCGAACAGGCCAGACGCGCCGCGCGCGGTGAGGTGGGCGAGCTGCGCATCGGCTTTACCTCCTCCCTGCCGCTTACCCCCATCCTGCCCGCCGCGCTGCATGCCTATCGCCAGCACTACCCGGCAGTACGGCTGACCTTGCGCGAAATGTTCACCACCGACCAGTTTTCCGCCTTGCAGCAGCAGGATATCGATGTCGGCTTCGTGCGTTTCAACGGCCTGTCTCCGGCAGACTGGATAGTGGTACAGGAGCTGCGGCGCGACCCGTTGCTGGTGGTGATCAACAGCAACCACCCGCTGGCAGGTGAGCCCAGCCTGTCGCTGGGGCAATTGCGCGACGAAGGCATGATCAGCTATCCGCGCAGTGCCGGTACCGGCCTGCATACGGTCATCCGCCAGCTGTGCGAGGCCAGGGGCTTCGAGCCGCGCATCACCCAGGAAGCGGGCGAGGCCACCACCCAGGTGGGGCTGGTGGCGGCCGGCCTTGGCATCGCCATCCTGCCCTCGCCGCTGAACTGTGTGCAGCTGCCGGGCGTGCGCTATATCCCGCTGACCGACGAGGGCGCGTATCTGGCCATGGGCATTGCCACCCGCGAGGGCGACAGCTCGCCGCTGGTGGCCGGCTTTATTACCCACTTGTGGGACGAAATCCCGGCCAACTGATCCCCGGCTGTCGATTTGTTGCATTTTGTCTATCCAGAATTGGCAAAAATGGCGGATTTTTCATGGCAAGCGCCCGGATTTTCCGCCGACGCTAGCCCATCCCTCATTTGCAGGATGGTCAGCGCCTGATAGCTGCATGACACTGGCTCCACAATAAGAGCGACTGACAAAAACCCTGCCGCTGCGTTGCTCCGCCTTGCCGTACTGCCTGTACTGCCTGCGTCGGCGCGCCTTGCCACAGGGACGCTTTGCCATTTTGTCAGCCGCCCTGCAGGACAGACGGCAGGCCACGCAGCCACCGCACGCCATACAGAGGAGAACAACATGCAGCAGCCATCAGACCATCAGCCCGATCTGGCCATGTTCAGCGCCATCTTGCTGGAGATTTATCGCCTGGCGCGCGAGGAGTCGCTGGAGCGCTTTCACCACACCGTGCTGGAGTGCCTGCGCCCGCAACTGCACTTCGACAAGGCCTGGTGGGGCCGCGCCGCCCAGGCGGCGGATGGCCCGCATGAGCACAGTTCCTTTCTGTTTGGCCTGCCGGACCACTACATCGACGACTGGAAATCCATCCGCCAGCACGATGTCACCGTGACGCGCGTGCATGCCCGGCCAGGCCTGGCCGTGGTGGTGGACATGCAGGGCGACGATGCACCGCCGCAACTGCAATGGCTGGGCCAGCGCCACGACATTGGTGAATTGCTGTGCGTGATTCACATCGACCCGGTCACCCAGCTGAGCGACCATCTGGCGCTGTACCGTCGCCACGGCGCACCACGCTTTACTGCCGCCGACTGCCTGTTGCTGTCCTGCCTGATGCCGCACCTGGCCTCCAGCGTAGCCGTCAACCAGATCCGCACCCTGCAGGCGCTGCGCGAAACCATGAGTGGGCCGCGGCTGGCCATGGCAGTGTGCGACCAGCACGGCACCCTGCACTGTGCCGAGCCCGGCTTTGTCGACCTGCTGCTGACCGAGTGGCCACACTGGACTGGCCCGGCCTTGCCCGCCGGCCTGTCACCGCAAGGACATGACGGTGACAGGCTCAATATCGAGGCGCGCCGCATCAGCGACCTCTACCTGCTGACCGCGCGCTACCGCTGCGCGATGGAGCAGCTTTCCAGCCGCGAAACCGATGTCGCCCGCCTGTTCGGCGAAGGACTCACCTACAAGGACATCGCACGCAGGCTGGGCATGTCGCCGCATACCGTACGCCATCACATTCGCGCCATCTACGCCAAGCTGGGCATCAAGGGCAAGGCAGGCATCGCCCATCTCTTGCACCAGCAAGCGCCATTCGGCTGATCTTTCCAGCCTGCTGATTCCACCCCTACGTCCCTGAAGCTACCGAAGCTGCCATGGTCCGCCATGGCGGGCAGGGACAGCTGCGTCCAGGTTTTTTCGCCCACCCATCCAAAGGAACAAACCATGACCCCGTTTCGCCCTGTTTTGACCGTACTGACAGCCAGCCTGCTGCTGATCAGCCTGCCCGGCCATGCCGCCGATACCAATGCCCGCGACTTTTTCAGCGCACCGGTCGGCACCTCGCTGGGCGTGCTCTACCTGCCCGTCACCTGGGCCGACAGCTTTCACTCCGCCAGCGGCAAGGACCAGCAGGCCCGGCTGAACGTGGAGGCCCTGGCCTGGCGCCAGCTATGGTTTTCCGATCTCTGCGGCACCCTGTGCACGCCGCAGTTCATCATCCCGGCCGCTCACATCAAAGCCACCCTGCCCGGCAGCCAGACCAGCCAGCAGGACAGTGGCATCGGCGACCCGCAAGTGGGCGGCACATTGTTCTTCATCAACCAGCCGGACAAGCGCGAGTACAGCGGCCTGCTGACCCTGATCACCCTGCCGGCAGGCAGCTACGATGCCAGGCACCCGGATGTTTCCGCCGGAGCAAACCGCTGGGGTGCCACCTTTCTCTACAACTACACCCACGGTGTAGGCAAAAACTGGGTGCTGGAAGCCTCGCTGGAAGCCCAGTTCTACGGCAACAACGACAACTATCTCGGCAACAGCCTGAAACAGCAGCCCTTGTACCGGCTGCAGGCCTTTGCTTCCTATGACTTCACGCCGGATACCTACGGCGCGCTACGGCTGTACCACACCCGTGGCGGGGCCTTGCGCCTGAATGGACAGACGCTGTCCGACACCCGGCAGAACAGCACCCAGCTGGGCGTCGAACTGGGCCACTGGCTCAGCAAGCAAGACCAGCTGATGCTGATGCTGGCGCGCAATGTCCACACCACCAACAGCTTTGACAGCAGCCAGGCCATGTTGCGTCTGGTACATGTTTTCTGAGTTGACCAAGCCGACAAGAACATCCGCCCGACGGATCACCCGCTACAGAGGAAAAACCATGAACACGCTATCCAGCGCCAAGCCCGCCTCACCAGCACACCATGCGCGTCCGGCCATGGCCGCCATTGTCGGTTTTGCCGCCATCGTCCCTGCCGTGCTGATGATGGCCCCCGCCGTCGCCAGCCAGTTGGCCAGCCAGCTGCAACTGGGGCCGGTGGATATCGGCAAGCTGTTCTCCGCCGAACTGGGTGCCATGAGCCTGGCCACCCTGCCGGCATTTTTCTGGCTGCCGCGCGTCAACTGGCGCAACGCCGCCTGGCTGGCGGTGCTGGTATTCATCGCAGCCAACCTGCTATCGGCTACTACCGTCAGCTATCCGCTGCTGCTGGGCCTGCGTTTTGTCAGTGCACTGGCCGGAGGCTCGCTGATGATTCTGTGCCTGTCCGCTGCCGCCACCCTGCCCAACCGCGACCGCGTTTATGGCTTGTGGGTGATGGGCCAGCTGGCCTTGGGGGCCGTAGGGCTGGTGGCGATGCCATCCTTGTTTGCCCGCTTCGGCATTGCCGCCTGTTATGTGGGGCTGGCCTTGCTGATGGCACTGTGTGCACCGCTGGCACGCTGTTTTCCCCAGCGCCTGCAGGAAGTCACGCCAGCGAGCACTGTGTCCATCTCCAGCCCACGCCGGGGGCGTGCTGCACTAGGCATCATCGCCACACTGGCGTTTTACATCAGCCTGAGCGGGGTATGGACCTTTGTCGGCCAGATCGCGGTGCAATCCGGCATTGAGCCGCAGCAAAGCGGCAATATCTTCGCCATTGCCACCTTGCTGGGCGTGGCAGGTGCCGGCAGCGCCTCGCTGATTGGCCGTCGCCTGCCACGCTCCCGACTGCTGCTGGCCGGCTTTGCCATGATGATGGCAGCCATGCTGCTGTTGCTGCATAAGCCGGCACTGGCGCGCTTTGCCACCGCAGCACTGCTGTTCAAGTTCAGCTGGACCTTCATCCTGCCCTTCATCCTGGCCACGCTGGCCGACATCGACCACAGCGGCAAGCTGATGAATGCCACCAATCTGGTCATCGGTGGCGGCCTGGCCATCGGCCCCGCGCTGGCCGGTCAGCTGATCGCCGCCAATGGCGGCAGCCTGCATGTCTTGCTACTGCTGGCCACCCTGGTAGCCGCCCTGTCGCTGACCTTGTTGCTGGCACTGCAAGCCCCCCGCTCCATTCCTGCCCACGCCTGAAACCCAAGGAGAAGCCATGACATCCGCTACCGCCTTTTTTTTGATGAACTGTGCATGTGGCACAGCGCCGGCCTGCATGCACTGACACTGCCGGTGGGAGGCTGGGTGCAGCCGCCAGCCGCCGCCGGCCATGCCGAATCGCCGGAAACCAAGCGCCGTTTGAAAAACCTGCTGGATGTGGCCGGCATCAGCCGTCAGCTGCGCCAATGCACTGCCGGGCCAGCCAGCCGTGAAGACCTGCTGCGGGTACATGGCGCAGCCTATCTGGATGAATTCAACCGCATCAGCGACGCCGGCGGCGGCGAACTCGGCCCACAAGCACCGGTCGGGCCGGGCAGCTACAACATTGCCTGCCTGTCTGCCGGCCTTGCCATCGCCGCGGTGGATGCGGTGTGGCGCGGCGAGGTGGCCAATGCCTATGTGCTGACCCGCCCGCCGGGCCACCACTGCCTGCCGGATGCCGCCATGGGCTTTTGCTTCCTGTCCAATATTGCCGTTGCCATCGAAGCGGCCAAGGCGCGCTACGGCATAGAACGGGTGGCGGTGCTGGACTGGGACGTGCACCACGGCAACGGCACCCAGGCTATCTACTACCAGCGCCCGGACGTCCTCACCATGTCGATTCATCAGGATGGCTGCTTCCCGCCGGGCTACAACGGCAGCGAAGACCGGGGTGAAGGGGCCGGGCTGGGAGCCAATATCAATATCCCGCTGTTACCGGGCAGTGGTCACGATGCCTATCTGTACGCCATGCAGCGTATCGTGCTGCCTGCGCTGGAGCGCTATCAGCCGCAGCTGATCATTGTCGCCTGCGGTTATGACGCCAATGCGGTGGACCCGCTGGCGCGCATGCTGGCCCACAGTGACACCTTCCGCCAGATGACCAGCCTGCTACGCAGCTTTGCCGGGCAGCACTGCGCCGGCAAGCTGGTGCTGATGCACGAAGGCGGCTACTCCGAAGCCTATGTGCCATTCTGCGGCCTCGCCACCATCGAAGCCCTGTCGGGCCTTGGCAGCGAAGTAGTCGACCCGCTGCTGGACTTCATCAAGCAGCAGCAGCCCTGCGCGGCCATGCTGCAATTGCAGCACCGCTTGCTGGATGAGATGGCCAGCCTGCACGGGCTGTAACAGGCGGAAATGACCATGCACAAGGCCCGCCAATGGCGGGCCTTGTGCATGGCGATGGATGACGCCCTACATGACTAAATCAGCAGCAATCCAGGGGCACAACAGGAAAAGGACGTATCCGTTGTACTGCGGCAAGGCTCGTCATGGACTGCCCCATGTCCCGGCACCGGTTCAAGCATTGGAATGGGTCTTGTCACGGCGCTGCCGGGCTGCAAGCGCTGCTGGGTCAGACGGGGTCAGCAAGGCCGGGCTGCTATTCAGCGTGAAAGGCACTTTGGCATCCAGATAGCGGGCAAAACGCATGGCGCTGGTGGCAAACACCGCATACACCAATGTTTCATCGTTGTCGGCTGCAATTCCGCTGGGATAGCAGTGATGCTCCTGATCGCAGCGCCACTGCAAGGGGAGGTCCTGCTCATGTGCATCCTCATAATGCGTGAACAAGGCAGTAATGCGCTGCCTGTTAGCATCAATTTCCAGGCTGGTCTTGCTCGCATCAACAGGGATGAGTGGCAAATCTGCCTTGCCACCGAAAGCATGATTAAGCATTTCCTGACTCAGGTGAATCACCCGCTTGGCCTTGATGGCAAAAATCACCGGTAATTGGTGATTGGGCAGGCAGGGCACCGTTGCCAGGCTGCGTTCGTCGCCCTTGTTGTCGCAACGCTTGCTACGCGTCGCCATCTGCTGCAAGAAGCGACGATAGTCACTGCCCGGTACCAGTTCATAAATGGACGGATCCACGGCCAATAGTGCCTGTATATGGTGGCTAGCCATATTGGCTCCACCACTCAGAAACTGCGCTGCATTTTCCAGCTTGATGCCACCAGACTGATCCTGCTGATACAGAAACAGAATGGCTGGTGGCATGTCGGGACTTAACCAAGCGTCCAGGGCATCGGGCTTGTCCGGCATAACGACAGTTCCTGAACTGCCTTTTTTGCTGTAGCTGCGCCGAATGACATAGGAGTCAGAATGGTAGCCCTGTAACAGCTGGCCATCATCCAGCCTGACCCCGCCCTCAAGCGGACGAACCGACTCCAGCTCGCCATCCTCATTGAGTTTGGCATACACAAATGGCAGTTCACCCACATCAATATTTACCACACCTCCATTATCAAACAGCATTGAAATAAACGGAATTGCCTGATCGGCATCCGTATATTGACCACTTCCGGAATGACGAAACGAATCCAGAAAGCCAGTCAGATTGGCACTGGCACAGCCGGCCAGCATTGAGGCGATCACAACAATGGATGCAAAGTCTTTTAATCTCACGAAACACTCCTTGAACATATTAAATAATACAAATGCGTATTCCGATAGAGAATATCCAGTGCAATACGTTCCATTGAGTGCAATTTCCACAACCACGCCGATACCATTCAATTCATTTTCACATGTCATCACATATTGAATATCAGTCACAGTCGCACTGATTTACCGGCAATTTCGGCCTCTAATATAGGCACATGCATTTACATGACATACGCCGAAGATACTGAACTAAAGTACAGTTAATAAGAAAAATCCAATATAACTCATTGCTAATTCAATGCAATGACTCAACAATTCATACCGCAGGGCAAGAAAATTCTCAGCAATGAGCCGCCTTGCTGTTTGATTAATAACTGATTGGATTCATCATGAACAAGATTGAAAGCAACAATAAAACATACGTAGCCCTTCAAAAGGGTTTTAATTTGCGCTGGCCGATTACCAGCGAAGATGGTGCCCAGCGCATTTATATCTGCAGTACGCCGGAAGAAGTGCAAACCGCTGCCAATGAAGCCCTGAGTCAAGGCTTCCGCATTACTGTACGCAGTGGCGGCCATTGCTATGAGGGTTTTGTTTCCAACCGTCTGGATACTGCAGAAAAACTTGCCATCATTGACGTTGGCGAAATGAAAGGCATGGATCATGATGCCGCAGGCAAGGTCAAATCACCTTATGACAAGGATGGCCATGGCTATCAGTTCCGAATTGCTACCGGCAATCAAAACTGGGATGGATACATTTCACTATACAGACAAGCAGGAAAAACCATTCCCGGTGGTTCTTGCTACTCGGTTGGTGTGGGTGGCCACGTCAGTGGTGGTGGCTATGGCCTGCTATCCCGCCTGCATGGCTTGACGGTAGACTGGGTCAGCGGTGTGGATATCCTGGTGGCCGCAGCCGATGGTAAAAGCTTGCAATTCAAGCATGTGCGCGCCGATAGCGCGGACGAAACCGACCGCATGCTGTTTACTGCCTGCTGCGGTGCCGGCGGCAACAACTTTGGCATCATCATCAATTATTACTACGCAGAACTGCCTGACGCTCCACAACAAGCTTACTGGTATCCGCTTAAATATGACTGGAAATGGTTCCAGGCGCACCCGGAAAATTTCACCAAACTGCTGCAGGCTTATTGGCAATGGTTTCATGACAATGATGCCAATTCCAATAATCCGGACCCGGCAATTGGCAATGGCGGCCTGTTTACGCTGTTCAAACTGAATCATATCAAGAGTGATGACAATATTGTCCTTGCCATCCAGTACACTGGTATTGACGGTCTGGTTGGTGGCGAGCGAGACAAGCCACTGAATGACTTCATCCAGAAGATGAATGATGCAGCAGGCAAACCCGGTGTGGTTCATGATGCCTTCCTGCTTCCCAATATCAACCCGTTGGGACGCCGCGATGCCGGCATGACGCTCAGCATGGCAGACCCGCTCATGGCGATGGACTGGATTTATGTTACCCAAAGCATCAATGGTTCTGGTAATAATCAGCGTGGCAAATACAAATCTGAATATCAGATTGAAAACTTCAGCGATGAGGTATGCAAAGCGCTGTTTGAAAACCTGACCAATCCTGACGACACGGCAATGACGCAATCCTTGGTGCAGATTGACTCTTATGGCGGCAAGATCAATGCCAACGGCACTGGGCATACGGCAGTTCCCCAGCGTCAATCCATCCTCAAGGCACAGTATCAGACCTACTGGACTGACCCGAAAGAGGATGACGTGCAAGTAGCCTGGATTCGCCGCATTTACAATGCCGTGCATGCCTCGACGGGTAATCGCCCGCTATTGCCTGCATACCAGGGTTGCTATATCAATTATCCTGATGTGGACATGAAATATGTCCAGGATGGCTCAACCCAGATTGATCCCAACTGGCTGCATCTTTACTACCAGGATGAGGCATTGATTGACCGGCTGATTGCGCTGAAGAACAAGGTTGACCCGCACAATCTGTTCCGTCATGAAATGTCCATTCCATTGCAACGCCCTACCCGCTAACGGGCATGGTTTTGCCATCTGAAACAGGCTGAGCCTGTTCAACGCTGGCCCGCAATTTTGCGGGCCTTTTTGCTTGGCAAGTGCAAGGCTGTACTGCCTCCATTCGCCATACAACAAGCAGCAAACCAGCCCGAACAGCCCAGGACATGCTGTCGACTTGATCAATTGCCGCAGAGCATTCATCCACAGTATTGAAACGAACAAGGCCCGCCAATGGCGGGCCTTGTCACGTCACCGGTTCAAACCCGGTGTGGCAGCTTTACTGCTGTTGTCCGGCGGGCTGCGGCATGCTGCTGCCCTGCTCCGGTGCTGCATCAGGCAGATTGCCTTGTGGTGCCGAAGCCTCTGGCTGCTCTGTCTGTGTCTGCGGCGCGGGCGTGGCGGCAAACACCAGATTGATCAATCCCAGGCTGGCCGGGGGCAGGGAAAGCATGGCCACAACAAGCAATTTCTTATGCATGAGCTTCTTTCAATGTGGTTGGAAGACAAGCCTGTTTTTGCAAACACCATGCCAGCCATGCATTGTCATTTAAAAACAATGACTTGTATTGAAAATCACCCGCCAAAACCATGCCGGTTGTCGGCAATGAGCGACAAGCATGGCAACAATCCACCCAAGCCATTGAAATGGCAGCACTTTTTGGGTCGTTTATTGACGACACCCAGGCAGCACCTGAGCTACCTTCCTGATTTGACAGCATTTTTCAGCACGGCAGGCATGAAAAAACCCGCCGTAGCGGGTTGGTTGCCAATGCGGTAGCACGCAGCCGGTCAGGCCGGTTTGCTGGCCAGCTTGAGCTTGCCAGCAAGCCAGGTATGGTCGTAGCTGACGATCTCGAATGGGTTGCCGAACGGGTCGACAAAACTGATGGAACAGAAAAACTGGTGATCCACCACCGAGTCGCGGGCCACAGTCTGACCGGCGCGGTCGATCACCCGCTCGCCAGCCAACTGGTCTATCCACTCCAGGAAATCCTGCCCGCTTACCAGAAAGGCCACCGAGCCCGGCTCACAAACCGGCTTGTCTTCCTGGGAAATGGCCAGACGCACCGAACCATTGCTGTTCATCAGCATCACGACGCCGTGCGGCCCGCTCTGCATGTGCTTGTAGCGGGTGTCCGGTGCCAGGTTCAGTACACGCTGGTACCAGCCCTGCGCCTTTGCCAGATCGGTGACACGGATATGGATATGGTCAATCTTGCCAAGCGATAGCATTGCATCCTCATCGGGTGTGGGTGAAGCGCCAGCCAGTGGCGCGTGCTCATTCTACGGTGTTTGCCGCAGCCGGCAAAAATGGCATTGGCTGCCCGCCGCGGCTTGGTACTGCGCTGCGCGTGCCGCGCTCAGGTGCGCGGTTGCAGAAGGGGCTTGAGATAACGCCCGGTATGGCTGACCGGATTATCCGCCACCTGTTCCGGCGTGCCGGTGGCAATGATCTGACCACCACCCGCACCGCCTTCCGGACCGAGGTCGATCAGCCAGTCGGCGGTCTTGATCACGTCCAGATTGTGCTCGATCACCACCACGGTGTTGCCGTTTTCACGCAGGCGATGCAGCACTTGCAGCAGCAGGTCGATATCGTGGAAATGCAGGCCGGTGGTGGGTTCATCCAGAATATACAAAGTGCGGCCGGTGTCACGCTTGGACAGTTCCAGCCCCAGCTTCACCCGCTGCGCTTCGCCACCGGACAGCGTGGTGGCACTCTGCCCGAGGCGGATATAACCCAGGCCCACGTCCATCAGCGTCTTGAGCTTGCGGGCCACTGCCGGTACCACGCTGAAGAACTCCAGCGCCTGTTCCACCGTCATGTCCAGCACTTCGTAAACGTTTTTGCCCTTGTACTGCACTTCCAGCGTTTCACGGTTGTAGCGCTTGCCGTGGCACACGTCGCACGGCACGTAGATGTCCGGCAGGAAGTGCATCTCCACCTTGATCACCCCGTCGCCCTGGCAGGCTTCGCAGCGGCCGCCCTTGACGTTGAAGCTGAAGCGGCCCGGCCCGTAGCCACGTTCACGCGACAGCGGCACCCCGGCAAACAGTTCACGGATAGGGGTGAACAGGCCGGTATAGGTGGCCGGGTTGGAACGCGGGGTGCGGCCGATCGGGCTCTGGTCGACATTGATCACCTTGTCCAGCAGCTCCAGCCCTTCAATGCTGTCGTACGGTGCCGGTTCTTCGCTGGCGCCGTTCAGGTCGCGCGCGGCAATCTTGTACAGGGTGTCGTTGATCAGGGTGGACTTGCCGGAACCGGACACGCCGGTAATGCAGGCCAGCATGCCCAGCGGCAGTTCCAGCGACACATTCTTCAGGTTATTGCCGGTGGCACCATGCAGCTTCAGCACCCGTTCCGGGTTGACCTCACGGCGCTCACCCGGCCAGTTGATGCGGCGGCGGCCGGACAGGAAGGCACCAGTCACCGAATTTTCATTGGCTGCCACATCAGCCGGCGTACCGGCCACCAGCACCTCACCACCGTGTTCGCCAGCGCCGGGCCCCATGTCCACCAGGTAATCGGCAGCGCGGATGGCGTCTTCGTCGTGCTCCACCACAATCACGCTGTTGCCGATGTCGCGCAGGCGCATCAGTGTGGCCAGCAGGCGGTCGTTATCGCGCTGGTGCAGGCCGATGGACGGCTCGTCCAGCACATACATCACCCCGGTCAGGCCGGAACCGATCTGGCTGGCCAGGCGGATACGCTGTGCCTCGCCACCAGACAGGGTATCGGCGGAACGTGACAGGTTGAGGTAATCCAGCCCCACATTATTGAGGAAGGACACCCGCTCGCTGATTTCCTTGACGATCTTCTCCGCCACCGCCTGCTTCTGACCGCTGAATTCCAGCTGGGCAAAGAAGGCTGCGGTTTCTTTCAGCGGCAGCTGGTTAAGCTGGTGCAGCGTCTGGCCGCCAATGAACACGTGGCGTGCCTCCAGCCGCAGACGCGAGCCCTGGCAGTGCGGGCAGGGCTGGTTGTTCTGGTACTTGGCCAGTTCCTCGCGCACCGCACTAGAGTCGGTTTCGCGGTAGCGACGTTCCAGATTGGGGATGATGCCCTCAAACGGATGGGCGCGGGTAAAGCGGGTGCCCTTCTCCGACATGTAGACAAATTCGATGCTGTCGCGCCCGGAACCGTGCAGTACCACATGGCGCACTTTTTCCGGCAGGTCTTCAAACGCCAGCTCGGTGGGCGAAAAGCCGTAATGCTCGCCCAGCGCCAGCAGCATCTGGAAGTAAAACTGGTTGCGCTTGTCCCAGCCCTTGATGGCACCGGCGGCAAGGGTCAGCTCCGGGTGGGCCACCACGCGCTTGGGGTCGAAGAAGGTGATTTCGCCCAGGCCATCGCACTTGGGGCAGGCACCCATGGGGTTGTTGAAGGAGAACAGGCGCGGTTCCAGTTCCGGCAGACTGTAGCTGCACACCGGGCAGGCAAACTTGGCCGAGAACCAGTGTTCCTGGCCGCTATCCATCTCCACCGCAATGGCGCGGCCTTCGGCATGGCGCAAGGCGGTTTCAAAGCTTTCCGCCAGGCGTTGCTTCATGTCCTCGCGCACTTTCAGGCGGTCGATCACCACCTCGATGGTGTGCTTCTTGTTCTTGTCCAGCTTGGGCAGGCTGTCGATTTCGTAGACTTCGCCATCCACCCGCACGCGGATGAAGCCCTGGGCGCGCAGGTCGTCGAACAGGTCGAGGTTTTCACCCTTGCGACCAACAATCACCGGGGCCAGGATCATCACCCGGGTTTCTTCCGGCAGCGCCAGTACATGGTCCACCATCTGGCTGACCGTTTGCGATGCCAGCGGCACGCCGTGTTCCGGGCAGTGCGGCTCGCCCACGCGGGCAAACAAGAGGCGCAGGTAGTCGTGGATTTCCGTGACAGTACCCACGGTGGAGCGCGGGTTGTGACTGGTGGCTTTTTGTTCAATGGAAATGGCCGGCGACAGGCCTTCGATCAAGTCGACATCCGGCTTTTCCATCAATTGCAGAAACTGCCGCGCATAGGCCGACAGACTCTCTACATAGCGGCGCTGGCCCTCGGCATACAGGGTGTCAAAAGCCAGAGAGGACTTGCCGGAACCGGACAGGCCGGTGATGACGATCAACTGGTTGCGCGGCAAATCCAGATTGACGTTTTTCAGATTGTGCGTCCGAGCGCCACGAATGCGGATGGTGTCCATGTGTGAGAGCGTTACTCAGTCGGTCGGGGAACCTGATAATATACCCGACTTGGCGACCGCCGCTCCACCAAAGTATGCGCTGCAGCAAAAAAGGCGGCGCATGACAATGGCCCGCAAGGTAAACCGCTGGCCGTTGGCGGCGTTGATAGCCTGACTCCTGAATCGATAACGACAACACACATGAATTCGCTTGAACTGCGCGCCAGCCTAGGGCTGGCTGGTATTTACGCCCTGCGCATGCTGGGCATGTTCCTGATCCTGCCGGTGTTTGCCATTTACGCGCAAACCCTGCACGGGGCCGACAACCACACCCTGATTGGCCTGGCACTGGGCAGCTACGGCCTCACCCAGGCGCTGCTGCAACTGCCGCTGGGCATGCTGTCCGACCGCATCGGCCGCAAGAAGGTGATCTACGGCGGACTGCTGCTGTTTGCCATCGGCAGCTTCGTGGCCGCCGGCGCGCACGATATCGTCACCCTCACCATCGGCCGCGTGATCCAGGGTTCCGGTGCCATCTCCGCCGCCATCACCGCCCTCTTGGCCGACCTCACCCGCGAAGAGAACCGCACCCGCGCCATGGCCATGATAGGCATGAGCATCGGCACCACCTTTGCCGTCAGCCTGGTGCTGGGGCCGGTGCTGGCGCAGTACATCGGCGTCAACGGCATTTTCGCGCTCACCGGCGCGCTGTCGCTGGCCGCGCTGGTGGGGGTGTGGCTGATCATCCCCGACCCGGCCATCTCGCGCTTTCACTCGGATACCGAAGCCAATACCAAACGCCTGCCGGCGGTACTGAAAAACCCGCAACTGCTGCGCCTGAACTACGGCATTTTCGCGCTGCATGCCGCGCAAATGGCCATGTTCGTCACCATTCCGTTTGCCCTGATCAAGACCGCAGGCCTGGACAAGGCCCACCACTGGGAGGTGTACCTGCCGGTTACCGTCATCGGCTTCATCCTAATGGTGCCCGCCATCATCTACGGCGAGAAAAAAGCCCGGCTCAAGCAGGTATTCATCGGTGCCATCGCCATCATGACTGCCGCCCAGCTGGGCATGGCACTGGCGCTGGACAGCTTCTGGCAGATCGTGATGTGGCTGGGCCTGTATTTCATCGCCTTCAATATCCTGGAAGCCACCCTGCCCTCGCTGATTTCAAAAATTGCCCCGGCCGATGCCAAAGGGACGGCCATCGGTGTGTATAATACGGCCCAGTCTTTTGGCTTGTTCATGGGTGCTGCCGCTGGCGGCTGGCTGTACACCCATTACGGCCCGGCCGGTGTGTTCGGCTTTACCAGCGTGCTGATGGCCAGCTGGCTGCTGGCATCCTTCAGCATGCAGGCACCACAGGCAGTGCGCTCGGTGATGTTCCACATTGGCGAGGACTGGCAAGGCAACCCGCAACAGCTATCACAGCAGCTATCGGCCCTGAGTGGAGTTAGCGAAGCGGTGGTGGTGATGGAAGACCGGGTGGCCTACCTCAAGGTCTCCCAGCAAGGCTGGGACGAAAACACCGTGAAACAACTGGTTGAAGCCACTTATTCCTGACGGTGCGGCCATTGCCAGGACGCACCTCACCCTGCAATCATGCGTCGGCCAAGACCGGCGCAGCATTATCGAATCGAATCGGAGATCCACATGAACAGCATCACTTTTGACGGACGCCTGGCGGCAGACGCCGAACTGCGCTACACCCCGAGCGGCGAACCGGTGCTGAGCTTCCGCGTGGCCAGCGACATCGGCTTTGGCGAGCGCAAGACCACCAACTGGTTTAGCTGCCAGGTATGGGGCAAGCGCGGCGAATCGCTGAAAAACTTCCTGAGCAAGGGCCAGCAAGTGACCGTGTACGGCCAGCTTACCCTGCGCGAATGGC
Source organism: Aquitalea pelogenes (assembly GCF_001515305.1). Lineage (GTDB taxonomy): Bacteria > Pseudomonadota > Gammaproteobacteria > Burkholderiales > Chromobacteriaceae > Aquitalea > Aquitalea pelogenes. Next base: position 105,551 of record NZ_LNQV01000004.1, read on the forward strand.
AGAACAAGGAAGGCCAGAAACAACTGTCGCCGGATGTGCGCGTGAACGAACTGAGCCTGCAAGGCGGCAAGCGCGAAGGCGGCTCGTCCATGGACGACAACTACGCCTACGGCGAACCGGCTGCCCAGTCCCGCCCGGCAGCCGCACCGGCCGCCCCGCGCCGCATGGAAGCCAAACCGGCACCGAAGCTGGACGATATGGACGACGACATTCCATTCTGACCAGAAGCATATATGAGTTGAACAAAGAGCCCGCTCCCTGATGGAGGCGGGCTCTTTGATTTTTGTTTACACCAAACGAGTGTCCAATACATTACGGAAACTTCTCTCAACCACAAGTAGACCCCTGCTGATACGCAACACAAGACTGAGCAGCATCCTCAACACCTCCACAGCACCATCCAGAAACCGACTGGGCAAAATCTGGCTGCGTCAACAATGACGAACCACAGCACGTACTGCAATCGATAACGTGTGATGCAGACTATTTTCCTGATTTCAACAGCAAGTGATTAAGCTTAGCTGCTTGCATAAAACTACCCCGCGCCTCTTTGAACCCTTCCTTGTATAGACGTATCCCCCCACAAGCCAAGAACACAAGATAGATATAAGCATCAGATCGACTGGTGTGAGCAATCATAGCCAGCTCGTGCACAGCATCATCACCAGCAGTAATACTTGTGTTGTACCCGGTCACAGCAACCAACACAAAATCGAATAACCAGGTCAGAAAAAACTTCTCGCCCAACACGAACATTCACTGTTAGTACTTTTTGTACACTCACAAATTCATTAACGGCCATTACTTCATCAGTCGCGAATTGTCCCAAGCATTTACACCAGTCATTTTAAGTAGACGGTGCTAAATAGCCGGATTCCCCAAAGCAGGCTTGCCTCACACTCTAGATATAAAACCAATCCATTTTCTACATAAAATGATGATCTGTATTTAAGTTAGACACTTCTCCCGTCAAAACTCAAAACCAAAGTGAGTGAACACGAAGATACTGAAATACAGAATACAAGAATAGCTTGCCACAACGTAATAAAGCCCCTCCACGACAGACGCCACACCAGAGCATCAATGACATTCAAATATAGATAAATATCAAATATTCGAAAGAAAATGAATAAAAACAACCAAGTCTAGATAAATATTTCCTGACAAATAGAATTATCATCGATAAAAATAGATAAATCTATGTACTACTAAGATATTTCCGATTATACGTAATAAATATTTCAAATAGCTTCGAAATGCATTTGAAATTCCAAGTGCTAGTTATCAATAAAAAGGAGTTCTCCATGAAAAATATAGCAAAGTTATCTCTTATTATCGCAACAAGTGTTATGGCTAATCATTCAAGTGCAGCTTCAACAAATTCAGGACAAATTTCATTTACTGGAAGTATTGGGGCAAGTACTTGTCTTATTGATGGAGAGCTACAAGGATTCAAAACGGTCGATTTTGGTTCACTGCAACCTTCGGATGTGCCAGCCGCTGGATCAACTCCAGTACCATTCACACTCACGATCTCTGGTGATGCTTCATCATGCAACAAAGATACAGTATCAATAGCATTTAATCCAAACAATCCAAATATTGACAAATCAACAGGCAATCTGAAACTAAATGGACCACTGCCAGCAGGTAATGTAGGAATTGAGCTAGCTGCCATTCCTTCAGGAGGAGGAGCTGCGGCAAAAATACGATTAGGAGGAAGTAATGGATTCACTAATGTGAATATCACGCCTTCCATGTCAACATCTCCAAGCGGAAATCGTTCTGGAACAGCAAATTTGCAAGCTAAATTGGTACGTGTCGACCCAAGCATTGTACCGACCCCCGGCTCGATATTTAGTCAGATTGACTATGTATTGGTTTATCAATAAAAAGCAAGCCGCATATAAAAAAACCTAAAATAACCTTACAGCTTCGCCCAAAAATGAGCGAAGCTTTTTTAAATAAAAAGCATATGACATCAAATTTCAAAATTAAATATACCGTATTAAGCGTATTGGTAACTATATTGGTACTCATACAGCAAACACATGCTGCAATTGTAATGAAAGGCACCAGAATTATTTTTCAATCAAACGAACAGGAAACGAGCATTGAGATCAATAACAAAGGGACAGTACCATCTCTAGTACAAACATGGATAGACAAAGGAAACATAGAAAAATCACCGACAAACATACAAGTCCCATTTGTACTATCACCACCAATATTTAGAATAGATGGAAACAAAAGGCAAATATTAAGAATAATATACACCGGAGAAAAATTGCCGGAAGATAGGGAATCAATTTTTTGGTTGAATATTTTAGAAATACCGCCAAAGAATAGTGAAAACAACACACTCCAGTTTACATACAGAAGCCGGATAAAGCTTTTCTTCAGACCAGAATCACTCCCTACAGCTGCTAACGATGGAATAAAAAAATTAGACTGGAGGATCTTGCATGAAAAGAATAAATACTATTTAGACGTAAAAAATACTAGCCCTTTTTTTGTGTCATTAATAAATATTAAAATATCAAATAAAAATATATCGACAGAAGTAAAGCCAGACATGGTTGCACCATTTTCAAGAGAAAAATTTGAACTAGAAGAGAAAAATATTAGCGCGCCATTAAGAATCGACTACAAGGCCGTCAATGACTTTGGGGGAATTACCACCGAGAACGTAGAAATAAATGAAATACCGTAATACAAATATAACGAGAGGAGAAAAATGACAAATAAAATCAAATTAAAAAAATCATTTAATAATAATGAAACAATTAAACAAAAAAACTTTAAAACACTATTTGCAACATATATCGCCCTGCATATGACAAGTCCGTTATCAACGGCAGAAACGCTGAAGTCCGCAACAAGTGATTCACCTAATGTGCCGGACACAAAGAGCAACGATATTGAATTTGATCCAGCTTTTTTATATCAAGACTCCAACACGCCCATCATAGACATCAGCAAATTTAATAAAAGTTCAAAGTTAATAGCGGGAAAATATAGATTTGAAACTTATATCAATGACACTTTCAAGGGTCTAAATGAAATAACAATAAATGACAATAAAGATTTGGCAAAGCAAATTTGCATCCGCAAAGAGCAGCTAACCGAATTTGGAATCAACTTCAAAAAAATAAATCAACGGTTAAATTTAAATAATGAATCAATACAATCCAAGGAAGAAGATCATTGTTATGATATTCTGAAAAATATACCGGGAAGCATAATTGATATAGATCAAAGTGCGCAAAAAATAACATTAGTTATTCCAGAAATATTTTTAAACAATCCTAGAATAGGCACATATGCTGACCCATCAACATGGCAACAAGGCAACAATGGATTGCTGATTAATTATAACAGCAACTTTTTTCAGACCAATACTTCTAAAACTGCGTACTTAGGAATAAACAGCAGTGCAAATTATCAAAGATGGAGACTAAGACATTCAGGATCACTGAATTGGAACAATCAGGAAAGTTCAAAAGCAAAATACAATACAAATAATACCTATCTACAAACAGACAGCACAACACTAAAATCACAAATAATATTTGGCGAGACCAATACAAATGATAACTTATTTGACAGCATTCCATTTAAGGGTATGCAACTATATAGCGATGACCGAATGCTGGAAGATATCGCGCAAAGCTACGCACCAATAATTCACGGAATTACAACTGGCAATGCAAAGGTGTCCGTTTATCAGAAGGAACAACTCATCTATGAAACTACAGTTGCACCGGGGCCATTTGAGATAGACGACATCCAGGCCCAAACCGATGGTGGCGATTTGAAAGTAGTCACAACTGAAGCAAATGGTCTTCAGCGCAGCTTTATTGTTCCTTATTCATATTCACCTGAATTATTACGTGCTGGTCAAGACAGATACAATATAGCACTAGGGAAAGTACATCTTAATTCAATCACATACAATCCAAATATATTTCAAGGTGTGTTAAGACATGGATTCAGTGGAAACTGGACCGGATATACGGGCCTGATTTATTCAAAAACTTACTCAAGCCTACTCGTAGGGAGTGCGCTAAATTTGAGACTTGGAACAATTTCGGTTGATATAACAAGGTCAATATATAAACCACATAATGAAGAATCCAAGTTTGGCAATAGTATACGCATTGCATTTAGCAAATCCCTACCTGAAAACGGAACAAATATTTCAATTGCCTCATATAGATATTCTTCAGATAAGTATTTAACTTTAAGCAATGCGATAAGATTGATGGGCCGGGATGATATTAGTACAAACAGGCAACCATTAAGCCAAAAGCAACGCATTGAAGTGAATATTAATCAAAGCATAAAATCCAAATCCATATATTTAAATGGTTCGATATTGGAATTTTGGGGGTCAAATGAAAAAGTAGCAAATATATCCGCAGGGTACAGCGATGCTTGGAAAAATATAAATTTCTCACTTGCATTCCAAAGAAGTAAAGAATTTTACAAAAATACATCATCATTAAAAAATAGTATCAGTTTAAATATCAGCATTCCATTTGGGAAAGAGAATGACAGATCATCTATTAATAGCTTTGCTTCATACGAAGGAAGCGGAAATTCTCAATGGAACACAAGCATATCAGGGAGATTCAATAATGATGACAATGCATCCTATACCGCATATGGAAATTCAACAAATAGCAGATCGTTAAATGGGGGTATCCGACTTGGATATCTGCTTCCCAAAGCTGCCATTTCTGCGGGCATGAGCAGCGGACCTGGATATCAACATTACTCAGCAACAGCGGCAGGTGCCTTAATTATGCACTCAAATGGGATAACGCTATCACAAGCGACAGGAGAAACGGTTGCACTAGTTCATGTTCCAAATGGAGAAGGCGCAGCTGTAGGTATTTCAAAAGCTCCGATCGATAGAAACGGTTATACCGTCATTAGTAATCTTACCCCATATCACACTAATAAAATTAGTCTTGTAACCAAGAATATGCCGGTAAACGTAGAATTAGTACAAGACAACAATACTGTTGTAACGCCGCGCGCAGGTGCAATTATGCATCTGGAGTACAAAACACAACCATCTTACAGCACGATAATTAGTAGTACTTTAGAAAATGGAGACCCACTTCCATATGCTGCAAGTATATTAGATGAAACTGGGAAAGACATTGGTATTGTTAGCCAGGGAAGCCGGGTACTAGTAAAAGCTATAAATCAAAGTGGGATATTACTAGTTAAATGGGGAAATCAGCCAGATGCACAATGTACTATTAAATATACATTGGAAACGAAATCAAAGGAAAATGGCTTAAAATTCAACCACATATCTGAAACATGTCACCGGTACTAAATAGCAACGATATAGTGCATTGATCTTTAAAATAAATATACATAAATGAAATAATAGATGAATAAATTCCAAAAGAAATGAATAACCACTTTAAACCAAAAAAATTACACTTACTCACTATGGGGATTGGCATGTACTCATGCCTTGGCAGCGTGCTAGCGGCACCCTCCGGAGGTCAGTTGATTCGAGAAATTGATCAACAAAACAGAATAGACAATCAACTCAAACATGCGCCGTTGCAACTTGATATAAACAACGATAAAAACAAGACAAATCATCCCACGGAAAGCAATATAAAAGTACTCATAACAAAAATAGTATTCAGGGGAAATAATACTTTCAGCCAGGATGAATTACACACTCTTATCAAAAATGACATTAACAAAGAGTACTCTCTTAAAGAATTAAAAAATATCGCTCAGAAAGTTGAAGATTTTTATCACAAAAAAAATTATACATTTTCGCATGCTTATATTCCTCCTCAAGAAATTAAAGATGGGGTATTAACCATAGAAATTAAAGAAGGAAGGTATGGCGAAATAAAATATGAAAATCAATCCAAGCTTAAAAAATTTGTCGTATCAAACACAATGCGCTCTATTAAAAAAAATGAAGTAATACAAACTAAAAATCTGGAAAGCTCCTTGATTAGATTAAATAAAATAGCTGGGATACACGCAACATCCACATTAGAGCCAGGAGCAGAAAGTGGCCAAGCCGATTTAACCGTAAGCATAGAGAATACAAAATACCTAAGCGCAAATGTTAGCTCAGACAATCTAGGTGACAAAAGTACAGGTCGCTACAGAGCTATAGGTGACTTGACGCTCAATAATCCGTTAAATATTGGCGACCAGATAAATATAAAAGCACTGACAAGCAACCCTGAGAATTTGTATCGGAGAATAAATTACTTAGTACCGACAAATATTGGGGACTCCAAAATTGGAATAAACTATTCCAAAATGCAATATTCAATAGGTGGGGCCATGGAAGCATTGGGAATACATGGCTATGTTAACTCAACCGGAGTCTATCTACAGCAACCCATCATATCGCAAAATGATAGATATGCCGAATTGGAAATTAGATATGAAGAAAGATTATTCAATGACATGACTGGTGTTGATCAAGACACAAACAAAAAGAAATCTAAAATTATTACCACATTATTCTCCACCAGCGTAGCAAATGTACTTTCCGATATATCCTTAAGTAATTTCACGGCAAGTTACAGCATTGGTCGCATTACGGTGCTAAGCCCAACGTGGGAAAACTATTACCAAAAATCGACAAGAATACAAGGCGGTTTTAGTAAATTAGCAATTAATGGCAGCCACGAAAAGTGGATAACAAGCAGAACCAGCATACTCGGACAAATTAATATGCAAGGGTCTGATAAAAATATGATTTCTGCTGAGAAAATTGGTTTAGGTGGTGTTTATTCAGTTCGTGCATATTCAGCCAATGATGCCGCAGGTGATGTAGGCTTTGTCGGCAGTGTTGAGATACGGCATTTAATAAAACCAAAAATTCAAACTTCATTGTTTTATGACTATGGACAGACGCGTGCAAGCAAAAATGGATGGGGAGAAGCTAATCCTCTTATCCGTAGAGCTGCAATCGGAACAGCATTAACATTTGCAAACAAAGAAGGCTCACTCAAAATAACCGCCGCATTACCGATTTCGCCTGGAAATTCTGTCAACACACAGAAAGCACCATCAGCCTGGATTCAGGCTAACTATATATTTTGATATATTAAAATCCACAAGAAAGAAGAATATCGAATCTATAGTCGGAACTTATTATCGATTCATCAAGTGCAATGCAATTTTTAAAACGAAATATTGATACCTAACCAAAATAACCGCACTAAGGATTCCATTATGAACACAATCTTCAGCCGTATCTGGAATACACATAAAGGGTGTTGGGTTGCCTGCAGTGAAAATGCAAAGGCTTGTAGGAAAACAGGAAGTATCAGTCGTTCTCAACTTCATTTGGCTTCAGTCATCAGCGCGATTTCCATACCGACTGCTTTTGCATTACCAACCGGTGGAAATATTGTGTCAGGAACTGGGAATATTCAGGTTTTCGATAATGGAAAGCAAATTTCTGTTAACCAAAGCACTGACAAAATTATTATTAATTGGGACAAATTTGGGATTAAAGCAGATGAGAAAGTGCAATTTAATCAACCAAATCAAAACTCGATTGCATTGAATCGCGTCCTTGGACTTGAAGGAACAGTCATACTAGGCCAACTGTCTGGCAATGGAAAGGTCTTCATCATCAATCCAAATGGAGTCTTATTTGGAAATGGATCCCAAGTCAATGTAGGTGGTTTGCTTGCATCGACACAGAATATAACTGATACCGATTTTAATGGTGGAAATTACAAATTCTCTGGAATTTCCAGATCAATCATTCTCAACCAAGGGACTATTAATAGTACCAATGGCTACGTCATTCTTCTTGCAAATCAAGTCAAAAACACAGGAACAATCAACACATCAAATGGGAGTACCGCATTAGCTGCAGGTAATGCATTTACACTCAGTATTGATGATGCAAGGCTAATTAATGTGAAAGTTGATAGTGCAATCATGGATGCGCTGGTGCAAAACAGCAATAAAATAAGCGCCAATGGTGGTCAGGTTATCCTTACTGCACGTGACAGTTCGAATTTGATGAAAACAGTAGTTAACAACAGCGGCACAATAGAAGCAAACACACTCAATTATATGTCAGGCAGAATTGTCTTGGATGCAGGACCTAAAGACCGCGTTGATATAAATGGACAAGTAAGTGCAAGCGCTCAAGGACAAAATATTGGTGATGGAGGTTCAATCAACATTAGCGGCAAGCATGCACGCATTGGCCTGGGTACGCTTTTTAATACAACAGCTGACAATGGAAATACAGGATTAGTCTCGATCAAAGCAGATGACTTTGAAATTGCCACTCGTGGAAATAGTGTTCCATACTCTGATAGTTATATTGCATCTGACACCTTGTCTCGTGGCTTGGCATTTTCTAATTTCTCCATCACCAACGGGAATGGTGACCTGGCAGTGAACGGCCCTGTAGCATGGTCTAGTAAAAATAAACTAGAGTTAAATGCGCAGAATGACATATTGATTAACGATAACATTTCCTCAACAGGCATAAATTCTAGCCTAGCACTCAACACAGGATCTGGAAATTACGTATTAGCCAAAGGAAAAGCTATCACACTAGCAGGCGCCAATGCAGGATTCTCTCTCAATAAAAAATCATATAACGTTATTCAAACATTTGATCAACTTCAACGTATAAATAGTAATCTATATGGTCTCTATGTAATAGGAAGTAACATAGACGGTGCAAACAAAAAATTTGAATCCATTGCAAGTGGGAGCAATCCATATGCATCATTTAAAGGTGTCATAGACGGCTTTGGGCATACAATAACAAGACTTGCGATCACTGCCGCGGGCCCAAATGCTGGTTTGATTGCAACAAACGATGGTACTTTGAAGAATATAAACCTCACGGCCAGTAGTATTTCAAATACCACATCCAATGTGCCCGCGGCAATTGGCTCACTTATTGGTTATAACCGCGGATCTCTGATCAATAGTAGCAGCAATACTACTGTCTCAAGCTCCTCCAGCCAAGTAAATACTCTCGGTGGTTTAGTTGGCATTAATAGTGGGACCATTGATGGTGGTACCTTTACGGGAACTGTATCCAGCAATTCCAACACACTCGGAGTTGGTGGCATCACAGGAGAAAATAGCCGTGGTACTATACTTAACTCCCTCAATACAGGCACTGTTAATGGTGGCATGAATAATAATGCAAATTCTGGCAATGGTGCAGGTGGATTAGTTGGCATTAACCTCCAAGGTAGAATTCAATACTCTCAAAACAAGGGAAATGTCAACGTCAACTACTCACCTAATAGCGGTGGCCTAGTTGGTATAAATGCTGGAGGCATTGTTAGTGACTCTAGCAATACAGGTAACGTTGGTGCTAATTATTGCTATTCAAATAGTTCATATGCTGCCAATGTGGGTGGGCTTATTGGCTACTTGAGCACTGGCGATGTACTGAACTCTCGTTCTGATAGCGTGGTTAATGGGGGAGCATCTTCCGTAGCAGGTGGGCTCATCGGTACCAATCTTGCCGGTACTATTATCAATGTTGCCGCCAATTCAACAGTTAACAATAGTAATGGGCGAGAAACTGGTGGTCTGATTGGCATAAACAATATGGGTGATGTTACCGATGCCATAGCTGCCGGCACGGTAATTGGTGGCAGTAACACTAGTGTAGGTGGCTTGATAGGAAGCAACAATGACGGTAACGTTCTAAACTCACTTGTAAAAATGATGACACCAACAGGGGCGATATCAAAAGTCTCTGCTAGTACAAATACCAATATTGGTGGAGCAATTGGCACCAATACAGGTACAGTCACAGGCGTAACAGCTGAAAATAATGTCGTGGGTGGTTCATCTAGTAATGTTGGTGGCTTGGTCGGATTGAATAGCGGCACCCGGATGGAAGGAACTGTCTCTTTCAGTAACTCTTACGGAACTGTTTCAGGTGGCAGCTCTAGCTCAACAGGCGGGTTGATTGGCTTGAATAAGGCCTTGGCTAGCAACTCTTACTCATACTCAAATGTTTCATCCGGGTCAAATAGCAATATTGGGGGATTGGTTGGACTAAACGAGACCATCGGCAGGATAGTACAGTCTCAGGTCTATGGAGTGGTTAAATACACGAACTATCAGACTTACGGTGGTGCGGTTGGCATCAACAAAGGCAGCATAGAAGGAGTTCAGTTTTTTGGCGATGCTGCACGCCTTAGCCTGGTGGGTATCAACCGGGGAATAATCAAAGATTGAACTTAGATAATATTCTGCAACTATAGTGCGAAGCCAATAGTATTGGCTTCGCACTTCCATTGATTATCCACCCCAGCTTTGACGGCATCAGCCATATTAAATAGATAGTTGCTTATCACAGACAGTACAACCATCATTAAATCAATACCGTACAAATGGCACAACCCCAACATTTTTTTATGAATATGAAAAAATATAAATTTTTCATTTGTGTTTTTTTATTTATATCAAATTATTCATTTGCTGAAGCCACAGCAAGCGAATGTTATTTTGACAATACTCTTGGTGGCCCATGGAGTATATATGGAGGAAACAGCAAAATCCAAATCTCCAACAGCATCCCAACCGGAACCGTCCTAGCTGCTCGCGGCATTACCGTCTTTGGCGTTTATACTGGAAAACCCGGAGGGCCAGATATTGTCAGAATAAAGGGTAGTTGGATTAGTGGCGGAGTTGGTGGTGATTTGGCAGATTATCATACAGTAGCAACCAATATCCCAGGAATTGGACTACGCTGGAGATATAGCTCATCCAGCACTCCCGATGGAATACTATTGCGCAATGCTACGCCAATTATACTAGCAGAAGAAGCCGCTAAAACAAGCGCCGTAGGAACTGGCAGCATCCAACTTTCCACAATACAAGAATTGATTTTGACAGGCAACACATCAGGTGGAATAGTGAGCAGCACACCTGGTGCAGCGACAAATTTCATCATTGATGCAATCGACAGTGCTGGCATTGTATCCAGGTCATGCAATGCGACTGGTGACTTTGGCGACAAATACACCTTGGATCTGGGCAATGTACAAGTTCAAAATATTTGTGAAATTGAAACTCCTTCAATTCAGGTGAGGATGGGCTATTTTAGCACCACAGACTTCCCTTCTATCAACTCACCGTCATTACAAGGTGGAACTCAATTCAGCATACGACTGAATAATTGTACCGCAGAAGCAAAACCAAGAATTTATTTTATTGACATCAACAACCGCAGCAACACAAGTGACTTACTTACCCTATCTCCCACCACTGAACTTGGAGCTCCTTCCGCTCAAGGAGTTTCAATTAGATTAAGATTGATATCCAGCAATAAAATTATAAATTTTGGAACAAATAACAGTTATTCCATGGGATCTGTCTTTGGAAATATGGTTGAGATGCCATTGCAAGCAGATTACATCCGTACCGGCACAGTGACTGCAGGCCATGCCAATGCTGCCGCTGAATTTTTCATCGATTACCCATAGAAAATCACACTACTAGATATTAAACATCATTTTCATGACATAGCGGTTTGTTAGCCACTAACGATAAATCATGCAATCAAATACCGCACCCAACATGAAGTCGAAAGCATGATCGGATTCAGGTCGACTATTTCTGAAACGATTGCGAACGCGAAAAGACTTTGTCCAGTAGTTGGCCATCCATCACACCGATCCAACCACACTCATTCTTGGCTTCAGTTCTCCGTTAAAGTACTCACCTGCTTTCACTTCTGACAATTAGCTGGTCAGAAAGAGTTACTTTAGGAACAGAGTAAATGCAGCTGACCAAGAGAAGTCGCAATTCGCAGAACTGGCTTTTTTACCGCCCTCCCTAACCCACTATGCTGTCCGGCATGGGCGCAGTCCTCATCTGATCCAGCAGGAAAGCGTGCAGCGCCAGCACACCGGGGCGTTTTTCATCAGGCCGCAGCGCCAGTGCATAGGCGTAGCCACTGCTCCACGGCGGGCCATATGGTGCCAGCAGCAGCCCCTCTGCCAGCTCCTGCCGCAACAGGCTCACATCCCCCAGCGTCACGCCATAGCCTTGCAAGGCAGCATTCATCGCCTGATCCAGCGTGTCGAACACGGTGCCGCCACGATATTCCAGCGTCGCTGCGCCGCGGCTGGCCAGCCATTGCCGCCAGTCGCGCCGGTCGTGCGAGGGATGGAGCAGAGGATAGTGCTGCAAGTCCGCCACCTGCTGCAGCAGCTGGCCGGTTTTGGCCAGCAATTGCGGGGCAATCACCGGGGTAAGCTGCTCGACCAGCAGCAGTGTCTCATTCCCCGCAATGGCTTTTTGTGGCTTGTAGACAATGGCCAGATCAACATCCTCGCGGGCAAAGCTGACTGCATGCTCATGCACGCCAGCCAGTTGCACCGGCCATTCCGGTGCCTCGCGCGCAAACTGCTGCAGCACCGGCAGCAACCAGCGCACTACACAGCTGGGAGCCTTGATGCACAAGGGTGCGGCAAGGCTGGCGGCTGCATCCACACCTTGGGAAATCACCTTGAAACCACGCTGCACATAGCCCAGCAGCAAACTGCCCTGTGCCGTCAGGCGCAAGCTGCGCGCATAGCGGTGAAACAGCGGATAACCCAGGCTGTCTTCCAGTTGGGCAATCTGCTTGCTGACCGCGCCCTGGGTGATGAACAACTCATTGGCCGCATGGGTGAAGCTTTGGTGGCGCGCAGCCACCTCGAATACCGACAAGGCATACAAGGGCAAGGTTTTTCTGGGCATGTCCGGTATCCATGACTGAGTTTTTCTCATTTATAACATGCCGATTAATCGTTTGTGTCATGGCGGACAAAGCCGTTGAATAGCGTCACCCCACCATCACCGGTCCAACACCATGCTGCATTCACCCGTCACAGCCCGCTCGCGCCTGCCGCATGTCGGCACCACCATTTTCAGCGTGATCGGCCAGCTTGCCGCACAGCACCAGGCCATCAACCTGTCACAGGGCGCACCCAATTTCCCCTGTAGTGAAGCATTGCTGCGCTACGCCAGCGAAGCCATGCAGGCCGGGCACAACCAGTACGCGCCGATGACCGGCCTGCCCGCCTTACGCGAGGCCATCAGCGCCAAGACCGAAGCCCTGTATGGCTGTCGTTATGACAGCGAGCACGAAGTCACCATCATGGCCAGCGCCAGCGAAGCCTTGTTCTGCGCAGTCAATGCGCTGGTACATGCCGGGGACGAGGTCATCGTGTTCGAACCGGCCTTTGACAGCTATATCCCGATGATTGAACTGCAAGGCGCCACACCGGTGGTGATCAAACTGGCCGCGCCCCACTTTTCCATTCCCTGGGACGAAGTTGCCGCACGCATCAGCCCGCGCACCCGCATGCTGATCCTGAACACTCCGCACAACCCCACCGGCACCACGCTGTCAGCCGCTGATGCTGCACGGCTGCAAGCGCTGACCGAAGGCAGCGATATCGTGATCCTGTCGGATGAGGTGTACGAGCACGTGGTGTTTGACGGCGCATTGCACCACAGCATGAGCCGATACCCGGCACTGGCGGCCCGCTCGGTGGTGGTGACTTCCTTTGGCAAGACTTACCACGTCACCGGCTGGCGGGTGGGCTGCTGCCTGGCACCACAGGCCCTGATGGAGGAAATCCGCAAGGTGCACCAGTTCGCCATGTTTGCCGCCGACACCCCGATGCAACACGCGCTGGCCCGCATCCTGGCCGAGCCGGAACACTACCTCGGCCTGTCCGCCTTTTACCAGCGCAAGCGCGATCTGCTGTGCGCTGCGCTGGCTGACAGCCCCTTGCAACTGCTCCCCAGCCAGGGCAGCTTTTTCATGCTGGCCAGTTTTGCTCATCTGTCGGATGAGAGCGACAGCGAATTCGTCCAAGGGCTGATCACCCGCCACGGCGTAGCCACCATTCCGGTATCGGCCTTCTACCGCGACGGCACCGACCAGCGCGTGATCCGCCTGTCGTTTGCCAAGGATGATGCCACCTTGCTGGCCGGTGCCGCCCGGCTGTGCGAAATCGGAGCAGCATGATGGCAGACACACTACTGGCCGCCGCCATCCAGATGTGCTCGGGTGACGATTTGCAACACAATCTGGCGCGGGCGGCACAATTGGTCGGAGAGGCGGCACAGGCTGCTGCCCGTTTCGTGGCGCTGCCCGAATATTTCTACCTGATGCCGGCCGACGAGCGGGCACGACTGCCGCTGGCCGAGGCGTTTGACAATGGCCCGCTGCAAGCGCAGATGGCCAGCCTGGCCCGCCAACATGGCATCTGGCTGCTGGCCGGCACCCTGCCACTGCAAAGTGGCGATGCCGCACATTTTCACAACAGCAGCCTGCTGTTCTCCCCCGACGGCCAATGCACGGCGCGCTATGACAAGATGCATCTGTTCGGTTTCCGGCATGGCGACGAATACTATGCCGAGGCAGACACCATGCAGGCCGGAGACCAGCCCATCAGCGCCGACACGCCATGGGGCAGCCTGCGGCTGTCAGTGTGCTACGACCTGCGCTTTCCCGAACTGTATCGCCAGCCACCGGCACCGGGCCTGATCAGCGCCCCCGCCGCCTTCACCCGGACCACAGGCCAGGCGCACTGGGACTTGCTGCTGCGCACACGGGCAGTGGAAAACCTGGCCTTCGTCATTGCCCCTGCCCAGTGCGGTCGCCACCCCGGCGGCAAGGAAACCTATGGCCACAGCATGATTGTCGACCCATGGGGACAGGTGCTGGCCTGCCATGAAGAAGGCGAAGGCATGGCGCTGGCCCGGCTTGACCTGTCCGGGCAAGCCGCGTGGCGAGCACGCCTGCCCGCCCTGCAACACCGCCGTTTGTGAATACATCAACCAGCAACGCCAACAGCCCGGCACAGGGCTGAGTGACAGACTGCATGCCACCAACAATCAAAGGAAAACAGATGAAACAGCACACCCTGATGATGACGGCCATCCTGGCAGCCGGCAGCTTTGCCCTGCCGGCCATGGCGGAATCCACCCTGCGTTACGGTATCGAGGCGCAATACCCGCCGTTTGAATACAAATCCGCCAGCGGCGAGTTGCAAGGGCTGGATGTGGAACTGGGCAAGGCTGTCTGTGCCGAAGCCCATCTCAAATGCAGCTGGGTGGAAAATGCCTTTGACGGGCTGATTCCGGCACTGCAAGGCAAGAAATTCGACGCCATCAACTCCGCCATGAATGCCACCGAGCAGCGTCGCAAGAGCATTGCCTTCACCAGCATCATCTACCGGGTACCCAGCATGGTGATCGCCCGCAAAGGCAGTGGCATCACCACCGCAGCGGACAAGCTGCAAGGCAAGAGCATGGGCGTGTTGCAAGGGTCGATCCAGGAAACCTATGCCCGCAGCCACTGGGAATCTGCCGGGGTGCGCGTGGTGTCCTATCAGGACCAGAACCAGGTTTACGCCGATATGGCGACCGGCCGGCTGGATGCCACGCTGGTGATGGCCCCGGCGGGGCAGAAAGGCTTCCTCACCCGCCCGGATGGCAAGGACTTCCAGTTTGTCGGCGCCGTGCATGACGACAAGATTCTGGGCAGCGGCATTGCCTTTGGTCTGCGCAAGGACGACGTGGAACTGCGCAAGAAACTGGACGCCGCCATTGCCCGCCTGCAAGCCAGCGGCAAGGTGAAGGCGCTGGCCGCCAGATACCTGGGTGAAGGCATTGATGTATCAGTGAAATAAGACCACATGCCGCCTCTGCTGCAAGCAGGGCGGCACTGTCTTCTGCAGCTTGCGCTACACCCCCGGCACGCCGTAGCTGGGGGCCTGATCCGGCGCTTCGGCGCGGGTGATGTAGTCCTGCATTTGCGGCTGATAACGCTGCCACAGCTGCTGCAGCTCGGTTACCGGCTCACCATCGCTCCAGTCCACCCGCAGGTCGACCACCGGCCAGCTTTGCGTCCACACCAGCTTGAGTCCGGCAGCATGGATGGGGCCAACTTCCCCCCCGGCATCCACGGCTGCCTGCATGGCAGCCAGCAGGCGGTCGGCCAGATGGCCGCAACTTTGCTCGAAAGCCTCCACCATGCGCGCGGGCAAGCTGGCATCGGCCAGGATATTGCCACCGGCAGCGCAGTGTTCCCCCTGCGCCGTGGCAAACACACCCAGCGCATGCTGACCGCTGAAGGTGGCAATTTCCCCCTGTGCCGGCACCAGCAGCAGCTGACGCCAGGCCAGATTGCCATCCGCCAGTGCCAGCGCCTGGCACAGGCTGCGGCCACGCTCCCCTGTTGCCATCAAGGCCAGCGCCCTGGGCCCCAGGGCCGGGTTGGTGACATTCTGGCTCATCACCGCGCCCACCCCTGCTGCCACATGACAGCAGCGGCTGGCCACGGCGATGCTGGATGAAGCCGCCGCCACCCCCAGCATGCCGGTTTGCGGACAACGTGCGGCGATGGAAAAAGTCATGGCTGATAGCCTTCCGGAATCACCGCGGTGATGTCGATTTCCACCAGCCATTCAGGCCGTGCCAGGGCGGAAATCACCAGCCCGGTGGACACCGGATACACCCCCTTGAGCCAGCGCCCCACAACCTGGTACACCGCCTCGCGATAGCGAGTATCCACCAGGTAGATGACGATCTTGCATACGTGGTCCAGATGGCTGCCGGATTCCTCCAGCAGCATCTTCACATTGGCCATTGCCTTTTCCGCCTGGGCGGTGACATCGCCGATGCCGACCGACTCGCGGGTATCCAGGTCCTGACCGATCTGGCCGCGCAAGAACACCATATTGCCCGCCACCACGGCCTGGCACAGGTCGTTGTCCAGCTTTTGTTCCGGGTAGGTATCGCGGGTATTGAACGGACGAATGCGTTTGTGAACCATGTTTCACCTCATTGCTGTGTGTGGGGTGGCGGTCATGCCGCCGCCGTTTTGGAAGTCGCCTGCCTGTAATTCAAACCTTTTCACGCACCGGCGCTGCGGTGGCGGGAGTACTGGCGTGATAGGCCTGGTATTTGCGCTGGGTGGCAATGTGGTCGGCAATGAACTTGGCGTCATGCCATACCCCCCAGATAAAGCTGGAGCCACGCCGCGACAGCCAGGGCAGGCCCAGGAAATACACGCCCGGCTCGCTGGAAATGCCACGCTGATGGCTGGGCTTGCCCTTTTCGTCAAAGGCATTCACTTGCAACCAGCGGTAATCCACGGCAAAACCGGTAGCCCAGATCACGGTGCCAACTCCGCTGGCAGCCAGGTCCAGCGACAGGATGGGTTCCCGCACGCAGGCCGGGTCCGGCGGCAGTTGTCGCGCTTGCGGCTCTGGCGGCAGGTCCAGCCCGTTCTGCGCAATATAGGCATCGGCAGCGTCCAGCAGCCCCAGGTAGTTTTCATCGCCACGGGCAATGTTTTCCGCCAGGTCCGGCTGAAACTGCATTACGCCGTTTTCGCAAGAGCGGGTCATGCCCAGCAAGGTGATGCCCTGCTCGGCCAGCCGGCGAAAATCCACGGTGTGTCCGCCACGTGCGCCGCTCACCGCAATGGTGACGTGCTCACGCCCCGGCTTCACTTTCTGGGCATCCCACTCCCCCAGCACCCCCAGCCACCAGCAGAAGTCCCGTTCGCGGTAGCGGCGCGGCGGCCTGTCGTGCGGGCCGACCGACAGATACACCTGGCGGCCTGCGCGCTGCAGCTCGTCGGCAATCTGCACACCGGACGAACCCGATCCCACCACCAGTACCGCGCCGGGCGGCAATTGCTGCGGGTTGCGGTATGCGGCCGAGTGCATTTGCTTCACCGGGCTGTCAGCCGGGATAAGTTGCGGAATCAGCGGCTGCTGGAAGGGGCCGGTGGCAGCCACCACCCGATTGGCTTCTATCACCCCGGCCGAGGTTTCCACGGTAAAGCCCGGGCGTCCGTCATTGCGCACCACCTTGAGCACTTCCACGCCGGTGCGGATAGGGGCGTGGAATTTGCGGGCGTAGGCTTCCAGATAGTCCGCCACCCGCTCCTTGCCGGCAAAGGCATCCGGCGCGACATCATCAAAATCCAGGCCGGGAAAGCGGTCGTGCCAGGCCGGGCCGTTGCATACCAGCGAATCCCAGCGTTCCGAGCGCCAGCGCTCGGCAATGCGTTGGCGCTCCAGCACCAGATGCGGCACATCCAGCTTGCTCAGGTGTTCGCTAAGGGCAATGCCGGCCTGGCCCGCGCCAATCACCAGCGTATCGGTTTTTTCCATCACCATCGTCACTTCCCTTCCCTGTGAAATGCCCCCGAACACCGCAAACGAGGGTGGCGTGGGGGCCTGCCTGTTCAGGCAGTGCCGCAGCGGGCGCTGTACATGGCCACGTATTGCGGCAGGTCAGGCAGCCTGTGGCACCACATGGCTGCGCTGGCTGACCACTGCAGTCTAGGGAAGGCCGGTAAATACCGAAAATATGTTTATTTTTTAATCTGAATTGTTTTTTCTTATGCAAAATCCTGTCCGACAGCCTGACGCACGAAAGGCCGCAGCAAACCAGGCCTGCGCTAAGCAATTGAAGGAAAAGGTGCTTTACCGGGCAGAGATCCCGACATGCGATGTCCCTGGCATCAAAGATGGCTTTTTCATTGACAGCTTGTAGAATGCCTAACACCAAAGCAGCCTTTTTCCGTGATTTGTCATTAAAGCTGTTTAAACTCCAAGGAAGATGCCCATGGCAAAGATCCGCTACGCACTGATGCTGGCTTCCCTGCTGGCGCTGCAATCCACCCACGCACTGGCGCTGGACAAGACCACCGGTCACCCCATCGTCACCATTACCGGCCTGATCTCGGAAAAGAACAGCGGTGCGGATGCGCAATTTGACGCAGCCATGCTGGACAAGCTACCGCAGGTAAAAATGACAGTGCCCACCCCGTGGTATAAAGAAGAGCAGACTTTTGAAGGGCCGCTGTTCCGCGATGTGCTCAAGGCAGCCGGCAGCAAGGGCAGCAAGCTGTATGTGGTGGCGCTGAATGATTACGCTGCTGAAATTCCGCTGGCTGATCTGGAAAAATACGACGTGATCCTGGCTCGCAAGGTCAACGGCAAGGTGCTGACCGTACGCGACAAGGGCCCGCTGTTCGTGATGTACCCCTTCGACAAGAAGCCGGAACTGCGCACCAAGGAAATCTATTCCCGCTGTGTGTGGCAGGTTAACCGCATCCGCGTTGAATAAACCCCGTATCGGACATCGCCTGTGACTTTGTTTTCGCGCAAGACGCCGGTTCGCAATCAGGTCTGGCTGCTGGGCATCCTGCTGGTGGCTGCCCTGCTGGTAGTGGGCATGCTGTATCAGCGCCAGCAGTCGGAAATGAAGCGTTTTGCCGAACAGGGCCAGGACAATGTGGTGTGGGTGTATTCCCAGCTGGGCATCGACTACTACCGCACGCTGGGCGCAGCCAAGGTGGCCGAGGCCACCGGCAAGACCGCCGACCTGGACGAACTGCAACTGCGCTACAACATCCTGGTGTCCCGCATCAACCTGCTGCGCGAATACCGTTTCGCCGCGCTGTTTCCCAACAGCAGCTGGTATCAGCAGCAAATCGGCGCACTGGTCAGGCTGATCGCGCAGACCGACAAACAGCTCAATGCCGGCGATGGTTATTTCGATCGCCCCCAGGCCGTTGCCCTGTTGCAGCGACTGGATGGCGTGGCCGACAACGTGCGCGAGCTGACGGTGGGTGCCAACACCCGCCTGACCGATGCGGCCAATCTCAGCAACCAGAGCCTGCAGGACATCAACACCACGGTTGCCATCACCGCGGCATTGCTGATGCTGGTGGCAGTGCTGATTGCCGTACTGGCCTGGCGCAACCTGCGGCATAGCGAACACCGCCGCGAACAGGCCGAGGCGCTGAGCCGCAGGCTGGACCGCGCACTGGAACTGGCGGAAGCGGCCAATGTGGCCAAGGGGGCCTTCCTGGCCAATATGAGCCATGAAATCCGCACCCCGATGAACGGCATCATCGGCATGACCGAGCTGACGCTGGATACCGAACTGAATGCCGAACAGCGCGAATATCTGGAAGTGGTGAAGTCATCGGCCGATGCGCTGCTCACCATCATCAACGACATTCTGGACTTCTCCAAGATCGATGCCGGCAAGATGGTGCTCGAATCGCTGCCCTTCTCGCTGCGCAGCCTGATCAGCCAGACCAGCTACCCCTTTGCCCTGAAAGCGGAAGAACGCGACCTGGAAGTCATCTGCCAGATTTCCCCGGAACTGCCGGACCGCGTCATCAGCGACCCGTCCCGCCTGCGCCAGGTGCTGAACAATCTGCTGGGCAATGCGGTGAAGTTCACCAAGCAGGGCGAAATCGTGCTCAGCGTCACCGGCCAGCAACAAACAGCCAGCCGCTACCTGATGACTTTTTCGGTACGCGATACCGGCATTGGCATTGCCCCGGAAAAGCAGCGTGTCATCTTTGACGCCTTTGCCCAGGCCGACAACAGCACCACCCGCCGCTATGGCGGCACCGGGCTGGGCCTGTCCATCACCCAGAAACTGGTGGGGCTGCTGGGCGGTGAAATCCATGTATCCAGCGTACCGGAGCAAGGCTCGGAATTTGTTTTCACCATTCCGCTGGAACTGGCAGCCGAGCAAGCCCCGGCCAGCACCCCGGCACAACTGGCCGGCCTGCGCGTGCTGGTATGCGATGACAACCCCACCAACCGCAGCTGGCTGGCGGCCCTGCTGAAAAACTGGGACATGCAGGCCACGCTGGCCGAGGACGGCTTTGCCGCCCTTGCCATCCTGCAGCAACAGTCCTTCGACCTTATCCTGCTGGATGGCCACATGCCGGGCATGTCCGGTTTCGATGTGGCACGCCAGCTGCAACAACAAGGCTGCCAGGCCGACATCATCATGCTCACCTCTTCCGGCGAGCGTGGCGATGGCCGCCGCTGCCAGGAACTGGGCATTGGCGGTTATCTGACCAAGCCGGTGCCGCAGGAAGAACTGCTGGCCACCATCTGCCAGCTGCGCGGCGAACCAGCCGACAACAGCGCCCAGCTGGTCACCCGCTACAGCGTGCGGGAGGTCAAACAGCAGCTGCATGTGCTGCTGGTGGAGGACAACGAAGTCAACCAGAAACTGGCACTGGCCATTCTCAGCCGCCGCGGCTGCACCGCCAGCGTGGCAGGCCACGGTGCCGAGGCGCTGGAACAACTGCAAGCACACAGCTTCGACCTGGTGTTGATGGACATGCAGATGCCGGTAATGGACGGCCTGGAAGCCACCCGCGCATTACGCCAGCGTGAAGCCGAACAGCAACTGCCGCGCCTGCCGGTGATTGCCATGACCGCCAATGCCATGACCGGCGACCGGGAGCGCTGCCTGGCTGCCGGCATGGATGGCTACGTCAGCAAGCCGGTGGATGCCCAGCGTCTGTTCGAGGAAATAGAACGGGTACTGAGTGGCGAGGGCACCCTGCCCCAGCATGCGGCCCCGCAGGCCGAGGCCGCCGCCAGCGGCCAGCTGGACTACCAGAAAACCCTGGAAAACTGTGATGGTGATCAGGAATTCCTGCTCACCCTGCTGCAAACCTTTGTGCGCGATGCCCAGTTGCGACTGGAAAAACTGCAGCAGGCTGTCAGCCAGCAACGCATGACCGATATCGCCATGTTCTCCCATGCGCTGCGCGGGGCGGCGCTGTCGATAGGTGCGGCACCGTTTGCTGCCTTGTGTTACCGCATTGAATCTGCCGCCCAGCAGCAATCCGCAGCCGAACTGGAGCAATTGCTGCCCCAGTTGCTGGATTGCCATCAGGCCCTACTGGTGGAAATCCACCCGTACCTGCCGCCGCAAGATGCCACAACTGGCTGACCACAGCAGGCCGATCAGGACAGGCCGATCAGGACTGGCCAATCAGGGCAGCCAGCGCACCAGCGGTGTCAGGTCCAGATGCTGCTCCAGCATGTCGGCCAGCCGTTCGATATGCGCCTCGCGGATGGCCGGGTAGTCCAGCGGCTGCGGCACAGCCAGCCCGGCCCATTGCAACAGCGCGGCCAGGCTTGCCGGTTGATCGAACACCCCGTGCAGATAGGTGGCCAGAATCTGGCCATCGGTGCTGATGGCTCCGTCGCAGCGGCCATCCTCCAGCCGCACCGCAGGCTGCGCCAGTGCCGCACCGGTACTGACCCCCATGTGGATTTCATAGCCGCTCACCGCTGCCGCACCCAGCGTCAAGTGGCCGTTCACCCGCGTCAGCTGCTTGTGCGTGGCCAGCGTGGTTTCCATCTCCAGCCAGCCCAGGCCGTCACTGCTGCCCGCCTCGCCTTCCAGCCCCAGTGGGTCGTGCAGCTGCTGGCCCAGCATTTGCAAACCGCCACAAATGCCGATCAGCTTGCCGCCATAGCGCAGGTGGCGGGCAATGGCCGCTTCCCAGCCGGCAGCACGCAAGCTGGCCAGATCAGCCCGCACACTCTTGCTGCCGGGCAGGATGATCAGGTCGGCAGGCGGCAGCGGCTGTCCGGGCTTGACCAGCAACAGCTCCACTTGCGGGTGCAGGCGCAGCGGGTCGAAATCGGTGTGATTACTGATGCGCGGCAACACCGGCACCACCACGCGCAACGTTTGCTGCGGCGCATGCTCACCTTGCGGACGATTGAGCGCCAGGCTGTCTTCCGCCTCGATATGCAGGCCATTCAGATACGGCAGTACGCCCAGCACCGGCTTGCCGGTGCGCTGCTCCACCCACTCCACGCCGGACTGCAGCAGCGCCGGGTCGCCACGGAAGCGATTGATCACCAGCCCCACCACCCGCGCGCGTTCGCTGTCGGACAGCAATTCCAGCGTGCCCACCAGATGGGCGAACACGCCGCCGCGCTCGATATCGGCCACCAGCACCACCGGGCAGTCCACTGCCTCGGCAAAGCCCATATTGGCGATATCCCCCTCACGCAGATTGATTTCCGCCGGGCTGCCCGCCCCTTCCACCACAATGCACTGGTATTGCGTGGCCAGCCGCGCGTGCGACTGCAACACCGCCTGCATCGCCACCGGCTTGTAAGCGTGGTAGGACACCGCGTCCATATTACCCACCGCCCGCCCCTGGATGATGAGCTGGGAACCGGTATTGCTATTGGGCTTGAGCAGCACCGGGTTCATGTCGGTATGCGGCTCCACACCGCAGGCCAGCGCCTGCACCGCTTGCGAGCGGCCAATCTCGCCGCCATCCACCGTCACCGCACTGTTGAGCGCCATGTTCTGCGGCTTGAACGGGGCCACGCGCAGGCCGCGCCGCGCCAGCAAACGGCAGAAGCCGGTGGCGAAAGTGCTCTTGCCGGCATCCGAAGTGGTGCCCTGAATCATGATGGTTTTGGCAGACATGCTGTTCTCCGGCGCGCATTTTTTCGGGAAGCCCCCTAAAATGACGCTTTTTTCGACCATGGACAGCCAGCCATGCAGCTGTCCTGAAGCCGGCGATTATATAGGCGAGTGATGTGATTTCAGCTGTTTTTCTGTTTTTGGCCGTGGTGCTGGACCGCCTGCTGGGTGAGCCACGGCGCTGGCATCCGCTGGTGGGTTATGGCTATCTGGTACGCAAGGTGGAGCATGCACTTTACCCGGCCGCCCCCCAGGCCGAGCCGGTGTGGCGCATGCGTTTGCGTGGCGTGCTGGGCATCAGCCTGTTGCTGCTGCCATTGACCGGCCTTGCCTGCGGGCTGTCACGTTTACCGTGGATCGGGCAGCTGGCCTCGGTATTGCTGCTGTATCTGGCCATTGGCGCACAAAGCCTGCGTGAGCATGCGCAAGCCGTGCTGGATGCGCTGCGCGCCGGCGATCTGCCGCTGGCCCGTTACAAGGTGTCGATGATCGTCAGCCGCAACACCAGCGAACTGGACGAAACCGCGGTAGCGCGCGCCACCATCGAATCGGTGCTGGAAAACGGCAGCGATGCCATTTTTGCTGCCGTGTTCTGGTTTCTGCTGCTGGGCGCACCGGGCGTGGTGCTGTACCGCGCCGCCAATACCCTGGACGCCATGTGGGGCTACCGCAACGAACGCTTTTTGCACTTTGGCTGGGCCGCCGCCCGCTTTGACGATGTGCTCAACCTGATTCCCGCCCGCCTCACCGCGCTGACTTACATCCTGCTGGGCCATACCCGTCAGGGCTGGCAATGCTGGCGCGCCCAGGCCCCCACCTGGTACAGCCCCAATGCCGGGCCGGTGATGGCCGCCGGTGCTGGTGCGCTGGGTGTGCTGCTGGGCGGTGCCGCCAGCTATCACGGCAAGCTGAAACAGCGCCCCACCCTGGGCCTGCAACGCCCGCCGGTGGCCGAGGACATCGCCCGCGCCATCGCGCTGGTACAGCGCAGCCTGTGGCTGTGGGTGGCGCTGGCCTTGCTGGCTGGCTTGCTCAACTGGAGTTTTTCTCATGCTTGAACACGGTGGCGGCATCCTGCGTGCCGCAGAGCAATACGGCATTGCGGTGGAAAACTGGCTGGACCTGTCCACCGGGCTGAACCCGCAAGGCTGGCCGGTGCCGGCCATCAGCCCGCGCAGCTGGCAGCGCCTGCCGGAACAGGACGACGGGCTGGAACAAGCCGCGGCGGATTACTACGGCAGCCCGCTGCTGCTGCCGGTGGCCGGTTCCCAGCCCGCCATCCAGCTACTGCCGACGCTGCGCACGCCCTGCCGGGTGGGCATGCTGCCCTTGTGTTATGCCGAACACCCCTGGCACTGGGAACAGCACGGCCACACGCTCAGCCGTCATGCGCCCGAGGATATCGACACGGTGCTTGATGAACTGGACGTGCTGCTGCTGTGCCATCCCAACAACCCCACCGGCACCACCTTTTCCCGCGCCCGGCTGCAAGACTGGCGTGCCCGGCTGGCCAGCCGGGGCGGCTGGCTGGTCATCGACGAAGCCTTCATGGACGCCACACCGGAACACAGCCTGCTGGGTGATGTGGGCCTGCCGGGGCTGATTATCCTGCGCTCGGTAGGCAAGTTCTTCGGTCTGGCTGGCGCGCGGGTGGGTTTTGTGTTTGCCTGGCCGGCCCTGCTGCAACAGCTGACCGAAGCCATCGGCCCGTGGAGCATCAACGGCCCGGCGCGCGATGTGGTGAAACTGGCCTTGCAGGACAGCAACTGGCAGCAAGCCATGCGCGGACAACTGGCCTGCGACAGCCAGCGCCTGCGGCAACTGCTGCAACAGCACGATTTGCCACCGGCCGGTGGCAGCAATCTGTTCCAGTGGCTGCACGGGGCGTACTGCCCGGCCTTGTTCGACTTTCTGGCGAGCAAAGGCATTCTGGTGCGCCGCTTTGCCGATGGCCCCAGCCTGCGCCTTGGCCTGCCACCCGACGAAGCGGGCTGGCAGCGTCTGGAAACCGCACTTGGTCAATGGGAAAAGCCTTGAAAATCAGTCGGCAGAATTCCCATTTACCCGCTTGTCACGTATCATGCCCCCTTCCATGACGGTGCCCCATCGGGGTGAAACGGGAATGCGGTGAGACACCGCAGCTGCCCCCGCAACTGTAAGCGACGAGTCCGCATCACATGCCACCGGCCCATCCGGGAAGGCGATGCCGGGTAAAGAAGCGCGAGCCAGGAGACCGGCCGTCAACCGTGTCGACGCAGGCTGAATCCGGGCGGGGTGTACCGGGGGATTGCACGATGCCGCCCACTGCAGGCGGACAGTGCCCTCGCTTGCGGCGACGTATCGTCTCCGAGGGCATCATGCAAGCAGATCTGCGTTCTTCCTTACCTTACAGCGGCAAGCGCCGCTCCCGTCATTTACTGGTGTTGCTGCCCTTGCTGGCAGCCAACCTGCTGGTATGGGCCTGGGCACTCACCGCCTTTGCCGACCACCCGACCCAGCTGGGCACGGCCTTGCTGGCTTATCTGCTGGGCTTGCGCCATGCCGTGGATGCCGACCATATCGCCGCCATCGACAACACCGTGCGCAAGCTGATGCAGGAAAACCAGCAACCGCTGTGCGTGGGTTTTTTCTTTTCCATCGGTCACTCCCTGCTGGTAATTGCCGCGGTGGCTGCGGTGGTGTTTGCCACCCGTGCGCTGCAAGACCAGATCAACGGCTTCCGTGAAATCGGCGGCGCCATCAGCACCGGCATTTCCGCCTTTTTCCTGCTGGCGCTGGCCGCAATGAACCTGTCCGCGCTGCGCGGCATCTGGCACAGCTTCCGCCGCGCCCGCGCGGGTGAAGCCGTGTGTGACGAGCAGCTCAACATCCTGCTGGGCAACCGTGGCATGCTGTCGCGCCTGCTGCGGCCCTTGTTCCGCATGGTGAGCAAAAGCTGGCACATGCTGCCCATCGGCCTGCTGTTTGGCCTGGGTTTTGATACCGCCACCGAAATCGGCCTGTTTGCCATTGCCTCCTCGCAAAGCGCGGACGGCATTCCCTTGTGGAACATCATGGTGTTTCCGGTGCTGTTCGCCGCCGGCATGGCACTGGTGGACACGCTGGACAGCATGCTGATGGTGGAAGTGTACGGCTGGGCCTTCATCAACCCCATCCGCAAGCTGTGGTACAACCTCACCATCACGCTGGTGTCGGTACTGGTGGCCGTGTGCATAGGCGGGCTGGAAACCCTGGGCCTGATTGCCGACAAGCTGAAGCTGAGCGGCGGCGCCTGGGATGTGGTGGCCATGCTCAACGACAATCTGGCCCACTTCGGCTATTTCGTGGTGGCCTTGTTTGCCCTCACCTGGGCGCTGTCCGCCGCCATCTACAAGTGGAAACGTTTTGACACCCTGCCCGGCCAACAGGCTGGGTGATTGCCGCGAGAACCGCATGCGACTGCATTACAAACACGTGCTGATGTGTACCGGCCCGCGCTGTACCGAAAACGGCCAGCAGGCCGAGGCCATGTTCAAGCAACTGGGCCAGGCGATTGACGCCTGCGAAGGCCTGAAGGTGAAACGCACCCGCAGCCATTGTTTTGCCGTGTGCAAGGAAGGCCCCATCATGGTGGTTTACCCGGAGGGCGTGTGGTATCGCAAGGTAGATGCCAGTGCAGTACAGCGCATTGTCAGCGATCACCTGCAAGGCGGCACACCAGTGGAACCCCTGATTTTCCATCGCCTGGGCACGGGCGATGTCAGCACGGAAAGCCCGCAATGACGCATGACAATACTGGCGGCATCGTGCTGCTGAGCCATGCCGGCACCGACCTTACCGCGCTGGGCCGCGTCCACTGGCCGCAGGATTTCAGCCCGGTGTCCGGCCTTGCCCTGCAACACATCGCCGATGAAAACCAGATGCAGCAGTTGCTGGACGGCCCGCTGGCCAGCGCCCGCATCCTGCTGCTGCGCGTACTGGGCCGGGTGCAGGCCATTCCCGCTTTCGATGCCCTGCGCCAGCAGGCGCTGGCACGACGACAGGCGCTGATCATCCTCAGCGGCACCGGCGAGCCGGACCCGGAACTGGCCGCCCTCAGCACCGTCCCCCCGGCCATCCAGCAGGATGCCAATGCCTACCTGCAAGCCGGTGGCAGCAGCAATATGGCGCAGCTGATGCGCTATCTGTCCGACCGCCTGCTGCTGACCGGCCACGGCTACCTGCCGCCAGCCGCACTGCCGGAACACGGCCTGTATCACCCGGAACTGTCCGACGGCTGCAGCCTGGACGACTGGTGTGAAATTCGCCAGCCCGGCTGGCCCACGGTGGCCATCAGCTTCTACCGCGCCCACTGGCTGAGCGGCAACACCCGCTTCATCGACATGCTGGTGGACATGCTGGCCGAGCGGCAGATCAACGCGCTGCCGCTGTTTACCTCCTCGCTGCGCAGCCAGGATGAGCAGGGCCTGCCTGCCGCGCTGCAATTGCTGCGCGACCCGCGTGCCGGCCAGCCCTGCGTGCTGATCAACACCACCTCCTTTGCCATGGGCGAAGTGAATGCCGAAGGGGCCACCCAGGCCAGCTGGGCAGTAGAGGCTTTCGAACAACTGGACATCCCGGTGCTGCAAGCCATCACCAGCAGCATGACCCAGGCGCAGTGGGAAGCATCCGAACGCGGGCTGAACCCGCTGGACACCGCCATGAATGTGGCGCTGCCGGAATTCGACGGCCGCATCATCGGCGTGCCGGTATCGTTCAAGCCGGAAGACCCGGCCAGCAGCGACTACCAGCCACTGCCGGACCGTATGCGCCGTCTGGCCGGCATTGCCGCCCGGCTGGCACGGCTCAAGCACACCCCGAGCGGACAAGCGGGTAGCCTTTATCTTTACCAACTCCAACAGCAAGGCCTCGCAAGTGGGCAATGCGGTGGGGCTGGATTCCGCCGCCTCGCTGTATGCACTGCTGCAGGCGATGCAGGCCAATGGCTACCGGATGGGTCCACTGCCGGAGAGCAGCGACGCGCTGATGCACAGCCTGATCGACCGCGGCTGTTACGACACCGACTACCTGAGCGCCGAGCAACTGCGCAATGCCGTGGCCCGCGTGCCGCTGGCGCGTTACCAGACATGGTTTGCCGAACTGCCCGCCCCGCTGCAACAACGCATGCTGGAGCGCTGGGGCGCAGCACCCGGCACGGCTTATGTGGATGGCGACCAGCTGGTATTTGCCGGCATGGAGCTGGGCAATGCCTTTGTCGCGCTGCAACCGCCGCGTGGCTATGGCATGGACCCGGACGCCATCTACCACACGCCGGACCTGCCGCCCACCCATCACTACTACGCGCTGTACTGCTGGCTGCGCGACGAATGGCAGGCCGACGCCATTGTCCACGTGGGCAAGCACGGCACGCTGGAATGGCTGCCGGGCAAGGGTGTGGGCGTGTCGGAGTACTGCTTCCCCGACGCGCTGCTGGGCGACATGCCCATGTTCTACCCCTTTATCCTGAACGATCCGGGAGAAGGCTCGCAGGCCAAGCGCCGCGCCCATTCGGTCATCATCGACCACCTGACCCCGCCAATGACCACCGCCGACACCTACGGCCCGCTGGCCCAGCTCACCCAGCTGGTGGACGAGTACTACCAGGTGGAAATGCTGGACCCGAACAAGCTGCCGCTGTTGCAGCAGCAAATCTGGGACCTGATCAAGGAAGCAAAGCTGGATAGCGATCTGGCTGCCATGCTGGGGCACGACCATCATCACCATGATGAACATGAGCACGACCATGACCATCACGCGCATGATCACCATCATCATGCCCATCACGACCATGACGACCATCACCACGGCCATGATCATGCCCACCCGCATGCGCCCAAGGCAGCGCCAGCGGGCTATCGCCTGAGCCAGCCAGCCAAAGCCGGGAAAGCAACGCCAGCCAAGGCAGCCGGCATGCAGTTCCGCCCGGTAGCCAAGGGCGCAGCGCACAGCCATGGCGCGCATGATGATCACCATCATGACCATGGGCATCATCACCATGGACACGGGCACCATCACCACGACCATGATCATCACGATCACGCCACGACCATGCCCACGAATGGGATGACACACTGAACGCCGACGGCGTACCGCTGACGCTGGCCAAAATGGAGGGCGTGGACGTGGCCCACCTGATCGAGGACATCGACGGCTATCTGTGCGAACTGGGCGCGGCGCAAATCCGCGACGGCCTGCACATTCTCGGCCAACGCCCGCAGCGAGGCACTGGTGGACATGCTGTGCGCCCTCACCCGCCTGCCCAACCTGGCCGTACCCAGCCTGCCCGCCAGCGTGGCCGCCGCGTTAGGGGTGGAGTGGGAGACATTGCAGGACGACAAGGGCCGCCGCCTGGAAAACGTGCCCGCCCCGCTGGAAATGAGCAGCCCGCAACTGCTGCACACCCGCAGCGATGCCATCGACCACATCAACCAGCTGGCCCGCCAGCTGGTGGCCCGCTTGCTGGCCCCGGTCAGCTCGCCGCTGCCGGCCA
This sequence comes from Aquitalea pelogenes, assembly GCF_001515305.1. Classification (GTDB taxonomy): domain Bacteria; phylum Pseudomonadota; class Gammaproteobacteria; order Burkholderiales; family Chromobacteriaceae; genus Aquitalea; species Aquitalea pelogenes. Next base: position 135,378 of record NZ_LNQV01000004.1, read on the forward strand.
TCATTGCCGCCGTACTGCCGCAGGCCGGTGACAGCCAGGCCCTGCAACAGGTGCTGGACTATATCCAGCGCGAACTGCTGCCTAATCTGGCGCGCACCCACGAGGAAATTGACAACCTGCTGCGCGGTCTGGCCGGTGGTTATGTCCCGGCAGGCCCCAGCGGCGCGCCCACCCGTGGCATGGCGCACATCCTGCCTACCGGACGCAATTTCTATTCGGTAGACCCGCGCGGCCTGCCCTCGCAAGCTGCCTGGCAGGTGGGCAGCCAGCTGGCCAATGAAATGCTGGCGCGCCATCGCAAGGAAACCGGCAGCTATCCGGAATCGGTCAGCATCAGCGTGTGGGGCACCAGTGCCATGCGCACCCATGGCGACGATATTGCCGAAATCCTCGCCCTGCTGGGCGTGCGTCCACGCTGGCAGGCGGAAAGCCGCCGCGTGGCCGGTATCGAGGTGATTCCGCTGGCCGAGCTGGGCCGCCCGCGCATTGACGTTACGGTGCGCATCAGCGGCTTTTTCCGCGATGCCTTCCCGCAGCTGATTGCGTTGGTGGACGACGCAGTGCAGGCGGTGGCCATGCTGGACGAAGACCCGGCCAACAACTACCTGCGCAAGCATTATCTGGACGACATGCGCCAGCAGTTGCTGCAAGCCCTGCCCGACCACGCCGCCGAACCGGCGCTGCTACGCATCTTCGGTGCCAAGCCCGGCAGCTATGGCGCGGGTATTCTGCCGCTGATCAACGAGCAGAACTGGCAGACCGATGCCGACTTCGCCACCGCCTACCTCAACTGGGGCGGCTATGCCTATGGCCGTCAGGTACAGGGGGCTGATGCCCGCGACGTACTGCGCCATCGCCTGTCCGGCGTAGAAGTAGCGCTACACAATCAGGACAATCGCGAACACGACATCTTCGACAGCGACGACTACCTGCAGTACCACGGCGGCATGATTGCCACCATCCGCAGCCTGACCGGCCGTCAGCCGCGCGCCTTCTTTGGTGACAGCCATAATCCGGACCAGCCGCAAGTGCGCGGGCTGAAGGAAGAAGTGCTGCGCGTGTTCCGTTCGCGCGTGGCCAACCCCAAGTGGATTGCCAGCATCCAGCAGCACGGCTACAAGGGCGGGCTGGAACTGACTGCCACCGTCGACTACCTGTTCGGCTACGATGCCACCGCCCATGTGGTGGACGACTGGGTATACGAGGAACTGGCCGCCCGCTACGCGCTGGACCCGGCCATGCAGCAGTTTTTTGCCGACAGCAACCCGTGGGCGCTCAATGCCATCAGCGAACGCCTGCTGGAAGCCGCCCAGCGCCAGCTGTGGCAGCAGCCCAGGCCGGAAACCCTGGCCGCGCTGCAACAACTGCATCTGAATAGCGAAGCCATGCTCGAAGCGCGTGGCGAACATCCGCAAGGCCGCTCATGAAACAGATTTATCCGTTTGCCGCCATCGTCGGTCAGGAACAACTGAAGCAGGCGCTGCTGCTATGCGCGGTCGACCCGAGCATAGGCGGCGTACTGATCCGTGGTGACAAGGGCAGTGCCAAGAGCACCGCCGCACGGGGGCTGGCGGCCATTTTGCCGCCCATCCGCCGCGTGCCGGGCTGTGCCTTCAACTGCGACCCGGCCTCTCCCCTGCCCGAATGCAGCTGCTGTCAGGGCGAGCACGCGGTGGCGGAAGATGCCGCCGTTCCCTTCGTCAACCTGCCGCTGGGTGCCAGCGAAGACCGCGTCCTGGGCAGCCTGGACTTTGAACAGGCGCTCAAGCAGGCCCGCCAGGCTTTCAAGCCCGGCCTGCTGGCCAATGCCCATCGCGGCCTGCTGTACATCGACGAAGTGAACCTGCTGGCCGACCATCTGGTGGACGTGCTGCTGGACGTGGCCGCCATGGGCGTCAACACCGTGCAGCGCGAAGGCCTGTCCATCAGCCACCCGGCGCGCATCACCTTTCTGGGCACCATGAACCAGGAAGAAGGCGAGCTGCGCCCGCAGCTGCTGGACCGCTTTGGCCTGATGGTGGACGTAAGCGCTCCGCGCGATGCCGCCATCCGCAGCGAGGTGGTACGCCGCCGCCTGGCTTTCGAAGCCGACCCGCAGGCTTTTGCCGCCCGCTGGCAGGCCGAGGGCAGCGCGCTGCAGGAGCAGATTCGTCAGGCCCAGGCCATGCTGGCCACGGTGACGGTAAGCGAGCACCTGTTCGACTTCATCAGCCAGCTGTGCTGCGAATTCGAAGTGGCCAGTCTGCGCGCCGACATCGTGCTGCACAAGGCAGCACGGGCACTGGCCGCACTGGATGCGCGGGCACAGGTCAGTGCCGAAGACATCCGCACGGCCGCCATGCTGGTGCTGCCGCACCGCCGCCGCCGCAAGCCTTTCGAGCAAAGCGGGCTGGATCAGGACAAGCTGGATGAGATGACCCAGCAAGCGCAAAATCCGCCGCCGCCCGCTAGCGCAGCTGATGACACCGCCACCACAGAGCAACAGCCGGGCGAGCAGCAAGACACGCCCGCTGACGACGAGCAGGACCAGCAGTCACCAGCAGACAACGGCAGCGAACAGGTGTTTGCCGCCCGCGCACCGCAGGACATCGGCACCATCCGCCTGGCCAGCCACAGCAGCGATAGCGAGGCCAGCGGCCGCCGCAGCACGGTGCTGAATGCACGGCGGGGCCACAGCGTGCGCGCCGTGCCCAGTACCCAGCCGCAGGCCCTGGCACTGGACGCCACCCTGCGCCATGCCATCCAGCGTAATCCGGCGGAATTTGCTGTCACCCGCGCCGACCTGCACGACAAGGTGCGTACGGCAAAACAGGGCAATCTGATTGTGCTGGTGGTGGATGCCTCCGGCTCCATGGCCGCGCAGCAGCGCATGGAACAGGTAAAGGGCACGGTGCTCAGCCTGCTGCAGGACGCCTACCAGCGCCGCGACCAGATTGCCGTCATCGCCTTCCGTGGCCGTCAGGCCGAGCTGGTACTGCCGCCCACCCGTCAGGTGGAACAGGCCGAACAGGCGCTGCACGCGCTGCCCACCGGTGGCCGCACCCCGCTGCCGCATGCATTGCAACTGGCCGCCACCACGCTGGGCCGTCAGGGTGCGCAGGGCTTGTCGCCGCTATTGGTAGTGCTGAGCGACGGCCGCGCCAATGTGGCACTGGGCGAAGACCATGCCGACCCGTGGCAGCAAAGCCTGCAACTGGCGGGCGAGCTGGCCGACGCCGCCATTCCGGCGCTGGTGCTGGATACCGAACAAGCTTATGTGAAGCTGGGCCGCGCCCGCGAGCTGGCCCAGGCCATGCGGGCGGAATACCTGCCGTGCGAGCAGCTGTCCAGCGAACAACTCACCATCACGATTCAGGCGCGACTGGGCTGATGCCGTCGCGCTGCATAAAGGAAACCTCATGATTATCTGCATCGGTGCCGGTCCCGGCGATATCGGCTACCTGCCACGCCGCTCGGCCGACCTCATTGCCAATGCCGACGTGGTGGCCGGCTTCAACGCCGTCATCGACGTGGTGCGCCCGCTGATTCCGGACAGCGCCCAGGTCATCCAGATGGGTTACCGCGACCAGGTGGCCCAGCTGGACGAAGTGGCCAAACTGCACCACGCCGGCAAGAACTGCGTGGTGGTATTCATGGGCGACATCCATTTCAGCGGTTTCCAGTATCTGGAGCGGGTGGAACGCGCCTGTGGCCACCCGGTGGAAACCATGCCCGGCCTGTCCTCGGCCCAGGTGCTGGCCTCGCGTGCCAAGGTGTGTTTTGACGAAACCACCTTCATCACCTTCCACCGCCGAGGCGACCTCACCCCGTTCAAGCGCCATCTGGTGCATGTGCTGCAAGACCAGCGCAATGCCATCGTGATTCCCTGTCCCTGGGACGAGGCGCGCTCCTTCATGCCCTGGCATATCGCCGCCTACCTGCTGGAAAACGGCATCCCGGCCGACCAGCAGGTGGAAGTGTGGGAAAACCTCACCCGTGGCGAAGCCGAATGGCACGGCACGCTGGCCGAGTGCGCCGAACACCGCTGCTCGGACATGAGCATCATGCTGATCCGCACCAAAACACCGATGGCCAGCCAGATCGAGCCCAGCCATCTGCCCACGCCGGAGCAGGCGCAATGAGCACGCAGGACTACAGCATCGTGCTGGCCGGGCATGGCAGCCGCGACCCGGCCGGTATTGCCGAATTCATGTCGCTGGTTGAGCTGATGCGCCAGCGTGCACCGCAGCGCCGCATCTACCACGGCTTTCTGGAATTCGCCACGCCCACCATCGACCAGGCGGTGGCAGAAGCCATTGCCGATGGTGCCAAGACGGTGGTGATGACCCCCGGCGTGCTGCTGGCCGCCACCCATGCCAAGAACGACATGCCCAGCGAACTGCTGGCGCTGCAACAGGAACACCCGGACACCGCCTTCCACTTTGGCGCGGCCATGGACCTGCACCCGCGCCTGCTGGAGCTGTGCCGCCTGCGCATCATCGAGGCCGAAGCACGCTCAACGCGCACCGTGGCGCGTGGCGACAGCTGCCTGGTGGTGGTGGGCCGTGGTACCACCGACCCGGACGCCAACTCGGAAATCGCCAAACTCACCCGCATGCTGGAAGAAGGCATGGGCTTTGGCGCGTCCTTTGTCTGCTATTCCGGCACTGCGCGCCCGCTGGTGGCCGATGGCCTGAAAGCGGCCAGCCTGCTGGGCTTTGAGCGCATCGTGGTGCTGCCTTACTTCCTGTTCGATGGCGTGCTGGTCAAGCGCATTTACGGCGCGGTGGACGATCTGGCCGCGCGCTGCCCCGATATCGAAGTGCTGGCCGCGCCTTATCTGGGCGTGCACGAGCATGTGGCCGAGGTGTTTCTGGAACGCGCACAGGAAGGCGTGGAAGGCCGCGCCAGCATGAACTGCTCGCTGTGCAAATACCGGGTACAGATCATCGGTTTTGAACAGCAAGTGGGCACGCCGCAACAAGGCCATCACGGCAAGGTGCGCGGCCTGCTGGCCAAGGACAACACCCCGGCCGCCGCGCCCGCCTGGCCGCCCTATGTGCCGCACCCCATCGAGGCGGAAAGCATGCGCATCATCCGCGAGGGGCGTGACTGGTCGGCCTTTCCGGTGGAACAGCACACCGCGCTCCACCGTCTGGTGCACACCACCGGCGACTTCAGCAGCGTGGACGAGCTGTTTTTCTCCCCCGGCGCAGCCGCCATCGGCATGCGCGCCCTGCTGCGCTGCCGCCGCATCGTCACCGATGTCACCATGGTGGAAACCGGCCTCAAGCGTGCGGTACTGCAACAGCTGGAAGTGGAAACCTGGTGCGGCGTACACGACCCGGAAACCTACCTCTTGGCCGAGGCCCACGGCCTCACCCGCTCTGCTGCCGGCATCCGCCGCGCCTGGGAAAAGTTTGGCAATGACGTGATCGTCGCCATTGGCGATGCGCCCACTGCCATCATGGAACTGGTACGGCTGGTGCGCGAACACGGCTGGCGGCCACAACTGGTGGTAGGACTGCCGGTGGGCTTTGTCGGCACCCGCGAATGCAAGGACGCGCTGCGCGGCCTGCTGCAAGTGCAGCGCATCACCAATAGCGGCACCCGTGGCGGCTCGCCGTGGGCGGCTACCATCGTCAATGCGCTGATGATTGACGCCATCGGCCATGTTTACCAGCAGCAACAGGCAGCGCAAGAGGCATGACCCACGAACGGCGCGTCCCCTACGACCTGACGGTGCCGGCCCCCAACGGCCTGCGCCGCGGTCGCACCACCGGCAGCTGTGCCACCGCCGCGGTAAAAGCCGCGCTGGCCTGCCTGCTGGACGGGGTGCGCGCCAGCGAAGTGGACATCAGCCTGCCCGACCCGGACTACTACCTCACCGTGCCGATACAGGCGGTGGACCTGCTGGATGAACACACCGCGCGCGCCGAAGTACTGAAAGACGGTGGCGACGACCCGGACAACACCCACGGTGCCACCATCTTTGCCGAGGTAAGGTGCAATGGCAGCGGCCAGCTGCGTTTTATCGCCGGCGAAGGCGTGGGCACCGTCACCCTGCCCGGCCTGCGCATTCCTCCGGGCGAACCGGCCATCAACCCGGTACCACGGCAGATGATGCAGTGGGCGGTGGCCGAGGTGCTGGCCGGCCGTGCCGACCCCGGTTTTGACCTGGCCATCGGCTGCGTGGAGGGCGGGCGCATTGCCAAGCGCACCTTCAATCCGATGCTGGGCATCGTCGGCGGCATTTCCATCCTGGGCACCAGCGGCATTGTCGAGCCGATGTCGCTGGCAGCATGGATGGCTTCCATCGAGGTATATATCCGCGTGGCGCTGGGCGATTTGCCTGCCGCCATCGCCTTCACCCCCGGCAAGATAGGCCGACGCTACGCCGCCGACGTACTGGGCCTGCCGAAAAAGCAGGTGGTGCAGATTGCCAACTTTGTCGGCAGCTCGCTGGAACAGGCCGAAACCATCCTGCAGGAACAAGGCCGGGTGCTGGACACGCTGTGGGTGCTGGGCCACCCCGGCAAGCTGGCCAAGCTGCTGGACCCCACGGTATGGGACACCCACTCCGGCAAAAGCGGCATGGCCATGGGCGATGTGGCACAACTGGCGCAGGAACTGGGCCTGAGCGCGGCGCTGGTACAGGCCATCCGCCAGGCCAATACGGTGGAAAACATCGTGCAGATATTGCAAGGCCATCCGCAGGCGCAAGCCTTCTGGATGGAGATAGAACAGCGGGTATCCACCCGCATGCACAGCCGACTGCCCAGCGCCCGCCGCGTGGCAGTGCGGCTGTTCAGCATGGACGGCACGCCGCTGGGCGAGGCCGCCGGAGACACACATGAGTGAACTGGGACATTTCATTGGCGTGGGCGTAGGCCCGGGCCAGGCCGGGCTGATACCGGTGGCTGCGCTGCAGGCATTGCAGCAGGCCGACATCATCTACCTGCCGCGCGCACGTGGCAGCGAGCAATCGGTGGCACAGCAATGTCTGGCCGGCCTGCCCGTCGATGCCAGCAAATTCCGTGACGTGGAATTCATCATGGACCCGGACCGCAGCCTGCTGGCAGACCACTACGCCGCGCTGGCTGCCAGCGTGGCTGCCGAACTGGAGCAAGGCCATAACGTGGCCTATCTCACCATCGGCGACAGCATGACCTACTCCACCTACGGCTACCTGCTGGCCGCACTGCGCGAACGCCTGCCCGGCCTTGCCCACACCACCTTTCCCGGTGTCACCAGCTTTGCCGCCACCGCCTCGGCGCTGTCCTGGCCGCTGGGTGAAGGCAAGGAACGCATGCTGATCCTGCCCTGCCCGGACGACATGGCCGCACTGGAAGCGGACATCGCCAGCCACGACATCGTGGTGCTGATGAAAATCGGCCAGCGTCTGCCGGACGTACTGGCCCTGCTGTCGCGGCTGGGGTATTGCCCAGCATTGTGCCTTTGCCCGCCGCATCGGCCTGAGCGATGAAATCCTGTGTCCGGATGTCAGCCAGCTGGACGCCTCGGCCAGCGGTTACCTGGCCACCATGCTGATCCGCCGTCAGGCGAGAGAGAAACGTCATTCATGAAAGTCTATTTCATTGGTGCAGGCCCCGGTGCCGCCGACCTGATCACCCTGCGCGGCGCACGCCTGTTGGGTAGTTGCGGCATGGTGCTGTACGCCGGTTCGCTGGTGCCCACCGACATGCTGCAGCATTGCAGTGAAGGTGCCGAAATCCTCGACACCGCCGAACTGTCGCTGGACCAGCAGGAAGACTGCTACCGCCGCGCCCAGGCCGCCAATATCGACGTGGCGCGGCTGCACTCCGGCGACCCGGCCATCTACGGCGCCACCGCCGAACAAATGCGCCGGCTGGAAGCACTGGGCATTGAATACGAAATCGTCCCCGGCGTGTCGTCCTTCACCGCCGCCGCCGCCGCACTGGGCAGCGAGCTGACCCGCCCGGCCATCTCGCAATCCATCATCCTCACCCGCGTCTCCGGCCGCGCCAGCGCGGTGCCGGAGCTGGAATCCATCGCCCGCTTTGCCGAACACCAGGCCACCATGTGCATCTTCCTGTCCGGCCAGCGGCTGAAATACACCGTGGCCGACCTGCTGCTGCACTACCCGCCGGACACCCCGGTGGCACTGGTGCGCCGTGCCAGCTGGCCGGACCAGTCTATCCATCGCAGCACGCTGGGCAAGCTGCTGGAAGAGGTCAAACAGAAAGACTGGCTGCTCACCACCCTGCTGCTGGTGGGCGCGGCGCTATCGCGCGAAGGCGGGGTGGAATCCAGCCTGTACGCAGCTGGCTTCACGCATATTTTCCGCGATGGCACCGACCGCAAAACCCCGCGCCCCAGCAAGCGCAAGCCGGAACTGGCAGCACAATCGGAACAGGACCCGGAGCAGCAAGCCTCGTGAGCCACACCGCCATCTGGACCGTGCGCGAATCGGCACTGCCGCTGGCGCGGCAACTGGCCCGCGCACTGGACGCCACCCTCTACCAGCCCTGGCAACAGCCGGATGACAACGCGCGCCAGCAATTTGCTGCTGTCTTCCACCAGCACCGCCAGTGGGTATTGCTGATGGCCAGCGGCATTGCCGTGCGCTATCTGGATGGCCTGCCACAAAGCAAACTCACCGACCCGGCGGTGGTGGTGCTGGACGAAGCCGCGCGCTTTGCCATCCCGCTGCTGTCCGGCCACGAAGGCGGTGCCAATGCACTGGCCTACCACGTCGCCCGCCTGACCGGTGCCACCCCGGCCATCACCACAGCAACCGAAGCACTCAAGCCGCTGACGCTGGGCATAGGCTGCCGCCGTGGCAAGAGCGCCGACGCCATCGAACAGGCGGTGTTGCAGGCACTGGCCGGACGCAGCCTCAGTGACGTACGCGAGGTGGCCACCATCGACCTGAAGGCCGATGAACTGGGCCTGCTGGAGTTCTGCGCCCGTCACGCGCTGCCCTTGCGCGTCATTGCCCCGTGCCGACGTGGCGGCGCGCGGCTGGACCGGCCCAGCCATCCGCCTGGGTGCA
>NZ_LNQV01000040.1 GCF_001515305.1 Aquitalea pelogenes
CGCCAGCGTTCAATCTGAGCCAGGATCAAACTCTTCAGTTCAATCTCATAGCAAATTTCTGGCACGCAAGATCAAAGAAAATAACAAGTATTTCTTGTCTTGCAGTGCAAGTATTTGGCTTTCGCCAAGTACTCACACCTATCGGTTATTCTGTTTTTTAAAGAGCGGTGCAGGTCGCTGCGTTTCGTTTCCGTCGCTGCGTTGTCTGCTGAGGAGGCGAACTATACCGCCCTGACCCACCCTCGTCAACACTTTGTGCGAAGAAATCTGCAGGATTCGCCAAAATTCCGTCGCACAGACCGCTAAGTCACTGAACGGTAATGCTTTATGAAATGCGGGTTTCATGACTGTTTTGCTGCGGGTGCACAGTCAGCGGCGCACCGGCGTTCATCCTGACGCTGACGCATGCAGGAAACTGGCGCAAAAAGCTGGTCTCAGCACCGACACAGGCACAAAAGCCCGGCTGAGCCGGGCTTTTTGCATGGCGTGCGTTCAAGCACGGTCATCATTCTTCTTGTGCGGCGATATCTGCCTTGACCTTTTCCATGTCGAGATCACGCAGTGCCTTGATCAACTCTTCCAGCTGCGCTGGCATCATCGCGCCAGCCTGGTTGAAGACGATGATGCCGTCTTTGAGCGCCATCAGGGTGGGGATGGAGCGGATCTGGAAATGGCCAGCCAGTTCTTGTTCTTCTTCAGTATTGATTTTGCCGAACACGATATCAGTGTGCTTGAGTGCAGCCGCTTCAAAGGTAGGGCCAAACATTTTGCAGGGGCCACACCATTCGGCCCAGAAATCCAGAATGAGGATGCCGCCCTTGTCGACGGTTTCATTGAAACTGCTGCCGGTGATATTGATGGTGGCCATGCTGCGCTCCTTGCCGGTAACCGGCATGTATATATAGGTGGTAGCAGCAAGATGGGATGCGTGCTGGCTTTTACAAGAGCTGTGCGCCGGTTTGTGGCGGGTTCAGGCAGAAAAAAGGCTCACTGTTGTGAGCCTTCATGTTCTGCCAACGGTATTACAGCCAGCATTTGCGGTAGCTGTCGCGTTCCATCTGACAGACTTCCACGCAAAGCTGGGTGCCGGTGGGGCCTTGAATCTGTTGTTGCAGGACGGGCAGCAGGCTGTCGGACAGCTGTTGACGAGTGGGCAAGTCACGACCACTCAGGATATGGAGTTGCAGGTGCACGAACGGAGCGCTACCCGGTGTGGTGCCGGTGAGCCAGTCTTGCAACAGGATGGCCCGGCTTTTGATGTCTTCTGCCTGGAACTGGCCGCTAGCCAGTAATGCCTGATTGATGGCCAGCAAGGTGGCGGGGACATCCAGTTGCAGCCCACTGCTGTATTGCATGATGACTTGTGGCATGTCAGCTGGCTTTCTTTTTCAGTTGGTAACACTGGTGGATCTTGCGGTTGCGGAAGTCTTCCGGCACGGACTGCCCGCTGATATCGCGGATGTGATAGTCCTCGGCCAGGCGTTCGTCCAGCACGAAGCTGCGCAGATTATTGGAGAAGTACAAGGTACCACCCGGTGCCAGCAATGCCATGGCGTAGTCGATGAGCCAGACATGGTCGCGCTGGACGTCGAGGATGTCCTGCATTTTCTTGGAATTGGAGAAGGTGGGCGGGTCCATCACGATGAGGTCGAACTGCTTGCCCTCGTCCACCGCTTGCTCCAGATACTGGAATACATCGGCACGCACCAGTTGATGGCGGGCGAGATCCAGTCCGTTCAGCTCGAAGTTGCGGCGCGACCAGTCCTGATAGGTATTGGACATGTCGACGGTTTCCGAGCTGACAGCACCGCCTGCACCGGCGTAGACGGTGAAGCTGCCGGTATAGGCAAACAGATTGAGAAAGCGCTTGCCCGCGGCTTCTTCACGCACGCGTTTGCGGGTGTTGCGGTGATCAAGGAACAGGCCGGTGTCCAGATAGGCATCCAGATTGACGATGAAACGCTGGCCGAATTCGTGCACGATGAAGTCATCGCCCAGCTTGCCCACTTTTTCGTACTGGCTGACGCCCTTCTGGCGACGGCGGCTTTTCAGGGTGATGGCGGATTCATCGCGGCCGGTAACTTCGGCGATGGCAGCCATGATGGCGGCAATCCATTGCTGGTAGACATCGTCTTCCATTTCCCAGCCGGTGTCGTACTCCTGCAGATGCACCCGATCCCCGTACAGGTCTACCGCCAGCGGAAACTGCGGTACGTCCTTGTCGTAGACACGCCAGGCATCCAGCCCCTGGCGGGAGGCCCACTTGGCGTAGTGCTTGTAATTTTTCTGCAGCCGGTTGGCAAAGGCGGAGACATCGACCATAACATTCCTTGGCGACAGCAGCCGGTGTGGCACTGCCGGGTAATTCATTCGGACAAAAACAAAACGCGCGCCAGCATAAGCGACCGGCGCGCGCATCAGCAAGTCCTGCCTGACCGCCTATTCCGGCTGGTACATGGCGATCAGCTTGCGATAGACCGGCTCGGGCAGATACTGGCGGATCATGTTCTGCCAGCCACGCGGACCGACCAGGCCCTTGACCATGGTGGAGGACACTTCGGCATATTCCCGCGGCGGCAGCAGGAAAATGGTGGTGATGTCCGGGTGCAGATCGGAATTGATATAACGCATGGTGCGTTCGTATTCGTAGTCGCTGGCGGTGCGAATACCGCGAATGATGTAGTTGGCACCAATGCTCTGGGCGTAGTTCACCAGGAACTGGTTTTCGAATACATCGACCCGCAGCTTGTTGAAACCACGCGTAACGGCACGCAGCATCTCGACGCGTTCGTCCACACTGAAGGTACAGTGCTTTTCCGGGTTCACGCCGACTGCCACGATGAGTTCGTCGAACAGCTCTACGGCTTCGCGAATCATCCACAAGTGACCGTTGGTGACCGGGTCGAAACTTCCGGCATACACGGCTCTTTTCACTTCTCGTTTTCCTTTGGATGTGTGTGCCATGGCGACTGTATCGTGCAGTAGTGGGAGGGTAAAGGCATTTTTGTTGCGCTGCGCCAAAAATGCGGGATAACAACAGGGTTTTGCGTCATTTACATCATGATTGCAGAACATTCTGGTGCAAGAAGCAAGAAAGGCCGACAAAATGCCGGCCCTTGTCATGAAAACCGCACCGGAATGGGTCAGCTGTTGATGTTTTCCGCGTGATGGCAGGCCACCATGCGCTCATCCAGCGCACGCAGTTCCGGCACTTCCTGCTGGCAACGCTCGTTGGCAAACGGGCAGCGCTTGTGGAAGGTGCAGCCGGACGGCGGATTCAGCGGGCTGGGCAATTCACCATGGATCTTGATCTTGACCCGCCGGTCTTCCGGGTGAATAGAAGGCGTGGCGGACAGCAAGGCCTGGGTATAAGGATGCAGCGGTCGGGAATAGATCTTTTCCTTGGCACCCACTTCCACCGCACGGCCCAGATACATCACCATCAAGTCGTCGGCTACATGCTCCACCACCGCCAGATTGTGCGAGATGAACACATAGGCGGTGTTGAACTCTTCCTGCAGATCCATGAACAGGTTGAGCACCTGGGCCTGGATGGAAACGTCCAGTGCCGAGGTGGGTTCGTCAGCCACCACGATCTTGGGGTTGAGCATCATGGCGCGGGCGATGGCGATACGCTGGCGCTGGCCACCGGAGAACATGTGCGGGTAGCGGTAGTAATGTTCCGGACGCAAACCAACCCGTGTCATCATGGCGCGCACGCGCTCCTCACGCTCGCTGGCGGACAGGCTGGTATTGATGTCCAGCGGCTCGCCCAGCTGGGTGCCGATCTTCTGGCGCGGGTTGAGCGAGGCGTAGGGGTTCTGGAACACCATCTGCACCTTGGTGCGCATGGCTTTCAGTTCGGCTTTGCTAGCCTTGGCGGCATCCTGCCCGTCCAGCAGCAGCGAACCGGAAGTCGGCGGCTCGATCAGCGTCAGCTGGCGTGCCAGAGTGGACTTGCCACAGCCGGATTCGCCCACCACTGCCAGCGTCTTGCCAGCCTGCAATTCAAACGATACGCCGTTCAGCGCCTTGACCTGTGCCGACGGCTTGAGAAAACCCTGGGCCACATCGTAATAACGGGTGAGGTCCCGTGCCTGCAATACGGTACTCATCATGCCTCCTTGGCCGTAATCGGGTAGTGGCAGCGTACGACGCCACCGTCAATGGCGGTCAGGCCCGGTCGCTGGGCCTTGCACTTGTCCTGAACATAAGGACAGCGCGGAGACAACAGGCAGCCGCTTGGCCGGTCGTACTGCCCCGGCACGATGCCAGGCAGGGTGGACAGGCGATGCGCGCCCTTGCTGTGTTCCGGAATGGACTTGAGCAACGCCTCGGTATACGGATGAGTCGGGGTGCGGAAGATGCCCGGCACCTTGGCCATTTCCGCCACTTGCCCTGCATACATCACCGCCACCTTGTGCGCCACTTCGGCCACCACGGCCAGGTCATGGGTAATCATGATCAGGGCCATGTTCTGGCTTTTCTGCAGATTGACCAGCAAGTCCATGATTTGCGCCTGGATGGTTACGTCCAGCGCGGTGGTGGGCTCGTCGGCAATCAGCAGCTTGGGATTACAGGCAATGGCCATGGCAATCACCACGCGCTGGCTCATGCCACCGGACAACTGGTGCGGGTAGGCATTCAGCCGGCTGGCCGCCGCCGGGATTTCCACCATTTCCATCAGTTCCAGCGCGCGCTGTTTCAGTGCGGCACCACGCAGGCCCTGGTGGATTTTCAGCACTTCCATGATCTGGTAACCCACGGTATAGCTGGGGTTGAGCGAGGTCATCGGATCCTGGAAGATCATGGCGATATCCTTGCCGACGATCTTGCGACGCTCGCGCGCCGAGATGGTAAGCAGGTTCTTGCCATCAAATTGCAGGGTGTCCGCCACAATGCGGCCCTGTCCTTCCAGCAGGCCCATCATGGCCATCATGGTGACTGACTTGCCCGAACCGGATTCGCCGACGATGCCGACGATTTCGCCCTGATTGACGCTCAGGTCCAGTCCTTCCACTGCGCGGAAGGGATTCTTTTCCGAACCGAACTCCACCGAGAGGTTCTTGATTTCCAGCAGACTCATACTTCCCTCCTCAGGCGGCGCGCTTCAGTTTCGGGTCCAGCGCATCGCGCAGGCCGTCACCCATCAGGTTGATAGCCAGTACCGACAGCAAAATGGTGAGACCAGGCAGCGACACCACCCACCAGGCACGTTCGATGTAATCACGGGCAGAGGCCAGCATGGTGCCCCACTCCGGCGTAGGCGGTTGCACGCCCAGGCCCAGAAAGCCCAGTGCGGCAATTTCCAGAATGGCCGAGGAGAAGCTCATGGTGGCATGCACGATCAAGGGAGCCATGCAGTTGGGCAGCACGGTGTTGAACATCAGACGGAACAGGCCGGCACCGGACACGCGCGAAGCGGTGACGTAGTCGCGGTTCAGTTCGGTCATGGCCGAGGCACGGGTCAGGCGCACATAGGCAGGCAGGGATACCGTGGCAATGGCAATCATGGCATTGAGCAGGCCCGGCCCCAGGATGGCCATGATAGCCACTGCCAGTAGCAGGGACGGCAAGGCCATCATGATGTCCATCACCCGCATGATCACGCCGCCCAGCACCTTGGGAAAGAAGGCTGCCAGCAGACCCAGCACCACGCCGGGCACCATGGCCAGCAACACCGAGCACAGGCCGATGAACAACGACAGGCGTGCACCGTAGATCAGGCGCGACAGGATGTCGCGGCCCAGCTCATCGGTACCCAGCAGGAAGGCACTGGAGCCGCCATCCAGCCAGGCCGGCGGCGTCAGCAGATGGTCGCGGTATTGCTCGATCGGGCTGTACGGTGCTACCAGCGGAGCCAGCACGGCGCACAGCACCACGATGCTCATGAAGATCAGGCCGGCAACCGCGCCCTTGTTATAGGAAAAGCCCTGCCAGAATTCCTTGAGTGGCGAGGGATAGTTGACTGCCGCATCTTCAGCGGGCACGGCAGCGTTCTGCATGTTTGCATTAGTCATGTCGATACCTGCAAGCGTTATTTGGCGTGGCGGATGCGCGGGTTGGCAACACCGTACAGAATGTCCACCAGGAAGTTGGTGATGATCACCAGCGTGGCCACGATCAGGATGCCGTTTTGCACCACCGGGTAGTCACGGCGGCTGATGGCGTCGATCAGCCACTTGCCGATGCCGGGCCAGGAGAAGATGGTTTCGGTCAGCACCGCACCACCCATCAGCGTGCCCACTTGCAGGCCGATCACCGTCAGCACCGGAATCAGCGCATTGCGCAGGGTGTGGACAAAAATCACCCGCGCCGGCGACAGGCCCTTGGCCCGTGCGGTGCGCACATAGTCTTCACGCAGCACTTCCAGCATGGAAGAACGGGTCATCCGTGCAATCACCGCCAGCGGGATGGTGCCCAGCACGATGGCAGGCAGGATCAGATGCATCAGCGCATCCTTGAAGGCACCGGCATTGGCGGACGGATCCGCCGCTTCGGCCAGCCAGGTGTCGATCAGCATGAAACCGGTGCGCGGCGTGATGTCGAAGGCCAGGTCCAGCCGTCCGGAAACCGGCGTCCAGCCCAGCTTGACCGAGAAGAACATGATAAGGATGAGGCCCCACCAGAAAATCGGCATGGAAAAGCCGGTGAGCGAAATGCCCATCACGCCATGGTCGAAGATGGAGCCGCGCTTGATGGCGGCAATCACCCCGGCCAGCAGGCCGAACACCACGGCAAAGGCCATGGCGGCCAGTGCCAGTTCCAGCGTGGCGGGGAACAGGGTCTTGAACTCGGTCCACACGCTGGTTTTGGTCACCAGCGACTCACCCAGATTGCCATGCAGCAAATTGCCGATGTAGTCGACGTACTGCGCGTACAACGGCTTGTCCAGCCCAAGGCGGTGCATGGCATCTGCATGCATTTGCGGGTCGAGTGTGCGCTCACCCACCATGACTTCCACCGGGTCGCCGGGGATCATGCGGATAAGGCCGAAGGTGAGCAAGGTAATGCCGAAGAACGTGGGAATCAGCAAACCCAGCCTGCGGAAAATGAAAGACAACATACGTACTTCTCCCGTGTATCCGGCCTGCTTTACAGCATGGCAGACGGACACCTTTATTTCAGACCCAGATCGTGGATGGGAATGTCATGAAAACCGGCAAGGAAAAAGCAGCAGGACAGCAGAAGGGAAGCGCGGAGGTGTCGGGCCGAAGACGCCAGCTGAACCACCCACCTACATCAGCTACGCCTTCGCCGCGACGGAGTGAACGATATCACCCGGCGGCAAGCATGCCTTTGATGCAGGTCAAGCCTGTCGCCATGTGGTGATGGCGCAAGACTGTATCACTTCCGGTATGTACTGCCGATGCTGCATGGCCAGCCCTGCCGGCGCCACCGCTCTTGCTCTGATGACAGGATACGGTAGTGTTTCATGCAAAACATCGGGGGCTTGCGCCCCCGATGCCAAAGACCTCCCGGCAAGGAGGTCGGACTTGCTTACTTGACGCTGACGCCGTAGAAGGAGTTCAGGCCGAACGGGCTGACCTTGAAGCCAAGCACCGACTTGGACATCGGCTGTACCACGGTGGAGTGGGCAATGGTGGTGAAAGGCAGCTGCTGTTTGTAGATTTCCTGTGCCTTCATGTACAGCTTGGTGCGCTCGGCCACATTGGTGGTGCGCTTGGCTTTTTGCAACAGGTCTTCAAACGGCTTGTAGCACCACTTGGCAAAGTTGTTGCCGTTCATGGCTTCGCAGCCCAGCTGGGTGCCCAGCCAGTTATCCGGATCACCATTGTCACCGGTCCAGCCGATCAGCATGGCATCATGCTCGCCAGCCTTGGCGCGCTTGATGTACTCGCCCCATTCGTAGGTGGTGATCTTGGCCTTGACGCCGATCTTGGCCCAGTCAGCCTGTACCATTTCGGCCATCAGCTTGGCATTCGGGTTGTACGGACGCTGTACCGGCATCGCCCACAGGGTGATGTCGAAGCCATTCGGGTAGCCAGCCTTGGCCAGCAGGGCCTTGGCTTTTTCCACGCTGTACGGCGCATCCTTCAGGCTCTTGTTGTAGGACCACTGGGTCGGCGGCATCGGGTTGGTGGCAGCCTGGCCAGCACCCTGATACACGGCGTCGATGATGGCTTTCTTGTTGACAGCCATGTCCAGCGCCTGGCGCACTTCCAGTTTTTCCAGCGGCTTGTGCTTCACGTTGTAGGCCAGGTAGCCCAGGTTGAAGCCGGCTTGGGAAATCACGTTCAGCTTGCTGTCGGCCTTCATCGCGGCGATGTCGGTCGGACGCGGGTAAGCGGTAATCTGGCACTCGCCAGCCTTCAGCTTCTGGTAGCGCACGGACGGGTCGGTGGTGATGGCAAACACCAGGTTATCCACTTTCGGGCCATCCGCCTTGTCCCAGTACTGCTTGTTGGCAGCAAAGCGGATCTGGGAATCCTTCTGGTAGCGCTTGAAGATGAAGGGACCGGTACCAACCGGTTGCTGGTTGATCAGCTGCGGGGTGCCTGCCTTCAACAGCTTGTCGGCATATTCGGCCGACTGGATGGAGGCAAAGCTCATCGCCAGGTTCTGCAGGAAGGCCGCGTCGATGCTCTTCAGCGTGAACTTGACGGTATTGGCATCCAGCTTTTCCACCTTGGTGATGTTCTCATCCATGCCCATATCGGTGAAATACGGGAATTCGGTCGGATAAGCCTTGCGGAAGGCGTTGTTCTTGTTGAGCATGCGGTCGAAGGTGAACACCACGTCGTCCGCATTGAAGTCGCGCGTCGGCTTGAAGTAGTCAGTGGTCTGAATCTTCACGCCCTTGCGCAGATGGAAGGTGTAGGACAGGCCATCGGCAGCCACATCCCATTTCTCAGCCAGGCCCGGTACCACCTTGGTACCGCCGCGCTGGAATTGTACCAGGCGGTTGAATACGGTTTCGGCAGAGGCATCAAAGTCGGTGCCCGTGGTGTACTGCCCCGGGTCGAAACCCGCCGGGCTGCCCTCGGAGCAATATACGAGCGTTCCTGCAGCTTGTGCAGCCATCGAGGCCGAGGCGATCAGGCCGGCGGCCAGCAGCATTTTCTTTGCAGCTTGCATTGTTCTTCCTTTTCCTTGTGTACGACTTTGCGTCTTGTTCGATCTTCTGTATCTCACAGCAAACCTTGTGGGTCTGCATTGGTGGAATACATTAGGCAGAGAGGTCTGGTTTGACAAGCTTCCTGCCTCATTTTCGCTTTTATGCTTCCTGAGGCAGGCCGACAAGGGCAAAAACTAGCACTTTTTAACCACAACACTGCCCACCGAGTAGCCCGCGCCAAAGGACGAAATCACGCCGACATTACCTTTACTCATACCAGCTCGTCGCAAATGGAATGCGATGATGGAACCGGCCGAGCTGGTATTGGCATAGCGGTCCAGAATGACCGGGGCTTCCTGCTCGCTGGCATCACGCCCCAGCACGCGACGGGCTATCAGCTGATTCATCGCCAGATTGGCCTGATGCAGCCAGAAGCGGCTGACCTGCTGCGGCTGGATATCCAGGCTTTCCAGATGTTGCACGATATGCTCGCCCACCATCGGACATACTTCCTTGAACACCTTGCGGCCCTGCTGCACAAACAGTTTGTCGACCTGACCAATCCCCTGCTCGTCACAACGGTTCAAAAAGCCGAAGTTATTGCGGATATTGTTGGAAAACACGGTAGCCAGACGGGTACCCAGAATCTCGAACTGCTCGGACGAGGTGGCCGATTCGGCAGCTTCCAGCACCAGCGCGGTGCAGGCATCACCAAAAATGAAATGGCTGTCGCGGTCGCGGAAATTGAGGTGGGCCGAGCAGATTTCCGGGCTGATCACCAGCACGGCGCGCGCCTGGCCGCTCTGGATGGCATTCACCGCAGTCTGGATGCCGAAGGTAGCGGACGAGCAGGCCACATTCATATCGAAGGCATAGCCCTGCACTCCCAGCGCCTGCTGGATTTCAATGGACACCGCCGGGTAGGGACGCTGCATGTTGGAACAAGCCACCAGCACCATGTCGATATCAGCAGCGGTCTTGCCAGCCTGCGCCAGCGCGGCCGTAGCCGCGGCAACACCCATCTCGGCCTGGATGGACAGCACATCATTGCTGCGCTCGGGCAGGTAAGGCGTCATGCGCGCCGGATCCAGCACCCCGTCCTTGTCCATCAGGAAACGCTGCTTGATACCGGATGCCTTCTCGATGAATTCCGCACTGGATTCGGCCAGCGCCGCCACGGTTCCGGCCGCAATTTCTGCCGCATGTGCCGCATTCCAGCTGGCAACATATTGATTGAAGGCGACGACCAGTTCTTCGTTGCTGACAGCATGCGGCGGCGTGAACAAGCCGGAGCCGCTGATGACCACTTTCTTCATTTCCCTGTCTCTCTCTGACAAAGACACCGCCTGTGGCAAGTGGCCGGCACTGCGCGCGTGCCAGCGCACACCAATGCCCACATGCAACAGGCGGTACCTGTGATGGCACCCATGTAAACGGGCGTTTGCTTGAATGATACACCAAGCTGCGCGCTGCCCTGCAATTAAAGCCCCCGGCTCTTGATAAACCTAGTAAAATGCTCAACTTTGCCTTTGTCCAGCTGCTTCTGGCCCGACGCATGCAGCATGTTCCTGTCCGCTTGGCGCACATCAGATGCGCGATTAATAGTTGACAAAATTAGTCGGGAATTGGGTATAATCAGCTTAACCACCCACCGGAGTAAAAAACATGCGTCTCACTACCAAAGGCCGCTTTGCGGTTACCGCCATGCTGGACCTGGCCATGCGTGAAGCCAATGGCCCGGTAACCCTGGCCGGCATCAGCGAGCGCCAGAGCATTTCCCTTTCCTACCTGGAACAGTTGTTCGGCAAACTGCGCCGTTCCGAACTGGTAGACAGCGTACGCGGCCCTGGCGGCGGCTACACCCTGGCTCGCATCCCTGCCGATATTTCCGTGGCCGACATCATTGCCGCCGTGGACGAGCCGGTTGATGCCACCCAGTGCGGCGGCCGCGAAAACTGTCACGACAATCACCGCTGCATGACCCACGACTTGTGGACCAATCTGAACGCCACCATTTTCGACTACCTGGCCAAAGTCACCCTGGGCAGCCTGGTTGAAAAGCAGCGCGCCAAGGAAGCAGCGGCCAAAGAAAACAATGTAATGCAGGACAAGCGCGAAAGCAGCCCCCGTATGACTGCCTCCGCCTCCAGCGCACTGTAAGCGCACCGCATCCCCGGAGAATTGATAATGAGTCAGCTCAAGCTTCCCATCTACCTCGACTATTCCGCTACTACCCCGGTTGATCCCCGTGTTGCCGCGAAGATGATTCCCTATCTGACCGAGCAGTTCGGCAACCCGGCCTCGCGCAGCCACAGCTTTGGCTGGACGGCGGAAGAGGCGGTAGAGAATGCGCGGGCAGAAGTGGCCAAGCTTTTGAATGCCGACCCCAAGGAAATTGTCTGGACCTCCGGTGCCACCGAGTCCGACAACCTGGCCATCAAGGGCGCAGCCCAGTTCTACAAGAGCAAGGGCAAGCACATCATCACCGTCAAGACCGAACACAAGGCGGTGCTGGATACCTGTCGCGAACTGGAACGCCAGGGCTTCGAGGTGACTTATCTGGGGGTGCAGGAAAACGGCCTGATCGACATTGAAGAATTCAAGGCGGCCATCCGTCCGGACACCATTCTGGTGTCGGTGATGTACGTCAACAATGAAATCGGCGTGATCCAGGATATTCCGCAAATCGGCGAAATCTGCCGTGAAAAAGGCATCATCTTCCACGTGGACGCCACCCAGGCACCGGGCAAGGTGAAGATGGACATGAATGTGCTGAAGGTGGACCTGATGAGCCTGTCGGCCCACAAGGCCTACGGCCCGAAGGGTATCGGTGCACTGTATGTGCGTCGCAAGCCGCGCGTCCGTCTGGAAGCCCAGATGCACGGTGGTGGCCACGAACGCGGTTTCCGCTCCGGCACCCTGCCGACGCACCAGATTGTCGGTATGGGCGAAGCCTTCCGCCTGGCCCGTGAAGAAATGGACAGCGAGAGCGAACGCATCCGCATGCTGCGCGATCGCCTGTGGAACGGCATCAAGGACATGGAAGAGGTGTACATCAACGGCGATATCGACCAGCGTGTACCGCACAACCTCAATGTCAGCTTCAACTTTGTTGAAGGTGAAAGCCTGATCATGGCGATCAAGGACCTGGCTGTTTCCAGCGGTTCGGCCTGTACTTCGGCTTCGCTGGAGCCGTCCTACGTGCTGCGTGCTCTGGGCCGCAACGACGAAATGGCACACAGCTCCATCCGCTTTACCCTGGGCCGCTTCACCACCGAAGAAGAAATCGACTTCGCCATTGCGCTGTTGAAAGATAAAATCGGCAAATTGCGCGAACTGTCCCCGCTGTGGGAAATGTTCAAGGAAGGCGTGGACCTGAATTCGGTACAGTGGGCCGCCCACTGAACTATCAATGATTTTGCGGGAGTAACTGGCTCAGGACAGCCGGGCTCCCGCCAGCAGGAGAGAGAGTCATGGCATACAGCGACAAACTGATGGATCACTACGAAAACCCGCGCAATGTGGGCTCGTTCGAAAAGGGTGATGACACCGTAGGCACCGGCATGGTGGGCGCACCGGCCTGTGGCGACGTGATGAAGCTGCAGATCAAGGTAAACGCCGATGGCGTGATTGAAGACGCCAAGTTCAAGACCTACGGCTGCGGCTCGGCCATTGCCTCGTCTTCCCTGGTGACCGAATGGGTCAAGGGCAAGTCGCTGGATGAAGCCATGGCCATCAAGAACACCGCCATTGCCGAAGAACTGGCCCTGCCGCCGGTAAAGATTCACTGCTCCATCCTGGCAGAAGACGCCATCAAGGCCGCAGTGAGCGACTACAAGCAAAAACACGGCAAGTAAGGAGCTTCGGACATGGCCATCACCCTTTCTGCTAGTGCAGCCAATCACGTCAGCCAGTTCATTGCCAAGCGTGGCAAGGGCCTGGGCATCCGTCTGGGGGTGAAAACCTCCGGCTGCTCCGGCATGGCTTACAAGCTGGAGTTTGTTGATGCCGCCACCGATGACGACATCACCTTCGAAAGCCATGGCGTGACGGTATTCACCGATGCCAAAAGCCTGGCCTACCTGGATGGCACCGAACTGGACTACACCAAGGAAGGGCTGAACGAAGGCTTCAAGTTCAACAACCCCAACGTGAAGAACGAATGTGGTTGTGGCGAAAGCTTCAACGTCTGATTGCCAGACTAGCCCACCTGCGCCGGGCTGCCACCAGTGGCGGCCGGTTGTCACCCTGCAGTCCAGTAGCCCAAGGCCATGACTACCGAATTCTCCCAGGACTTCTTTCAGCTGTTCGGCCTGCCGCGCCGCTTTGTGCTGGATAGCCAGCAACTCGAACAATCCTGGCGCGCCGCCGCCGCCACCGTCCATCCAGACCGTTACGCCAGCAGCCCCGATGCGGAAAAACGCATGGCGCTGATGCAGGCCACCCGGGTGAACGAAGCCTATCAAACCCTGAAAAGCCCGCTGCGCCGCGCCCGTTACCTGCTGTCCCTGCAAGGCCGCGACACCCAGGAAGAAACCAACACCAGCATGCCGGTGGATTTCCTGATGGCGCAGATGGAATGGCGGGAAAGCATCGAAGAAGCGCGCGACGACAGCAATGTCGAGGCACTGGAAGCCCTGTCCGCCAGCTTGCGTCAGGAAAACCGCGCACTGGTGGCGGAACTGGCCAGCGCACTGGATGACGCGGGTGATTTGGACGCCGCCGCCCTGATGGTGCGAAAATTGCGCTTTCTGGAAAAACTGGACCAGGAAATCGGCGACGCCATTGAAACCCTGCTGGGCTGAACCGCCATCCCTGTGCACCTGATGTTAACGCTCACGCGACAACAATAAAGATTCCGTCATGGCTCTACTACAAATCGCCGAACCCGGCCTGTCCGCCGCCCCTCACCAGCATCGACTTGCTGTCGGGATAGACCTTGGCACCACCAACTCGCTGGTCGCCACGGTAAGGAGTGGTTCTGCCACCGTACTGGCCGATGAATTCGGCCGCAGCCTGCTGCCCTCCGTGGTGCGTTACCAGGAAGATGGCTCGGTCACCGTGGGCTATGACGCCCAGCGCCAGCAGAACCATGACCCGCACAATACCATCACCTCGGTAAAACGCTTCATGGGCCGCGGCCTGTCCGACATCAAGGACGCCGGCAGCCTGCCCTACCGTTTTGTCGACGCCCCCGGCATGGTGCAGCTGCATACTGCCGCCGGGGTGAAAAGCCCGGTTGAAGTTTCTGCCGACATCCTGCGCGCGCTCACCCAGCGTGCCGAAGCCAGCCTGGGGGGCGAGTTGACCGGCGCGGTGATTACCGTCCCGGCTTATTTTGACGACGCCCAGCGCCAGGCCACCAAGGATGCAGCCCGCCTCGCCGGTCTGACCGTACTGCGCCTGTTGAACGAACCTACTGCCGCCGCCATTGCCTACGGGCTGGATAACGGTGCCGAAGGCACGTATGTGGTGTACGACCTGGGTGGTGGTACGTTCGACATTTCCATCCTCAAGCTCACCCGTGGCGTGTTTGAAGTACTGGCCACCAGCGGCGACTCCGCGCTGGGCGGCGACGACTTCGACCACCGCGTGTATTGCTGGATTCTGGAACAGGCCGACCTGCACGGCCTGTCGGCCCAGGACACCCGTCTGCTGCTGACCCGCGCCCGCGAGGCCAAGGAAGCACTGACCGAACACAGCGACACCCGCATCACTGCCATTTTGTCCGATGGCCATGCCATCGACCTGACGCTGGATCAGGACACCTTCCGCCGCATCACCAAAACCCTGGTGGACAAAACCCTGCTGCCGGTCCGCAAGGCACTGCGCGACGCCGACATCAGCGCCGAAGACGTCAAGGGCGTGGTGATGGTGGGTGGAGCCACCCGCATGCCGCACATCCAGAAAGCCGTGGCTGATTTCTTTGGCCAGCCGCCGCTGACCAATCTGGACCCGGACAAGGTGGTGGCACTGGGTGCTGCCATCCAGGCCAATGTGCTGGCCGGTAACAAGGGCGAGGATGAATGGCTGCTGCTGGATGTGATTCCGCTGTCGCTGGGCATCGAAACCATGGGTGGCCTGACCGAAAAGATCATCCCGCGCAACAGCACCATCCCGGTGGCGCGTGCGCAGGAGTTCACCACCTTCAAGGATGGCCAGACCGCCATGTCCATCCATGTGCTGCAAGGTGAGCGCGAACTGGTGGCTGACTGTCGCAGCCTGGCGCAATTCGTGCTGCGCGGCATTCCGCCCATGGTGGCTGGTGCCGCCCGCATCCGCATTACTTTCCAGGTGGATGCCGACGGTCTGCTGGCAGTATCTGCCCGCGAAATGACCAGCGGTGTGGAAGCCAGCATCGAAGTCAAACCGTCCTACGGCCTGTCCGACGACGCCATCAGCCAGATGCTGAGCGACTCGCTGGCCCATGTGCAGGACGATATCGAGGCACGCAAGCTGCGCGAGGCCATTGTCGATGCCGACAGCCTGCGCGATGCCACCCTCACCGCCCTGCAGATTGACGGCGACCTGCTGTCCGCCGACGAGACCGCCGCCATCCGCCTGGTGCTGGACGAACTGCAAGCCGCCGTCGCCAGCCAGACCACGCTGGCGGTCAACCAGGCCACCCATTGCCTGAACAAGGCCACCGAAGACTTTGCCGCCCGCCGCATGGACCGCAACATCCAGCGCGCACTCAAGGGCCAGAACATTGCCGAGCTATAAGGACAACCCATGCCACGCCTGATTGTGCTGCCCCACGCCGACCTCTGCCCCGAAGGCGCGGTGATCGACGACGCCGAAACCGGCAAGAACATCTGTGAAGTACTGCTGGAACACGACATCGAAATCGAACACGCCTGCGAGCTGTCCTGTGCCTGCACCACCTGTCACTGCATCGTGCGTGAAGGTTTCGATTCGCTGAACGAAGCGGACGAGCTGGAAGAAGACATGCTGGACAAGGCCTGGGGGCTGGAAGCCCAGTCCCGTCTGTCCTGCCAGGCCGTGATTGGCGAGGAAGACCTGGTAGTGGAGATTCCGCGCTACACCATCAACCACGCCCGCGAACACCACTAAGACCCCCGCCTCCGGCAAGCTGGATCAAACCCGTTGCCGGACGGAGCTTGCAGGAGAACACAATGAAATGGACCGACGTTAACGACATCGCCATCGAACTGGTGGAAACCTACCCCGATGTCGACCCCAAGACCGTGCGCTTTGTCGACCTGCACAACTGGGTGGTGGCGCTGCCCGACTTCAACGACGACCACAGCCGTGGCGGCGAGCGTGTGCTGGAGGCCATCCAGCAAGCCTGGATCGACGAGGCCGAATAAGCGCCCCGCCATGTAACACCGATACCGCAAAGCCCGGCCATGCCGGGCTTCTTCATTGCTACTCCTCACTCCCCGTCACGCTGGCTGACTATGACAGCCTGCTATAAGATGGTTCATCCCCCTACCCTGCCGCCATGTCCTGGTGGTGCCGTCATGGAGTCTGAACCATGTTTACCCTGATCATCGGCAACAAAAACCTTTCATCCTGGTCGCTGCGTCCCTGGCTGGTACTGAAAACGCTGGGCGAACCTTTCGAAGAAAAACACATCGACCTCACCGCCAGCGACAGCAAGGCCCGCATTCTGGCCTGCAACCCGGCCGGCAAGGTTCCGCTGCTGATCGATCAGCAACTGCGTATCACCGACAGCCTGGCCATCTGCGAATACCTGGCCGACTGTTTCCCGGCCGCCGGGCTGTGGCCGGATGACATCGCCAGCCGCGCCATGGCGCGCTCCGCCGTGGCCGAAATGCACAGCGGCTTTCAGGCCTTGCGCAGCGAGCTGCCGATGAATGTCTGTGCCGACAACGTCGGCTTTGTACCCAGCGCAGCCGCCCAGGCAGACATCGACCGCATCATCAGCCTGTGGGAAGGCCTGCGTCAGCAAAACCAGCATAACGGCCCCTTCCTGTTTGGCCACTTCACCATTGCCGACGCCTTCTTCGCCCCGGTGGTGTGGCGCTTTGTCAGCTACCATGTCGCGCTTGACGGCCATGCTGCCGACTATGTCAGACACATGCAGCAACTGCCGGCCATGCAGGAATGGCATGTTGCAGCCAAAGCGGAAGCACAATAGGCCGGAAATGCCGCATTTCTGATGGAACAACGCGCCATAAGTCATTAGAATGGCGCGTTTTTTTCATGCCTTCGCGCAGCAAGAGGTTCACAGCATGACTACCCCGTTCATCATTGGCGTTGCCGGCGGCAGCGGCAGCGGCAAGACCACGGTCACCGCCAAGGTACTGGAAACCGTAGGCCCGGACATGGCGGCAGTCATCGTGCAGGACTACTACTACCGGGACCAGGCCCATCTGACTTTCGAACAGCGCCTCGCTACCAATTACGATCACCCGCATGCCTTCGACTGGCCCTTGCTGATCGAGCATATTGAAGACCTGCTGGCCGGACGCGCCATCGAGATGCCGGTGTATGACTTCACCCATCACACCCGCGCCGCCGAAACCATCACGGTGAAACCGGCACCGGTCATCGTGATCGAGGGTTTGTTCCCGCTGTACGATGCCGCGCTGCGCGACATGATGTCGCTGAAAATCTTCGTGGATACCGACCCGGACGTGCGCTTCATCCGCCGACTGCAACGCGATATCCGCGAGCGTGGCCGCACCGTGGACCATGTGATCGAACACTATCTGGCCACCGTACGCCCCATGCACAACCAGTTCATCGAACCCACCAAGCGTTTTGCCGACGTGATTCTGCCGCACGGTGCCAACGACCCGGCGGTGGACATCATCACCACCAAGGTGGCCAGTCTGATCAACAGTTAGCAAGCGCTGACAGAAAACCTGCGGCGGGCCTTGCCCCAGGAACAGAACGCGGTTATCAGCCGCGCCAGCTGCCGACCTTCCAGTCTGTGTGGCCGCACATGCAGGGCTGTCATCGCCAACGGTGACAGCCACCTCCCGCTGCATGCGGCAATGCAACAATCTCCTCCTCGCCTGTCCTCCCCCTTTGCGCTGCCGTTTGCCTGCCTCTCGCACCTCGTGCTCCAGCCCCTTTAGCTTTTCGTAAAAAAGATCCGCTTTTTCAATGACTCATCACGCCATCGCATAGCCTCTGCATGGATAAGCAGTAGTTTCACCTGTCGGGAAGGGCTGGAAGGTACATCCTTTTGGCCAGATGCCAGTCCCGCCTGCTTGCTGGAAAGTCTCTCCTCCTGCCGTGCGCAATCATGCAGCACCCGGTACTTATCCACAGCGAGCCGTACACTGGCCAGTCCGCCAGTACCACCCCGAGCCACGCCTCACTCGCTGTGTTTTTTCAAAGCAATGGCGAGGAGAACCCCCATGGCAGCGCATCCACTGCGGGAAAAGCCGCTCAACACAGCTACCAAAGGCCTGGGCCACAGCCCGGACGCCTGCACCTTACAAGACGTTGCCAGCCTGGGCTGGAACATCCTGCGCGAAGAAGTCAGCCTGCCGGTTGCCGTATTACGCCAGAGCCGCATGCAGCACAATCTGCGCTGGATGCAGGACTTCATGCAGCGCTATGGCGTAAAACTGGCCCCGCATGGCAAAACCACCATGAGCCCGGCGCTGTTCCACCTGCAGCTGGAGCACGGCGCATGGGGCATCACCCTGGCCACCGCGCCCCAGGTACAGGCCGCCTGGCAGCATGGCATCCGCCGTGTGCTGCTGGCCAATCAACTGGTGGGCAAGGGCAATATGGCCATCATTGCCCGACTGCAACAGGCAGACCCGGACTTCAGCTTCTGCTGCATTGTCGACTCTGCCGCCAACGTTGATGCACTCGGTGAATACTTTGCGGCCAGCGGCCAGCAACTGCGCATTCTGCTGGAATACGGTGTGGAAGGCGGTCGCACCGGCATCCGCTCCCCGCAACAGGAAGAAGCCGTGCTGGCAGCCATCGCCCGCTGGCCGCAATCGCTCCGTCTGGTCGGTGTGGAAATCTACGAAGGCGTACTGCAACAGGAAGCGGATATCCGTGCCTTTTTGCAAACGGTGCTGGCCAGAACCCGCGAACACGCCGCCCGCGGCCTGTTTGCCGAAGAAAACATCATTCTGAGTGGTGCCGGTTCTGCCTGGTACGACGTGGTGGCGGATGAGTTTTCCGGCTTCAACCCGGGCAAGCCGGTGGACATCCTGCTGCGACCGGGCTGCTACCTGACCCACGATGTCGGCATCTACCGTCAGGCCGAGCAACGCATCCAGAGCCAGAACCCCATCGCCCGTGACATGGGCAGCAGCCTGCTGCCGGCATTGCAGTTATGGGCCTATGTGCAATCGGTGCCGGAACAAGGCCGCGCCATCATTGCCCTGGGCAAGCGCGATGCAGCCTTTGACGCCGGGCTGCCGCAGGTATCGCTGCATTTCCGTCCCGGACGGGACCAGGCGCCGCAGGAAGCACCCGCCGACTGGATGGTCGCCAGCATGATGGACCAGCACGCCTTCATGCGCATTCCCGCCGATGCCGACCTGCAGGTGGGCGACATGCTCGCTTTCGAAATATCCCACCCCTGCCTCACCTTCGACAAATGGCGCCAGCTGCTGCTGGTGGATGACCAGCTGAATGTCAACGGCGTGGTGGAAACCCTGTTCTGACACCAATAAAGACCGCCCCCGCCCAAGCGGGAGGCGGCATTGCCCCTGCACCACTAAGGAGAAGTACATGACCCCAGTTCTGGGCAGCCAGTTGCTGCTGTATGCCGCCATCGCCATCATCGCGCTGGTGGTACTGATCGCCCGCTACCGCATCAACCCGTTCATTGTGCTGACCGTGGTTTCCATCGGTCTGGCCCTGGCTGCACAAATGCCGGCCAAGGACATCATGGCCGCCTATGAAACCGGGGTAGGCAAAACCCTGGGCCATATCGCGCTGGTGGTGGCACTGGGCACCATGCTGGGCAAGATGATGGCCGAATCCGGCGGTGCCGAACGCATTGCGCTGACGCTGATCGACAAATTCGGCGAAAAGAACGCGCACTGGGCCATGGTGTGCATCGCCTTTGTCTGCGGCCTGCCGCTGTTTTTTGAAGTGGGCTTTGTCCTGCTGATTCCGATTGCCTTCACCGTAGCCAAGCGGGCCGGTGTCTCCATGCTGCTGGTCGGCCTGCCCATGGTGGCCGGTTTGTCAGTGGTGCATGGGCTGGTGCCACCGCACCCAGCCGCCATGCTGGCGGTGGGCGAATATGGCGCACAGGTTGGCAAGACGGTGTTCTACGCCATCATCGTCGGCGTACCCACTGCCATCATTGCCGGCCCTCTGTTTGCCAAGTTCATTGCGCCGCATATCCAGCTGCCGGCGGAAAACCCCATCGCACTGCAATTTACCGAGCGCGAAGCCGCCCCGCGTGAGCTGCCGGGTTTTGGCATCACCATTTTCACCATCTTGCTGCCGGTATTCCTGATGCTGCTGGGCGGCTGGGCCAATGTACTGACCGAAAAAGGCAGTGCCATGAACGGCCTGCTGCAATTCATCGGCAACTCGGTGATTGCCTTGCTGCTGGCCACGCTGGTGAGCTTCTGGACGCTGGGTCTGGCCCGTGGCTTCAGCCGTGACGACATTCTCAAATTCACCAATGAATGCCTGGCCCCTACCGCAGCCATCACCTTGCTGGTGGGTGCCGGTGGCGGCCTTAACCGCATCCTGATTGAAACCGGCGTTACCAAGGAAATCATCGCCTTGTCGGCAGAATTCCAGCTCTCCCCCTTGCTGCTGGGCTGGTTGCTGGCGGTGCTGATGCGCGTGGCAACCGGTTCGGCCACCGTGGCCATGACCACCGCTGCCGGCATTGTCGCCCCCATCGCCATGGCCAGCGGCTACCCGCACCCGGAACTGCTGGTGCTGGCCACCGGTGCAGGGTCGCTGATCCTGTCCCACGTCAACGATGGCGGTTTCTGGCTGGTGAAGGAGTATTTCAACATGACCGTGGTGCAGACCCTGAAAACCTGGACCGTGCTGGAAACCCTGATTTCCGTGGTTGCCTTTGTGCTGACCCTGGGGCTGGCCCAAGTCCTCTGAGCAACCTCGTCTAGCACCGGTTGGCAGCAAAACCGCCAGCCAACCGGTGAGCCCGCAGGAGAAACCCCATGCAGACTTTTGATACCCTGATCCGCCAGGTCAATCTGGTCGATGGCAGTGGCACACCGGCTCGCTGTTGTGATGTGGGCATCAGCCAGCAACGTATCAGCCTGATTGGAGATGCCAGTCAGCATACTGCCATCCATGAAATCGACGGCCGCGGCCTGACACTGGCACCCGGCTTCATCGACGTCCACACCCATGACGACACCATGGTGATCCGCCAGCCACAGATGCTGCCCAAGCTCAGCCAGGGCATCACCACCGTGATTGTCGGCAACTGCGGCATCAGTGCATCGCCCGTCAGCCTGAAAGGCGAACCGCCAGACCCGATGAATCTGCTGGGCCCGCAGGAAGCTTTCCGTTATCCGCGTTTTGCCGACTACCGCGCTGCGGTGGAGCAGGCCGAACCCGCCGTCAATGTAGCCGCGCTGGTGGGCCATACCGCCTTGCGCAGCAATCACCTGGACCGGCTGGATCGTACCGCCAGCCCGGACGAAATCATCGCCATGCGCGCACAGCTGGCTGAAAGCCTGCGCGATGGCGCACTGGGACTAAGCACGGGCCTGGCTTATGCATCAGCCTTCAGTGCCGACAGCAGCGAAGTAGAACAACTGGCAGCGGAGCTCAATAACAGTGGTGGGATTTACACCACCCACCTGCGCAGCGAGTTCGAACCCGTGCTCGAAGCGATGGACGAAGCCTGGCAAGTAGGCCGACATGCCAACAGCCCGGTCATCGTGTCGCACATGAAATGCGCCGGCAAAGGCAACTGGGGGCGCAGCCCGCAACTGCTGGCTTCGCTGGAGAATGCTGCCCGCCAGCAGCAGGTAGGCTGTGACTGTTACCCCTACTCCGCCAGCTCCTCCACGCTGGACCTCAAACAAGTCACCAGCGATTTCGAGATTTTCATCACCTGGTCCACCCCGCATCCGGAAATGGCCGGCCAAACCCTGCAAGCCATTGCTGAACAATGGCAGCTGCCCTTGATGGATGCCGCGCGCAAGCTGCAACCGGCAGGCGCGGTGTATCACGGCATGGACCCGGCAGACGTCGAGCGCATTCTCAGCCACCCGCTCACCATGGTGGGCTCGGACGGTCTGCCGGAAGACCCGCTCCCCCATCCGCGCTTGTGGGGCGCGTTCCCACGCGTACTGGGTCACTACTGCCGTGAACGCAAGCTGTTCAGCCTGGAAACCGCCATTCACAAGATGACCGGCCTGTCGGCCAGCCGCTTTGCGCTGGATGAGCGCGGCCTGATCCGCCCTGGTTACTGGGCCGACTTGGTGCTGTTTGATGCCGCCACCATTCATGACACCGCCAGCTTCCACTCACCGGTACAGCCCGCACAAGGCATTGTCGCGGTCTGGGTAAATGGCACGCTCAGCTGGCAGCACACGGCACCTACCGGCGCGCGGGCCGGGCGCTTTTTGCCGCGCACCCGTGACATCCGTACCACCTTTCCCGTTACTCCCACACTGTAAGAATGCAAGGAAACCCATCATGAGCGATCTGAAACGCTATGGCATTGCCGGTGGCACCGGTGGCCAGACCATGCCCTTTGCCCGCGCGGTACAAGCCGCTGACGGCTGGCTGTATGTATCCGGCCAGACCCCGATGGTGAACGGCGAAGTGATTGAAGGCGGCATTGTCACCCAGTCACACCAGTGCATCCAGAATGTGATGGCCATACTGAAGGAAGCCGGTTATGGCCCTGAGCATGTGGTGCGTTGCGGAGTGTGGCTGGATGACACCCGTGACTTTGCCTCGTTCAACCGGGTATTCCTGCAGTATTTTGGCGAACATCCGCCCGCCCGCGCCTGCGTTCAATCCAGCATGGTGATTGACTGCAAGGTGGAAGTGGACTGCATCGCCTACAAGAAACCCTAAGTCAGAACCCGGTCCCGCTTGGCCATTGTCTGCATGACAACGGCCACGCATCCCGTCACAGGAAAGACAGCACCATGCATATTGCCTGCCTTGGTGAAGGCATGATCGAACTGAGCGGTCAGCCGCTACAGCGCCGTTTTGGCGGCGACACCCTGAACACCGCCATCTATCTGGCCCGCGTGCTGGCCGGCAGTCCCCATCAGGTGCGCTATCTGACCGGCATGGGGCAGGACAGCCTCAGCCGCCAGCTGTTGGCCGACTGGCAAGCCGAAGGCGTGGATGTCAGCCATATCGTCATCCAGCCGGGCAAGCTGCCCGGCCTCTATATGGTAGAAACCGATGCCCGTGGCGAGCGCAGCTTCCTCTATTGGCGCAACGACAGTGCCGCACGCCATTACTTTGCCTCTGGCATCGACTTTGCCAGCCTGCTGCACACCGCACAGTTGCAGGCCATTTACCTGTCAGGCATTTCGCTGGCGCTGTTCAACCAGCACGAACGCCAACGCCTGCTGGATGCCCTGCGCGACTTCTCCCGCGATGGCGGCAAAATCTGGTTTGACAACAACTTCCGCCCCTCGCTGTGGAACACGGCACAGGCACGTGCCGGTCACGAAGCCATCCTGGCGCTGGCCGATGTCGCCCTGCTGACCCTGGATGACGAACAGGCGCTCTACGGGCCGGAAAGTGCAGAAGCCGTCGCCGAACGCACGCTGGCGCTGGGCTGCAAGGAAGTGGTGATCAAGCGCGGTGGCGAACCCTGCCTGCTGGCCAGTTCCGGCCTGCGCGAGGAAGTGTTCGCCACTGCCGTGCCACAAGTGGTGGATACCACCGCCGCTGGTGACTCCTTCGCCGCAGGCTATCTGGCAAGCCGCGTGTTGGGCTATCCGCCCGCCCAGGCTGCAGGTTTTGCCCACCGCCTGTCTGCCGCCGTGATAGCCCACAGCGGCGCCATCATCCCGCGCCAAGCCATGCCGCAGCGCTGATTGAATCACCTCCAACACCGGCAACTCGCCGGTGTTTTGCTTTTGATAGATCACGCATGGCATGCATCAGGAGGCTGTCGATGGACGTGTATAGCTTGCGTAATAATCATTACTTTATGAGAACACTGCGCGAGCAGGCCCGGCATGCTCTGCATGGTGATACTTACCGTTTCACCGATCAGGAACTGTTTGACCTGATGAAGGTGGAAGAACATTTCAGGGAATGGCAGCGCAGGCAAGCCAGCTTGTTGTTCGATGGTGAAATCCTGTTTTGGCAAGAAGCCGGTCAGGAAAGAAAATGGACCGCTTATTCTGGTCGTGAAGGCTATTGGTCGCCGAAGTTTCAAAACCTAAGGGATAAAGGACCGATTCCTGAAGGCAGCTATCTGCTTAAACAGAGTGAGTTTTATCCTTGGGAAGGAACAGACTCATTTAGTCGCCTGATCTGTTTTACTGGTTGGCTTCAGTTGAAACTGGGGAAATGGCCTGGATGTAGGACAGCATGGGGTGAACAACGAATAACATTGATTCCTCAGGCACATACTAATGTCCATGGCCGTCATGGCTTCGCCATTCATGGAGGTAAATCTCCAGAGTCAGCGGGGTGTGTTGATTTGACCAATAGCATGGACAGTTTTGCAGAATATTTCCAGCACTATGGGAAGGATATGTTGCTGGAAGTGCGTTACAAGCACCTACCTGATGGACAAGGCTACCACCGCAGCCGGTTAGAACAAAATTAGGCCATGATCAAAAATACATATAGCATTAAAGCCAGCCTGCTGCATGGATTAAAACTGTTGTTCAGTCTTTATCTGCTTTTTCTTATGATAACAGGTGGACTGTATAATATATTATCACCATTTAATGAAACACCAGACTACCATAGAGTCTTTCTACTCTTCGAGCAATTTTCTTATCCGCCTCAATATTATCACTACAAAAAATACCTGGAGATAGTCATTTATTATGGCTGGGCCGTATTTGATATCATCGCAGCAGGACTAGCTCTGTTAATGCTATGGCGACCCATTCAAATAAATAACAAGTGGCTGTTATGGCTGCCATTCATTATCAATACATCAATATTTTTTTACTTTTGCCTGATCATGTATCGCGTGCTGTAGTGGCGACAGATTAACTTACTGGACGACACCCAGCATTTATACAACACAGCAAGAAAGCAAGCCCTATCAAAAGTGCACTCAAGCGACTCACGAATGGACTAATTCGATCACAGCCAACTCACCCGAACCATCTCTTTTATTGCAAAATCAAACAACTTCACCAGCACATCCACCGTTTTCCTCTTACCGACAATATCATCATTCAAAAAATTATGAATTGTCCATATTGCAGCAAAGAATTTTCCCAATAAAACACATGGCATATACTGATAGCATTCACCAGACATCCGGTAAAAATCAATCCGGAACATAACAACACACAGCAATAAAACACAGGCAGGACAATCAAATCAACATAAATCACATGGCAAACAGCATATGAAAAAACATATCACTCTAGCCGCCCTTATATTTTTTTCATTCCTCAACAATGCCTATGCAATTACCTGCGCGACCAATAACGCATCAGGATTAAATTATCACACTGCAACCTTATCAGGAATTTCCCCGCCAGCATTCAACCCAAATGCTTATGCAGTCGGCGATATCATTTATAGCGCAACCGGATCAGTTATAATCAATAACTTTAATGGCTCATCCCCTCAATTTAAATGTGATGCATCTTGGATTTGGTACAACCTATCAACGATGGGCGTAGCAATTAATAACATTTATCCGACATCTATCAACGGACTTGGCCTTCGCGTCAAAGAAGCCCAATATTGGCCTTATCTGAGCACAGGACAACAGCCGGCTAATCAATACATTTCATTTGGTCCTAACTACGGGATAACAATACAACTAGTTAAAACTGGAGAAATATCGGCTAGTGGCAGTATCAGCGGCGTGTTTGGTGGCAGTACGGCAAATACGGCAAACGGTCCGTGGCTGATCAAGATTTCCTGGGCCAGCCCCGTTGTTGTAATGCCTACGATACCTACTTGTACCGTCAGCACACCAAACATCACCGTCCCCTTATTGAACCCATCCACTACAACATTCAGGGGCATTGGCTCCACCTTCGGCATGCGGCAATTCCAGATTGGCCTGGCATGTACGGGTGGCAGTATGGGTACCAGTACCAATAGCTATATCACCTTCACGGACTTGAACCAGCCGGGTAATACCTCCACCACCCTGACACTGGCGGGTGGTACTGGCGCGGCGACTGGCCTTGGCTTGCAGATTCTGAATAACGGCACGCCAATTGGCTATGGGCCGGATTCCAATGCACCCGGCAATACCAATCAATGGAAAGTTGCCAATATTGCACAAGGAGTCAGCAGCTATTTGATTCCGCTGGGTGTACGTTACATCCAGACCGGCAGCACCGTTACCCCAGGTACTGTCACCGGGCGTGCCACCTTTACCATGAGCTATCAATGACGGGACTGGCGCCTATCCGGTACGAACTGCACAACCGTGCGCCGGTACCGCAGCGGCCTTCACCAGCCTTTCTTGGCGGATGGTGTCGGTATAAGGCCGTGAAACTGCCGACACGCTCGGCCTGCTAGCGGCCCTGCAGCACGAATCAGGCAATGGCTTGCTGGCTGGGAAATTGACTGGAAACACACAGTCATGGCCCTGCGGATGAAGGAGGATCTGTAAGTGAGGCCTGCCCCATCCTCTTCTGCCCTCTGCGCGGCATCTACCCACAGCGGCGGCACATTCTGCAGTCGCCAGTACCCTCCCGTTTGCTGCGGATTTTTCATGAATATCTTGAGAATATTCCTAGAATAAAAAATACATTCCGTAGCTATGCTGCAAATTCGCTTTGTACCGCTCAGCCGCCTGGTGGCTGTCCAGATACCGCAAGTTGCCCTGCACTAGCCCAGCCATTACGGCGAAACCATATTTGCCAGATGCAGCATACGTTGATGAGAGTATT
Source organism: Aquitalea pelogenes (assembly GCF_001515305.1). Taxonomy (GTDB): domain Bacteria; phylum Pseudomonadota; class Gammaproteobacteria; order Burkholderiales; family Chromobacteriaceae; genus Aquitalea; species Aquitalea pelogenes. Next base: position 27,079 of record NZ_LNQV01000040.1, read on the forward strand.
AAAAATGAATTTAGTAGATCGCAAAAGACATAGCGGCATTACTGCGAAGAATGTTCTACCTTACCTTGTATTTTCTCTATTGGTGCTATTTTATTCTACAGCAGCACAGGCATTGAATGGCCCATGCCAACTTACGGCTAGGCCTGAGGTTGGACCAAGATCCCTAAACACATTACTCAACATCAAGAATAACACCCCGATCAATAGTCAGATAGGTAATGAAGTTATTATTTCAGCCCCTCTTTTTGGTTGCCAACTTAATACAAACTCAAATACAAAATTACCAGCCGACACTGGGCTATCCTATGTACTAGCATCATCACCACCGACTATAACAATTAATAATAAAACAGTGATTCCAACATTAACACCAAGCATTGGTGTAGCTATAGGCATTGAGCCATTCGCATGTCCAAGTGTCGGAACCGTCTGGATCAGCAGTTCAAGCATGAGCCAACCTACATTCGTATGCAATATTGGCAATACTTATCCAGCAGCAAGTTCTATCGGAAACTATCATTATATTTTTTACAAACTCTCTAATGACACCCCAAGCTCCGGCACATTAAAATTACCTCGGCTGGACATAATGGTCTACTTTATCAATGGCAACATTTACAGCAACATAGATTATAGTGAAAGCACTACAGTCACTACAACATACTCATTTAGTACAGTCCCTACCTGTGCCGTCAGCACCCCGTCCATTACTGTGCCACTCAATAATATGCTGAGCAGCAGCTTCAAGGGGGTGGGGTCTGTATCTGCCACGCAGAATTTCCAGATCGGCCTGTCTTGCTCTGGTGGCAATAGCGGCACCAGCAGCAATACTTATATTACCTTTACCGATAATAACCAGCCTGGCAATACCAGCACCACCCTGACACTGGCGGGTGGTACTGGCGCGGCGACTGGCCTTGGCTTGCAGATTCTGAATAACGGCACGCCAATTGGCTATGGGCCGGATTCCAATGCACCCGGCAATACCAATCAATGGCAGGTGGCTAATATTTCACAAGGGGTTAGCAGCTATTTGATTCCGCTGGGTGTGCGTTACATCCAGACCGGCAGCGCCGTTACCCCCGGCGCAGTCACCGGCCGTGCCACCTTTACCATGAGCTATCAATGACAGTGAGATCATAGCATACAGCACTATCTTGAATTACTCGCGTGCAGAAACTCCCCTGACAATAAATAGCACAATACACTATACAGTACTGGAAATGCTCCTGTTCGCATGAAGCATCATTTGATAAAGGAATACCCAGGATGTACTCAGCAGCACAGAAAAAGCAAAGCTCATCCATTTTAAAAAATGCACTTACTAGAATTTTACTTGTACTTGTTTTGTTTTGCTCTGCCCAAACCACATTAGCTACTTGCTCGGCTTTAGACTCAACAAATGGACTAAACTACTACACCTACATAGCAAGTGGATTCAATCCACCCCCTTTTAATCCTTCAAACTACACAATAAACCAAGTCATTTATTCCAAAAATACAACTTTAACCTTAAACAATGGTAGCGGAACCAACAGAATAACATGTACATCCCCATGGTCTACTTACTATATAGGAATCGGAACGGACAACCAAAATATCTATCCAACAGGAATTTCTGGACTAGGTCTACGATTAACGCTAAACAATGGAAAATACCTACCTACTATTGGTAGTACTTTCAGAGCTGGCGAGGTTCGCGATCAGTTGTCATCATTTTCTATATTCATTGAGCTGATAAAAACTGGCAATATTACTACTACAGGTTACTTAATGGATAGATTTATGGAAATCCGCAATTCTTCCACATCAGGAGAACTATTGAATGCGATATCTTGGGGGACACCAATATCCATAACACCAACTATTCCCACCTGTACAGTCAGCACCCCGTCCATTACGGTGCCACTCAATAATATGCTGAGCAGCAGCTTCAAGGGGGTAGGGTCTGTATCTGCCACGCAGAATTTCCAGATCGGCCTGTCTTGCGCTGGTGGCAGTAGCGGCACCAGCACTAATACTTATATTACCTTTACCGATAATAACCAGCCCGGTAATACCAGCACCACCCTGACACTGGCGGGTGGTACTGGCGCGGCGACTGGCCTTGGCTTGCAGATTCTGAATAATGGTACGCCAATTGGCTATGGGCCGGATTCCAATGCGCCCGGCAATACCAACCAATGGAAAGTTGCCAATATTGCACAAGGGGTCAGCAGCTATTTGATTCCGCTGGGTGTGCGTTACATCCAGACCAGCAGCCCCGTTACTCCCGGCACCGTCACCGGCCGTGCCACCTTTACCATGAGCTATCAATGACGGGACTGGCGCCTATCCGGTACGAACTGCACAACAGTACGCCGGTACCGCAGCGGCCTTCAGCAGCCTTTCTTGGCGGATGGTGTGGGCATAAGGCCGTGAAACTGCCGACACGCTCGGCCTGCTAGCGGCCCCGCAGCACGAATCAGGCAATGGCTTGCTGGCTGCGAATTTGACTGGAAACACACAGTCATGGCCCTGCGGATGAAGGAGGATCTGCAAGTGAGGCCTGCCCCATCCTCTTCTGCCCTCTGCGCAGCATCTACCCACAGCGGCGGCGCATTCTGCAGTCGCCAGTACCCTCCCGTTTGCTGCGGATTTTTCATGAATATCTTGAGAATATTCCTAGAATAAAAAATACATTCCGTAGCTATGCTGCAAATTCGCTTTGTACCGCTCAGCCGCCTGGTGGCTGTCCAGATACCGCAAGTTGCCCTGCACTAGCCCAGCCATTACGGCGAAACCATATTTGCCTGATGCAGCATACGTTGATGAGAGTATTAAAAATGAATTTAGTAGATCGCAAAAGACATATCGGCATTACTGCGAAAAATGTTCTCCCTTACCTTGCATTTGCTCTGCTGGTGCTAATTTACTCTACAGCAGCACAAGCACTAAATGGCCCATGCAATTCTCCCAATATTGAAGGTGGCTCATTCACCAACACAAACCTCAATAGATTACTCAGTATAAAAAGCAACACCCCGATCTATAGCCAGATTGGCAGTGAAATTATTGTCTATGGCGGTCTGGTATCTTGTTTTCGAGCAAGCGGCATTCCCGACAATAGTGCATTAAGCTATTCCATCACCTCAAGTTCAGCCATAAAAATTGGCGACAAAACTGTCGTACCAACATCCATTCCCGGCATTGGTGTCGCAGTTGGGATTGAGCAAATTGATTTTTGCCCACCCAATGGCACTTATTGGATCAACAACACAACTTTTTATACCAGGGTATTCGTATGCGATATCAGCAAAATAAAATTAACCGGAATGTCTCATGCATATTATCATTACATTTTTTATAAACTTTCCGATAATATACCAAGCTCTGGTACTTTACAAATACCCGTCGTATATATAGCCGCCTACTACACAGCTGGCAGTAGCAACACAGATTATTCTTTTTCATCTAATATCACAACGCAATTCTCATTCAGCTCAGTCCCCACCTGTGCAGTCAGCACCCCGTCCATTACCGTGCCACTCAATAATATGTTGAGCAGCAGCTTCAAGGGGGTAGGGTCTGTATCTGCCACGCAGAATTTCCAGATCGGCCTGTCTTGCTCTGGTGGCAATAGCGGCACCAGCAGCAATACTTATATTACCTTTACCGATAATAATCAGCCGGGTAATACCAGCACCACCCTGACACTGGCGGGTGGTACTGGCGCGGCGACTGGCCTTGGCTTACAGATTCTGAATAATGGTACGCCAATTGGCTATGGGCCGGATTCCAATGCGCCCGGCAATACCAATCAATGGCAGGTGGCTAATATTTCACAAGGGATCAGCAGCTATTTGATTCCGCTGGGTGTGCGTTACATCCAGACCGGCAGCGCCGTTACCCCCGGCACTGTCACCGGCCGTGCCACCTTTACCATGAGCTATCAATAAGCAGCGTGATTTACTACTCTCCCGATACCCGGAAGAAATGCAATACCCAATATCAAAGAGGCCCTTACGGGCCTCATTTGGCGGATAACTGGCGGCGTGCCTGAAACCGGTTCAGCGCCGCTTCCACCACCAGCTGGTATCCGGCTTCACATTACCGGGCGGTAATTCGGTATTGCTGATTTGTGTGGTTTGCCAGCCGTTGGCAGCCAGCCGCTGCATTCGGCTCCATCCTCATGCCGGGGCAATCTCCATCCGATTCACTGCCGGGCCAGCCACCAGCAGTCACCCCCGTACCAGCACCGCCGCTTCTCTCTGCAAGCTGCACTTCTCACACACGATAAATATATTTCTTACTTGTTTTGAGAATTTTCCTAAACTAAAAAATAAAGTCCATTGCTAGATTTTGAATCTATTCCGTGCATTCACGCGAGCGTTCCACTTCAGACACACCAATCGGCATACCTACGCGACATCACCGTACGCATAGCAAAGCACATAAAGACCGGGATAAATTATGACATCCACACGCAACAAACCAAAACATCCAATCAAGTTACAGATATTAAACTTCTTACTATCCACCCTATTAATTTTCTTTATTATCGACAATAATGCACAGGCTGGATCTTGTTCTAGAACTGCCATAAACCCGGTCACAATCAACCTACCTGCAACCATTAACATTGCCACCATACCTACCAACGCACCCTTGATCACTCCAATAAGCAACTGGATAAGCCTGAATACACCCACCTTTACCGGATGCGTAATAAACAACTTGATTTATTACTATGCAATATCAAGCTATTCTCCGGTCGGCGCAACATACAATGACAATGGAATTATTTATGACATTTACTCATACGCCAATGGAATTGGATTTATCCTATCAGTTCAAAATTCCACGGACCCCACATCCATACCTACGCCATTACGTTATCGTATACCTGTGACCACACAAAAAATAAGTACCGCTGGAGATTACAGCTCTCTATATCGCATTCGTCTTATTCGGTACAGCGCTATACTCCCCGGGGTAACAACAATTCCCCAAATGCAGATATCACAAGCAAGGGATAGCACCCTGAACACTTCACTCCAACAGGATGTATATTTATCCGCTAGCACACTGAGAGTGCAAACCGTCAGCTGCAGTGTAAATACTGTCAATATTTCCGTTCAATTACCCAGTGTTTTGCCATCCCAATTTTCCAGCACTGGCAGCACGGCAGGCAGCACGCCATTCAATATCGTCATTACCTGCCCCAGCGCGGTGAATGTCTATATGACCATGACGGACAATAGCAATCCTGCCTCTACATCAAACATCATTACTGCAGCCAGCGGTTCGACAGCGCAAGGATTGGGAATACAAGTCCGGCAGAATGGTGTGCCTGTTTCCCTGGGCGCTGACTCCAGCATGGCGGGGAATACCAATCAGTTTCTGATTGGCAGCAATATAACAGGCAGCCGGACTATTCCCTTTACTGCCAATTACATCAGAACTGCAGCGGTTACGGTGGGCACACTCAAGGCAGTAGCCACTTTCACCATGTCTTATCAATAAAGACTCGCGCACCTTCCGGCATTGCACCGCTTGTCATGTGACGTAGAAAACAGTATTGACTTTTCCGCTGGCGTTTCTTTGACTTATACATCTACATGAACATGAAAAATGCACCACACCTCTTATGGTAAATGGTGCTTATTTCAATGATTGGCATGGCTGAGCAGGACTTGTCTTAACGCCGCTTCCACCACCAGCTGGTATCCGGCTTCACATTGCCGGGCGGTAATTCGGTATTGCTGATTTGCGTGGTTTGCCAGCCATTGGTGGCCAGCAGCTGGATGGCTTCGGCATGGTGACGCAGGAATAGCGCCTTGAAACTGCCATCGCGCTCGGCCAGTTTAAGACCCTGCAATACGCGTTTGGCCAAGGCTGTGTTTTCCTTGCTGACCCAGAAGTACACCGGGAAAGGAAAATAGATGGCCTTGGTTTTCTCCAGTGTCAGTCCGGGGTAGCGCGGCAGCTGTTCCTGCATTTCGCTGCCCACCTCGTTCAACCCGCGTGGAAGGGCATCAAAACGGCCGGCCGCCAGCATCTCGAACAGGCTTTCATAGCCAATGGATGCCAGCATGTCGTAACCGTTGTTCTTCATGATGGGATAGTCGGCCCACTGGCTGTTAAGGCCCAGCCGGACACTGCTACGGAACTGCTGTGCGTTCATGCCGGCAATGCGGGCAGCATCTTCCTTGCGCACAAAAAACACCCGGTAACCGATGATGCCCTTGAGGATGTCCATGCGCACCGGCTGCAGCAGCTTTTCCCGCTGTGCATTCGGAGCGAAGGCCACCACATCCACCTTGCCGGAACTCAATAGCTGTTCGGCACGCCATTGCGTCACATTGTCCTTGAGCGGTACCAGCGCGTAGTGGCGGTGATCCAGCTTTTCCACATGATCCAGCGCCAGCTTGAGCAAGGCCCAGCGGTAGGTGTAAATGCTGCCGCTGGGGTAATAGCGAATGACATTATCGGCCGCCTGGGCCGGTATGCTCCCCAACAGGCAGCTGAGCGCCAATAGCCGCTTGCACCATGCGTGCCGGCAAGAGAAAAACCTGGAAATACTGGATGATGGCATTGTGTCCCGTCCTGTGCCGCCTTAGCTTACGCAAACAATATGAAAATTCATCGCTGTCTGCGTGAGGGGCAGTCTGTTCCCCCAGCATACTGCAGCACGGGGGAATGACAAGTTTTGTAAAGCGACGGAGTAATGCGAAGTTGGGCCGGTGGCGGCATGGCAACGCGGACGGAAAACCGCAAGGAAGGTTAAAAAGCAATGAGGACGGGATGCGCAGCCTGCTGCCACGCATCCCTTGCCATCAGTGTTGTGCTGCCGGCAATGACAACTTGCGCACGGCCAGGCAGGCCGCCGGGCGCAGGTCGGCTGCTTCGCCCTGCTCCACCGCCTGGGCCAGCCGCTGGCGCATGGCCGGGGCCCAGAAGCGTTGCAGATGGCTGGCGATTTCCGCCGCGGCTTCTTCCTCGCTGCAATCGGCGCTGAAGAAGTCGCTGATCTGATTGGCCATCTTCACCAGATGTGACGGGTTCATTGCACTTCCTCCCCACGGCCTTGCCGCAGCAGTTCCTGTTGCTGACGGCTGAAATGGCGGTAGCGTTGCTGCCATTCCGACGGCTGGTTGACCTTGATGATTTCCACCGCTGTCACCTTGTATTCCGGGCAGTTGGTGGCCCAGTCGGAATTATCCGTGGTGATGACATTGGCCCCGGATTCCGGGAAGTGGAAGGTGGTGTACACCACCCCGGCGGCCACCCGTTCGCTTACCCTGGCGCGCAGCACAGTCTCACCGGCACGGCTGGCCACGCCCACCCAGTCGCCATCGACAATGCCACGGTTTTCGGCATCGGCCGGGTGGATTTCCAGACGGTCTTCCTCGTGCCAGGCCACGTTGTCGGTGCGGCGGGTTTGCGCGCCGACATTGTACTGGCTGAGGATGCGCCCGGTGGTGAGCAGCAGCGGGAAGCGGCCGTTGACGCGCTCTTCGGTCGGTACATAGCGGGTAATCATGAAGCGGCCCTTGCCACGCACGAATTCACCGATATGCATGGTGACCGTGCCATCCGGCGCTGCCGCATTGCATGGCCATTGCAGGCTGCCGTGGCGGTCCAGCGCGGCATAGCTGACGCCGTTGAAAGTGGGCGTCAGGCGGGCGATTTCATCCATGATTTCCGACGGATGGCTGTAGTCCATGGCATAGCCCAAGGCCTGGGCCAGCGCCACGGTGACTTCCCAGTCGGCCTTGCCGCCCAGCGGGTCCATCACCTTGCGCACGCGCGAGATGCGGCGCTCGGCATTGGTGAAGGTGCCGTCCTTCTCCAGGAAGGAGCTGCCCGGCAAGAACACATGGGCGAACTTGGCGGTTTCATTCAGGAAGATATCCTGCACCACCACGCACTCCATGGCCGACAGCGCGGCGGTGACATGTTGGGTGTTGGGGTCGCTCTGCGCGATGTCCTCGCCCTGGCAGTACAGCGCCTTGAAGCTGCCATCCAGCGCGGCCTCGAACATATTGGGAATGCGCAGGCCGGGTTCGTTATGCAGCGACACGCCCCAGGCCTGTTCGAATTCGGCGCGCACCACGTCGTCCGACACATGGCGGTAGCCGGGGAATTCGTGCGGGAAGCTGCCCATGTCGCAGGAGCCTTGCACATTGTTCTGGCCGCGCAGCGGGTTCACCCCCACGCCTTCGCGGCCGATATTGCCGGTGGCCATGGCCAGGTTGGCAATCGCCATCACCGAAGTGCTGCCCTGGCTGTGTTCGGTCACCCCCAGGCCGTAATAGATGGCGGCATTGCCAGCGCTGGCATACAGCCGGGCGGCGGCGCGGATGTCGTCCGCCGCCACGCCGCATACTTCGGCCATGGCTTCCGGTGCGTGTTCCGGCTGGGCGACAAAGTGCCGCCAGTGGCCAAAGGCTGCGCTATCGCAACGGGCGGCGACAAAGTCCTCGTCCAGCAGCCCTTCGGTGACGATGACATGGGCCAAGGCATTGAGCATGGCCACATTGGTGCCGGGGCGCAGCGCCAGATGATGGGCAGCGCGGGCGTGGATGGCGTCCACCAGATCGATACGGCGCGGATCGATGACAATCAGCTGCGCGCCCTGGCGCAGGCGGCGCTTGAGCTGGGAGGCAAATACCGGATGGGCATCGCTGGGGTTGGCCCCGATCACCAGCACCACATCGGCCTGCATCACCGAGTCGAAGCTCTGGGTGCCGGCAGATTCACCCAGCGTCTGTTTCAGGCCATAGCCGGTGGGCGAATGGCAGACGCGGGCGCAGGTGTCGACGTTGTTATTGCCAAAGGCGGCACGCACCAGCTTTTGCACCAGATAGGTTTCTTCATTGGTGCAGCGGCTGGAGGTGATGCCGCCCACCGCGTCGCGGCCATATTTTTGCTGGATGCGGCGGAATTCGCTGGCAGCGTGATTGAGCGCCACTTCCCAGCTGACTTCCTGCCACGGCTCGTCGATGCTGCTGCGTATCATCGGCTTGGTGATGCGGTCCGGGTGGGTGGCATAGCCCCAGGCAAAGCGTCCCTTGACGCAGGAGTGGCCATGGTTGGCCTGGCCGTTCTTGTCCGGCACCATGCGCACCAACTGATTGCCCTTGAGTTCGGCACGGAAGGAGCAGCCCACGCCGCAATAGGCGCAGGTGGTGATGACGCTGCGCTCCGGCTGGCCCCACTGGATGACACTCTTTTCCATCAGCGTGGCGGTGGGACAGGCCTGCACGCAGGCCCCGCAGGACACGCACTCCGAGCCAAGAAAATCCGCTCCGCCCGCCGGGCTGACGCGGGATTCGAAACCGCGTCCGGCAATGGTCAGCGCAAAAGTGCCCTGGGTTTCTTCACAGGCGCGGACGCAACGGTTGCACACGATGCACTTGGACGGGTCGTAATCAAAATAAGGATTGGAAACGTCTTTCTTGTCCTGCAGATGGTTGGCCCCGTCCATGCCATAGCGCACTTCGCGCAGGCCCACCTGCCCGGCCACGGTTTGCAACTCGCAATTGCCATTGGCACTGCAGGTAAGGCAATCGAGCGGGTGGTCGGAGATATACAGCTCCATCACGCCACGACGCAGCCTGGCCAGCTTTTCGCTCTGGGTGCGCACCACCATGCCGGGCGATACCGGTGTGGTACAGGAAGCCGGATAGCCGCGATGGCCGTCGATTTCCACCATGCACATGCGGCAGGAACCAAACGGCTCCAGGCTGTCGGTGGCGCACAGCTTGGGGATGGCGGTGTCCAGCAGCGCCGCCGCGTGCATGACAGAAGTACCCGGCGGCACGCTGATGTTCTGGCCGTCGATGGTAAGGGTGATGCTGGCCTCGCCGGGGCGGGCCGGCGTGCCCATGTCCTTGTTGCAGGATGCACCTGCTCCGCATTGGCAGCTCATCGTGCTTGCTCCTGAGTGTCCAGCCCGAAATCGGCCGGGAAATGACGCATGGCACTTTGCACGGGGAAGGGGGTCATGCCGCCCAGCGCGCACAAGGAGCCGTATTGCATGGTGTCGCACAGATCATCCAGCAGCGCGCGCTGGCGTTCTCGCTCGGCAGCATCCGGTGCCGCCAGCAGCCGCTCGATGACTTCCACCCCACGGGTGGAGCCGATGCGACAGGGCGTGCATTTGCCGCAGGATTCCTCGGCACAGAACTGCATGGCAAAGCGTGCCATCTGGCCCAGGTGCAGGCTGTCATCGCACAGCACCGCACCACCGTGGCCCAGCATGGCGCCAATGGCGGCCAGTGCTTCGTAATCCAGCGGGGTATCAAACTGCGACGGTGGAATCCACGCGCCCAGCGGGCCGCCCAGTTGCACCGCTTTTACCGGCTTGCCGCTGGCAGTACCGCCACCGTAGTCGTGCACCAGCTCGCGCAGAGTCAAACCAAAAGCGCGCTCCACCAGCCCGCCACGCCGTACATTGCCCGCCAACTGGAAAGCCATGGTGCCCAGCGAGCGGCCCATGCCGAAATTGCGATACCACGCAGCCCCGCGTGACAGAATCAGCGGCACCGAAGCCAGCGACAGCACGTTGTGCACCAGGGTGGGCTGGCCGAACAAGCCGTGCAAGGCGGGCAGTGGCGGCTTGGCGCGTACCGTGCCACGGCGGCCTTCCACCGACTCCAGCAGCGAGGTTTCCTCGCCGCAGATATAAGCCCCGGCCCCTTCGCGTACTTCGATATCAAATTCATGGCCGCCGTGGGCCACATCCTCACCCAGATAGCCATGGGCGCGGGCAATGTCGATGGCCTGACGCAGCACGGCAATGGCCGGCGCGTATTCGGAGCGCACATAGATATAGCCACGGCTGGCACCCACCGCCAGGCCGGCAATGGTCATGCCTTCAATCAGCAGGAAGGGGTCGCCCTCCATCAGCATGCGGTCGGCAAAGCTGCCGGAATCGCCCTCGTCGGCATTGCACACCACGTATTTCTGTTCGGCCTGCGCCTGACGCACGGTGCGCCACTTGATACCCGCCGGGAAGGCTGCGCCACCACGGCCACGCAAGCCGGATTCCAGCACCTCGGCCACGATTTCGTCGTGACTCAGCCGCGCCGCGTGCTCCAGCCCCTGATAACCACCGTGAGCCAGATAATGTTCCAGCGACAGCGGGCTGGTGATGCCGGCGCGGGCAAACAGCAGGCGCTGCTGGGTTTTCAGATAGGGCAGCTGTTCCACCAGCCCCACCGACAACAAATGATCGCCATTGGCAGCCAGGTCCACATCCAGCAGGCTGGCCACGTCATCCGGGCTAACTTCACGGTAACCGGCACGGCCTTGCGGAGTGTCCACTTCCACCAGCGGCTCCAGCCAGAACAGGCCGCGCGAGCTGGTGCGCACGATATTGATGTCCAGATTACGGCGTGCGGCTTCGGCGGCGAACGCAGCCGCCACGGCATCCGCACCCACGGCGCAGGCTACCGAATCCATCGGGATATACAGGGTCAGCATTTTGCCTCCTTGCTACAGGATGCCAGCAGGGCGCTGAGTTTTTCCGGCGTGACGCGCGCGTGCAGCTGGCCATCCAGCTGCAAGGCTGGGGCACAGGCACAGGCCCCCAGGCAATACACCGGGCGCAATTCCAGCTGGCCGTCCGCCGTGTGGCCGTGGTCGTCCACCCCCAGTTGCGTGCGCAGCTGGGCGGCCAGCGCCTCGGAGCCCATGCT
>NZ_LNQV01000041.1 GCF_001515305.1 Aquitalea pelogenes
CACCCTGTGCAGTGCCGATGTCTGCCTGCGCCGACGGCTGGATGGCGGCTATACCGTCACCTTGCTGGAGGGCGAACAGCATGATGTCGGCCCGGACAGCTTTCCGCCACTTTGGCCGTTTTTCTCCGCTATTGCTGCGCCGGAAGTGGTGCCCGGCACCCTGTGCAGTGCCGATGTCTGCCTGCGCCGACGGCTGGATGGCGGCTATACCGTCACCTTGCTGGAGGGCGAACAGCATGATGTCGGCCCGGACAGTTTCCGCCACTTTGGCCGTTTTTCTCCGCTATTGCTGCGTAACTGGCGCGATATCCGCCTGGGCATCGGCTGGCGCAGTTTTCAGCAACAGCGGCGCTGGCAGCAGCTGCCTGCCGCAGGTGTCCCGACGGTATTCGAGCAGGAACGCATCTACAACCCGCTTCCCGACCCGGCCATCACCAGCAAGGCGCTGGCAGGTTTCCGTCGTGGCCGGTCACAGCTTGCCGGGGTGGAAATGGCCGCCAGCTGGGCAGGGCGTATCGATCTGACGCCGGATCTGGTACCGGTGATTTCCACGGTGGAAGCTTTGCCAGGCCTGGTACTGGCGGCAGGGTTCAGCGGCCATGGCTTTGGCATCGGGCCGGGTGCTGGGCAACTGGCTGCCGACTTGCTGTGCGACACCACGCCGGTGGTGGACGCCCATCCCTTCCGCCTGTCCCGCTTTAGCGATGGCTCCAGCCTGTTCATCGACCCGGATGTGATCTGACCCGATATCCAGTGGCCTGCAAGGCGCAGGCCCTGGGTTGTCCGGTATTTTTACAGCCGGATCCTGATTGCATGCCTCGGGCACCTGGTTATGTCCGAATGTATGCAGGAATAAGCCTGCCCTTATCTTCGACCAGAGGCTGCGGGGGCAATGGGGTCTGACTTTATATCTTGATAACCACTTTCCCGCTCAGTTGAAAACCAAATCAAAATGAGCCAGCCATGCCTTCTTTCCCTTTATTGTCAGCTGTAGGGCACGGTTATCCAGCAAGTACGGACATGCTATAGCTGAAAGCGCGCAGTAATACCTTGCAAGTCATGGGACAGGGAGCTTAGCTGGGCCGATGTGGTGGCCAACTCCTCCACGGTGGCGCTGTTCTCCTCGGCCATATGCGACACCCGCTCCATGTTCTGCGCCAGGCTTTGACTGGCGGTACGCTGTTCACCCAGAGCGTCGGTGATGTTGGCAATGCTGCGCTCGATGGCGTGGGTGCTGTTGCCAATCCGTTCTATGGTCTGCGAGGCCAGTTCAGTGCTGCTGGTAACGGCCTGCACACTATCCAGACTGGTATCCATGCTTCCAACAACGCGGCTGACGCCATGCTGGATGGAGTTGATCATCTGGGTAATTTCACTGGCGGAAGAGGTGGTTCGTTCTGCCAGCTTGCGTACCTCGTCGGCGACCACGGCAAAGCCTCGGCCCATTTCCCCTGCTCGTGCGGCTTCGATGGCGGCGTTCAGTGCCAGCAGATTGGTCTGGTCGGCAACATCGCGGATTACCGTGACGATGCTGTCAATTTTCTCCACTTCCTTGCTCAGCATGTTCATCTGGGTGGATGTGCCGCTGACTGCATGGCTGACATCCTTGATGCGGGCCACCGAATCAATCACTTCCTTGCCACCGTCACGGGCCAGACTACCGGTCTGCAGGGACTGGCGCTTGGCTTCGTCGGAGTTGTCGGCAACGTGGTTGATGCTGACTGTCAGCTGTTCGATGGTGGCGGCGGCTTGAGAGGTGGCTTCGGCCTGATGCTGGGCACCGCTGGCCACCTGTTCTGCCATGCTGGACAGTTCTCGGGCGGAGTCGGCCACATTGTGTGCATTCATCTGGATGGACTTCACGATCTCGCGCAGGCCGCTGCGCATTTCCTGAATACCATGTGCAATCTGAATGGCTTCGTCCCGGGCCTTGGGGTAGTCCTCATCCTGGCCGGTGAGGTCGCCCTGGCGGATCTGTTCTACCAGCCGTGCCGATTTTTGCAGCGGGACGGTGATCAGCCGGGCGATGAACAGGGCGCAAGTCATGGCCAGCAGCAGGGCAATGCCACCCACCGTCATCATGCTGACCATGGCTTCCTGGTAAGCGCTGGTGGCATCCTGAATCGATTTTTGCATCAGCTCTTCCTGAAAGGTGGAAAACTCCTTCAGGCTGGCAATGTATGCATTGTTGGCCGGGGAGAGTTTCTGTTTCACCATGGCAGCAGCTTCTGCTGACTTGTGGCCGCGAATCAAGGGGTAGATCTGATCCAGCGCAGCGCTCAATGCCTGGTCTTCCTCTTTCAGCTTGGCAAACAAGGATTTGCCCTTTGCCGTGGAAAGCAGCGGCTCTATCTTGGCCATGTCTTCATCCAGGCTCTTGTCCAGCTTGTCGGCCTTTGCCAGATACTCCTCGGTATTGTCAGCACTGAATATGATGGCATTACGGATTTGCCGGCCTATATCCAGCGATTTGGTGGTGATGCTATTGGCCAGGCTGATTTCGGGGTAGCGGTGCTGCGTCATGTCGACGATTTTGCTATTGATGATTTTCATATTGAAAATCGCCACGCCCAGCAGGACGAACAACAGCATGATGACCAGGGTAAAGCCCCCGAGCAGTTTTTGTCTTACGGATAGTTGGCTCAACATGATCTTTCCCCACCACTATTATGATTTGTCGGGTCTGTGCGGTAAATTGATAAAAAACAATCGCTTACAAATGGACCGATTTATTGACTATCTTTTGATAGACCAGAGCCCAGGTCAGAACAAGGGAATATCTTTGTTGATGACGAAATGAAGTGTGTGTGCACGCTTGTGGCATGGCATGCGTCTGTGCCGGGCAGAGCTGCAAGCGTAATATGGCAACGATGACTGAAGACGTGATTGATGCGGCTACCCGCCTGGAACGACCAACCGCCGGAGCCCAACAGTCTGGCGGCAGCCGGGCCTGCGCGCTGCCTTGCACACCGGACGGAAGATGGCTCCGTTCATCTTGCCGGTATCCAGCAAGCAAGGCATTTCACTCCTGACTCCCTGGTTCAGGCAGTGTTCTCTGTCGGGTTCAAGGTCCAGCTCGGGAAGGGGTCGGCCAGGCCGGAGCTGCTTTTTTCCGTGGCTGCCAGTTCGGCATCGCTCATCAGGCAGGCGTCAAACCGGGCAATCAGTGCGGCTTCGTCCATATTCATGCCGATCATTACCAGTTCCTGCTGGCGGTCACCCCATGGTGCTTCCCAGCGCGCCTCAATCATTGCCAGACTTTCCGGGTCTTCCGGCCAGTCTTCCCTGGCGACCGCTGCCCACCACAGGCCGGCACAGGAATGACGCGAGATGGCACCCGCCTGAGACCAGTTGCCTGCAAAATCAGGCCGACTTGCCAGCCAGAAGTAGCCTTTGGAACGTATCACTCCGGGCCATTGGCATGAAAACCAGTCCCATAGCCGTTGTGGATGGAATGGCCGGCGGGCACGGTAGACGAAACTGCTGATGCCGTATTCCTCGCTCTCCGGTACATGCTCGCCACGCAACTCGGCCAGCCATCCGGCGGCCTCTGATGCCTTGTCGAAGTCGAAGAGACCGGTATTGAGCACGTGCTTGAGGGGGACTGTGCCAAACGCGCTGCGCACGATGTCGGCGTGCGGATTGAGCGAGCGCAGAATGCTGTCGAGGCGGTCCAGCTCTTGCGGGCTTACCAGATCGGTTTTGTTCAGCACGATGACGTCACAGAATTCCACTTGCTCAACCAGCAAGTCCACCACGCGGCGTTCATCTTCTTCGCCCAGGCTTGCACCTCGGTCAGTCAGTTGGTCGCGGCAACTGTAGTCGCGCAAGAAATTACAGGCATCGACCACTGTCACCATGGTGTCCAGCCGGGCAATGTCCGACAGGCTTGCTCCATCGTCATCCCGGAAAACAAAGGTTTCCGCTACCGGTAATGGTTCGGCAATGCCGGTCGATTCGATCAGCAAGTAGTCAAAGCGCCGGGAGCGTGCCAGTCGGCCAATTTCAAGCAACAGGTCTTCACGCAGGGTGCAGCAAATGCAGCCATTGCTCATCTCGATCAGTTTTTCTTCGGCGCGGGACAAGGCTGCGCCGCCCTCGCGTACCAGGCGGGCGTCGATATTGACTTCCGACATGTCGTTGACGATGACGGCAACCCGCTTGCCTTCACGGTTGTTGAGGATGTGATTGAGCAGGGTGGTTTTACCGGCACCAAGAAAGCCGGACAGCACGGTGACAGGAAGTTGTTGCATGGTTTTCTCCTTGGGAATTCAAATCGGGCGCGGGCTACCAGATTGCATCCAGCGCCAGTAGTACACGGCATGGCCCTAGCGGGTCCGGGGTGGGGGAGCGGTGAATGGCTCCGCGTCCATGATTGCCCTGCCATTGCGTTCCCTTGAGCAGAAGCAGGGAAAAGGGTGGAGCCTGCCGGATGGCCCTGGGGTTACGGATAAGCCCTGAAGTCTCGTCCGGCATCCCTTGTGCCAGGTTGCCGAGCTTGCTGCGGTCGGCGGCTTCCTCACTGAGCCATTCGGTACCCTGGCCCTGGTAGGTGCACAACATGCGCACGCCCGTCCGGTCGACATGAAAGCGCGGGCACATGGCACGATCGAGCACCTCAAGCCGCATGCCCACCTGCGGGCAGCCCAGCAGTTCGCCATAAATTTCAAGCAGATAAGCCATGTCCCGGATCAGGGCATCACGTCCTGGCAGTGCTGCAAGTGCTGGAATATCCAGTGGCTGGCCCGGGGTGGCCAGGAGCCGGAATCCCAGCCCGAGCAAGCCTTGCTCGCCTGCTGCGGCAAAGTAGCGGGTGATGGACTCCACCGGGCTGCGCTGATACAGGCAGAGCTGCACATCTTCGTCGAAAATGCAGACAAGATCGGTCAAGCGGGCGGCATCGTGGAATGAAGTGGTGGGTGGTAAAGCGCAAGGCGCTGGCTTGAGGGCGACAGTCATTGTCGTGGCTCCTGGTCATCACAGTGCCCACCGCCAACCGTGGCGATCCGGTTTTGCCTGGCAGGTGGTGGGTAGCAAAATAGTTTTCACAATGTTATATCATTACATAGAATCGACGAAGCGTTATAACATAACATTTGAAAGTGAGAATACACATGAATCGCATCACCCGCCTTGCTTCAATCCTGGCCCTGGCCTGCACATCGTTGTTGGCACAGGCATCCGGCCAGCCGATCAACGTTGTGGCTGGCGAGAATTTCTATGGCGATATTGCCCAGCAAATTGGCGGCAAGCATGTGCATGTCACCAGCATCCTGAGCAACCCGGATCAGGACCCACACCTGTTCGAAGCCAGTGCTTCGACAGCCAAGGCCCTGAGTGCCGCCAGGCTGGTGGTGTACAACGGCATCGATTACGACCCGTGGATGGTCCCGCAGTCAGTCCGACCTGGCATCACCAGGCTGCTGTGGCCGTATGATCCCCAAGTCGCCTTCAGCGCAAAAAAATACCCCCGAGGCCGGGGGTAAAATGATGCACGGGGAAATGCTGTCTGTAGTCCGGGCTGGTCCTGCGCTCAGAACGCGATGGTCAGCCCCAGTCCCACCGCATGCAGGGTATTGCCATTGGCCAGAACCACAGTATTGGCCGCATTGCTGCCTGTGGTGAGCGGGATGAAGGCAAAGTTGGTGTTTTGCAGCGCCGCATTATGGATGCGGGTGCCGTAGGCAAACAGCGAGGTGTGCTTGCCCAGCGCATAATTGCTGCCCACCACCCATTGCGTTGCGCGGTAGTCATCGCTGTTGCCGCTTGTCGGGTTGCTCAGTCCACCCAGGCGGTTATAGGACAGCTGCAGGTTCAGCCGGTCGCTCAGGTCTTGTTTGACTTCTACTGTCCAGTCTTGCTGCCGCATGCTGCTGCCATTGCCTGCGGCATCAAAGCTGGCATGTTCGAAACCGGCACCGATGCTGGTGCGGTCCAGTATCTGCCATGTGCCCAGCAGCTTGATGAAATCCACATGCTTGCCGGGGGCGGCACTGCCTGCATTGTTTTGTTCGTACCCGGCAGTATCGAACTGGCGGTCCCAGCCGGCTCCCAGCCTGAATGGTCCGGTCACATATTTCAGCGCCAGACTCAGTCGCGTGCGGTTGCTGCCATTGCTGCGGGTTTCATCCACGCCATAAGACAGGCCGCCTTGCCAACCGGCATAGGCCGGGCTGATGTAATGGATGGAATTTTTCAGCCGGGTTTCGCCGCGGCTGAACAACTGGTAATAGCCTGGTCCGGCCCCCCAGCTGTCCGCAATGGTTCCGCTCATGGCATCCATCGCCAGGCCGAATTCGCTGGTACTGCCCACCAGTGACTTGTAAACGGTATCGCTGTAACCGGCGTACAGGCGGCCAAAGCGCGGGTTGGCCAGGCCGACATAACTGTTGCGGGTGGCTAGTGTGGCGGTGGTTCCCCAGTCGGTATTGCCGCCTTGTTCGAAGTTGCGCAGGCTCGATTCCACCTGCCAGATGGCGCTGTTGCCATTGCCCAGGTCTTCGCTGCCGCGAAAACCCAGCCGCGAGTTGTTGTCGGTCACCCGGGTGGTGGTGGCCTTGTTGCCGCCCTGGCCGCCGGATACGCCAACCGATTCGATGGATACGCTCATCAGGCCATAAAGGCTGACTGTGCTGCCATCTGCGGCCTGTACCGGCAGGCTGAGTCCGTACAGGCCGGCCAGCAATGTGCCGTAAAGGGTGGACTGTTGCATGGTTTCTCCTCATTTCTGTCTTGTTTTGATATGAACTGCACAACAAGCCCCGGCGGAGCCTGACGGCTGCCGGGGCAAAACGGTGGCTGGCTAGTCCGCCAGCGTGCTGTTGCCGATGGCCTCAGGCGCACGGTGCATGGCACTGGCACCATGCAGCTGGCGGCTGCGGCCCAGCAGGGTGATGGCCAGCGCGGCCAGCAGTGCCGGGACTGCCAGCATGGTGAGGATGGCGGCCATGTTCAGGTTCATCGACATCATCCAGCCGCCGCACAGCGAACCCACTACCGAGCCGCAACGGCCTGCAGCATTGGCCCAGCTGACGCCAGTGGCACGGCTATGAGTGGGATAGAACTGGGCGGCCAGTGCGTTGGCTCCCACTTGCGAGCCGCTGATGAACACGCCTACACCAAAAATGGCCAGCACCAACAGCCATAACTGGCCCGTGCTGATGCCGCTCAGTGCCACGCAGACCGCACCCAGCACATAGGCAATGGCCAGGGTGCGGCAACTACCCGCCTTGTCCATGAAGCGACCCAGCATGATGGCACCGGCAGTGCCGCCAATCTGGAAGGTGGACGTCACCAGCGAAGCCTTGCTGAGCGAGGCGCCGGTATTGGTCAGCAGGGTGGGCAGCCAGCTGGAAATCAGATAGATGATCAGCAGGCTCATGAAGAAGCTGCACCACAACAGCAGGGTGCCTGCGGCATAGTGGCGTGAGAACAGTTCGGCCACCGGTGTACCGGCGGACTTTTCCTGTGCACTCAAGCGTGGCAGCGTTTGCAGGGCGGGGGCCAGACGGTGCAGCAGGGCGTTCTGTTCTGCTTGCGGTCGCTGTTGCAGCACCAGAAAGCGCAGCGACTCGGGCAGCCAGATTGCCAGAACCGGCACCAGCAGCAGCGGCAGTATTCCACCGAGAAACAGCACGCCATGCCAGCCAAACTGCACCAGCAATTGGGCCGAAGCCAGCCCGCCAACTGCCGAACCCACGGTAAAGCCACAGAACATCATGGTGACCAGGGTGGAGCGGCGCGCTGTCGGGCAGTATTCCGAGGTCATGGTGATGGCACAGGGCATGGCACCACCCAGGCCCAGGCCGGTGAGAAAGCGTAAGCCAACCAGCCAACCCAGGCTGGGCGACCACACTGCGGCCAGGCTGGTCAGGCCAAAGAAAAACACAGAAACGATCAGGATACGCTTGCGGCCATAGCGGTCGGCCAGCGGGCCAAACAACAGCGCTCCAGCCATCAGGCCGAACAGGCCAGCGCCAAACAGTGGTGCCAGCGCGCTGGCGCTGAGCTGCCACTGGGCGCGAATGGCGGGTGCGATAAAGCCGATGGCTGCGGTGTCGAAACCGTCCACGGCCACGACCAGGAAACACAGCCACAGCGTCAGCCGCTGCAGTCGTGAAAACGGCAAGGTATCGATGAATTGCTGCACGTCTTGTTGTTGCGTGTGCATGATGGTTCTCCTCTTGATTCCGGGTGAGTAGCGCGTCGTGCGCGCTACTTCGTTGTTATGTCCTGGTGAGCTGCCCGGGGTGTTCAGGCGATGTGCACGCGGATCGGGCTGAGGCCGTCAATCTGCGCCAGCATGGTTTCGCCCGGCCGCACCGCACCCACGCCTTCCGGGGTGCCGGTGAAAATCAGGTCGCCCGGCTGCAGTTCGAACAGGGTGGAAAGGTTGGCGATGATTTCACTGACCGACCAGATCAGATGGCTCAGGTCGCTGTGCTGGCGGGTGTCACCATCGACTTGCAGCACAATGCCGCCCTGATTGATTTCACCTACTGTGCTCAAGGGGTGCAGCACGCCCACCGGGGCGGAGTAGTCAAACGCCTTGCCCACTTCCCAGGGGCGGCCCATTTCGCGCATCTTCATTTGCAGGTCGCGGCGGGTCATGTCCAGGCCCACGGCATAGCCAAAGATGTGGCTGGCGGCATCGGCCACCGCAATGTCCTTGCCGCCCTTGCCAATGGCCACGACCAGCTCAACCTCGTAGTGGTAATTGCTGGTCTGTGCCGGGTAGGGCAGGGTGACGGTTTCACCGGCCGGGACGGGTACGACGGACTGCGGGTCGTTGGGTTTGCAGAAGAAAAACGGCGGTTCCCGGTCAGGGTCGAAACCCATTTCACGGGCATGGGCTGCATAGTTGCGGCCAACGCAATACACGCGGCGTACCGGAAACTGTGCATCGCTGGCAGCCACTGGCAGGCCGACGACTTTTACTGCTTCAAACAGATAGTTCATGGTGCTTCCTTTGGGTGGGTCTGATTCGGGAACTCAACCGGCCATGGCCGGCGCATCCGTTTGTGCTGCCGGAATGGCCTGGCGGAAGGCATCCAGCTGGCTGCAGGCCTTGTCCACCGCCACGATGTGCGGCCAGGGTGCGAGATCCAGCTCAAATCGGCGCGCGCTTTCCACCTGGGGTATCAGGTAGACGTCGGCCAGCGTCGGTGCGTGGCCAAAGCAGAAGTCGCCGCGCTGACCATCGCGGGCCAGCAGTGCTTCCAGTGCGTCAAAGCCATCGGTGATCCAGCGCTGGCACCAGCGGGTGACGGCTGCTTCTTCACAACCCAGTTGATGGCGCAGGTATTCCAGTACCCGCCGGTTGTTGATGGGGTGGATATCGCAGCCGATGATGGCGGCCAGCGCCCGCACGTGGGCACGGGCCTCGGCATTGGCAGGCAGCAGCGGCGGGGTGGGGTGACGTTCCTCCAGCCATTCCAGGATGGCCGGCGACTGGATCAGCGTCTGGCCATCCGTCACCAGTGCAGGCACCAGCCCTTGCGGATTGATGGACTTGAAGCGCACGCCTTGCTGTTCGTCACGGCGCAGGTCAACCGCCACGTAGTCGTAAGCCAGACCCTTCAGGTTCAGTGCAATGCGCAGGCGGTGCGAGCTGCCGCTGCGAAAGAAGTTGTACAGTTGCATGGGGCGTCGCCTCAGTCCTTGGCCAGACAGTTGTCGACATTCCAGCCGTACAGCCACTCCATGGCATCGTAAAAGCGTTCGGCGCTGCGGCCTTTCCACAGGTCGTTGCGCACCAGTCTTTCCACCCCTTTGGCGTGATAGATGCGGCCCATCTCGCGCGAGGACAGTATGATGCGGGCGGTACGTGCCACGCGGGAGCGCTGGTACAGGTCGAAGGCCCTGGTAAAGTCATTGCCATGCACGCGCAGTGCCTGGCCCAGCGTGACGGCGTCTTCCAGTGCCATGCAGGCACCCTGTGCCATGTACTGGGTGGTGGGGTGGGCCGCATCGCCCAGCAAGGTGGCGCGGCCAAAAGTCCACTGGGCGATGGGTTCGCGGTCGGCGGTGGCCCAGCGCTTCCAGCTCTTGGGCAGGTCGATCAGCTGGCGAGCCTGCGGACAGATGCCCTGAAAGTAGCTTTGCACTTCTTCACGGCTGCCGTCAGTAACGCCCCATTGCTCTTGCTGACGGCTGTGGAAGGTGACCACTACGTTGTATTGCTCGCCGCCGCGCAAGGGGTAGTGCACCAGGTGGCAATTGGGACCAACCCAGATGCTGGCGGCATTCCATTGCAGATCGGCCGGAAAGTCATGCTTGTCGATGACTGCCCGGTAGACCACATGGCCGGTAACGCGGGCCGGGTCGTTGACATACTGCGCCCGTACCACCGATTTCACGCCGTCAGCCCCAATCAGTGCCAGGCCCCGGTGGGCGTTGCCCTGCTGGTCGTACACGGTGACGCTGTGTTCGTCCTGCTCCACCCGCTCCACATGCGTGGAGGTGAGAAACTCCACCTTTCCGGTTTCCTGGGCGCCTTCCAGCAAGGACAGGTGCACATCCACCCGGTGAATCACTGCGTAAGGATTGCCAAAGCGCTGGCGGAAGGCTGCATCGGTAGGAATGCGACCCACCAGAGCACCATCAATGGCGTCATGCATGACCATTTCATCGGTATATACCGCGCGGCCACGTGCCTTTTCGCCAATGCCCAGCGCGTCGAACGCATGGAAGGCATTGGGCCCCAGCTGGATGCCGGCACCGATTTCACCAATTTCCGGCGCTTGTTCCAGCACTTTCACACTAAAGCCCTGACGGACCAGAGCCAGCGCGGCGGCCAGGCCGCCAATGCCGCCACCGGCAACGATGACAGGAAGGGATTGAGTCATGGTGTTTCTCCTTTTTTCGGGCAAGCAGGGTCCCGTGGCGGTCTTGCGCGGGCAAGCCGTTGCGGTTGTTGCAGCCTGTTGTGATCGGGGTTCAGTCGGCCTGGCGTACTTCGTACACGCCCAGCTTGCGGTGCAGCGGGCTTTCGTCGGCGATGAACAGGAAGGCAGGTTCGGTGGCCGAGGTGTTGTGCAGGCTGATCGGGCGATAGCCGGGCACGCTACAGGTGTCGGCGTTGCTCAGGGTGAAGCTGACATCGTCCACGCCCAGCGTGGCACCACCTTCGATCAGGTGGAAAATTGCAGCCGGAGAGCGCGCCGGCAGGGTGATTTGTTCGCCGGGACGCAGCATCAGTGCGCTGTAACCCAGGATGTTCTGGCAGTTGTCACCGGTTTCCGGATTGACATAGGCCACTTGAACCACTTCCTTGTCCTCGCTGTCTGCGGCCAGTGCCTGCAGGCTTTGCCGTACTTCGGCCCATGGGTAGCGCAGCATGGGATAGCGCCGGTCATTGCGGGCAAACATCCGGCTGGGCACCACCCCGCCGCTGCGATAACCGCGTTCACTGCCGTTGGCAGTAACGGCTTGCGGCTGGCCTTCTTCCACGTAAGAGGCTTCCAGATAATGCACCAGCGGCAAGTCCAGCACGTCCAGCCATACCACGGGTTCGTTGCCGTCATGACCGTGTTCGTGCCACAGCCCGGTGGGGGTGAGGATCAAATCGCCGCGTTGCATCGGACACTTCTCGCCGCCCACCGTGGTGTAAGCGCCTTCTCCTTCCACGATCATGCGCACGGCATTGGGAGTGTGGCGGTGCGAGGGGGCAATCTCGCCGGGTAGCAATAGCTGCATGCCCAGATAGATGGCGGCGCTCGCCTGCATTTTTTCCAGACCATGACCCGGGTTGGCCAGCACCAGCACGCGGCGTTCGGCTTTTTCGATCGGGGTCAGTTCGCCAGCCTGCAACAGCAGTGGACGCAGTGCAGCGTAGTGCCAGCAGGTTGGCTGGGTGTGCGGGGTGGGTTTGCCCGGCGGTAGCACGGCACGCAGGCTGGGCCACAGCGGCACCAGGTTCTGGCTGGCGAGGGCTGTGCGGTAGGTGGATGGCAAATCATCCAGTCGGCCAAGTTCCAGCATGTTTCATCTCCAGGTTTGCGTTGTTCCTGCCTGTCTGGCCGCGTGCAGAAAATCTGATCTGGCTCAAGGCATGACAACTTGTTTTGGTGATGAAAATGTAGCGAACTGGTCGACATTCGGTCTATGCAATGGTATCAATGGATTCCATTCGAAAATGGAATAGTGCTAGCTCATGCAGACACCTGATGTCCGATTGCTCCAAGTGTTCGATGAAATCTACAAAACACGCAGTGTAAGCCGCGCAGCAGATAATCTTGGTCTGGGTCAGCCAGCGGTGAGTATTGCGCTGGCCAAGTTGCGCGAGCACTTTGCCGACCCCTTGTTTGTGCGTATTGCCAATGCCATGGAGCCAACCCCGCTGGCATGCGAGCTTGAGCTGGAAGTGCGCACCACCCTTGGTGCACTGGAGCGGGTATTTGGTCATCGCAGCGAATTTGACCCGGCCACGGCAGAGCGCACCTTCTGCATCAGCATGACCGACATCAGCCAGCTGGTGCTGTTGCCCCGCTTGTGGGCGCATTTGCGCCGCACCTCACCCGGCGTGCATATCAACATCGTGCCCTTGTCGGCGGATACGCCGCGCATGCTGGAAAGTGGCACGGCAGATCTGGCATTGGGCTTCATGCCGCAGCTGGAGGCGGGTTTTTATCAGCAGTCGCTGTTTCGCCAGCGTTATGTCTGCGTGGCCAGTGCCGATCATCCCCGTGTGCGCGATGGGCTGACGCTGGCCCAGTTCGAGGCCGAGGAGCATGCGGTAGTGACCTCATCCGGCACCGGCCACCTGATTCTGGCGCAGGAAATCGCCCGGCTGGGCATACGTCACCGCATTGCCCTGCGCGTGCCCAATTATCTGGGCATTGCCTTTGTCATCGAGCAGACCGACATGCTGGTGACCATACCTGAGCGCTTGGCGCAGGTGCTGGAAGGGCGCGGGCGGTTTCGGGCGTTTCCGGTGCCGTTTGCCTTGCCGGACTATGCGGTGAAGCAGCATTGGCACGAACGTTTTCACCACGACCCCGGCAATCGCTGGTTGCGCTCTGTATTGTCCGAGCTGTTGTCAGACACAACGCGCCAGGCAGATGGGCGGTAAGTCCTGCTGTGTCTGGCCCGGTCCGCAACAGCACCGCACACACCGGCAGGCAACACGTGACCGGGTCAAACACCTGCTTTTCATGGTCTTATCCATGCAGGTGCTAGGCCTCGTACCAGCTCTTTGATGCATTGACCACTTTTACTACCAGCAGCATCACCGGCACTTCAATGAGTACGCCGACGACTGTTGCCAGTGCTGCGCCGGATTCAAACCCGAACAGGCTGATGGCAGCCGCTACAGCCAGTTCGAAGAAGTTGGATGCGCCAATCAGTGCCGACGGGCAGGCAACGTTGTGCTTCTCGCCCACCACCTTGTTCAGCCAGTAGGCCAGTGCCGAATTGAAGAAAACCTGGATCAGGATGGGCACGGCGAGCAAGGCAATGACCAGCGGTTGCTTGATGATGGCGGCACCCTGGAAGGCAAACAGCAGCACCAGGGTGGCTAGCAGCGCCGTGATGGACCACGGGCCGATTCTGGCCATGGCGGCATCGAAGGCGGCCTGCCCCCTGGCCAGCAAGACCTTGCGCAGCGCCTGCGCCAGCAGAACCGGAATGACGATGTAGAGCAGCACCGAGGTCAGCAGCGTATCCCAGGGTACGGTGATGGACGAAATGCCCAGCAGGAAGGCCACGATGGGAGCGAAGGCAAACACCATGATGCTGTCGTTCAGTGCTACCTGCGATAGCGTGAACAGCGGGTCGCCACTGGACAGGCGGCTCCAGACAAACACCATGGCGGTACAGGGTGCGGCTGCCAGCAGAATCAGCCCGGCGATATAGCTATCCAGCTGCTCGGCCGGCAGCATGGGGGCGAACAGATGGCGCACGAACAGCCAGCCGAGAAAAGCCATGGAAAACGGCTTGACCAGCCAGTTCACGAACAGCGTGACGCCTATGCCGCGAAGATGCTGCTTCACTTCATGCAGGGCGCCGAAATCCACCTTGACCAGCATCGGGATGATCATCACCCAGATCAGCAGGCCGACCGGCAGGTTCACCTGCGCGATCTGCATCTGGCCGACAGCCTGAAACACGTGCGGTGCCAGCTGACCGGCGGCAATGCCGGCGATGATGCACAGGAACACCCACAGCGTGAGGTAACGTTCGAACACGCTCATGGGCGCGCCGGCGGCGGATTTGGCATTGGCTTCACATTGCACGACAGACATGGCGGCTCCTTACAAACCCAGTGCGGCGCGTACCGCAGGCACCAGACGGGCACGGATGTCATCACGCACCGCCAGGAAACTTTCCAGCGGCTCGCCGTGCGGGTCATGAAAACCCACGTGTATGCGCTTGACCGGGCGTGGGAAGACCGGGCAGGTTTCCCTGGCGTTGTCGCACACGCTCACTACCAGGTCGATGTCCTGGTCCATCACGTCTTCGACGGTTTTCGGGTACAGGCCATCGGTCGGCAGGCCCGCCAGCCGCAGGGCTTCGATGGCTCCATCGGCAACCCTGGCTTGCGGGCTGGTTCCGGCAGAAATGCCGCGCACCAGACCTGCCAGCTCGTGGTTAAGGATGGCTTCGCCCATCTGGGAGCGGCAGGAGTTGCCAGTACACAGCACGAGGACGGTTTTTGCTTGGCTCATGGTCATTATTCCTGGGGGTCGGTTTTCTTGTTGCGTCGCTTGGCGACGCTGTCGCACGCGCTGGTTTTTGGCAGGCATGCCTTGCCCTGGCAGCAGTTGTGGGCCAGGAAGGCAATCAGCTCATCCATGGTTTCATAGGCGGCGGAATAATGGATGAAGCGGCTCTCGCGCTCGCCCTTGATCAGGCCGACACGGCTCAGGTGCGACAGATGAAAGGACAGCGTGGCATTGGGGATGCCCAGTTGCTCGCCAATGGCAGAGGCGTTGATGCCATCCGGGCCGGCTTGCACCAGCAGGCGGAAGATGGCAAGACGGGACTCGTGCCCGAGGGCGGCAAGAATTTCGGCGGCGTTCAGTATTTCCATATTTCCATTTTTATCGAAATATGAAATTGCGTCAAATGACGGATTTGTTGCGCTGGTGCTGTACCTGCTCGCGGACGAACCCTTTCCCTGCTTGGCACCGCATGGCAAATCGGGCGGGGCGGGGGCCAGCGCTGTAGCGTTGGGTGGCGTGCCAGATGCAGCCCGCTTTGGCTGCATCATCAAGAAAAACAGCCTGACGGGCTGTCAGGCGTTGATCAGTACCGGGTATGGCAGTTGCACTTCATCGCAGTTGGGGGTGCTGCCGTCCCGGTCCAGTACCAGAAAGTCGCAGGGCTGGTGCAGCGCCAGCAAGGGGTGATGCCACACCCCCGCCGCATAATTGACCCCTTGTTGCGGTCCGGCAAGAAAGACCCTCAGCGTGTCGGCAGTGGGGGCGGCGCCGGGTGGGGCCACCACCACCAGATACGGCAGACCGGACAGCGGCATGAAAGCCTGGCTGCCATGCGGGTGGCGCTCCATCATGCGTACCGCGAACGGCAGGGTACGCGGCTGGCCACGAAAGATGCTGACCATCAGGCGGCCATCCGGCCCGGCATCCAGCTGCGCCAGGTCGTGGAAACGCATGGTATTGCCGCCATTGATGGCAAACTGCCGGGCATCCGCGCTGGCTTCCATCACCTCACCAAAGGGCTGGAAAGCTGCAGCCGTCAGGGTTTCGGCACGGAGCAGGGGGCCGGACTTCATCTGGCCACCTGGCCGAACAGGCGCAAGCGCGAAATGCCGCCGTCCGGGTGGATGTTGAGCCGCACATGGCTGACCGGCCCCAGCTGGGCCACGGTATTGGCAAAATGGTGGATGGCATCCATGGTGAGCGGGGTTTCCGGCAGCAGCACCGGCCAGAACTGGCTTTCGGCAATCAGCGCGGCCGGCATGCTGCTAAGCGCCTTAGCTGCCTGCAAGGAGCAGCGATCGGCAAAATTGCCCTTGAAGTGGGCGGTGTCCACCACAATGCGTTCGATCACGCCCGGTACGCCCAGTGCCAGAATGCACCAGTCGTGGCCCGGTTCGCGCCGCCGGCGGGTTTCCCAGCCTTCCCCCATATTGCTGCCGCGTCCGGGTAGCAGCAGGTTGGACGGATGGCCGAAGTGGGCATCGTTCCAGGCAATGGGGCGGCCGCCGTTTTCCATCGCCACCAGGTCAATCGGCTCTGCCACCGCTTGCAGTGCGGATGCGGTATCCGGCTGGCCATACACGCGCAGGCGGGCAATGCCGCCATCCGGGTAAATGCGCAGGCGCAAGTGGCTCCAGACACCGTCATTGCTGATTTGCAGCAGGTGATGCTGGTCGCCGCCCAGTGCCATGGACGGGAGGATTTCCTGCCAGATGGCCTGCTCCAGTGCTTGCAGGCTGTCGTCGGCGCAATGGGTGGCTTCTATCGAGATGGCCGGTGCGTAGTTGCCGGTGAAATGGCTGGTGTCTATATCAAAACCGGCAATCCGCCCCGGCCTGCCCAGGCGGATGATGCTCCAGTCGTGACCGTGATGGCGCTTGCGGCGGGTTTCCCAGCCATCCATCCACTTGCCGTTTTCGTCGTATTTGCCGGGTACGAAAATGGCGGCTTCCGGGTTGAGCATGCGCGCCAGCGGCGCAAAGAATTCGTCGCTGGCATACAGGCCGCGTGCGCCAATGCGCGGGTCGGCCAGGTTGATGGCCTGGCTGGCCCAGTCCGGCAGCAAGGCCGCAGGGGCAGTCAAAACAGGGTGGTTCATGGTGTTTCCTTGGTTTGAGGGGGGCAGCTGTCACATCACGGCGCTGACGAAGTTTTGCAGCTCCGGGGTTTGCGGCCGGGAGAACAAATCTGCCGGGTGGCCTGCTTCGTGGATCTTGCCCTGATGCATGAACACCACGTGGTTGCTGACATCGCGGGCAAAGCGCATTTCATGGGTGACCATGATCAGCGTCATGCCTTCCTGCGCCAGTTGCCGCACCACGGCCAGCACTTCGTTGACCAGTTCCGGGTCCAGTGCCGAGGTGATTTCGTCACACAGCAGCACCTGGGGTTTCATCGCCAGCGCCCGGGCAATGGCTACGCGCTGCTGCTGGCCGCCGGACAGCTGGTCCGGCCAGGCGTCAAACTTGTCGGCCAGGCCCACCTTGGCCAGCAGGGCGTGGGCCTCTTCGCGCAGGATATGGGGCGATTCGCCCTTGACCACGCGCGGCGACATCATGATGTTTTCGCCCACGGTGAGATGCGGAAACAGATTGAACTGCTGGAACACCATGCCCACTTGCAGACGCAATTGCTGCAAGGCTTTGGCATCGCGGCTGCCAATGGTCTGGCCGGCCAGGGTGATGCTGCCCTGGTCAAAGCTTTCCAGGCCGTTGATGGTGCGTAGCAAGGTGCTCTTGCCCGAGCCGCTGCGGCCGATGAGGGTGACCACATCGCCTTGCCTTACCGTCAGGTCCACGCCTTTCAGTACATGGTTGGGGCCGTAATGCTTGTGCAGGCCGGTAATGTTAACGAGCGACATGGAGTGTCCTTTCCAGGTGACGCGAATACAGCGAAAGCGGGTAGCACAGCAGGAAGTAGCCTGCGGCCACCAGTCCGTAAATCAGGAAGGGTTCAAAGGTGGCATTGGCCAGCATGCCGCCGGTTTTGGTGAGTTCGACAAAGCCGATGATGGAAGCAACGGAAGTGCCCTTCACCACCTGCACCAGAAAGCCCACGGTGGGGGCAATGGCCATGCGCAGGGCTTGCGGCAGGATGACATGGCGCATTTGCTGATAGCGGTTGAGCGCCAGCGCGGCCGACCCTTCCCATTGGGTGTTGGGAATGGCGTTGACGCAGCCGCGCCAGATTTCGGCCAGGTAAGCGCTGGTGTACAGGGTGAGTCCCAGTGCCGCAGCCAGCCAGGGCGGAATTTCCACCCCGCCCAGCGACAGGCCGAAAAACACGATGAACAGCTGCATCAACAGCGGCGTGCCCTGGAATACCTCGATAAAGGTTTTGGCCAGCCACACCAGTGCCGGACGATGCGCCAGGCGTAATGCCAGAATGATCAGCCCGCCCAAGCTGCCCAGCACGAAAGCCGTCAGCGACAGGATGGCCGTCCACTGCAAGCCATGAAGCAAGGCCAGCAGGATGTCGCCCAGGGTGAAATCGTTCATGGTCGTCCCCGTTTCAACAGTCGTCCGCCACCGCGCAGCAGGGTCTGGCGCAGCAGTAGCGCCAGCGCCAGATACAGCCCGGCAGTGACAAAATAGGTTTCAAAGGCGCGGAAATTGCGCGACTGGATCAGGCTGGCGGCATAGCTCAACTCTTCGGTGGAAATCTGCGCGCACACTGCCGAGCCCAGCATCACGATTACCACCTGGCTGGTCATGGCCGGCCACACCCGCAACAGGGCAGGGCGCAGCACCACGTGCAGGAAAATCTGCCAGCGCTTGAGGGCCAGCGCCTGGGCGGCTTCGATCTGCCCCTTGGGCGTGGCCTCGATGCCGGAGCGGATGATTTCCACCGCATAGGCACCCAGGTTGATCACCATGGCCAGCATGGCTGCACTGTCCGGTGCAATGTCGATGCCGAGGGTGGGCAGGCCGAAGAACAGGAAAAACAGCTGCACCAGAAACGGCGTGTTGCGGAACATTTCCACATACACGGCAAACAGGGTGTTGAACGGGCGTAACTGCCAGGCGCGGCATACCGCACCAACAATGCCGATCAGCAAACCGGCAATACAGGCCACTGCAGTCAGCTCTACGGTGCGGGCCAGGCCTGCGGCCAGTTCCGGCGCCTCTCTGGCCACGGCCAGAAAGTCAAACTGATAACTCATCACCATTCTCCCGGGTGGGCAGGAAAGGGGCAGCCCGCCCGCCGCATGCAGCGGCACGGCCAGCTGCCACAGGCTGGATTTACAGCAGTGCGCTGGCCAGCGGTGTCTTCAGCCATTTGAGCGAGATGCGGTTCAGCTCGCCATCCTTCTTGGCCTTGTTGATGATCTGGTTCACCTGTTCCAGCAGTTGCGGATCGTCCTTGTTCACCCCCACATAACATGGCGAGTTCTTGATCAGGAATTTCTGCTCCAGCCGGCGCGGGCGCTTGCTTTGCGCATTGATGGTGGCGGCCACCACATTGCCGGTGGCCACTACTTGCACCTGGCCGGCCAGATAGGCGGCAATGGTGGCGTTGTTGTCTTCAAAGCGCTTGAGGTTGGCGCTGGCCGGAATCACCTTGCTCAGTTCCAGGTCCTCGATAGAGCCGCGTGTCACGCCCACTGTCTTGCCAGCCAACCCTTCGGGCTTGTCCAGCGTCAGATCCTTAGTGCCGAACACGCCATTGAAGAAAGGTGCATAGGCGACGGAGAAATTGATGACCTTTTCCCGCTCCGGGTTCTTGCCCAGGCTGGAAATCAGCAAATCCGCCTTGCCGGTGGTGAGGTAGGCAATGCGGTTGGCACTGCTGACCGGCACCAGCTCCACTTTCACTTTCAGTTCGCGGCCAATCAGTTCTGCCGTGTCGATGTCGTAGCCTTGCGGTTTCATGTCCGGGCCGGTGGAACCAAACGGCGGAAAGTCCGCCGGAATGGCAATCTTGATGATGCCTGCCTGTTTGATGCTGGCCAGGCGTTCGGCTTTGGCCGGCAAGGCCCACAGGCTACCCAGCAGGCTGGCGGCCAGCAGGCCGAGGGTGAAGGTGCGACGATGCATGACGGTTTCTCCAGGGAATGAACAGGATGTTGGCGTGGCTTAGAGCGAGTCCATCTGCAGTCCCACTCTGGCGGCGGCATTGCGCAAATGGTTGAGCATTCCCAGACGGGCTTCTTCCGGCTTGCCCTGGGTAATGGCGTCGGTGACCACCTGATGCTCGTGGGCGGTTTCCCAGATATGCAGGTGGTCGGCAAAGGGCAGTCGCAGGCTGTGGCCGATGGGGGCCGACAGCGAACGGGCTACCTGATGAAACAGGGCATTGCCGGACAGGCGGGCCACTTGCAGATGAAACGCCAGGTCGGCTTCTGCGGCGGCCACCAGATCCTGGTTTTTCAGTGCGTCTTCCAGCGTGGACTGGATCTGCCACAGCAAAGCCTTGCCCTCCGGCGTGATATGGCGTGCGGCCAGCGCGGCCGCCGCTGGTTCCAGCACCATGCGGAATTCAAAAGTGGCTTGCGGGCTGGCCGCAAACGGCCCGGCCGGGATGTCCTTGTGCTGGCGCACCTGACCGGTGGTCACCAGCACGCCCTTGCCCGGCTGCGACTTCACCAGCCCCAGTGCTTCCAGCATGGAAATGGCCTCGCGCAGCGAGGCGCGGCTCACCCCCATGGCTTCGGCCAGCTCGCGCTGGCCCGGCAGGTTTTCCCCGGCGCGGTAGTGGCCGTCCTGCAGCTTTCTTTGCAAGGCTTGGGCAATTTGTTGTGGGACGTTCATGTTGTGCTCTCTGGTGGTCTGTCCGGTCAGACTGGTCTGACCAGTGGTATGGCTTGCATCTTGCAATGATCGTGCCAGGTTTGAAGAAGCCCGCCAGACAAGGCTTTGCTGCGAATTGCAACTTCATGGGGGCGGGCAGGTGGCATGCAACCGGGGGCTGCAATGCACCGATGCAAGGCATGGCTGCACCCAAATGGTCAGCCAGCGGGCGCGCTGTGAAAGTGAATCTCGCGGGGTGGAAATCAGTCCGGCAAGGAGGGGGTGTGGGTCTTGCAGCGTTGCAGCTTTGCCAACTGGCTGTGTGCTGGCTGGCAGGGCAGGCGGGAAGAAGGCTGCTGCAATATGTCGGGGTGATGAGCCACCGCGCCACCGCACCACGCGCCACATCCTCCTCTGACGCAGGGTGGTCGTTCCCCGCCAGCGGGCGATCACCTTTCCCCATCATTCCCAATCCGGCGCAAACAGGATTTCTCAGGATTGATACAGCCAGCGCAGGCGGGGTGGGTGGTCTTGCCCAGCGAATACCAGCCACAAGAGCTGTATTTCAGCTGTCTTGTGCTGCCCGGCAGCGGGTATTGCGGCTTGTTTGCCGGTTTCTGTTTCATCCCTGACACAAGTAGCCAAGCACGATGGCATGGGAAATCGGAATTTCCCTTATGTCATAAGACCTTGGCGCGCCTGGCATGCTTTCTGCACTAGAGGGGGCATGGTCAAAGCCGACGGGAGCTGATGATGAAACAGCATATCCATCCACTGCTTCTGCTGTTTCTGGCCGGCTCAGCCCTGCACGGGCTGGCACAGGCGGCGGGGGATGGCGACATCATCATCGGCAGGGAAGTGCCCGGCCGCAGTGCCATCCGTCATGGCGACCCCAGTCCCGATGTCAGCAAGGTGAGCGCATCTCCTGCGGTGGTGATTGTCGGTGCCACCCGGCAAGTCGACAGCATCAGCAGCCA
This sequence comes from Aquitalea pelogenes, assembly GCF_001515305.1. Taxonomy (GTDB): domain Bacteria; phylum Pseudomonadota; class Gammaproteobacteria; order Burkholderiales; family Chromobacteriaceae; genus Aquitalea; species Aquitalea pelogenes. Next base: position 21,370 of record NZ_LNQV01000041.1, read on the forward strand.
GGCTGGCGAAATGGTGCTGGGTGCCGTACATGGCAGCGTGGGCAGCCAGCGCGCACAACTGCAAGGTCTTTCTGTCCCGGCATTTGCCGCTGTCACCGGTGCCGGTGCTGCCAGGCCCGCTGGGGCGAGTGGCAGTGGCGGCGGGCTTGCTGCAACAGGTATCAGCCAGCAGCTGCAGACCGGTTTTCAGCCCTTGAGCGGGCTGGCGCACTAGGAGAGGCAATATGCGAATCCTGCAATTGTTGTGGCTTGGCAGTTGCCTGGGGCATGCGCTGGCGCACGCCGAGCAGGCTGTGATCGACAACAGCGGACAGTCAGCCAGCGGAATACTGGCGGTGAACCAGGCGGCCGGTAACGCCAACCAGCAGGGCAATCTGCAGGCCCTGGCCGTATCCACCACGGCCAGCCATGCCAGTGTCGCCCTGTTGCGGCAGCCATCGGCGGCCACCGCCGCCACCACGACGGATGCCACGGCCAGCATTTCCGGTGCGGCCTTCTCTGGCAGTCAGGGGCTGATGGCCATCAACCAGAGCGCCGGTAATGACAACCAATCCCTGAATGCCCTGAGCCTGGCGTTGTCGCCCCGGCCGCAGGCGACAACGCTGCCATCGGCGGCTGCCGACAGCCTGCTGGCCAGTACCGCCGGCAGCGCACCGGCAGTGGTCAAGGATGGCAGCCACAGCCAGACCGATATTTCCGCAACAGCCTTCCAGGGAAGCCGGGGGCTGGTGCAACTGAACCAGATTGCTGGCAGCCACAACCAGGCTGTCAATGTAGTGGCCGTGCAATGGGCCAATCCGTGAGCAGTACCGGCTGTCACCCGCATGGTGATGACCGGCATTCAAGCAAATCGCCTGGAGAATAATCATGACCGCAATGCTGCAGAAAAAAGTGCTTTTCCTCGCTCTTGTTGGTGTGTGTGGCGTAGCCTATGCCGGAGGGGCAGACCGCCCTGACGACCCGTCGTCTTCCACCAGTAGCAAGATCAGCAACAATCTGTCCAACACTTACAACAATACCAATGTCAGCCTGACCGGCACGGCCTATCTGGAAGGCATTGCCGTTTACGAAGTGTTCGATCCCAAGGCAGATGCCATGGCCTCGGCCCGGGTGGATGATGTACAGAAGAACCTGAATAACAGGCTGAATGTGACTGACCCGTCCAAGGCCACGGTGAAGGGTAGTGTCACCGGCATCCAGGGTAATGCCGGGGTGAACAATGCGTCCGGCTACTTCAACCAGCAAGCCAACAATGTTGCCATTGCCTCGGTATCCGGCAAAAAGAGTGGTGCAGCCGCTGCGGTATCTTTCGAGCAGCTGAATGACGGCAACACCTACACCTTTGCCGAGCCGATGCGCGGCACGTCCAACAGCATGGATGCCAGCGTCACCAACTCGGTGAACAACATCCAGGGTAATGCCGGTGTCAACAATGCAGCCGGTGCCGGCAACCAGCAAAAGAACGATGTTGCCCTGTCGTCCGCCAGTGCCGCAGTGCTGGCCACGGCTTCTGCCGGTGGCACCCAGGTCAATCAGGGTACTTCGGTTACCACATTCTTCCCGCTTAACAGCACGGCAGGCATCTCCGGTTCGGTCAACAACATCAGTGGCAATGTGGGCCTGAACAATGCCGCAGGTTTGTCCAACCAGCAGGTCAACAGCCTGTCGGTTGCTGCAACCCACTAACGTCGGAGAGACCGGCAGCGCAGTCCTGTGGCCGTGCTGCCGGTTTGTGACCATGAAACTTCCCATCCGCTTGCTGTTGTCCATTCCGCTCTTGCTGTTCTGTTCCGGTGGCGGGCAGTTTGCCCAGGCCGCCGACATGGCGCTGCCTGCCTACACCGGCGACGGTAATGTATACAAGCAGGTGCACAGCCTGCGCGAGTTGCGCTTTCGTTATGTGGTGGAACAAAAAACCGATTTCAGCTGCGGTGCCGCCGCGCTTACCACCTTGCTGCGCTACGGATTCGGCCTGGACCTGAACGAGCAACAGGTCATTGCCGGGATGATGGCCGGTGCCAATCCCGATGTGGTCCGCCAGCAGGGGTTTTCCATGCTGGACATGAAGCATTACGTGAATGTGCTGGGCTTGCGCGCCAGTGGTTTTGTCAGTGGTGCCGAACGCCTGCCTGCATTGCGCATCCCGGCGCTGATCATGCTGGACATCAATGGCTACAAACACTTTGTGGTATTGAAGATGGCCACGCGCGACACGGTGTATGTGGCAGACCCTGCGCTGGGTAACCGTGCCATTCCCATGGCGGACTTCACCCGGCAGTGGAATGGCGTTTTGCTGGCAGTGGCCGGGCCGGGTTACCGGCCGCAAGGGCCGTTGCGCCAGTTTCCCAGCCCCTTGTCGGCCCGCCAGCTGATGGTGAACATGGCCCCGGTGTCGCCGGCCGATCTGGTGGAATACGGTTTTCTTTACAGTGATTTCTTATAGCCTGTGCCGGCAGGGTTGCAGGATTGCCGGGCAAAGGCAGGGAGCAGCACATGCGTACCTTGACTAGGGTAGTGCCGGCGCTGTTGTTGCTGGGTTGCAGCTTGCCCTCACAGGCCATGCTGGCCTATGTCGATGACGCTGTGCTCGACAGCATGCGCGGCCGTTATGTGGATGCCGGGCAGATTGTGCGCTTTGGCGTGCAGATGCTCAGTACCTGGCAAAATGCCGCAGGCGTGGTGCAGGGGGCTGGTGTCCAGCTTACCGCCCAGGCCGGTGCCGTACCGGTGATCAATCGCTATACGCTGGGCGGGAGTGCGGGCAATACTGCCGCTGTCAGCCTGTCTGGCGGCCTGGCTTCGGTGCAGGGCATGGTGCAGGTCAACCAGCAAGCCGGTAATGGCAATGTGTCACGCAATGTCACCACCATCGACATCAATGACGGTGCAGCGTCAGCCGGCATGCCGGCGGGCTGGCAAGCCAGTGCCCAGGGTAGCAGTAGCGTGAACGGACAGCTGGGCGTGAGCATCGACATGGGCAGTGCCGGGCAGATGGGGCAATCGCTGGGGCAGGGCCAGCTGGTGCAGTTCTCGCGGCTGACCGGTAGCGGCATCGTCACCAGCAACACCCTGCATATCCAGCTGGTGTTGCAGCCACAGGCAGGCCTGATGAACTTCATCATGCCCAGCCGCAGCATGATGTCCGGCATCGGCTTGCACTGAGACCGTGCTGGTCCACACCTCTACCGGCCAGACCATTACCGGCCTGCTCCTCTCCTGAGCGAAGCAAACCCGGCTAGTTGCTGAGGCCTATCCCGTATTTCTTGACCAGACGGTACAAGGTGGCACGCGAGATGCCCAGCTCGCGCGCTGCCTTGCTGCTGTTCTGGCCATGCAGCTCCAGCGCCATTTCCACCGCTCGCGCTCGGCATTGTCGCGGATGGCGCAAAGGCTGTTGCGCTGGGACGGCACGGCAATGCCGCCCAGCCCCATGTCCTGGGGCCGGATGACCTTGCCGCTGGCCATGGCCAGCCCCTGGCTGATGCGGTTTGACATTTCGCGGATATTCCCCGGCCAGTCATGTTGCAACATGATGGCCATTGCCTCGTACGACAGCCGTTTATTTGGCAAAGCCAGGCGCTGGGCGTTTTGCGCCAGCAGGTGCCTGGCCAGCAGGGGGATGTCGGAACGCCGCTCGCGCAAGGGCGGCAAATGCAGTTGGCAGACGCACAGGCGGTAGTACAGGTCTTGCCGGAAACGGCCGCTGCTGATTGCCGTGGGGAGGTCGACATGGGTGGCCGACACCACTCGGGTGTCGATATTGCGGCTGCGATTGTCACCCAGCCGGTCTATGGTGCCCTCCTGCAGGAAGCGCAGCAGGTTGACCTGCGCTTCTATCGCCATGTCACCGATTTCATCCAGAAACAGCGTGCCGTTATGGGCAGCCTCGATACGGCCTATCCGGCCGGACGAGGCGCCGGTAAACGCGCCGCGCTCGTGGCCGAACAATTCCGACTGCACCAGATTGACCGGCAGGCCACCGCAGTTGACTGCCTGGAAGGGGCCGTCGGCCCGGTCGGAGTATTGATGTAACAAGCGGGCCACCAGCTCTTTGCCACAGCCGGACTCGCCAGTAATGAGGACAGTGACATTGACGCGGGCCAGGCGGCGGATTTCCTGCCGCAAGCGCCGTATGCAGGCATGTTCGCCCACCAGCTGCTTGCCTTCCGCCGGTGCTTCTTCCTGTTGCAGATGGCGGCGGAGGCTGGTCTTGCCGTGCAGCCGCCCCAGCGTCACCGCCAGCCTGGCACTCTCCACCGGCAGGCAGTGGTAGTCGTAACAGCTGTCATTGATGAAACTGCGCACCGCCGGGTGCTCCAGCTGCTGACGGTCGGTCAGCAGCACCCATTCCATATCCAGTTGACTGCCCAGCTGTTGCAGCAGGTCCAGTTTGCGTTGCAGCTTGTTGTCCAGTAACAGCAGCCCTGCGCTGAAGGGGCCTGCCTGTCGCGGTTTGTGTTGCTGTATGTCGTGCAGGTGGGTGATGTGCCAGTGCTGCTGGTGCAAGTCCTGCAGCACGGGGTGCAAGGCATCCGACCCCAGAGCCAGCAATGTTTTGCTCGATTTCATTGCCGGCTCCGTCAGAAGCGGTAGGGGAATTTCACCGAAAACGCATAGTTGGGGCTGTCCGGTGTCATGCCCAGGGACAGATTGGGAATGATGGAAAGCCGCTTGCTGTAGGCATAGGTCAGGCCCAGGTTCAGGTTGGCGGCATTGGCGCTGCTGCCCACCACACTGCTCCAGCCGCTGCCTTGCTGCCGCACCCGCGCCTGACGACGATCTGCTGTGAATAGGACAGGCCAAGGCTGAGCTTGTCGTTCAGCGCAAAGGCAATGCCGGCACCCCAGTTCCAGCTGTCGCCCAGCCGCACGTCACCCGGCTGGGTTACCCCTGCCGTGGGGCTGATGTCGCTGAAATGGCCATCCAGATAATGGGTGTAACCCACGCTGGCAAACAGCACGGCCGGGTCCACCGTCTTGACGAAGGACAGGCCGGTGGTGATGCCCCAGACGCCATTGCCGGTGGGCAGCCGGTCAGGCATGGACAGATTGTTGTTGCCGGCTGATTGCACCAGCTTGATGCCATAAGGGCTGCGCCCGGTAGGGGCTTTCACGCGCAAGCTCCACACCACATCCGGCCAGTCGGCGTTTTCTTCCACCAGCTTGTAACCCAGCCCCACACTGATATCGCCCAGGGTAGGCCCCTGACGTACCGAGCCTTGGGAAACCGTGCTGGCAGACCCGCCAGCCCCGCCTGAAAAATAAGTGGCGTCCCTTGCTATCCAGGGGACGTCGATGTCCAGCTGCCAGCGCGGGCTGGGCGAGTAACGGGTGGTGAGATCCAGCGTCAGGCTGTCGCTTACCACTTTGTCCAGGTTGATATTGCCCAGAAAGATGGAGTCCAGCGCCAGAAAGCCATTGAGCACCAGCTCGCGGGTGTCGTAATGGGTGTAGGTGAAACTGGGTTCGATGGAGAATTTGCCGGGGGCAAAACCGCTGGCTTCCTGATAGATGTCTTCCACACTCTTGGGCACTTCACTGACCACCGGCAGTGCCGGGCCATTGTTGCCCGCCATGGCAGTGGCGTTTGCCGGGGTATCGGGGCCGGGGCTTCTGCTGCCAGCACCGTTATTGCCGGTGCTGGTGGCGGCCACCTGGCCATCACGGCGGTTTAGTCCTGCCAGCTGCTGTTCCAGTTGGCGTATGCGCTGTTCCTGCTGGCGGTTGGTCTGTGCCAGATCGCTGATTTGTTGCTGCAGGCTTTCCAGGCTGATATCGGCGTGAACCTGCATGGGAAAAGACAAGGACAGTGCGGCAAGAAACAGGCTGTTTCGCGCGCAGTGCAAGGTAGTCGGCTGCATGATGGTTTCCTTGGCGTGCTGGTGCGGCTGGCCCACCTGTATCCCCGGCTTGTGCTGGCAGCCGGATGCAGCAAGAAGACTTCCCCGCTACCACATCGGTAGTTTGATGATGCCCCTTGGATATTTCATATGATATTAATTTAAACAGTATTAATTATTACTTTCTTGTTCATTCTAGTTGCTGCCCAAGCCAAAGCAAGCCCTACCAAGTTGTCATTGACATTATTTGCTGCATGGTAATTGCCCCTGCTGCCTGCTTCAGGCGGAAAACCGGCTGTTGCAACAGGGTAAAGTGCAGCCCGGTCGGGCCATGAATCAATGGATGGCGGAACAGGAAAACACCCCGCGAACGGGCGGGGTGTGGTGTGGGAATCAACGGCAGTCGGACTGCAAGACAGCTGGCGGTCTTCGTGAATTGAAAGGCGGAAATTCCTGTTGTCGGCCTTGCTTATGCTGCCGTCTGGCGTTTGCCCGCCGCTTCTTCACGGCGCGCTTGGCTTCTGCCAGCAGGTAAACTTGGTAGTCGTCCAGGTCGCCGTCAAAGTCGCTGACACCGCCGCGCGACACCATCCAGAACTCGTCACACACGGCGCGCAGCAGGGCGCGGTCGTGGCTGACCAGCATCACCGAACCTTCAAATTCGTTGAGCGCCACGCTGAGTGCTTCGCGGGTGGCCAGGTCCAGGTGGTTGGTCGGTTCATCCAGCAGCAGCAGGTTGGGGCGCAGCCATACAATCATGCACAGCACCAGTCGGGCCTTTTCGCCGCCGCTCATGCTGCCCACCGCCTGCTTGACCATGTCGCCGCTGAAATTGAAGGTGCCAAGGAAGTTGCGCAAACCCTGCTCGCGGCAGTCGTTTGCGGGCGGGCGCAGCTGGGCTGGCGTTTCCCGCACCAGGCGCAGCATGTGCTGCAGCGGGTCGTCTTCCGGGCGCAATACGTCCAGCTCCTGCTGCGAGAAGTAGCCGATGCTCAGGCCCTTGCCACGGATGATTTCGCCGCTGGTGGCTTTCAATGCTTCGGCCACCGTTTTCACCAGCGTGGACTTGCCCTGACCGTTGGCCCCCAGGATGCCGATGCGCTGGCCGGCCAGCACCGAACGGTTCACCCCTTTGACAATCACGGTAGGCGGCGTGCCTGCCGGTGCATCTGCCGCTGCCGGATAGCCGAATGATGCCTGCGACATGGTCAGCATGGGGTTGGGCAGGCTACCCGGTTCCTTGAATTCAAACTGGAATTCCGCATCGGCCAATACCGGCGCAATCTTCTCCATGCGCTCCAGCGCCTTCACCCGGCTTTGCGCCTGCTTGGCCTTGCTGGCCTTGGCCTTGAAGCGGTCGATGAATTTTTGCAGGTGGGCCATCTTTTCCTGCTGCTTGGCCTGTGCGGCCTGCTGCAGAATCATCTGCTCGGCGCGCATGTCCTCGAACTTGCTGTAATTACCGCCGTAGCGCACCAGCTTGCCGTGGTCGATATGCAGGGTGACGTTGGTGACGGCATCCAGGAATTCGCGGTCATGGCTGATGACCACCATGGTGCCGCTGTATTGCTTGAGCCACGCTTCCAGCCACACCAGTGCGTCCAGGTCCAGGTGGTTGGTGGGTTCGTCCAGCAGCAGCAAGTCGGAAGGGCACATCAGCGCCCGCGCCAATTGCAGGCGCATGCGCCAGCCGCCGGAGAAGCTGTTCACCGGCTGATCCAGCTCCGCCACGCTGAAACCCAGGCCCAGAATCAGCGCCTGTGCCCGCGCCGGTGCGTCATGCTCGCCGGCATCATTCAGCGCGGTATAGGCATGGGCCATGCGCATGTAGTCTTCACCCGCTTCGGCCTCGGCCACTTCGCGCCGTGCCGCCAGCAAGGTGAGGTCGCCTTCCACCACGAATTCCGTGGCGCTTTGCGTGGTTTCCGGCATGTCCTGCGCCACTTGCGCCATGCGCCACTGGCTGGGAATGGAAAAATCGCCACCGTCTTCGTGCAGATTGCCGTTGAGCACGGCAAACAGCGATGACTTGCCCGCGCCGTTACGCCCGACAAGGCCGACTTTCTCGCCGGGGTTGATGCTGACAGTTGCGTTGTCCAGCAGGACTTTGGTGCCGCGACGCAAGGCCACGTTTTTCAGGATGATCATGAGGGAATGCCGTGCTGCAAGGTTTGGGTGGCGAATAGCGGTAGCCCGGCGTTTACTTTCGTCGCGACGGAGTGCCAGGAAAAAACACCGCCCTCAGGCACATGGGCCGAGGGCGAAGTGGGGATTATACGCAGATGCTTCCTGCGCCGTGCGGGCTTCTGCCTATGGCCTCATGTTCTGCGCTTTGTCGACTGAGCGGGCACGGGCCGGGATGAAAGTGTTGCGGCGGAACACCCCGCTAAATCCTGGGGCTTCCGTCCTGCGTGACAGGCGGGGAGGGTGGATGCCCCGGCGGGCGATCCACCATGGCGTGGTGTGTGGCCTGTCAATCCGGGCTGAAGCGGTCGCCAAGGTCGGCACGGATGGTGTGGGTGTCGTAGATGATGACCAGCTTTTCAATCAGGCCATCCGCATTGAAGTCGAACACGTCCACGCAATCAAAGCTGACAGTGCTTTGGTCTTTCAGCACCCAGTCATAGCGGAAATAAGCCGTGGCACGGCGGCTGCCCTGGCTGCTGTGGAAGAGGTCCAGCAGGGTGATCTTGCTGTTGCCGGAAGCCTCGGCCAGCTTGCGGTAAAACGATGCGGGGCTGACCCATCCCAACAGGGGAGAATAAATGGTGGCCTGCGGGGCAAACAGGGCGACCACCCCGTCAACATTGCTCTGTTCAAGTGCCTGCAGGTAGTCTGTCAGCCTGGCTGCATACTGCGCCGTATCGATACCGGACATTGCTGTATTCCTTGTTTGGTGTGAGCCATCACCTTAGCCATTTGCCCATGAGCCGAATATCGACAAATTCTGAAGCCGGATATGCAGCGGATGCATACCCGCTTGGCGAACTGACCAAACCCCTGCCATCCATCATGGGCTTACAGGCCTTTGTCGCCGTTGCCCAGCTGGGCAGCCTGTCGCGTGCCGCCACCCAGCTGCACCGCACCCAGGGCGCGGTGAGCCGCCAGATCCAGCAACTGGAGCAGTACTACCAGCTTGCCTTGTTCCGGCGCAGCGCCAGCGGCATGCAGCTGAGCCCGGAAGGCGAGCAACTGCAACAGCTTGCCCGGCGGGTATTGGCCGAGCTGTCCGCGTTTTCGCAGCTGGCCAGCCGGCAGCAGCAAGTCATTCGCCTGCGTCTGCCATCCACGCTTGCACTGCGCTGGTTCCTGCCACGGCTGGACAGCCTGCAACAGTTGCTGCCCGGCATCCGCATCGACATCAGCACCTCCATTAGCGATACCCCCGACTTTACCGGCACCGAGCTGGACGCCATGCTGGTGCGCGGCGACGGCCAATGGCATGGCCTGCATGCCGAACGGCTGTTTGCCGAACACCTTACCCCGATGTGCTGCCCGGCACTGGCGCGCGAGTTGCACAGACCGGCTGACATGCAACAGCACTGCCTGATTCATGCCGATGCCGGCCAGCAAGCGTGGCAGGGCTGGTGGCGGCAATATGGCAGCGGGGAAATGGCAGGGCGGCAAGTCGAGTTCGACTCGCTGGAATCCGCCACCGGGGCTGCGGTACTGGGTTACGGCATTGCGCTGGGAGACCCGCGCCTGGCACAAGACCGGCTGGCCAGCGGCGAGCTGGTGATGCCCTTTGCCGCCATGACCACCAGCACGCTGGCTTATTTTCTGGTGATGCCCGAGCCTGGCCGCCACAGCCCCAAGCTGCGCGAGCTGAGCGAAGCCCTGCTGGCCCTGGCATAAGGTGGATGCCCCGGCGGGGCGATCCACCATGCGCATGACCGCAAGCGGCAGGCTGACGGGGAGTCAGAACTCCGTCACCACCGTTACCCCGGCCACCTCGAACCTATCCATATTCATCAGCACCTCAATCGACTGTTCAAGGCTGATGGTGCGGCCAATCAGCTGCTCCGGTGCCAGCTTGCCCGCGGCCATCATGGCGAACATGGCATCGTAACGATGCGCCTGCATGCCGTGGCTGCCCAGGATTTCCAGCTCGTGCGCAATCACCTTGCTCATCGGAACGGCCGGGGTGCTGTGCTCGCCCAGCATCAGGCCCACCTGCACGTGCTTGCCGCGCTTGCGCAGATTGCTGATCGAGTTGAAGCAAGTGACCGGATGGCCTAGCGCATCCAGTGACACATGCGCACCACCGCGGCTGATGTCCATCACCGCTTCAACCACATCCGGCACCTTGCTGGCATTCACCGTGGCCACCGCCCCCAGCTTGCGCGCCAGTTCCAGCTTGTCGTCCGAAATATCAATGGCAATCACATTCGCCCCGATGGCATTGGCAATCATGATGGCAGACAGCCCAACGCCACCGCAGCCATGCACTGCCACCCACTGCCCGGCCGAGGTTTTGCCCTGATCCACCACCGCACGAAACGATGTCACAAAACGGCATCCCAGGCTGGCTGCGGTGGTGAAATCCAGCGACTCCGGCAAGGCCACCAGATTGATGTCCGCCTGATGGATGGACACATACTCGGCAAACGAACCCCAGTGGGTGAAGCCGGGCTGGAACTGGTGGTCGCACACCTGATGATTACCCGAATGACACTCCGGGCAATGGCCACAGCCAGCCACAAACGGCACCGTGACCCGATCGCCAATCTTCCATTTGCCCACCTGCTTGCCAACCGCCGTCACCACCCCGGAAAACTCATGACCGGGCACATGCGGCAGCTGAATGTCCGGGTCGTGGCCAACCCAGCCATGCCAGTCACTACGGCACACGCCGGTTGCCATCACCTGGATCACCACACCGCTGTTATCCGGCGTCGGGTCCGGCACGGTGGTCAGTTGCGGCGGGGCCGAAAACGATTCGTAAACAATGGCTTTCATGCAGTACTCCTCAGTGGAATGGTGCATTTATTGTGAACGTTTCCCCAGAAATTACCTGTCAGATTGCCATTGGAATAAGCCGTAATCTGAAATAGGATTTCACTCACCAACTAGCCGGTGAAAGCTTTCTTCAAAATGACCGACCTCGACAAAGTAGACCTCGCCATCGCCGACAAGCTGCAACAGGATGGCCGCCTGTCCAACGCCAAGCTGGCCGAACAATTTGCCATGAGCGAAGCCTCCTGCTGGCGACGGCAGAAGCGGCTGGAAGAGCTGGGGGTTATCGAGGGTTACAAAGCGGTACTGAACCGGCGCAAACTGGGAATAGGGGTGATGGCCTTTGTGCAGATTGTCTGCACCCAGCACAGCGAAGAAGCCACCGCCGCATTCGAACGCATCATCCAGGCCTGCCCGCAGATACTGGCCTGCCATAACACCACCGGCGAAGCCGACTTCCTGCTGCAAGTGGTCGCACGCGACCTGGATGACTACAGCCGCTTTGTCGAGAAAGTACTGCGCAAATTACCGGGGGTGTTCAGCATCCGCAGCAATATCTCGCTCAGGGAAATAAAGGTGATGAACAAGCTGCCCATCACCGATATCGAGCCAGGCCATGGCTGAATGGCCATGACCTGTGTGGGTGGGTGGTGTTTGACGGGAGAGGGGGGCTGTTGCCGTAGGGCGGATGCCCCACAGGGGCGATCCGTCGGGGTATAGGATGATGGTGCGGAGTGATTGGTCGTTGGCAGCATTTCGGCCAAAGCTGTCTTTCAGGCAGGGGGCATCATCTGGCCGTTCGATGGCCATGACCGGCCTCCTCGCCAACTATTCCCAAGTGTCTAGAAGTGCTGTGCTGATTCAACTCTCAGTTTATGTCGAAGTACTAAGGCATCGATAAAACCAATATGATTGTCAGCTCCAACCAATTCTCTGCCGAAGCTGATGTAACTGGTAAGTAAGGCTCCTCATTTATGTCAAAAAAATATCGATGCCCGCGACATCTTCGTATCATCAATGGCCAAGAACAGACACAGATAGTCGATGAAGCCGAGCTGCTTATGATGACCGGACCGAAGGTCATACTCGGTGAACCTGGTATGGGCAAAAGCGAGCTTATCAACGAAATTGGACGGCAACTCGGTGTTCTGCCGGTAACCGCGGTTCGCTTCATGCTTAGCAGAAATCCCGTCGGGTTTGTTGTTGCCAACAAGCCGCTGCTAATCGATGGGCTGGATGAGGCAATAGCACGACGCGAGGGAGATGCAGTTGACATGATTCTTGCGCAACTAGAGGAGGTAGGAACCTCCAATTTCATCCTATCGTGCCGTTCTCGCGAATGGCAGTCGCGCAACGTTACCAACCTTCGCCAAATTTTAGGGGCTGAACCTGCCATCTATTCACTCGAGGCCCTAAGCAGAAATGAAGCAAATGCATTCTTGATGCAGTGTTACGCGAAGGCGGACTCGGAACACGTGCTCAGTCATCTCGAAGAACACGGTATCGCAGACCTATACAGCAACCCGCTAACCCTCGGATTAATGGGGCAGGTTGCTGAGCACGATGCAAAGTTACCGTCAACTCGCGCCGCACTTTTCGAGCGCGTCTGTACATTAATTTGGCCGGAGCATGATCCCGATCGGCAGGATTCTGGCCTTGGAAAAATTACTGAGGACCAAGCACTCTCAGCCGCTGGTGCCCTCATGGCCGGATTGCTGTTTGCCGGCGCGGATGCAGTGAGCCTTGCTGGCCCGGGGCAAATCCAGGACGGAGATGTTCGCCTCTCCGACCTTTCGACCCTTCCCGGAGCTAACGCGGCGCGAGCGATATTTTCATCGAAGCTATTTCACAGTGTCGGTATAGGTCGCGCGAAGCCGATTCACCGCGTTATCGCCGAATTCTTAGGGGCTCGCTGGCTTGCGCACCAAGCGACGACCACGCGCACGCAGCGGCGCTTGCTGGCTCAGCTACACGGTAGCGGTGCAGTTCCTGCAAGCTTGCGTGGCCTGCATGCATGGCTCGCATTCCATTGCTTGAAAATGGCAAAGAGTATAATTGCCGCCGATCCATTCGGTGTTTTGCGCTACGGGGAGACGGCTAGCCTGACCGCAGAGCAGGCAGATTGTATGTTCGATGCACTTCAGGTTCTTGCCGAAGTCGATCCTTATTTTCGTGCTCAGGACTGGGACAACCATACTGCTTCCGGCCTGATGATTCCCAGTCTGCGAACTAAGATTGAGATGATCATCTCATGCGGCTCGGGCAACTCGCACTTGCGCTCACTGTTGATTGAGGGGCTCAAAGGCACGTCACTTGCAGGTGATCTCGCGGAGATGCTGGTCATAGTGATGCTCTCCGAAGAACGTTCCTATCATGAGCGCGAGGCTGCTGCCGAGGCACTAATGCCTCATCGCAACCATGCATGGTTCCAAGAGATAATTTCCAAATTGCACGATCAAGGCACCGAGGACTCCACGCGCCTCGCACACAGCTTGATTACTCAGATAGATTGCGACGTATCGGATGATCTTCTCGTAGCGACATTGCTTGCCGAGATGGGAGTCACGATTTGCCCATTACCTTATGTCAAGAAACACCGGGTCCATACTCTTCGATATTACGGACTCATAATTGCGACCCTGCCAAAGGATAGGTTAGTCAACGTACTCAACCTTCTTTCCGATCATGCACAATTCGTTAAACATGCCGAAAGACGTGCTGCAAATGATCTTGAAAAACTCGTATCTACGCTTATCGTCCGTGCCATCGACGAAGAAGTTGTTCTGCCTGCGGATGCAATGCTTTTGTGGAACTGGCTCGGGGTACTTCAGTCTGCAACTTATTCTCCACGGAATGAGTTGCAGGCACTTTATACCAAGTTAGATACACATGATGACCTGCGTCATGCAGTTCAAGAGCATGTGATTTACAAGATATGTCTTCGGCCCTCTATTTACTTGATGGAATTCGATCTCCAACGGCGCATGGTGGGGCTTTCGAGCCGCCCTAGAGATGTTATTTGGTTCCTTGAACGGCTAGCAGGTGCTAATAATAAAGCCACTACTCAGCGAAATGAATGGTGCGATCTTATGAGGTTGGGAATAAGGCACGATGGCTTTGATCCCGAACTACGCGCAGCAAGCCTCAAATTCCAAGCGGGTGATCAACAGCTTGAGGCTTTTGTGCACAAGCTTGAAAATCCCAAGAAGCCTGCATGGAAATACCGAGAAGAACGCTTGACTGCGAAGCGTGAAAGGAAAAGACGTGTTGCTAACGAGATAGCTCGTCGTCAATATACTGCAAGAAAATCAGCCCTTCGAGCGGGTGAGCTCTGGGACATCATTTATCCTGCAAAAGCCTATCTTGGCTTGCTGCCTGAACTAACCCTCGAACGACCACCTAGCGATAGAATTGCCGAATGGCTTGGTGACGAACTTGCAGCTTACTCAATGGCCGGCTTCGAGGCCGTTCTTCATCGTAACGATATTCCATCATCCATTGAGGTCTCCAGGGGCTTTGCAGAAGGTAAAACCTATTCCTATGGCTACGCGATCATGGCCGGTTTGTGGTCACGACTGCGTTCTAGCTCAGATTTCTCAAACATCTCTGCTGATGTCTTAAAAACTGGGCTGTTGTTATGCCATAACGATCGTGGCTTGAGTAACGATAGTGATCTGCCGATGCTTTGTGAAGCACTCGAGCAGAAGCTCATTTTGACAACCAAGGACCGGGAGGATTTCGCGCGACTATGGGTAGAACCTTCGCTTGCCACCAAAGCTTTAAATCCCTCAGGCCTTTATAAGCTGGCACATGACGAGCATTGGCAAGAAACCGGGAGCGTACTTGCCCCAGAATGGCTAATGACATTTCCTGATTTACCAGAGCATATCGAACTCGAGTTAGTCGATTGCATCGCTAATTCGGGATTACTCACATCTTTGGTTTCGATCGCCGCAACACGCGATAGCATGGTTTTTCGCAACGAAGAGAGCTTGTTTACCTGGCTTGCGATTGATGTATTGGTACGTTTCGATAAGGTGCTACCTGACATCGCAGGTATAGGTACCGAGCATCCAGATTTCATTTGGTACCTGCGAAACCGCTTTCAGCTACGGCGCCATGGTGCACTATTTCCGGTCAGTATCGCGCAGGCGAAGTGGATTATTTCCGAGTTTAGAGCTGCGTGGCCATATGCAATTCTGGAAGGCAGTGGCTCTGGCGATACGAATCCATATGATGCAACTGACTTCCTCCTCGCCATGATCAGCCGCATCGCCAACAATACCTGTGAAGAAGCATGTGAAGCGATGCACGAGCTCATCTTCCAACCGGCCGACAGCTATAGCGCATTGATTCGACATATGGCTGCGGAGCAACGTCAAAAACGTGTAGAAGAAAATCTCGAGCCATTACTCCCCCAAGACCTGGGACACCTGCTAGCCGAGGGACCTCCGTCAAATGCAAACGATCTCAAGTCTCTCGTGCTTGAAGAGCTTACGGTCGCGCAGAAAATTTTGATCGGTGACGATGTCGATCAGGTGCGTGATTTCTGGAATGATTCTGGAGTGCCCCATGATGAAAATCGCTGCCGCGACCGGCTAGCGGCGATGATCGGCCCCGAACTGATGCGTTATAACATCCAGCGTATCACCGAGGCTGATATGCCTAAAACTAAGCGCGCGGATCTCGCCTTTGCTTGCGGGCAACTTCAGCTACCGATGGAAGTTAAGGGACAGTGGCACACTGAAGTCTGGCAGGCTGCTACCGATCAACTCGATCTTAAATATCTTATTGACTGGCGCTCAGAGCAACGTGGCATCTATTGCGTATTTTGGTGTGGGGACCTGCCCTCCACATCGGGAAGGCGGTTGCAGGCTCCACCGCAGGGTCTTGAAGCTCCAAAGTCAGCAGACGAGATGTGCAAAATGCTAATTGAACGTATCCCTGAAGCTCGACGCGCGCTGATTGATGTCATTGTGATTGATCTTACTGCCGGAAAACCCTAATCATGCCCAGGATCGAGCCGACAGGGAATTATCGGTCGAGCGCCAAGCCAAAGGTCTATTCAGTGTCGATGGGCTGGGAGCGACTGCCTGTTGCCAATTCTTGGATGGAGTCGCCAACGTAACCTCCACGTTGCCACCTCGCTTGGAAACCTCATCAGGTAGAATTGGATCGTTCAGCAAGCGTTTCTGTGGGTTGAAATCGGACATTAAGCAAAGGTGGAAGGCAATGTCTGGTTACTAAATAAGAACGGCCCTTCCAGCTTACCGACTGAGTGACCGCTAAGGACGAATTGAAGACATTTGTCAGCAACAAGTTTTCGATTCGGCCTTTATGGCTTCGTATTGAATAGCAAAGCCCATTATCAAACCCAAGCGCCATTTGTTTCCACCGTACCGACGCCACCCCTGGCCCCGTCAAGCATGCCGACGGATGGCCGGGGCGAGGTTTTAAGCGCCTGCAATGTCTGAGCGATTTGACGTTAGCAAATCGCGAGTTCAGGCGCGCCTCGCCCCGGTCGGGGCCTGTCGGGCAGCCGCAGGCCATGCTTGCTGGGGTGGCCTTGGAGGTGAAGGAGGGCTTGGCCAGGCAAGCCCTCTTTCCCGTCCGCCGCGCGGAAGCGGCAAGACAAGAAATCATCCGCGCAGCGGATTTCTGCAGTCCGAACAAATGGTTTTTTGTTGTGTGCCGGGATGGTCCGCATGACGGCGGAACGCCCCGGTAAGACTGGGGCTTCCGCCCTACGCGCTGGCCAAATAACGTCGCCAAGCAAACAAGCATCCCGTCCACCGTTGCGGATACCAGCCTCTTACCTGCACATCTTGCCAGTGTTTCCCCGTCCCTCTACCCTTGCCGTCCCCGGTGGTGCTGATTAGCCTTGTCCCGTTGCGTTTTCAAGCGCATCCAGGTTTGGCGACCTGATGAGAGTTACCGGGAAAGCCGTGTCAAAGCGGCTTTTTCTGCTTGCGTCTGCACCCTTCAATGGCAGGCCAGGTGGGGAGACCTATACGGTCTGCCGGTTCTGTGGTGACTCTCCCGGTTCGCCAACCCCGCTTTGGCCTGCCACCCGCCTTCAAACAAGCGCGTGGCAGCCTTCATCCTGCAACGGAGGGCAGCACCATGACGCATCCCGACCCCATCATCCCCCAGCCACCACCCCTGACACTCTGCTACCTCGGCAAATCCGTCCGCGTAGTGCAACACCACGGCCATTACTGCCTGCTGGCCGACGACATCCTGCAACTGTTCGGCCCGCGCCTGCGCCGCAGCCTGCAACAACAACTCC
>NZ_LNQV01000042.1 GCF_001515305.1 Aquitalea pelogenes
CGCCGCGCGACGTGCATGCGCAGGAAATCAGCCCGGAGCAGGTCAAGCTGTTACCGGCAGACTGGCAGCCGGCCTCTGCCCCGCGCGACGGTGCCATGCGCAGGAAATCAGCCCGGAGCAGGTCAAGCTGTTACCGGCAGACTGGCAGCCGGCCTCTGCCCCGGCCGGTGAGGCCAGTGCGCCGCTGAAGGTGTTGGCATCCATGCCGCAAACCGAAGCGCTGAAGCCGGAAGACCTCAACAAGGCTGCGTCGCAGCCGGTGGCCGCCAAACCGGCCAAGGCTGAGGCATCGGCAGCCACCGCCAAGGCTGAAGCAAAGAACCCGCCGCCAGCCAAGCCGGTGGAAAAGCCCGCCGGGAAAACGGCTGAAAAACCCAAGACCGAAGCCATCAAGGCCGAGCCGAGCAAGGCATTGGCCTGCTACGACTGGGGCACGCTGGATGCCAGGCTGCTGACCCGGGTGAAGGGTGGTCTGCCCGGCCTCAAGCTCAAGCCCGAGCAACTGGTGGAAAGCAGCAAGGGCGAGGTCAAGGGCAATGGCAAGTTCTGGGTCTATCACCCGCCGCTGGCTACGCAGTCTGAAACCCAGACGCTGTCTGCCGAATTGAAAGACAAGGGTTTTGACAATTACATCGTGCACAGCGCGGAATTCAAGGGCAGCGTATCGCTTGGCCTGTTCGGCCAGGAGTCTGCTGCCAAGGCCATGCAGGCAAGGGTGAAAGCCGCCGGTTTTGACAAGGTGGCCATCGAGCAGAAAGGGCAGAAATCTGCCGCGACGGTGCTCAGCTTCAAGGCGCTGGAGCCGCAGCAGGCCGAGCGTCTGCAAGCGCTGCAAAAGCGTCTGACGCCTGGGATCGCCTTGCAGCCTTGCCATTAATCGCGGCGGACAAGACGGTGTGCTGTTGCCGACCTAAGCGGTGCTGACGAAGCAGGGCGCAATGCCAAGGCATTGCGCTGCCGCAAGCGCGCTGGCAATCAGGCTTGTCAGCAGGGGCTTGCAGGATGGATGATGAACGGCAATGGCGGTTGTCCCGCCTTGCCGTTTTTTCATGGTTCGCTATGTCCCGACGTTCAAGCAATATCACCCGCCTGCTGGACCGCGGCGCGTTCAACGACCGCGTCCTGCGTCAGCTGGGCGGCTCGATGGCCTTTATTGCCGGCGCGCTCAATGCCGGTGGTTTCCTGGCGGTGCAGCGTTACACCTCGCATGTATCCGGGGTGGTGTCCGGTATGGCCGACGACCTGGCCCTGGGTGAAGTCCGCCTGTCGCTGTCCATGCTGATCATGCTGCTGTGCTTCATTGGCGGTGCCATGCACTCCACCTGGCTGATCCTGTGGGCCAGACGCCAGCGCCTGCGCGGTGGCTATGGGGTGTCGATGATGGAAGAGGCCGGTTTCCTGCTGCTGTTTGGCGTGTTGGGTGCCGGGCTGGCCAGCCACAAGGGCTTGTTCACGCCTCCCACCGTGATGCTGCTGTGTTTCATCATGGGTATGCACAACACCATTGTTACCAAGCTGTCCGGTGGCCTGCTGCGCTCCACCCACATGACCGGCATTGCCACCGATATCGGCATCGAACTGACCAAGATGAGTTACTACAACCATCTGCACAGCCCCAAGATCAAAGACATCAAATCCAACCGCAGCCGGCTGTGGGTATACAGCATGATTCTGACGGCCTTCTTCCTGGGCGGCGTGGTGGGTGCGCTGGGTTTCAAGCATCTGGGCTATGCCTTTACCCTGCCGCTGGCCTTGCTGCTGTTTGCGCTGGGCTTGCGCCCGGTGTGGTACGACATGCGTCTGCGCTGGCGCTGGTGGCAGCATCACCACGATTTGCGCCAGCCCTGAGGCGTCAACCAGCCTGCTGTGTGCAGTGGCTGGCCGTGTCTGCCTGGCGGTTGTCGGGGTGAGCGGCCAGCAGGGCGGCGGCGCTATGGTCCGGCCCGTCCAGCCGCGCCAGCAAGGTATCACGCGCGCACAGGCTTTGTGCACCCAGCAGGCGGCTGGCATAGGCGTCGGCCTCGGCCTCAAAGTCGGCCGGATATTTCATGTCCGCCAGCAGGATGGGTGCCACGGCCAGCAGGGTCGAGCGGTCGCCACCAAACAGATTGACTGCCAGCGACACGCCACCAGAGCGGATCAGGCCGCGCAAGCCATGACGCGCCTCGATATGGCCCACCGCATGGGCCAGCATGGCCTGCATTTCCAGCGGGTTCCTGGTATTGCGCACCAGCTGGTCGGTGACAATGATTTGCCCGCCGGGCAAGGGGATGATGTCCGGACCCAGCTCGCGCGCATCCACCAGCTGCAAGTGATAACGATAGGGGCTGTTGCCCGGCACCAGCTGCTGCAATTGCTGTTGCAGTGCTTGCTGGCGGCTGTCCGGCAAGCGGGAAGGGCGCAACGTGCTGGTTTTCTCCAGCAGGCTCAGGGTGGCGCTGGCCATCGCCTGTTCCACCGCTGGCGGGGTGCGGCGTGCAGCTTCGCTGGCAAGCCAGGGCAGGCCGTTGCGGTAGCCAAACCAGCAGGCCAGCAGCAACAACAGCAAACCAGCCAGCCGTAGTTGCGGCCAGCAGCGGCGCAAACCGTCCAGCAGGCGCGCGGCCAGTGGCAGGTGGCCGGTCAGTTGCTGGCATTGATAGGCACTGGCCACTTCGATAATGCCGCCGTCCGGCAATTGCAGCCGGTCTGGCCGACCGGCCCGTCCGGGGTGAAAACTGACCTCTCGTGCCGGATAGCGATGCGTGTGCACCCCGTCGGTGAACACCAGATGATGGACATTGCGTTGCAGCATCACGGCTTTGCCGATCTGGCTGCGACCATCCAGATAATTGCCTGGCAGACTCATGGCAGATGAATCCTGTTGCGCGCAACCCGCGAACGGGTGGCAGGCTGGTAAAGGGCTGTGTGTTGTTCTCTTTCCTAATCTGTAGCGCAAGCCGACTGCTTTGGCAACGGTGCGCTCACGCCGGGCAGGCCTTGTCCGCTGCTATGGGCAGCTTGCGGCCTCTGCTAGCTTGCATGCTGCCTGCAGGCTATCGTTTTCTGTGCTGTACTGGCAGCATTGTGCCGTTGTGGCACGGTTTGCTTGAAGAAGGGGGTAAGGATGATGCGCAAGCTGGGTGGGTTACTGTTGCTGGCACTGGCGCACGGTGTGCTGGCGGCACCGCAGTTATTGCAAGGCAAGGTGGGACAGGCTGCGGTGGTGATGGAGCTGGACATTGCCAAGGACGGTGCGGTGGAGGGGCGCTATTTCTATCGCAAGCATCACCGCGATATCGCCCTCACCGGCAAGCAACAGGCCGATGGCAGCCTGCAACTGGGTGAAAACCTGCAATACGACGAACAGCGCAATGACATTACCCTGCGCCCGCAAAATGGTGGCTGGGTGGGGGAGTGGCATGGGCCCAAGGCTGGCAAGCCGGTGCTGGTCAGCCTGAGTGCTATCCCCAGGCCCAGTGGCCTGCCAGTAGCGATAGCGCGCTCAATCCGGTGCGCCAGCGTTCCGGCTACGACTACGTCCGCATGGTGGACTTGCCGCTCAAGGCCGGCAAGCGTGAGCGGGTGCAGGGTCATACCCTGCAATGGTGGGACGAGCCGGTCAGCAAGATCCGCCTGTTCCGCGTGGTGGATGGTTATCCACAGGCCAGCCTGCAGCGCATCAACCAGTTGCTGGCCGAGCGCCAGTGGCAGGAAGTGGCCAGTTATTTTGACTGCCAGCTGGGTGGTGCACGGACTGCCGGGGCCGACTTCGAACAAACAGTGACGCCGCGCCTGCTGGGTAGCAAGCTGCTGAGTGTCAGTATTTTCACCAGCTATTACTGTGGTGGCGCGCATCCTGATTTTGCTGATAATCCGCTGACGCTGGAGGTAGCCAGCGGCAAGCCGCTGCAACTGGAAGACCTGCTATGGGCAGGCAAGGGCAAACCGCAACTGGCGCGTAAGTCCAGTGGCGAGCGGGCTGACTATCAGTACGAGGAAAAGATACTGGCTCCCTGGCTGGTGAACACCATGACGCGCCTGTATCCGGCACAAACCAAGCCGGGCACGGAAGATGAATGTGATTACCGCGACCCGCAGGTGTGGCAGTTTGTCAGTTGGTATGCCACGCCGCAGGGGCTGGTGCTGGGGCCGTCTTTTGCCCGCGTGGCGCGTGCTTGCGAATATCCGGAATGGAGTGTGCTGCCATGGCGTGTGGTCAAGCAGCATCCGGGTGCGCGGCCCGACCTGCTGCCCTGATCAGGCCGCCTGGTCTGCCTTGGGCTGGGCGCGGTGGCCACGCAGCCAGCGCCCTTCAGCTGCACCGCGCTGCCATTCCATATAGCGTTCCCCGTGTTGCAAGGGCGTAAAACCCAGCTGGCGGTAAAAGCCGCCGGCATCACGCGAAACCAGCAAGAACCGGCGTAACTGTTGCAATTGCGGATGATCCTGTGCGGCGCGGATCATCGCCTGTCCCACGCCCTGACCGCGCCAGTCGGGCAGCACGAAGACATCAGACAGATAGGCAAAGCTGGCGTAATCGGTAATCACCCGGGCAAAGCCGATCTGCCGCTGCTGGTGATAGGCGGCAATGATCAAGGAATGCTGGATGGCGCGTTCCAGCAGCGCAGCATCCATGCCGCTGGCCCAGTGCGCCTGGGTGGTGAGGAATTGCAGGATCATGGCGCGGTCCAGCCGTGCCGGGTCGTGCGAGATGTCCAGTTGCATGCGCGCTCCTCCCTCAAGGTGGATGCGGGCAAGTATCCGGCGCTTACATCACCACACCGTGACGGCAGGATGACAAGTCTTTTACCACGACCCCGGCTGGTGTAGCGGCAGCAGCAACAGGCCCAGCAGCAGGATTTCACACACTTCGATGCCTGCGCCCAGGCAGTCGCCGGTCATGCCACCCAGCTTGCGCTTGAGCCAGCCGCGCCACAGCAAGGCGGCCAGCGGTGCCAGCAGCAAAGCCGGGGCCAGCCACAGCGACAGACCCAGCAAGGCCAGCAGGCCGATGACCTGTGCCCGCCATTGCGGCTGCCAGGCAAAGCGTTCACCGCTGCCGGGTGCCAGTGCAGGCAGGGTGGCCGACCAGAACAAGGCAAACAGCCGCGCCCAGGCGGGCAACAGCAGCAGGCCGGGTAGCTGCTGTGGCTGACTGGCCAGCAACATCAGCAGCACCAGCTTGCTGACGATGGCGCAAATCAGCGCAATCACGCCAAAGCTGCCCACGTGCGGGTCTTTCAGTACCTCGAAAAAGCGCTCGCGCGAGCGATGGGCTGCGCCCATGGCATCGCTCAGGTCGGCCAGGCCGTCCAGATGCAGGCCGCCGGTAATGCCTATCCACAGCAACAGGCCGGCCAGTGCCCCCAGCCAGGGGTCGTGCAGGCTGCCTAGCCACACACCCAGCCACAGCAGGCTGCCCAGCAACAGGCCGACCGGCGCAAACCAGCAGGCACTGGCTGCCAGCCATTCCGGGTGGAAGGTGCGCAGCTGCGGTGTGGGCAGACGGGTGAGAAACTGGATGGCCAGAATCAGGCTTTGCCACCAGCGGGCGCGAGGGGCGGCTGTCGGCTGGCTCATGCTTCGCCGGGGCTTTCCAGATGCATCAGATAGGCCGGGTGGCCTTCCAGAATGGACAGCTGGGCAAAGCCGCCGCGCTGCACGGTCATCAGCTTGGCTACATCGAATTCGGTGCCCAGCAGCTCGGCCAACAGGGCGGTAATCACCCCGCCATGACATACCAGTACCCGGTGGCTGCCACGCGCGGTCTGAATCCATTCGCTGAATCCGCTCAGCACCCGGGTGCGG
Organism: Aquitalea pelogenes; assembly: GCF_001515305.1. GTDB lineage: Bacteria > Pseudomonadota > Gammaproteobacteria > Burkholderiales > Chromobacteriaceae > Aquitalea > Aquitalea pelogenes. The sequence continues at coordinate 5,791 of NZ_LNQV01000042.1, forward strand.
AAGACTTCATAGCTTTCCCCGCCGGCGGAATCAGCTCGCCCGCCGCCACGCGGCTGCCCCAGTCCGGATGCTGACCGGACAGCACCGCGCGCGACATGCCGTCCCAGTCGCCAAAATCGAATTCGGCAAAGCGTTCGTCCACCTTCAGCGGCAAGGAGCCATGCAGGGCCTGATGCACGGCAAACTCGCGGCAGCGTTGCAGCGGCGAGGTGGCCATGCTGGTGACCGGTGCCAGCTGGTTCAACCGTTGCCAGCTGCGGCTCATCTGCTCGCAGCCCAGCTCATTCAGTGGCAGGTCGGTGCGGCCGATCAGGCGGCCGTCGTGGTCGATTTCGCCGTGGCGCAGCAAGGTGAGCGTATAGGGGTTCATGCCTCAGTCTTTCTCGGTGACACCGGCCTGGGCAAACGTGGCCATTTCGGCGTGCAGCTTGATGGCCAGTTGCAGCAAGGGCACGCAGGTGGCGGCACCAGAGCCTTCGCCCAGCCGCATGCCCAGTGCCACCAGCGGGTTCAGTTGCAGTGCTTCCAGTGCCAGCTTGTGGCCGGTTTCTTCCGAGCAATGGCTGGCCAGCAGCCAGTCGGCCACTGCCGGGTCGATGGCGCGGGCGGCCAGGGCGGCGGCGCTGGCAATGAAACCATCCACCAGTGCAGGCACACCCAGTGCCGCGCCTTCCAGATAAAAACCCGCCATGGCGGCAATTTCCAGCCCGCCCAGTTCGGCCAGCACAGCCTGACCATCCAGTGAATGGCCGTGCAGGCGGTCCAGCGCCTGTTGCACCACGCGGCGCTTGTTGACGAGGCCGGCGTCGTCGATACCGGTGCCACGGCGACAATGCTGTCCACGCTGTAGCCCGCCAGACGGCAGATCAGCGCGGCAGACGGCGTGGTATTGCCAATGCCCATGTCACCGGCAATCAGCAGATTGGCACCGTGTTCCACGGCGCGACGCGCCGCAGCGCGGCCCACTTCCAGCGCAGCAGCGCATTGTTCTGCCGTCATGGCGGCTTCCACTGCCAGGTTGGCGGTACCGGCGGCTACCTTGGCCTGCACAATGGGCAGTTCCGGCAGTTGACCCAGCACACCCACATCCACCACCTCCAGCCGAGCGGCAATGGCGCGGGCCAGCACGCAGATGGCAGCGCCACCGGCAGCAAAATTCTTCACCATTTCGCCGGTCACGATGGACGGATAGGCGGACACACCTTCTGCTGTCACGCCGTGGTCACCGGCAAACACGGTGATGGCCGGCTGCAGGGGGGCCGGAATGGTTTTGCCTTGCCAGGCAGCAAAGCGACAGGCCACCGTTTCCAGTACACCCAGGCTGCCAGCCGGTTTGGTCAGCGAATTCTGGCGTTGCAGGGCGGCTTCATGAAAAGCGTGGGCAGGAAGGGCAATGGCCTGGGACATGGTGCGGTTTCTCGAGGTTGGCATGGACTAGAGCGCGACTCTAAGACATGGGGGGCAGCACGGCAAGCTGAATGCCGCCATGGCATTGGCATTGCTTGTTGCATATCAAGACTGTTCGTGCCAGATTGCCGCAGTTTCGCTGCATTCTGCCGTATAATCGCTGCCGGACAGGTGTCCGGATTTGCATGATCCGGATGAAACGGGAAGCCGGTACAAGCCGGCGCTGCCCCCGCAACGGTAAGGTCTGGCTGGCGGATGCCGGCCCAGTTGTCGCCATTGCCACTGTTGCCCATCAGCAACGGGAAGGCGCGACAGCGCAAGACCAAGCCCGGAGACCGGCCTGTCCCTTATCGTCTGCCGCATGGCAGGCGGTGGCTGTATATCGCGGGGAGGCGATCTGGCAAACAGCAGGCGGGCTCATCAGCCCGTTCCGGTGTCATCCATTCTCCATGGCGCAAGCCATCCTCTTCGCACTTCCTGTGGCTGTGGCAGCGTTTGCCCGGCCGGTTTCATGTTTCTGGAGTGTGTGTTTCATGTTCAAAGCCCGACAATCCCTGTGGCTGCTGGTGTTGGCCAGTGCAGCCCAGGCCGACGTCCTGCCCGTTTTTCAGGGCGATGAAGTGGTGGTGACCGCTACCCGTCAGCCGCAATCAGTGGTCAAGACCTTGTCGGATGTGTCGGTGATCACCCGTGAAGACATCGACCAGTCCTCGGCCACCAATCTGCCGCAGCTGCTGGCGCGGGTGCCGGGCATCGAAGTGGTCAGCTCGGGCAATGTCGGCAGCCAGGCCAGCCTGTATCTGCGCGGTAGCAATGCCAACCAGACTATCGTCCTGCTGGACGGCATGCGTATCGTATCCGCCACCAGCGGCACTACCGCGCTGGAAAACATTCCGCTGGACAGCATCGAGCGTGTCGAAGTGGTGCGTGGCAGCAGCTCCAGCCTGTATGGCGCGGATGCCATTGGCGGGGTAATCCAGATTTTCACCCGTCAGGGTAGTGGTGCACCACGCTTCAACGCCGCGCTGGGATTTGGCGACCATGGTCTGGTCAAATCCTCGGCGGGTGTCAGCGGCAAGGTGGACAATACCGCCTTCAATCTGCAGATCAACCAGGAGCAGACCGACGGTTTCTCCGCCACGAATCCGCAAAGCAGCAACTACAACGCCGACCGCGACCCCTATCGCAACCTGTCCTACAACGCCAGCCTCACCCAGACCATTGCCAGCGGACATGATATTTCGTTGCAACTGTTCCAGATCATGAGCAAGCTGGACTACGACGGCTATCAAAGCACCGGTGAGGACTTGCAGCGCAGCCGCCAGACCGGCGCGGCACTGGAATCCAGAAACCGCTTCAACGATATCTGGAGCAGCACCCTGCGTTACAGCTACACCATGGACCGCCAGGAACACTGGAATAACGGTAATCTGAGCGCCCGGGTCGACTTGTACCAGACTGCACAAAATGCCTTGCTGTGGCAAAACGACCTGCATACTGCCTGGGGCAAGCTGCTGGCTGGTGCCGAATACACCGAGCAACATGTGGACAGCAGCACCTCCTACGATGCCCACTCGCGTAGTAACAAGGCCGGGTTCCTCGGTTACAGCGGCGAGTTTGGCCGCCATCTGCTGCAAGCCAGTGCCCGTCGCGACCAGAACGAACAGTTTGGCGGCAAAACCACCGGTCAACTGGGTTATGGTTACCGTCTGAGCGATACCCTGATCGCGCGTGCCAGCTATGGCACCGCCTTCAAGGCTCCGACGTTTAACGATCTTTACTATCCCTACGATGGCAGTTATTCAGGCAACCCCAAGCTGAAACCGGAAACCTCGCACAACAGCGAACTGGCCTTGCAATTCAAGGATAACGGCCGTTCGGCATCGTTGACGCTGTTCCGCAACAGCATCAATAACATGATTGCCATGACCTCCGACTACAGTACCGTGACCAATATCAGCCAAGCCACCATTCAGGGCGGCACGCTGGCCGGAGCCATGGCAATGGGTAACTGGGATTTGTCTGCATCCGCCACATATCAGGACCCGCTGGACAACGCCACTCATCAGCAATTGCAACGTCGCGCCCGTGCCTATGGTCAACTGGCGGCTGCCTATGACTGGGGCAAGGTCACCACCGGGGTGGAGTGGCAGTTGAGCGCCAAGCGCCGGGATACCACCGATAGCGGCAGCAATGTCTGGCTGGGCGGCTACACCCTTACCAATGTGTATGCCAACTACCGCTTTGCCCGCGAGTGGACGGCCACCGTCAAGCTGAGCAATCTGTTTGGCCGTCAGTACACCTCGCTGTATGGTTACAACACCGCCGGGCTGGGTGGCTTTGTCGGTGTCAGCTACCAGCAGAAATAAACCGGCACGCCCATGGCGTGCTACTCCCGGGAGCACCTGACCCGCCCCCGGATCATCAGGAAACCAGCATGACCCACCTGATCACCGGCGGTGCGCGTTCCGGCAAAAGCCGCCATGCCGAACACCTGGCCATCCAGCATGGCGGCCCGGTCTGCTATATCGCCACCGCCGAAGTGCGTGACGAAGAGTTTGCCGAACGGGTGCGCCAGCATCGCCTGCAACGGCCTGCGCATTGGCAAGTGCAGGAAGCCGGGCGTGACCTGGCCGGGCTGATTCTGGGCCACGACCAGGAAGACGGCCTGTTGCTGGTGGACTGTCTGGGCATGTGGCTGATGCGCTTTTTCGGTCCGGACGATGGCTTCGACGAGGTGGAATTCGTCCGGCAGCGGCAGTGGCTGCTGGAAGCCATCGATGCAGTACAGGGCCGCTTGCTGCTGGTCACCAATGAAATCGGCTGGGGCGTGATGCCGATGAGTCGCATGGCACGCCTGTATGGCGACCTGCTGGGGCGGCTGAACCAGGACGTTGCGGCCCGCTGTCAGCATGTCACCCTGGTAGCCTGCGGGCTGCCCTTGTCGCTCAAGGGCGGCTGATGCTGCTGCGCGCTTTTGCCCTGTGGCTGCTGTTGTGCGTCGGCCCGGCCCGGGCGGCAGTCAGTGCACCCGATGCCAGTGGCAAACTGCTGACCCTGCCGCAGGCGGCGCAGCGTATTGTTTCCCTGTCGCCCCATGCCACCGAAATGCTGTACGCCATTGGTGCCGGCCCACGGCTGGTGGCCACGGTGGACTACAGCAATTACCCGCCGCAAGTGCGTGCGCTGCCGCGGGTGGGCGGCTATAGCGGCATCAGCCTGGAAGCGGTACTGCGCCAGCGGCCGGACCTGGTGGTGGCCTGGCAGGACGGCGGCAACCTGCGCGAGCTGGAGCGCTTGCGCCAGCTGGGCGTGGCCGTGTTCATCAGCCATCCCTTGCAACTGGATGATGTGGCCGCAGAAATGCAAAGCCTGGGCCGCCTTACCGGAATGCAGGCTACGGCTGCCGCAGCGGCCTCTGCTTACCGCCAGCAACTGGCCACGCTGCGTCAGCGCTATGCCCGCCGCGCACCGGTCAGCGTGTTTTACCAGATCAGTGCCGCGCCCATTTTTACCGTCAGCCAGCGCAGCTTCATGGGCGCCATGATGCAACTGTGTGGCGGGCGCAATGTGTTTGGCACCCTGAGGCAAGCCGCACCGCAAGTAAGCATGGAGGCGGTTGTGGCGGCCCGGCCACAGGTGATGCTGGCGGCACGTGCCGACATCCTGCGCATGTGGGATCGCTGGTCCGCCCTGCCGGCCGTGGCAGCAGACACCCGTTACGTGCTGGATGAGGACCTGCTGACCATTCCGGGGCCACGTTTGCCGCAAGGTGCAGCGGCACTGTGTGCCACGCTGGACACAGCACGGCACAGACTGGGTTTGACGCTGGACTAGCTGGCCGTTATCCTCGCCGCCATGGACAAGGAACTGGAATATCTCGAATCCCGCGTGCAGGCCCTGGTTGCCCGCATCAAGGAACTGGAAACCCAGAACGGCCGTTTTGCCCAGGCGCTGGCTGAAGCGCTGAAGGAAAACGCCGAGCTGAATTTCCGCGTGAACGAAACACGCAGCCGCGTGGCCGCGCTGGTAGAACGTCTGCCCAAGGCAGAGGAACCGGAGCAGGCTGAAGGAGAGGCAGAATGAGCGATATCGTGCAGGTCGACATTGAACTCCTGGGCCGTCATTTCACCATCGGCTCGCCGGTGGATGAGCGTGAAACCCTGCTGGAGGCGGTACGTCTGCTGCAAGGCAAGATTGATCTGATCCAGCAGCACGGCAAGGTGATGGATGCCGACAAGATCGCCATCATGGCTGCTTTGAACATTGCCCATGATTTGTTGCGTACCAAAGTGGGAGAGGGCTTGGAAATGGCTTCATTCCAGCGTAAAATACGCAACATGAGCGAAGCAGCTGATACAGCGCTTCGCGAAAGCCAGCAAGCCCTGTTCTGATTTCTTACTCTCAGGCAGGAACTGGCAGACACCCAGATCAGCTTATCCCCTGCGGTGTTCGTGAAGGCTAACAATTCCTTTGTACCAATGCGTTCGCTTTTGGCCGCCAGCGTGAGTCACGGGTGTGTCGCGTCCCTCGAGGATGCGCCCGAAGTGACTGGCAGGTAGCCCTCCCTGGAAACAGGGTACAAGCGAATTATGCCCAAACGACACTCGCGGGGGTCTCCCTTCCACACCGGCGCATCTTGCTCCGGGTCGTTTTCATTTGTCCCTTGATTGTCAGGCTTGCGCCATGCTCACTCCCGACACTGCCGTTAACGACAAGATTGCCCTGCGCAAGGCCGTGCGTCGCCAGCGCATGGCACTGACGCCCGCCTACCGTGCACAGGCCATGCGTGCGGTGGCACGTCATGCCAGCCGCTTATTGCGGCGCGGGCGGCGTATTGGCGGTTATCTGGCGGCAGGCTCGGAGCTGGATGTGGAAACCCTGCTCAGTAGCGCGTTACAGCGTGGTGCCAGCGTATGGTTGCCGCAAATTCCGGCCCGTGGCCGCCGCATGTGGTTCTCGCGCCTGACGGGTGACGGGCGGTGGTATCGCCATGCACGCTACGGCATCGTGGAGTTTGACGGCCCCTGTGTGCGGGCGGAAAAGCTGGATGTGCTGCTGGTGCCATTGCTGGCGGTGGATGAGGACGGTTATCGCATGGGGCAGGGCGGCGGTTTTTACGATAGCAGTCTGGCCTTCCGGCAGCGGCCGCGTCGCTACGGCAAGCCTTTGCTGGTGGGCGTGGCTTACGATTGCCAGCGGGTGCTGCAGGTGCCGCGTGAAGCCTGGGATGTGCAGCTGGATTATCTGCTGACCGAAAGCGGCCTGCATCGCTTTGCCCGTCGTCAGCGCGTCAAAGCCTCCTGACGGAGGCTGTGGGCGGGATTGTGGCAGGTCGTGGCGGTTGTTTATCGCTCCCAGTGGTGACCATAGCCATAGGCCGGGACGGCTACAACCGGAACAACGACTTCAGGTCGGTAGGCAACCCGTGGTGGAACAACGACGCAGGCGCTCAATGCACTGGCCAGCAATACGCCAATCAACAGGCTTTTCATGATTCTCTCCGGTGTACAAGGGCCAGACGGCCGCAGTTGTTTATCTGCTTTCAAGCTTAATCGAACACAGCTGCTGCAAGATGGCGTAAATTGTTAAGACCACCTTCCATTGATTAACAGACATTTCCCATGCGTTATTGGCTGATGAAGTCCGAACCGGACGAAACGTCGATTGATGATCTGATGGCCGAGCCACAGCGGGCATTCGAGTGGACCGGCGTGCGCAATTACCAGGCGCGCAATTTCATGCGCGATGACATGCAGGCGGGCGACCGGGTGCTGTTCTGGCATTCCAGCTGTGCCGAGCCAGGCATTGCCGCCTGGCCGAGGTGGTGGGCAGCGCCCATGCCGACTCCAGCCAGTTTGACCCGGCCAGTCCGTATTTCGACGCCAAATCCACGCCCGAGGCCCCGCGCTGGCAGTGTGTTGACGTGCGCTTCCTGAGCAAGACCCCGCTGCTTACACCTGCCTTGTTACGGCAGCACCCGTCGCTGGAGCAGATGCAGGTGCTCAAAAAAGGCAACCGCCTGTCGATTACCCCGGTCAGCCAGACCGAGTGGGAATACATCACCACCCAGCTTTGCTGAGGCAGTCTGTCTGGAGCGCAATGCTTTATCCGTCGATTGAACCATTCAGCCAGGGCATGCTGCCGCTGGATGGCCTGCATCAGATGTACTGGGAACAATGTGGTGCGCCGGATGGCCAGCCCGTGCTCTACCTGCATGGCGGGCCGGGCGATGGCTGTGCCCCGGCCAGTCGCCAGTTGTTTGATCCCTCCCATTACCGAGCCATCCTGTTTGATCAGCGCGGCAGTGGCCGTTCGGTGCCGCGTGGTGAATGGCGGGACAACACCACGGCGCATCTGATTGCCGATATCGAACGCTTGCGCGAGCATCTGGGCATCGAGCGCTGGCTGCTGTTTGGCGGCTCCTGGGGCAGCACGCTGGCACTGGCGTATGCCCAGGCTCATCCGCAGCGGGTGACCGGACTGGTCCTGCGCGGCATTTTCCTGGGGCGGCAAAGTGAAATCGACTGGTTCATGCATGGCATGGGGCAGTTTCACCCGGAAGCCTGGCAGGAATTTGTCGCGCCGATTCCGCCTGCCGAGCGTGGGCAGCTGCTGCAAGCCTATTACCGCGGCCTGTGCGACCCCGACCCGCAAGTCCACCTGCCGCTGGCGCGCAGCTGGGGCCGTTACGAGGCCAGTTGCGTGGCCTTGCGTCCCCAACCCGACACCATGCTGCGTGCCGGCAGCGAGTATCTGGCCTTGCCACTGGCGCGGCTGGAAGCCCATTACTTCATCCACCGTATCTTTCTGCCCGAAGGGCAGTTATTGCAACAGCTTCCGCGCATCCGTCACTTGCCGGCCATCATCGTGCAAGGCCGTCATGATGTGATCTGCCCGCCGGCCACGGCGCACGAACTGGCCCGCCACTGGCCGGAGGCCGAATTCCAGCTGGTGGAAGCTGCCGGTCACTCCTTGTGGGAAGAAGGCATTTTGCAGCGGCTGTTGCAGGCACTGGAGCGCTGCAAGCAGCTGCCGCGCTGAACTGCCGGTAGTCGGCTGCCGGTAAAAAAATGCAAACGCCTTTGTGATGGCCCGCTGCCTGGTGCAGCCTGTGTGGCGACTGGCCGGCACCGGGTTTGCCAGGGCTGGCGGCAACGGGGGCAAGCGTTTGTTTTTGTGCAGCTCTTATCGACATGCCCCTCTGGCCGCTATAATGGCCCGATTGAATTTGCGACGGACTGCCCAAGCTGCCCTGCCAGGCGGGGACTTGGGCAGTCCGCCATTTTGTTTTCAGCCTTTCCAGACTAAAGATCGCCATGCAAGAAACCTACAGCCCACGCGAAGTCGAAGCCGCAGCGCAACAAAAATGGCAGCGCACTGCCGCCTTCAAGGCCGTCGAAGACGCCAGCCGCCCCAAGTACTACGCCTTGTCGATGTTCCCCTATCCGTCCGGCAAGCTGCACATGGGCCATGTGCGCAACTACACCATTACCGACGTGCTGGCCCGCTTCAAGCGCCTGCAAGGCTTCAACGTACTGCAACCGATGGGCTGGGACGCCTTCGGTCTGCCGGCCGAAAACGCCGCCATGAAAAACGGCGGTGCTCCGGCGGCCTGGACTTACGCCAACATCGAATACATGAAGACGCAGCTGGACAGCCTGGGCTTTGCCCTGGACTGGGAGCGCGAGCTGGCCACCTGCAAGCCCGACTACTACCGCTGGGAGCAGTGGCTGTTTACCCGCCTGTTTGAAAAAGGCGTGATCTACAAGAAAAACGGCGTGGTGAACTGGGACCCGGTGGACCAGACCGTACTGGCCAACGAACAAGTGGTGGATGGCCGTGGCTGGCGCTCCGGTGCCGTGGTGGAAAAGCGCGAAATCCCGATGTACTACTTCGCCATCACCAAGTACGCCGACGAACTGCTCACCAGCCTGGATACGCTGGATGGCTGGCCGGAACAGGTCAAGACCATGCAGAAGAACTGGATCGGCAAGAGCCACGGTTCTGATGTGGTGTTTGCCTACGACCAGGACAGCATCGGCCATGGTGGCGAACTGAAGGTGTACACCACCCGTCCGGACACCCTGATGGGCGCAACTTACGTTGCCGTGGCGGCGGAACACCCGCTGGCCACCCAGGCTGCGGCCAATCATCCGGCGCTGCAGGCTTTCATTGCCGAATGCAAGGCAGGTTCCGTGGCCGAGGCCGACGTGGCCAAGATGGAAAAGAAGGGCATGGACACCGGCCTGTTCGTCATCCATCCGCTTACCGGTGCCAAGCTGCCGGTATGGGTGGCCAACTATGTGCTGTGGGGCTATGGCGAAGGCGCGGTGATGGCCGTACCGGCGCATGACGAGCGCGACTTCGAATTCGCCAACAAATACAGCCTGCCGCTGCTGCAAGTGTATGCCAAGGTGGCTGGCGACAATGATTTCGATGCCAGCAACTGGCAGGACTGGTATGCCGCCAAGGACGACAGCGTACGCACCGTCAACAGCGGCAAGTACGACGGCAAGTCCTTCAGCGAAGCCTTCGATGCCATCGTCGGTGATCTGGAAGCCAAGGCTGCCGGCCAGAAGAAAACCCAGTACCGCCTGCGCGACTGGGGCATCTCCCGCCAGCGTTACTGGGGTTGCCCGATTCCCATCATCCACTGCCCGACTTGTGGCGATGTGCCGGTGCCGGAAAAAGACCTGCCGGTCGTGCTGCCGGAAAACGTGATTCCGGATGGTGCCGGCTCGCCCTTGGCCAAGATGCCGGAATTCTACGAAACCAGCTGCCCCAAGTGTGGCGGTGCCGCCAAGCGCGAAACCGACACCATGGATACCTTCGTGGAATCCAGCTGGTACTACGCCCGCTATGCCAGCCCCAAGTGCGACACCGCCATGCTGGACAAGGCAGCCGCCGACTACTGGCTGCAAGTGGACCAATACGTGGGTGGTATCGAACACGCCATCCTGCACCTGTTGTACGCACGTTTCTTCCACAAGCTGATGCGTGACGAAGGCCTGGTATCCAGCGACGAGCCGTTCAAGAGCCTGCTGACCCAGGGCATGGTGATCTGCGAAACCTTCTACCGCGAGCTGCCCAACGGCAGCAAGGACTGGATCGCCCCGCAAGACGTGGTGCTGGAACGTGACGCCAAGGGCAAGATTACCGGTGCCACCCATCGCGTGGATGGCCTGCCGGTGGTGGTGGGCGGCGTGGAGAAAATGTCCAAGTCCAAGAACAACGGCGTGGACCCGCAGGAATTCATCGAGAAATACGGTGCCGATACCGCACGCCTGTTCATGATGTTCGCCGCCCCGCCGGAGCAAAGCCTGGAATGGTCCGATGCCGGTGTGGAAGGTGCCTTCCGCTTCCTCAAGCGCCTGTGGAAACTGGCCAAGGAGCATGCCGACGCGGGTGTGGTGGCCGCTTATGCCGGTGGCGAGCTGAATGCCAGCCAGAAGGAACTGCGCTTCAAGCTGCACAGCACCATCCAGAAAGTGGCCGACGACTATGGCCGTCGCCAGCAGTTCAACACCGCCATTGCCGCGGTGATGGAACTGTTGAACACCTACGACAAGACCGACCGCAGTGATGCCGCCGGCCGTGCCGTGGCACAGGAAGTACTGGAAAGCGTCACCCTGCTGCTGTCGCCCATCGTGCCGCACATCACTGACGCCATCTGGTCGGTGTTGCAGCCGGGCAGCGAGCTGCTGGCACAAGCCTGGCCGAAGGTGGACGAGGCTGCGCTGGTGAAGAGCGAGATCGAGATGATGGTGCAGGTGGCTGGCAAGCTGCGTGGCAGCATCACCGTGGCTGCCGATGCCGCCAAGGATGTGATCGAAGCTGCCGCACTGGCGCACGAAAACGTACAGAAGTTCATGGAAGGCAAACCGGCCAAGAAGATCATCGTGGTGCCGGGCCGTCTGGTGAACATCGTCGTGTAAACCCCGGTCCGCCCTTGACGGGGCGGGCCAGCAATCCTGCCGGTCAGCTTTGCCTTCCCCTTCCCGTGGGGCAGGGCCTGACCGGCTCCTGTTACGGAGAACAGGCATGAAGCGAATCCTGCGCGGACTGGTCCTGACCAGCCTGGTGTTCCTGCTTGGCGCTTGCGGTTTTCATCTGAAGGGCATCGGCGGCAATGTCCGCCCGCTGCCGTTTGGCAGTGTGTATGTGGATGAGGGCAGCAGCAAGCTGGGTGGCGTGCTGCGCGAAACCCTGGCCCATAACGACAAGCTGATTGTTCTTTCGGCTCCGAAGCAGGCCGAGGCAGTGGTCAGCGTGGTGAGTGAAAGCCAGTCCAAGGACGTTTCCACCATCAATAGCGGTGGCAAGGTCAACGAGTACCAGCTGAGCTACAGCGCGACGGTGCGTACCGTGATTGGCGGCGTACCCGTCGAGCCGGACATGAACCTGACCGTGCGCCGTTACATGAATTATTCCGACAGTGACGTACTGGGCAAGGAACAGGAAGAAAACCTGCTGTGGAACGACATGCGTCACGACGCCGCCGAGCAGCTGGCCCGCCGCCTGTCCTATCTCAAGCGTCCGGGCGCACAAGGCCAGTCCGGCCCGCAAAGCCTGAAGCCAGTCAATGCCCAGCCTAAGCCCTGATGCACTGGCAGCGGTGCTGGACAAGGGTCTGGCGCCGCTTTATCTGATTCATGGTGAAGAAACCCTGCTGGCGCTGGAAGCTTCCGACAGCCTGCGCCAGCATGCCCGTGACCAGGGTTATCTGGAACGGGAAGTGCTCACCGTGGAGGCAGGTTTTGACTGGTCGCAATTGCGCGATGCCATGAGCAGCGTGTCGCTGTTTGCCAGTCTCAAATTGCTGGAAATCCGCATCCCTGGTGGCAAACCGGGTACCGAAGGCGGCGAGGCGCTGCAACAACTGGCCGCCAATCCTCCGCAAGACACCATCACCCTGATTACCATGCCAAAGCTGGAAAAGACCCAGCTGCAATCCAAATGGTATCTGGCGCTGGAAAAAGCCGCTGTGGTGGTGGAAGCCAAACCGGTCGGGCGGCATGAGCTTGCCGGCTGGATTGCGCGTCGTCTGAAACGCCAGCAACAGCATCTGTCCCCGGAGGCGCTCAGTTTTTTCGCCGACCGGGTGGAAGGTAATCTGCTGGCGGCACGGCAAGAAGTGGACAAACTGGCCTTGCTGTATCCGGCTGGCGAACTGAGCCTCGAGCAATTGCGCGAAGCGGTGGCCAATGTCGCCCGCTTCGATGTGTTCCATTTGTCCGAAGCCTGGCTGTCCGGCGATGCCGCACGGGTGGAACGCATGCTGGAAGGCTTGCTGGCCGAAGGCGAATCGCCGGTGCTGGTGTTGTGGTCCTTCACCGAAGATGTACGCATGCTGCTGCGCTTGCGGCAGGGCTTGAAGGACGGGCGTCAGCTGCGCGATCTGGCGCGCGAGCTGCGTTTGTGGGGTGACAAGCAAAGGCTGGCGGAACCGGCCTTGCGTCGCATCGGTCCACGCAAGCTGATGACGGCACTGACCGAATGCGCGCGCATAGACCAGCAAATCAAGGGGGTGGCCAATGGTGACCCCTGGCATGCCCTGCGCGGTCTGGCCATGTTATTGGCCGCCTGATGCAAAAAAAATACAGTCATTTGAAACGGTCAGCGCAAGCTGGCCGTTTTTTTTTTCAACCGACATTGTCTTTGATGGTTTTTGTTTAAATTTCTTTTAAGTAAGTATTGAGATTGGACAAGCCCTGCCCTATGATAAGGATAAGTTAATACATTTTAAACAAAATAACATAAAGAACAGGGCATGATGCAAGACGAGGGAGTTCTCAGCGTGGCTGTTGCAGGTGAACACCGTACCCGCAGCAAAATTGTTTTGGTTGAAATCATCCACCAGACCCTGGATGTCCTGTTGACGGCAGAGGATGCGCGGCTGGTGCATTGGGATGGCCGTATCCTGCGGGTTCACAAACTGACATCGCGCAAGGCCAATCAGATTCTGCATGCGCCGGATGCCTATCCCGGGTTCCTGGGGGTGTTTGATCACCGTGCCCGCTATCGGGACCTGGCCGAGCCCCTGAGCGAGATTGTGGGCGTGCAGCTGTGAGACCACAGCGCCTGCAGCGCGCATGGCGATAAAAAAGACCTGCGATTGCAGGTCTTGCGAGAGGGATGGCCGGAACGGCTTGTCCTGCCCAGGTTTTGTTTTATAGTGCCGACGCCTGAGCATTGCTCAGTGCCGCAGGCAGCGGCAGTTTCTTGCTGCGCAGGATGCCGCCAGGCAGGCTGTCACGGAGGCCGGTGCCACTGCGCGTACGGTAGGACGCCAGCACCTTGGCAACGTAATCGCGCGTCTCTTCATAAGGCGGAATGGTATTGCGGTATTTCTGCACCGCCCCTTCGCCGGCATTGTAGGCGGCAATCACCAGCGGCAGGTCGTTGTTGAACTGGCTCAGCAGAAAACGCAGATAGCGCGCACCGGCACGCAGGTTTTGCCGCGGGTCATCCAGCCGGCTGACGCCAAAGCGCTCACCGGTGGCCGGAATCACCTGCATCAGGCCAATGGCACCCTTGGGCGACACCGCCTGCGGGTTGTAGCCGGATTCCACCGTCACAATGGAGTGCAGCAGATTGGCATCCAGCTTGAATTCGCGCGCGGTCTGGTCGATCAGCGTCTTGTACTGGGCTGCCAGGTGCGGGTTGACCACCGGGGCCGCTACGGTTTTGAGGCCGTCCACCCGCGGGGCAGGCGGGCGGTTGTCGCCGCTCAGCGTTGCGCCCAGGCCCGGTGTGGTGGCATCGTCCAGCGCAGCATTGGCGCTGCTGCCGGATAGCTGGCTTTTCTGATAGAGCTGATAGCGCTCGTCCACCTGCCGGTTGGCAAGGTGAACCTGGCCTTGTTCGTCGACAAAACCGTAAAGATCGGCATGTACGCTGCTGGCAGCAAGACAGGCCAGCAAGGCCAGAAGCCCGTTCAAAAAGCGCAATTTTTTCAAGATCAGCCAGTAAGAATTGGTAAAGTGAGCGCTATTGTACTGATTTTTCTATGCTATTTGGCAAGCAAGAATTGCTGAAGACATTTTAAAGCAGTTTTCGACGAGAGGATGAAAGATGAGCCTGTTTGATCAGTTGGGTGGTTTGCTGGGCGGTTCGGGCAATGAGATGACCGGTGCCGTTGCCGGCTTGCTGGAGCAACACGGCGGGCTCTCCGGCTTGCTGGAGAAGTTCAATAGTGGCGGCATGGGCGAGCTGGTGTCTTCCTGGGTGGGTAACGGCAGCAACCTGCCGGTATCGGCCGAGCAGATCCAGCAGGTACTGGGCAGCGAACAGGTGAGCGCGCTGGCACAGAAGTTTGGCCTGGACCCGCAACAGCTCAGCCAGGGACTGGCTGATTACCTGCCGCAGGCAGTGGACAAGCTGACGCCGGATGGCCAGTTGCCGCAAGGTGGTGATCTGCTGTCCCAGGGGCTGGGCATGTTGCAGGGCTTTTTCAACAAATCCTGAACAAACTGCCGCGTCATCCCCCGCAAGCCGCCTTTCAGGGCGGCTTTTTGCTGTGCTGGCGTGGTATGACGACAACAATTCAGCCATTTCTGAATGAAAGATTCCTGTTTCTGGCGCAATGACAGCGCTTGCTGGATTTACGGCAATAGGAAATTTCTATTTTTAACATTTAAACAATCAAGTGGATCAATTGATACGGGCCACTTAAGATAGCCTCCATCAACCAAGCAATGCAGCAGCAACTGTACTTTTACCTTCACCTGACTGGAGAAAAACATGTCCGTATCGCTGATCAACACCGAAGTCAAACCGTTCAAGGCTACCGCTTTTCACAATGGCAAATTCATCGACGTAAGCGATGCCGACCTGAAAGGCAAATGGTCGGTAGTGTTCTTCTACCCGGCTGACTTCACCTTCGTCTGCCCGACCGAACTGGGCGACTTGGCTGACAACTACGCTGAATTCTCCAAGCTGGGCGTGGAAATCTACTCCGTTTCCACCGACACCCACTTCACCCACAAAGCCTGGCACGACAGCTCGGAAACCATCGGCAAGATCAACTACCCGATGATTGGCGACCCGACCGGCATCATCAGCCGCAACTTCGGCGTGATGATTGAAGAAGCCGGCCTGGCCGAACGCGGTACTTTCGTGATCGATCCGCAAGGCAAGATCCAGATCATCGAAATCAACGCCGGTGGCATCGGCCGTGACGCCAGCGAACTGCTGCGCAAGGTAAAGGCTGCCCAGTACGTAGCCAGCCACCCGGGTGAAGTATGCCCGGCCAAGTGGAAAGAAGGCGAAGCTACACTGGCTCCGTCGCTGGATCTGGTTGGCAAGATCTAAGCCAATGCAGCCTGCCGTGCCGCGTACTGCGGTACGGCCTCCGGGCCGCAGCCAGCGGCCGTCCCCCTACCACCCGATTGCAGCGGCAAGCTGTTGGCAGCGCATGAGCTTGCCAGTGCAATTGCCTGAGGATATTCCCATGCTCGACACCACCATCAAGACCCAACTGACCGCCTACCTGGAAAAACTGCAGCAGCCGATCGAACTGATTGCCAGCCTGGATGACAGCGCCAAGGCGCAGGAAATGTTCAGCCTGTTGCAAGACATCGCCAGCCTGTCGCCCAAGGTAACGCTGAACAGCAATGGCCAGGCCGCGCGCCGCCCGTCTTTTGCCATTGCCCGCCCGGGCGAAGCTGGCCGTATCGAGTTTGCCGGCATCCCGATGGGCCACGAATTCACCTCGCTGGTGCTGGCCCTGCTGCAGACCGGTGGCCATCCGCCCAAGGTCGACGAGGACACCATCGCCCAGATTCGCGGCCTGCAAGGCAGCTACCAGTTTGAAGTGTTTGTCTCGCTCAGCTGCCACAACTGCCCGGACGTGGTGCAGGCCGTCAACCTGATGGCGGTGCTCAACCCCAATGTGCGTAGCGTGATGATTGATGGCGGTGTGTTCCAGCAGGAAGTTACCGACCGCCAGATCATGGGCGTGCCGGCCATCTACCTGAATGGCGAACAGTTTGGCAGTGGCCGCATGAGTCTGGAAGAAATCATCGCCAAGCTGGATACCGGTGCCGTGGCACGTGAAGCAGAGAAGATTGCCGCCAAGGAAGCATTCGACGTGCTGATCGTCGGCGGTGGCCCGGCCGGCGCGGCTGCGGCCATCTATGCGGCGCGCAAGGGCATCCGTACCGGTGTGGTGGCCGAGCGTTTCGGTGGCCAGGTGCTGGATACGCTGGCGATTGAAAACTTCATCTCGGTGCAGGAAACCGAAGGACCGAAGCTGGCGATGGCGCTGGAACAACACGTCAAATCCTACGATGTGGACGTGATGAACCTGCAACGCGCTGCTGCGCTCAAACCGGCGCAAAACGGCCAACTCGCCGAGGTGACGCTGGAAAGCGGTGCCGTGCTCAAGAGCAAGGCGGTGATTGTGGCCACCGGTGCGCGCTGGCGCGAAATGAATGTGCCGGGCGAAGCCGAGTACCGCGCCAAGGGCGTGGCCTACTGCCCGCACTGCGATGGCCCGCTGTTCAAGGGCAAGCGTGTGGCGGTGATTGGCGGCGGTAACTCTGGTGTGGAAGCCGCCATCGACCTGGCCGGCATCGTCACCCATGTCACCCTGCTGGAGTTCGGCGACAGCTTGCGTGCCGATGCGGTGTTGCAGAAGAAACTGCACAGCCTGCCCAATGTGCGCGTCATCACCAATGCCCAGACCACCGAAGTGACCGGCGACGGTCAGAAGGTGAATGGCCTGAGCTATCAGGAGCGCATTACCGGCGAGACCCACCATGTGGCGCTGGAAGGCATTTTTGTGCAGATCGGCTTGCTGCCCAATACCGACTGGCTGAAAGGCAGCGTTGCCCTGTCGCCGCGTGGTGAAATCGAAGTGGATGCCAAGGGTCAGACTTCGGCCGAGGGCGTGTTTGCTGCCGGCGATGCCACCACGGCACCGTACAAGCAGATCATCATCGCCATGGGCGAAGGCGCCAAGGCCAGCCTGTCCGCCTTTGACTACCTGATCCGCAGCTAAGCCTTACCGCGCTCAAGCAAAAGTCCCCTTGGGTCCGCGATGGACGCAAGGGGATTTTGTCATCTGTCACGCCGTGTCCGAAATGTGCTTTGGCGCGGCTAGCAAGAGCGTAGCGTCGCTGGGGCAAGGCGGCGTAATGCAGCAACAGGGTTTTTGTCAGCGGCGCTTAGTGGTGGTGTGCCTCGCCCGGCTCGGTCACCTGCAACACCGCGGCAGGGGACTTCAGGCTATGGGCATCCTGGCCTTCGGCCGGAATCTCCACCCAGTTGGTGCTGCCCTGCGCGCATTGCTGCTTCACCTTGAAGAACAGCTTGC
The DNA here is from genome assembly GCF_001515305.1 of Aquitalea pelogenes. Lineage (GTDB taxonomy): Bacteria > Pseudomonadota > Gammaproteobacteria > Burkholderiales > Chromobacteriaceae > Aquitalea > Aquitalea pelogenes. The sequence continues at coordinate 23,519 of NZ_LNQV01000042.1, forward strand.
CCGGCTGGGCAGCAATGCGGGTCTGGAACACGAATTCATCGTAAAAATCAGCCGGCAGATTGCCACCGCTCCAGCTGATGCGGCTGACATCTTCCTTCACCAGCGTGCCATGATTGTCGAACGGCTTGACTGCGGATTTTTCCACTTGCACCTGCCAGCCGGCCTTGGGCATGGGGCGGGCCAGCTGTGCGCCTGCCGGTAGTTCCACGCTGATGCCGGTGGTGGGGCTGCCATCGCAGCCATGGCCCACTTTCAGCATGGCCTTGTAATAGCTGCCGCTGGCGGCAGTCGGGGTTTCCAGCGTGACGTGTGCCTGTGCGCTGGCGGCCAGCAGCAGGGCAAGGATGGCGAGCTTTTGCATGCTTGATTCCTGGATGAGAACGGTTATCAGCCATGGATTGTAAGGGAAGTCCATGGCCTTACCCTGCGACATCTTGTCGCAGTCATGGCTGCCTCGATGTGCTGGCTGTGGCATGCTGAAGGCTTATTGCAGCAAAGGAGTTGTCGTGCAGCATTACCAGGACATCGAGGATTATCTGTATCAGGCCATCCCGCTGGCACAGGCCATGGGGGTGAAAGTACGTCATGCGGCAGAGGATGCCGTCACCCTGTGGGCACCGCTGGAGCCGAACATCAACCATTGCGCCACCATCTTTGGTGGCAGTGCGGCCGCCGTGGCCACGCTGGCAGGCTGGCTGCTGGTGTATCGCAAGTTGCAGGCCCTGGGGATCCGTGGGCAGGTGATGGTGCGACGCAGCCAGATGGATTATCAGAAGGCCATGCACGGCGCGTTCACTGCCAGCACCCTGACGGTGGCCGACACGGTCTGGCAGCGCATGGCTGGCGCTTGGCCAAGGGCCGCATGGCGCGGCTGCAGCTGGCGGTGGAACTGGAGTGCGGCGGGGTGACCGTCGGTCGGCTGGATGGCGAATTCGTGGTGCTGCCGCCCAACTGAGTACTGCAGGCAAGGGGCGTGGAACCGCTAACAAAACCTTGTTCAGCCCGGTGTTGAGCACCCATGTCGATAACCGCGGCCAAGGCGGCTAGGCGCTGGCGCGCTGGTTTTGTACCGGGTTTTATTCGCGGTGGTAGGGGTGATTGTTGAGGATGGAGTAGGCGCGGTAAATCTGCTCGCCCAGCATCACCCGCACCATGCCGTGCGGCAGGGTCATGGCCGATAATTGCAGCAGCACGTCGGCACGCTGTTTCAGTTCGGCCGACAGCCCGTCTGCACCGCCGATGATGAAGCACACGTCATCACCACCGGCCATCCAGCTTTTCAGCTCTTCGGCCAGCCGCACCGAAGTCCAGTTCTTGCCGCGTTCATCCATCACTACCAGCTTGCAGCGCGCCGGAATGGCCGCCATCAGCCGTTCGTGCTCGGCGGCAATGCCTTTTTCCGCCGTGACGCCACCACCACGCTTTTCCGGCTTGATTTCTTTCAGCTCCAGGCTGATGTCGCGGCCAAAGCGTTTGGCGTAGTCGTTATAGGCTTCGTCAACCCAGCGCGGCATTTTGGTACCGACGGCGAGAATGGTGATTTTCATGGCAGGAGTCTGGCAGGGCAGGGCAAAGAACAGCGGTGGCAGGAGGGCACCGTGACGGCAGGCGTGCCGTCACGGGCGGATCAGACCTGCAAGATCAGGAGTTGGCTTGCCAGGGACGGCCGCCAGCCGGGGTGAAGCTGGGCTTCTGGCCACCCCACAGCTGTTCCAGATCGTAGTAGTCGCGTACGGCCGGCAGCATGACGTGAATCACCACGTCGCCTGCATCCACCAGTACCCATTCGCCACTTTCCTGGCCTTCCGTACCCACCAGTTCCACACCGGCTTCTTTCAGGGTAACGGCCACATTGTTGGCCAGGGCTTTTACCTGACGGTTGGAGTCGCCGGTGGCCACAATCATGCGCTGGAACAGCGAAGTCAGCGTGGTGGTATCCATTTCGATGATGTCTTTGCCCTTGATGTCTTCCAGGGCGGTGACTGCCAGTTTGGCAATGTCTTGAACTTCCATGATGTCCTTTTGATGTCAGTCTTGATACATGGCGGCAGCCGGGCGGCCAGAGGTATCCGGTAAAGAGCGTTTGCCACGACCTGTGGCAAAAACGGGCAAGCGCTGCCCCGCATGCGGGGCAGGCCTTGCGGCAGTGTCTGAATTTGCCCTGCCGGGCGGGCCTTGCTAGAGATATAGCCCGTGCTGACGGATATAAGCCAGCACCGGCGCACTCAGCAGGGTGCCGGTATCGGCACCGCTTTGCAGGCGCTGGCGTATGGCGGTTGCCGATACATCCAGCGGTGGCAGGGTCAGGGGGCGCATTGTACCGGAAGGCGCGCCATTTGAAAAATCAGTGACTTGGCGTTGTTGCCATTGTGTGCGCACGGCAGCCGGGAGCCGGGTTTCGTCGAAGCCCGGACGCAGGGCAACGGCGATATTGGCCAGCGCGAACAAATCCTCCCAGCGCCGCCAGGTGTGCAGGCTGGCGAGTGAGTCGCCACCGATCAGCCACCACAAGGGGCGCTCCGTGCCGATTTCGGCGCGGATTTCTTCCAGGGTGTCGACGGTATAGGCCGGTTTGTTGCGTTGTACTTCGCGCGCGTCCACGGCAAGGCCGGGCAGATCGGCAATGGCCAGTTGCACCATTTCCAGCCGTTGCGCCGGGCTGGCATGCGGGCCTTGCTCGCGGTGATAAGGTTGACCGGCGGGAATCAGTCGTACCTCGTCCAGCTGCAATTCGCTGCGAAAGGCCTGCGCCATGCGCAGGTGGGCGCTGTGGATGGGGTCGAATGTCCCGCCGAACAGGCCCAGTGCCGCCCGGGTGTTCATGCGTGCACGGGGGCCTTGCCGGTGTAACCGTCGATGATCAGCTCCAGCCGGCCGGTAGAGGGGTGAATCACCATGCCGTGCACCGGAATGTCCTTGGGCATCAGCGGATGGTTGCGGATGGTCTGCACGCTGTGGCGCACGCTGTCCGACACATTGTCAAAACCCTTCAGCCAGTTGTCCAGGTCGATGCCGGCATTGCGCAGGGTATCGATGGTTTCTTCGCTGATGCCGCGCTCGGTGGCATGCGCCAGGATCTTGTTGGGGTCGATGGCGCGCATGCCGCAGTCGCGGTGGGCCACCACGCAGATTTCCTCGGCACGCAACTCATACACCGCCACGATGAGGGAACGCATCACCGAACCCCAGGGGTGGGTAATCAGCGCTCCTGCGTTCTTGATCAGCTTGGCATCGCCGTTTTTCAGGCCCATGGCCTTGGGCAACAGCTCAACCAGACGGGCATCCATGCAGGCGAGCACGGCCAGGCCCTTGTCGGGAAACTTGTCGGTCTTGAATTGTTCGTATTCGTGATTTTCGACGAAGCTCCGATTGTGCTCGAGAATGGTATTCAGCACACCCATGCGCGTGATCTCCTGGCTGAGGTTAGATTGTATGCTCTAATCGCGGCGCCATGCTAACACGGAGTCAGCAGCGAAGAAGGGGTATTTCGCCATGGCGGCCGGCTCGGCAGCGGGGGCTATGGTAGCCAGTTTCCGGGGTGAGGGCCAACTTTGCCGACAGCAGATGATGCGGTGGAGACTGCGTATGTGATGGATGGGCTTGTCGCTCAGTCCTTGGTGTCCAGCTGCTTGCGGAAGGTGCGCTGGCTCAGTGCATAGCCCTGGCGCTGGTAGAAGTCTGCCGCTTCGTCGCGATGGATGGCCGCACGCAGGGTGACGGTGGTGGCCCCTTTGGTGCGGGCCCAGCGCTCCGCCACATGCACCAGCGCCCGCCCGGCACCATGCCGTCGCCAGCGCAGGCTGATGGCCAGCCCGCCTATTTCTACCGCCGCCGGGGCATCCAGCAGCGGCCGCCAGAACGCATGCAGCCAGCCGGCCACTTCGCCCTGGATTTCTGCTACCCATAGCTGGTGCAGGTCCGGACTGCCCAGCAGCATGGTCAGCCGGTCGCTCAGGGCCTGGCTGTCCGCGGGGTAGCCCATTTCCTCGGTCAGCGCGGTCAGTGCGGGGACATCCTGATAACTGGCGGGGCGGATGATGACAGTCATAGCGTTACCAACGGGCATAGTGGTCTTCGGTTACCCCGCTCAGCCCCTGCACCACATGACGTGCACCGCTGACGGGATGGACAAGATGGCCGTCGAAACGACCAATAACCTGAATATAACGGCTAGCGGCGATCAGAAGGTTCTGATTTTTCCGGCACAAGCCTTCCGGGGTGAACTGCAAGTCCAGCAAACCATCGTCATCGCTGATATGCCAGGGGCGCAAGGGCTGCTGCGGCTCGAAGTGAAACTGTACACCTTCCAGTGCAAACAGCTGCTGTTCCAGCCAGATGGCGTTTTCGTGCTGGGCCATGTAGCCCTGTTGCAGATTGAAGCCAAGCCCCGCCCGGTGCGCGCTGGCCCAGCACCAGGCCGTCTCGCGGGGCAGCAAGCCGTTGCTGTAATCCAGGCTGGCCACCGCCCCGTCCAGCGAGTAGCGCTGGCCATGGCAGTCGGCAAATCCGCTTACCGCCAGAGCGCCGGATTTGTGCGTGCTGTGGCTGTATGCACCTAAAGGTGCAATGGCGGCCAGTACCGGCGGCATGGTGCCGATGTCCACATGGGCGGCCAGTTTCAGGGCAGGTGATTGCAGGTCTACCGCCAGATAGCTGCCGCAGGCACTGAAGCGGATGGCAAGGGCGCGGCTGGAAAATGCGGCATCGGCAAAGGGCTGGTCGGCGACTTCTGCACCATGGCGTGGAAAGCTGTCGGTGGTGACATCTGCCAGCAGCCGGCCAGTGCGCCGATCAAACAGATAGGCAAAGGCGGCACTGGTCCAGCCGACATCCACCACCGCCAGTGCAATGACATAGTCCGGATGGGTCAAGGCCAGATACTGCCAGCGTTTGTGGCGCAGACGCTGCAGCATGCGCTGCCAGCGGCCTTCAGGCCGGGGCCAGTCCAGCCGGGCAATACAGCCCTGGTAGCGGCCGAACCTGATGTGGCCGTGTGCATCCTGCATACAGTCCGGTGCGACGGGTAGTTCGGCTGCTGGCATGACAGGGAGGTCCGGTTTGAAACACACGTTTGAGTCTACAACATATCCAGCGGTATTTTCAGGTAAGCCACGCCATTGCTTTCTGCTGCCGGAAAGCGCCCGGCGCGGATATTCAGCTGGATGGCCGGCAGGATCAGCAGCGGCATCTCCAGTGTGGCATCGCGTGCTTCGCGCAGGGCAATGAAGTCAGCCTGACTGATGCCTTGATGCAGGTGGATATTGTGCTGTTTCTGCTCCGCCACCGTGCTTTGCCAGGCAATGGCGCGGCCATTGTTCGGGTAGTCGTGGCACAGCAACAGGCGGGTATCGTCCGGCAGTGCCAGCAATCGCTGTACTGATTGATACAGCGTGGCCGCATTGCCGCCGGGAAAATCACAGCGTGCGCTGCCTACATCGGGCATGAACAGCGTATCGCCGACAAAAACCGCATCGCCAACCTGATAGGCCATGTCCGCCGGGGTGTGGCCGGGAACCGACAGCGCCCGTGCCGGGAGGGTGCCGATGTAAAAATCTTCCTGATCGGCAAACAAGTGGTCGAACTGGCTGCCGTCGGTGGCAAAATCATGCCCCAGGTTGAACACCGCCTTGAAAATGCCTTGTACCTGCACAATGTCCTGCCCGATGCCAATCAGCCCGCCTGCCTGTTGCTGTAGCCAGGCGGCGGCGGACAGGTGGTCGGCATGGGCATGGGTTTCCAGTATCCATTGCAGCGTCAGGCGCTGTGCTTGCAGGAAGTCCAGCAATTGTTGTGCGCTGTGCCGGGCGGTACGGCCGGATTTGGCGTCGTAGTCCAGCACCGGGTCGATAATGGCGGCATGCCCGCCGGGATGGTCGTACACCACATGGCTTGCCGTGGCGGTGGCCGGATCGAACAAAGTGGCGATTTCAGGTTTCGGCATGATGGATTCGGCGCTTCCCTTGGCGGTGTTCGTTAGGGCAGGGCTGACCACAGCGGTCAGCAATACAATATACTATAATATATATTATAATTTGCTACGCATCCTTGCCACGTTCAAGAGACAGTGGCGTGCGGAGTGCCAGAGGGGTGGATAACATGGATTTGAATGTGCTGCGGGCAAATGCCGGCCGGGCTGCTGCCTTGCTCAAGAGCCTGGCCAACCAGGACCGCTTGCTGTTGTTGTGCCAGTTGGTGGATGGAGAGAAGACGGTTTCCGAGCTGGAGTCGCTTACCGGTATCCGGCAACCCACCTTGTCACAGCAACTGGGCGTGTTGCGCAACGAAGGTCTGGTGAATACCCGGCGCGAAGGCAAGTGGATTTACTACAGCATCGCCAGTATCGAAGCAATGACCATGCTGTCTGCCTTGCATGGCCTGTTTTGCGCGGACGAGGCGGCCACGCTGCCTGCCGCCCATACCGAGGAGTGAATGTGAATATTGCCTGGGCTAGCTTTACACCGGCTGCCGCACTGGCCGGTGGCCTGCTGATTGGCGTAGCTGCCAGCTGGCTGGTGTTGTTCAACGGACGGATTGCCGGTATCAGCGGCATGCTGGGCGGCCTGCTGGACCGGGCGAGTGACTGGTCGTGGCGACTGGCTTTTGTATTGGGCCTGCTGCTGGCACCGCTGTTGTGGTCGGGCCTGATTGGCCCGCTGCCTGCCATGCAACTGGACGCGCCATTGCCGCGCTTGCTGCTGGCCGGCGTGCTGGTGGGTCTCGGTACGCGCCTGGCATCCGGTTGCACCAGCGGACATGGTGTGTGCGGCCTGTCCCGCTTGTCGCCGCGTTCCCTGCTGGCCACGCTGACTTTCATGGCCAGTGCCATGTTGACGGTGCTGGTGGTGCGTCACTGGCTGAACGGGGGCTGAACATGAGCAAATTACTCTCTGCTGCGCTGGCCGGCCTGTTGTTTGGCCTGGGCCTGCTGCTGTCCGGCATGAGCAACCCGGCCAAGGTACTGGGTTTTCTCGATGTCACCGGCCAGTGGGACCCCAGCCTGATGCTGGTGATGGGCGGGGCCATTGCCATTGGTTTTTTCGCTTTTCGCCGCGCCGAGCGGCAAACGCACAGCCTGTTGGGTGAACCCATGCAATTACCGGACAAAAGCAGGCTCACGCCAAGGCTGGTGGTGGGCAGTGCCCTGTTTGGCATTGGCTGGGGTCTGGCAGGTATCTGCCCGGGGCCGGGGCTGGTGCTGGTGGGCATGGGGCAGGCCGGAGGCGTGTATTTTGTCGTCGCCATGCTGTTGGGCATGTGGTGCGCCCGCCCGCTGATCAAATGGCTGTCCTGAACCGGGTCTGGCCGGTCTGGCTGACCGCTTACCGGCGGCAGTGGCTGGCCGGTGACCTGAGCGCTGGTGTGGTGGTCACCCTGCTGTTGATTCCGCAAAGCCTGGCCTACGCCTTGCTGGCCGGCCTGCCGCCTCAAGCCGGTTTGTATGCCAGCATTGTCCCTTTGCTGATCTATGCCTTTGTCGGGCGTGGTCATGCCCAGTCGGTAGGGCCGATGGCACTGACTTCCTTGCTGACTGCCGCCACGCTGTCCCGTTTTGCCGAGGCCGGCAGTAGCGACTATCTGGCACTGGCGCTGTGGCTGGCTGTGCTCTCCGGGGTCATGCTGCTGTTGATGGGCGTGGCCAGGCTTGGCTTCGTGGCGGACTTTCTGTCCGAACCGGTGCTCTCCGCCTTTACCACCGCCTCTGCTGTGCTGATTGTGCTCTCCCAGCTTGGCCCGCTGGCCGGTTTGCATCTGCCCGGCAGTTCCCTCCCGCAATGGTTGCTGGGCATCAGCCAGCAGTTTTCCGCCTGGCAGCCTGCCGCGCTGGGGCTGGGCTTGCTGGCGCTGTTATTGTTGCTGGCCCTGCGTCAATGGGGTGAGGCGCTTTTGCAATGTCTGCGCCTGTCTGCGCCCACTGCCCGCCTGCTGGTGCGTGCCGCTCCGGTGTTGCTGATGCTGGCCAGCCTGCCCTTGTCCGCGCAATGGCAGGTCCCGGTGGTGGGGCCGGTCGATGCGCAGTGGCCTGCCTTGGCCATGCCGGCCATCAGCCTGTCCCGCCTGGCGGATCTGGCCATTCCGGCATTTTTCATTGCCCTGATCAACTATGTGCAAAGCCTGTCCGTGGCCCAGCTACTGGCCGCACGACGACAGGAAACGGTGGACCCTGACCGCGAACTGCTGGCTCTGGGGCTGTGCAATGTGGCCGCGGGGCTGGCGGGGGGCTTTCCGGTCACTGGCGGGCTGAGCCGTTCCGTGGTCAATGCCGATGCCGGGGCCAATACCCAGCTGGCTTCGCTGGTGACGGCGGCAGGCATGCTGCTGCTCAGTGGCTGGGGCAGCGCGTTGCTGGCCCGGCTGCCTTTGCCGGTGCTGGCGGCCATCATCATTGCTTCCTTGCTGTCCATGCTGAATGTCGCCAGCCTGCGGCGCGCCTGGCTGGCCGAGCGGGCCGATGCGGTGGCCTGGCTGCTTACCTTCGGGCTGGTACTGCTGCTGGGGGTGGATAGCGGCATCATTGCCGGGGTGATGGTGTCGCTCACCACCTTGCTGTGGCGCAGCAGCCGACCGCATATCGCGGTACTGGGCCGGGTGCCCGGCACCCATCATTTTCGCAACCGCGAACGCCATGCGGTGGAAAGCCTGCCCGGCGTGCTGCTGCTGCGGGTGGATGAAAGCCTGTATTTCGGCAATGCCCGTCAGGTACGGCAGGCCGTGCTGGCCCGCCATGCGCTGGCTGCCGGTACGCAACAACTGGTGCTGGTGATGAGCGCGGTCAACCGGGTGGATACCACGGCCTTGTCCATGCTGGCCAATCTGGACCAGACCTTGCAACAGGCCGGCGTGAGCCTGCATCTGGCCGAAATCAAGGGCCCGGTGGCGGACATCCTGCAGCGCACGGGCCTGTCACAGCAATTTGCCGGACGCGTGCATCTGTCCACCCAGGCGGCCTGGCAGGCACTGAGCCGGCCGGAGGATTATCAAATCTGAACAATTCTTCACCGTTTTCCCGACCAGCTGATGCTGGTCGGCCACGGCGCGCAGGGCTATGCTGTGGCGATTCCGGGCGCTGACCGTTTGTCAGGTCAGCTTGCAACCAAATCGCTGCTGCCTGTTCACATCCAAGATGAAAAAAACCTTGCTTGCCAGCTTGCTGGCCATGATGCTGGCCCAGCCACTGCTGGCCTATGCCGATCTGCCTGCCTTGCCCGATCTGGGCGATGTTTCCGATAGCACCCTCTCCATGGCGGACGAAGCGCGCCTGGGGCGCGACTTCATGCGTGCCATGCGCGATGCCGGCGACGTGCTGGACGATGCCGAAGTGAATGATTACATCAACACGCTGGGTCATCGCCTGTCGGCCAGCGTGCGGGTGCCCGGCTTGCAACTGAGCTACTTTGTGGTCAACGACAAGCAGATCAACGCGTTCGCCATGCCCGGCGGCTATGTTGGTGTGAACAGCGGCCTGGTGGTGGCCACCCAGAGTGAGGGCGAGCTGGCCTCGGTGATCGGCCATGAAACCGCCCATGTCACCCAGCGCCACATTGCCCGCATGCAGGCAGCCACGTCGGCCACCAGCCCGCTCTTGCTGCTGGGTACGGTACTGGCAGCGGTTCTGGCCTCGCGCGCCGGTGGCAGTCAGGCTTCCATCGGAACCCTGTCAGCCGGACTTGGCTTGCAGATTTCCAACCAGCTGGCCTTTTCGCGCGATTTCGAACGTGAAGCAGACCGCGTAGGCATGCAATACCTGGCGCAAGCCGGTTTCGACGTGCGCACCATGCCGGCCTTCTTCCAGCGTCTGGAGTCGGCCAACCGTTACAGCGACAACAATGCCTATGCCTTCCTGCGCACCCACCCGGTCACTTCGCAGCGCATCAGCGAGGCACAGAACCGGGCGCTGGAGTATCCGGTCAAGATGAGGGCGGACAGCACCGCCTACCTGCTGGTACGGGAAAAACTGCGGGTGATGACCCTGGCTCCGGACGAGGCAGTGCGTTTTTATCAAATGATGCTGGATAAAGGTCAGTATCTGAACGAAGGTGCAATGTGGTATGGGCTGTCGCGCGCCCAGCTGGCCGCCCATCACCTGCCGGCTGCCCGCACGGCACTGGGCAAGGCCGAAGCACGTTTGCCGGCCGACCCCATGCTGTTTGGGCAGGAAGCCGCCATTGCCCGCGAGGCGGGCGACTGGGCTGGTGCACTGGCCAGTCTGCGGCGGGGCCAGCAGGCGTTCAAAGACAGCCAGCCCTTGCAAATGGCCGAGCTGGATGTCCTTATAGACAGCGGCAATCGCCCTGGTGCGCTGGCCCTGCTGCGGCAGCTGCAAAGCCGCTATCCGCGTGATGCGGCGCTGTATCGCAGTGAAGCACGCCTGTATGCCGACCGCGACGCCCAGCGTTATCACGCGGCACTGGGCAATGCCTTCTACTTCGAACGGCGTTACGAGGCGGCGCTGGAGCAATATCAGTTTGCTTCCCAGGCCAAGGGCGACGACTTCTACCTGCGTTCTTCCATCGAAGCGCGCATGCGCGAAGTTGAAAAAATGCTGAAAGAAGAAAAGAAGGATTCGGGGAAGTAAAGCGGAGACGGTGCTGCTGATGGCGGTATCGCAAAAAAACAACATGATGCAGCGCAATATCCTGATAAATGGAGCAAATATTCAGTGATAACCCTAATTGCCTATTCCGTTGTTGCCTCATGAAACTATACACTCCGCAACACCAGAGGGCCTTTTCATAAATGAACATTTTTATTGCGAAAGTGATCGTTTATAATCTGTCCCTAGCGAGTCCGGTTCGTTTTTTCGTTTTCGATCCGGTAACACAATAAAGTGGGTCTGGACCTGATCCCGACCCCGGTCACCCCGATGTGAGGATGAGATATGGCTGCAACCTTCCCTGACGATATCGATCCCCTGGAAACCCAGGAGTGGACTGAAGCGCTGGAGTCGGTTCTGGATACCGAAGGTTCCGAGCGCGCGCACTTCCTGCTGGAAACCATGGTTGAGCGTACCCGCCGCCGTGGCGCCTACCTGCCCTTCGACGCGACCACCGCGTACCAGAACACCATCCCGGTGGGTAAAGAACAGAAATCCCCCGGCAATCACGAGATGGAGCACCGCATCCGCTCCATCAACCGCTGGAACGCCGCTGCGCTGGTTCTGCGCGCCGGCAAGAAAGACCTGGAACTGGGCGGCCACATCGCATCCTTCCAGTCCTCCGCTACCCTGTACGACGTTGGTTTCAACCACTTCTGGCGCGCTCCGAACGACGAGCAGGACGGTGATCTGATCTACTTCCAGGGCCACATTGCCCCGGGCGTGTATTCCCGCGCCTTCCTGGAAGGCCGCCTGTCCGAAGAGCAACTGGACAGCTTCCGTCAGGAAGTGGACGGCAACGGCCTGTCCTCCTATCCGCACCCGTGGCTGATGGACGACTTCTGGCAGTTCCCCACCGTATCCATGGGTCTTGGCCCGCTGATGGCCATCTATCAGGCCCGTTTCCTCAAATACCTGGAAAGCCGTGGCCTGGCCCGTACGCCGGGTCGCAAGGTATGGTGCTTCTGCGGTGACGGCGAGATGGATGAACCGGAATCCCTGGGTGCCATCGCCCTGGCCGCACGTGAAGGCCTGGACAACCTGATCTTCGTCATCAACTGCAACCTGCAGCGCCTGGACGGCCCGGTGCGCGGCAACGGCAAGATCATCCAGGAACTGGAAGGCGACTTCCGCGGTTCCGGCTGGAACGTACTGAAAGTGATCTGGGGCAGCCGCTGGGATCCGCTGCTGGCCATGGACACCAAGGGCCTGCTGAAGAAGCGCATGGACGAATGCGTGGACGGCGACTACCAGACCTTCAAGTCCAAGAACGGTGCCTACGTTCGCGAACACTTCTTCGGCAAGTACCCGGAGCTGCGCGAAATGGTGGCCAATATGTCCGACGACGAGATCTGGGCCCTGAACCGTGGCGGCCACGATCCGCACAAGGTATACGCTGCTTACTACGAAGCCACCCACAATGCCAACGGCCGTCCGACCGTGATCCTGGCCAAGACCATCAAGGGTTATGGCATGGGTTCGTCCGGTGAAGCGCAGAACATTGCCCACCAGGCCAAGAAGATGGATATCGAAAGCCTGCGCAAATTCCGCGACCGCTTCGGTATTCCGGTATCCGACGAAGACCTGCCGAAGGTGCCGTACTACAAGCCGGCTGAAGACAGCCCGGAAATGAAGTACATGCGTGAACGCCGTGCCGCGCTGGGTGGTTACCTGCCGGCCCGCAAACCGGTGAAGGCCCCGCTGGCTATCCCGGGTCTGCACATTTTCGACAGCCAGCTGGGTGATTCGGGCGAGCGCGAGTTCTCCACCACCATGGCCTTCGTGCGCATGCTGGGCACCCTGTTGAAAGACAAGAACATCAGCAAGCAGATCGTCCCGATCGTACCGGATGAATCCCGTACCTTCGGTATGGAAGGCATGTTCCGCCAGTACGGCATCTGGTCCACCCAGGGTCAGAACTACGTACCGCAGGACGCCGACCAGCTGATGTTCTACAAGGAATCCAAAGACGGCCAGATGCTGCAGGAAGGCATCAACGAGCCGGGCGCGATGTCCTCCTGGATTGCCGCAGCCACCAGCTACGCCAACCACGGCATCCCGATGATTCCGTTCTACATCTACTACTCGATGTTCGGTTTCCAGCGTATCGGCGACCTGGCCTGGGCTGCCGGCGACATGCGCGCCCGTGGCTTCATGCTGGGCGGCACTGCCGGTCGTACCACCCTGAACGGTGAAGGCCTGCAGCACGAAGACGGTCACAGCCACATCCAGGCTGGCCTGATTCCGAACTGCGTGTCCTACGACCCGACCTTCGCTTACGAGCTGGCAGTCATCCTGCAGGACGGTCTGCGCCGCATGTATGGCGAGCAGGAAGACGTGTTCTATTACATCACCCTGATGAACGAGAACTACACCCACCCGGCCATGCCGCAAGGCGCCGAGCAGGGCATCATCAAGGGCATGTACCTGCTGAAGGACGGCGGCGACGCCAAGGTGAAAGTACAGCTGATGGGCTCCGGCACCATCCTGCGTGAAGTGATTGCCGCGGCAGACCTGCTGCGCAACGACTTCGGCATCGCGTCCGACATCTGGAGCGTGACCTCCTTCAACGAGCTGCGTCGTGACGGTATGGAAGCTTCCCGTTTCAACCTGCTGCACCCGACCGAAGCTGCCCGCAAGTCCTTTGTCGAGCAGCAGCTGGAAGGCCGCAGCGGTCCGGTGATTGCCGCTACCGACTACATCCGCAACTACGCTGACCAGATCCGCGAATACGTACCGGGTCGCTACGTGGTACTGGGTACCGACGGTTTCGGTCGCTCCGACAGCCGCGCCAAGCTGCGCGAGTTCTTCGAAGTGGATCGTCACTACGTCGCCGTGGCTGCCCTGTCCGCCCTGGCCCGCGAAGGCAAGATCGAAGCAGCCAAGGTGGCTGAAGCGATTGCCAAGTACGGCATCAAGGCTGACAAGCTGCCTTCCTGGAAGGCATGAGGCCGGGCCGGATACGGCCAAGCTTGAGGTAGCGAGCCCGCCCCGCCGGGGCTGGCTTGCAACGTAGCCGAATATCGGTGGCGGTACCGTACAGGTGCCGCCGCTCTACGGATGGAAAGCTCATGAGCAATCTGATCGAACTGAAAGTGCCCGACATCGGTGGGCACAGCAATGTAGACATCATCGAAGTATTCATCACCGCCGGTCAGACCGTGGCAGTGGACGATTCGCTGATCACCCTGGAAACCGACAAGGCCACCATGGAAGTGCCGGCCGAAGCGGCCGGTGTCATCAAGGAAGTGAAAGTCGCCGTTGGCGGCAAGATTTCCGAAGGCGACGTCATCGCCATCCTGGAAGTCGGCGCCAGCGCAGCCGCGCCTGCTCCGGCCGCCGCGGCACCTGCTGCTGTTGCACCGGCCGCC
>NZ_LNQV01000043.1 GCF_001515305.1 Aquitalea pelogenes
GCATGCTGGCCGGGCTGCTGGTGCTCGGCTGGCGGACCTAGTGCGCCAATGCGCGCTGGCGCTGACGCGACAGGCGTACGATGCATCCCTTGTAGGCCTCGCCGCTTTCCATCTTTTGCGGTGCACGCTGGCTGTCATGTCCATAGCCCAGTGCCGCCATTTCCCGGCAGAAACCGGCGCGGTTGCCGCGGTCCGGGTCCACGATGATGACTTCGGCCCCGGGCGCGGCATGGCGATCGATAAAATGAGCCAGTTGGCCGGGCTGTTGCCGCTCGTACAGCACGTCACTGCCGATGATCAGGTCGAACTGCCCCAGTTCCGGATTGCTGCCACCCCAGTCACCGGCGTGATATTGCAGTGGTGACAAGTGGTTGAGCAGCAGGTTTTCCCGCAGGAAATCCGGGCTGCGCGGTGCCAGTCACTGACGGTGACATCCCCGTGACGGCGATGTACCACCATGCTGGCCAAGGCCAGACCGGCACCGATTTCCAGCACGCGCAAACCCAGCAGCGGTTCGCTGCTCATCAGCAAGGCCAGCACGCGGGCAGAGGGCCACAGCAAGCCGAACAAGGGCCAGCTGGCCGGTGAAATGCCACGCTGTTCGGCTTCGCCCAGCGGGTCGGAATATTGCTGGGAATCCAGCAGGGAACGGACAAGATAATCGGTTCCATCAACGGACACCGTTTGTTGCTTGGTCAGATAGCCGGGCATGCCGGGACGCCTTTACAGGGATTGAAGCGGGGTTGCACTGCGAGGAAACGTTCTGATCGAACGGGCAGGCGCTTCAGAAAGGCAGTCGGGCAAGAAGAAGCTGCGGGGACGAAAAGGCAGTCGGACACCACACCCCCGTCTAGGCGGCATGGCAAAAACTGCGCCTAGGGTAACACAGCATGCGCCGGCCGCGACTGGATCTTGTGCAGTGCATGATTCCTGCGCCGCAGGCAGCTAGCCTCCTCCCAGCAGGCCGGGCAGCAGTTGCAGGATGGTCTGCGCCGTCTGCTGTGGCGCTTCCAGCGGAAACAGGTGGCTGCCAGACACTTCATGCAGCTGCATGCCGAAGTGGCGCTGTGCGTAGCGCAGGTCGGATGGCTGCACCACATCATGGCGGCTGGCGGCGACAAAGGCGGTTGGCACGGTCAGTTGACCGCGATACCGCGGGAAATCATGCGGCAGGCCGCAGTAAATCCGGTGTTCAATCTGCGGACGAAAGCGCAAGCGCCGCCCACCCTGGCCGTCGTCCTCGCTGCCATGCAAGGCATAGTCGGCCAGACAGTCCGGGTCGAAACGGGCAAAGGCCGGTTTGCGGGCAAAGTAGTCGTGCATCATTTCCACGCTGGCCCAGCTGTCGCGCCGCCCCAGGGTATTGCCACCGGGGGTGATGCGGTTGATCAGGCCCAGCTGCTTGGCCAGCCAGATCAGCGCCGCACGGCGCGGCCCCATCAAGGGTGAATCCAGAATCACCAGTGCCTTGAACAGTTCCGGTGCACGGATGGCGGCATAAAACAGCAGATAGCCGCCCAGTGAATGGCCGACACCAATCACCGGCTGGCCATAGCGGCTGAGCACGGCAATGGTTTCGTCCACCAGATGCGGCCAGCAGTCCGTCACCGGATACTGCGGGTCGTGGCCGATGCAATCCAGCCAGCCCAGCTGGTAGTGCTGACCCAGTGCGCGCAGCAGCTTGCCGTATACCGGCGCGGGAAAGCTGTTGGCGTGGGCAAAATGAATGATGTCCTGCATGATGTGGTGTTGCGCCCATTTTGATTTGTTATGCGTCGATACTACCGTAAAATGGCGCTTTGCCAGCCGCCGTGACCAGGCAAACCGCTTGCGGCCACCAGCCGGCACGGAACCGGCGGTCACCTTGCTGGTCAACCCTTGCATCTTCCAGATAACGCACCATCATGCCGCACTCCCTGTTACGCCTGTTGTCCCCCTTGTGGCGCCTGCTTGCGCTGCTTGGCCTGCTGGGTCTGAACACTGCCGCACTGGCGGTGAACCAGGCAGACCTGCTGCCACCGGAAAAAGCCTTTGCCGTCAGCGTGGAACGCCAGCCGGACCACCTGCTGCTGCAACTGAAGGTGGCGGACAACTATTACGTGTACCGCGACCGCCTGAGTTTCAGCACCGAACCGGCTGGCTTGCTGGGCAGCCCGGTCTTGCCGCCCGGCCAGACCAAGCAGGACGCCTTTTTTGGCCAGCAGGTGATTTACCATGGCCAGCAGCTGATCAAGCTGCCGCTGCATCCCGGCGCACCGGCCAGTTTCAAGCTGAACGTGAAACTGCAAGGCTGCTCCACCGCCGGCGTGTGCTACCCGCCCTACACCCATCATCTGGACATCAATGCCTACGGCAGCGCCAGCAATGGCAGCAGCAGCTGGCTGGCAGATGCCACGCCGGGAAAGCCGGCGGGTAGTGGCGGCAATCTGGCGGCCAAGGGCTGGCTGGCCACACTGGGCAGCTTCCTCTTGGCCGGTATCGGCATGGCCTTCACTGCCTGCATGTATCCGCTGCTACCCATCGTGTCCTCGCTGATTGCCGGGGAAGGCCAGCACATCACCCGCCAGCGCGGCTTCTGGCTGTCACTGACTTATGTGCAGGGACTGGCGCTCACCTACACGGTGATCGGCATCATCGCCGGACTCACCGGTTCGCTGCTCACCGTCTGGCTGCAACAGCCTGCCGTCATCCTCAGCGCCAGCGTGCTGATGGTGGTGTTTGCCCTGTCCATGTTCGACCTCTACACCATCCAGCTGCCTTCGGCGCTGCAATCGCGGCTGGCCAATGCTTCCAACCGCCTGTCCGGCGGTAAGCTGGCGACGGTGTTTGCCATGGGTGCGCTGTCCGCGCTGATCATCGGCCCGTGCGTGGCCCCGCCGCTGGCGCTGGCGCTGGGCTATATCGGCAGCACCGGCGACGCCGTGCTGGGTGGTGCGGCGCTGTATGCAATGGCGCTGGGGCTGGGTTTGCCGCTGATCCTGATCGGCACGTTTGGCGGCCACGTGCTGCCGCGCGCCGGTGGCTGGATGAAGGCGGTGAAATCTGCCTTTGGCGTGCTGATGCTGGCGCTGGCCATCTGGATGGCCACGCCCTTCCTGCCTGCCATGCTGGTACTGCTGCTGTGGGCGGTGCTGTGCGTGGGCTGTGCCGTGTTCCTGAAGGCATTTGAAACCCTGCCGGGCAATGCCCACATCAGCCACAAGCTGGGCAAGGGCCTGGGCCTGCTGCTGTTCCTGGTGGGGGCAGCGCAGCTGGCCGGGGCGCTGGCCGGGGAAACCGACCCACGCTATCCGCTGAAATGGCTGGCGGGCAACAAGGCACAAGCCGGCATCAGCCAGCAGCCGGTGTTTGCCACGGTCAGCAGCACGGCCGAGCTGGACAGCAAACTGGCCGAAGCCCGCGCCAGCGGCAAACCGCTGCTGCTGGATTTCTATGCCGACTGGTGTGTGTCGTGCAAGGAGATGGAAAGCGAGACCTTTCCCGACGCTGCGGTGAGTCCGCTGATGCAGCGCTTCGTATTGCTGCGGGCGGATGTCACGACCAACCTGCCGCAACATCAGGCCCTGCTCAAGCGCTTTGGTCTGTTCGGCCCTCCGGGCATCATCCTGTTTGACCCGGCAGCTCAGGAAAAGGGTCGGGTGATCGGCTTTACCCCGGCTGCCGAATTTGCCCGCCAACTGCAAAACATGTTGCCTTAATTCAAATGTCATTAACATTCATCATCATTATCGCTAATATCGAGGATCAGTACGGGCAGGGTTCAGTTCCTGTACGTACTGATCCTGTTTTGCGTGCTATTCTGATAGCATTGTGCAGTGCAAAATTTTGGGTCGTACTGACAGGCCATGCCAGCAACTTGCGTGCCGCAAATCAAACCGCAGATGAATGTTGGGGGAATGATGGGTCTCATGTTTTGGGTGAAGAGTGATCGGCCCGCAGCGACCGGGCCGCAAGATGCCGTGTCGGAAGATACCTTGCGCCGCACCGTTACCGCGCTGGCCGAGCGCGTTGGCCGGCTGGGCATTGAATCGGTGGAAATTGACGGCAGGGTGGACACGGTGCATGCGCGCGCCACCAGCCGCACGGAGAAAATGGCATCGATGGTCGAGGCGGTACATTCGCTGTCCGGGGCCAACACCCGTATCGGCGATGCCGCCGAATCCACCCACAAAAATGCCACCGAGGCGGCCACCTGCATGGAAGAAACCCGTGCCACCGTCAAAGTGGCACTGGATGCCATTCTTGAGCTGGTGGACGGTGTTGGCCAGATCGAAGCCAAGCTGCCGGAAATCCTCACCTCGCTGGAACATGTCTCCCAGGTTTCCAAAACCGTCAACGATGTCGCCAAGCAAACCAATCTGCTGGCGCTGAATGCGTCCATCGAGGCGGCCCGCGCCGGAGAGGCCGGCCGCGGTTTTGCCGTGGTGGCAGATAACGTCAAGAACCTGTCAGCCCAGACCGAGGGCGCGGTGCAAATGATTCAGGCCACGCTCAGTGCGCTCAGCAGCCAGGTGGATTCGCTGATCGCCAACAGCCGCGCCGCCTCACAGGTTGCCCAGGCAGCGCGTTCCGGCACGGGCGAGATTGGTTCGGCCGTCACCCGCATTGACCAGATCAGCAAGGACCTGGCCCAGGTCAAGCAATCGGTGGCCGGGATTGTGGAAGAAGCGGTGGGTAACCGCGAACACTGCCGTCATATTGAAGAAGAAATCCGGGTTGTGGCGGAAACCACGCGGGAATCACTGAAGGATATCGAAGTCATCAAGGGCCATACCGCCTCACTGCTGAACATGAGCGAGGACCTGGTTTCGCTGACTTCCGAAGCCGGCATCAAGACAGTGGACACACCGTTTATCGAGAAAATCGTGGCGTCGGCCAAACAGGTGTCCACACTGTTTGAAGATGCGGTGCAACGCGGCGAAATTTCCATCAATGACCTGTTCGATACCCAGTACCAGCAAGTACCGGATATCACGCCACCGCACTACCTGACGCGCAACACCGAATTCTGCGCCCGCCATCTGGGGCCGCTGTGCAATGAAATTGTCGACTCCTCGCCCGACATCATCGCCTGCACACCGGGCGACATGAACAATTACTACCCGATCATCAACCGGGAATTTGCCAAACCGCCCACTGCTGACCCGATATGGAATGCAGCCAACTCCCGCGCCAGAACGCGTCAGCTGGACCGCACCTCGCTCAACCAGATGAAGACCAAGAAGCCCTTTCTGGTCCAGACCTACCGCCGCAATATGGGTGGTGGCCGCTTTGACCTGATGAAAAACTATTCGGCCCCCATCGTGGTACAAGGCCGACAGTGGGGCGTGCTGCGCATCATGGTCAAGGTGAGATAAACGGGCCGGATAATCCGGGAAACAGGGTTTCCCGCGTTGCGCTGGCTTGAAGTTGGCGGGTTGATCCATTAACGTGTCACACCATCGGGCAGGCTTTGTGCCTGCCTTTTTCACTCAGACTCCGGATTTCCTCATGCCGCCCAAACCCTTTCCCAGCATCAGTGTGATGGCCGTGTTGCGCATCGCCGTGATGGGCCTGCTCATCCTGTCCTGTCTCAAGGTCATTCAACCGTTTCTGGGTGCGCTGACCTGGGCCGCCATCATTGCCATTTCCGCCTGGCCGCTGTTTACACGGCTGCGCCTGCGGCTCAATGGCCGCGCCAAGCTGGCGGCAGTCATCATTGTGGGTGCGCTGTCGCTGACGCTGGCCATTCCCATCGGCCTGATGGCGCTGACGCTGGCCGATACCATTCCGCAACTGGCATCCATGTCGCGTGACCTCACCAGCATTCACCTGCCCAATGCCCCGGCCTGGGTCAACACCCTGCCGCTGGTGGGCGAGTCACTGCACAAGTTCTGGATGAGCGTGCAACTGGACCTGCCGGGCTTTATCGACAAAATCCGCCCGGCCATCAACAAGGCCGCCTTGTGGGCACTGGAAAGCGGGGCTGCGGCCAGCCTGAGCATGCTGGAAATCGTGCTGGCCATCGTGATTGCCGGCCTGTTGCTGATCAATGGTGACAAGCTGTGGGACGCCGCAGAACTGGCCATCAGCAAGCTGGGCGGCGCCACGGCAGACGAATTGCCCGAGGTGATTGCGCGTACCATCCGCAGCGTCACCACCGGGGTGGTGGGCACGGCACTGGCACAAACCGTGCTGTGCGTGATCGGCCTGTTGATTGCCGGGGTGCCCGGTGCACTGGTGCTGGGCTTTCTGTGCTTCATCGTGGCGGTGGCGCAGCTGCCCACGCTGATCATCTGGCTGCCCGCTGCCGGCTGGGTGTTTTACTCGGGAGAGACCGGCATGGGCATTTTCCTGCTGGCGTGGGGCTTCTTGCTGGTCAATACCATCGACAACGTGCTCAAGCCGCTGCTGATCAGCCAGGGCGCACAAATGCCCTTGTCCATCATTTTCATGGGGGTGATTGGCGGTCTGCTGGCCTGGGGCCTGCTGGGCCTGTTCATCGGCCCTACCCTGCTGGCCGTGGGCTTTACCCTGTTCCGCCACTGGCTGCGGCCGGAGGATTACCCGGAGCAAACCGAGGAGTCCGAGCCGCCGTGTGATATACAGGAAGAGCGTCGCTAAGCCAACTTGGCTAGCGGTTTGCTTCCATGAAAAAAGCGCCCTGCAGGGCGCTTTTTTGTTGCACGGGCTGTAGTTACAACAGTTCCAGCGCCACCGCCGTGGCCTCGCCACCACCAATGCACAGGCTGGCCACGCCGCGTTTGCCGCCATGCTGACGCAGGGCGGACAGCAGGGTCACCATCACCCGCGCGCCAGATGCGCCAATCGGGTGGCCCAGTGCACAGGCCCCGCCATGCACATTTACCTTGTCATGCGGCAAGCCCAGCTCCTGCATGGCCGCCATGGTCACCACGGCAAAGGCTTCGTTGATTTCAAACAGGTCGACATCGCCCACCGTCCAGCCGGTCCTGGCCAACAGCTTGCGCATGGCCCCCACCGGCGCGGTAGTGAACAGGCCAGGCTCCTGCGCGTGGGTGGCATGCGCTACCAAGCGGGCCAGCGGCTTGAGACCGCGACGGGCGGCTTCGCTCGCCGTCATCAACACCAGCGCGGCGGCACCATCGGAAATGGAGCTGGAATTGGCCGCCGTCACCGTGCCGTCCTTGCGAAAAGCCGGTTTCAGGCTGGCAATCTTGTCGAGCCGGGCCTTGAGCGGCTGCTCGTCAATTTCCATGGCTTGCGTAGCTGTCTTGCCCTCCACCAGCACCGGGGTGATTTCCTCGCGGAAGCGGCCCTCGGCAATGGCTTGCTGGGCGCGGGTGAGCGAGGCGATGGCAAAGGCGTCCTGTGCTTCGCGGCTGAAGCCGTAATCACCGGCACAGTTTTCGGCAAACACGCCCATCAGCTTGCCCTTGTCATAGGCATCTTCCAGCCCGTCGAGGAACATGTGGTCCTTGATTTCACCATGCCCCAGCCGCAGGCCACCACGCGCCTTGGGAATCAGATAGGGCGAATTGCTCATGCTCTCCATGCCACCGGCCACCATCACGCTGGCCGAGCCCGCCAATAGCAGGTCGTGCGCCAGCATGGCGGCTTTCATGCCGGAGCCACACATCTTGTTGATGGTGGTGCAACCGGCCGCCAGCGGCAGTCCGGCTCCCAGCGCAGCCTGGCGGGCCGGGGCCTGGCCCTGACCGGCGGGCAGCACACAGCCCATGATCACCTCGTCGACATCCTCGGCAGCCACACCAGCCCGCTCTACGGCGGCGCGAATGGCAGCTGCACCCAGCTGGCTGGCCGTCTGGCTGGCAAACATGCCCTGAAAGCCGCCCATGGCGGTACGGGCCATGCCCACAATCACAATCGATTCTTGCTGTTGCATCTGTCTGTTCCTTCCTGAATGGCTTGCTTGCCCGGCTACGGTGTTGATGCTGCCTGTTTGCCCAGTGCCTTTTCGCACTGGCTGCGGATCTGGCTGATTTCCCCCATCACCACGCGGATATCGTCCAGTTGTTCCTGCAATTGCTGTTCCTTGCGGCTGAGGATGCGGATGAATTCGCGCAGCTGCGGTTCGTCGTTGCTGGCGGCATCGTACAAATCGAACAGCTCGCGGATTTCCAGCAAGGACAGGCCGATGCGCTTGCCACGCAGAATCAGCATCAGCCGCACCCGGTCGCGCCGGGTATAGATGCGGCGCTGGCCATCGCGCTGCGGCTCCAGCAGCCCCTGGTCTTCGTAAAAGCGGATGGTGCGCGTGGTGACGTCAAATTCCTGTGCCAGCTGGCTGATACTGTAGGTCACGCCTTGCATGCCTGTTCCCCTGTTGTTGTTTTGGCCCTGCCCTTTGCCTGCTGGCAGCAGACAGCCGTGTTTTGATCCCCGATGCCAGATTGTTGATTGACGTTGACGTAAACGTCAAGTTATTGTGATAAAAACAACGCAGGAGAACAGCACATGACAACACAAAAAATCGGCGTGGTTGGAGCAGGCACCATGGGCAACGGCATTGCCCAGGTGTTTGCCATGCATGGCTTTGCAGTGCGGCTGGCCGATGTCAGCGAGGCAGCCCTGCACAAGGGGCTGGCCGCCATTGGCAACAGCCTGGCGCGCATGGCCAAGAAAGGCAGCATTGCCGAAGCCGACATCGCCGGCATTCTGGCGCGCATCCACCCCACCACCCGGCTGGCCGAGCTGGCCGACCGTGATCTGGTCGTCGAAGCCGCTACCGAAAACCCGGCCATCAAGGAGTCCATCTTCCGCGAACTGGGCAGCGTGGTGCGGGCAGACGCCATTCTGGCATCCAACACCTCGTCCATTTCGCTCACCCGCATTGCCGCCTGGGTGCCACAGCCAGAACGCGTGGTGGGCATGCACTTCATGAACCCGGTGCCTTTGATGCAGCTGGTGGAAATCATCCGCGCCATCCAGACCGCCGACCACACTTACCAGAAGGTATTCGAACTGGCGGTGGCGCTGGGCAAGACCCCGGTGACGGTGAAGGACGGGCCGGGCTTTGTCTCCAACCGCATCCTGATGCCGATGATCAACGAAGCGGCCTTTGCCCTGTTCGAAAACCTGGCCACGGCGGAAGACATCGACACCGTGATGAAGCTGGGCATGAACCACCCTATCGGCCCGCTGGCACTGGCCGACCTGATTGGCCTGGATACCTGCCTGTCCATCATGGACATCCTTTATACCGAATTCCGTGACAGCAAATACCGCGCCTGCCCGCTGCTGGCACAGCTGGTGGCGGCCGGGCATCTGGGTCGCAAGAGTGGCAAGGGTTTTTATCACTACGACTGACATACCAAGACGGCACACAAGCCGCCAAGCACAGGAGAGTTGCAGATGAAACAGGCTGTTCCCAGCGTCAAGCTGCTGATCAACGGTGAATTCGTCGAATCGCAGAGCCAAGAGTGGCGCGACATCATCAACCCGGCCACGCAAGAAGTACTGGCACGGGTCCCCATGGCCACTGCCGGGGAAGTCGAGGCCGCGGTCGCCAGCGCCAAAACGGCCTTTGCCAGCTGGAAGAAAACCCCCATCGGCACCCGCGCACGGATTTTCCTCAAGTACCAGCAGTTGATCCGCGAGCACATGAAGGAACTGGCCGCGCTACTGACGGCAGAACAGGGCAAAACCCTGGCCGATGCCGAGGGCGATATCTTCCGCGGTCTGGAAGTGGTGGAACACGCCGCCAGCATTGGCAATCTGCAACTGGGTGAATACGCCGAAAACGTGGCCGGAGGCGTGGATACCTACACCGTGCAACAGCCACTGGGCGTATGTGCCGGCATCACCCCTTTCAACTTCCCGGCGATGATTCCGCTGTGGATGTTCCCGATGGCCATCGCCACCGGCAATACCTTTGTGCTGAAACCGTCCGAACAGGACCCGATGGTGACCATGCAGCTGGTGGAACTGGCCTTGCAGGCTGGCATCCCGGCGGGCGTGCTGAATGTGGTGCATGGCGGCGAAGCGGTGGTGAATGCCATTTGCGACCACCCGGACATCAAGGCCATCTCCTTTGTCGGCTCCAGCCGCGTCGGCACCCACGTTTACAACCGCGCCAGCCTGGCCGGCAAACGGGTGCAATGCATGATGGGCGCCAAGAACCACGCCATCGTGCTGCCGGACGCCAACAAGGAACAGGCGCTGAACCAGCTCACCGGCGCGGCATTCGGCGCGGCCGGCCAGCGCTGCATGGCCTTGAGCGTGGCGGTGCTGGTGGGTGAAGCGCGCAGCTGGATTCCCGATCTGGTGGCCAAGGCCAAGTCCCTGCGCGTGGGCGCAGGCAAGGACAACCCGGACCTGGGCCCGCTGATTTCCTGCGCTGCCCGCGAACGGTAACTGGCCTGATCAAGCAAGGCGTGGCCGAAGGCGCGGTGCTGGAGCTGGATGGCCGGGAAGTACAAGTGGATGGCTACCCGGAGGGCAACTTTGTCGGCCCCACCATTTTCTCTGGCGTCACCACAGACATGGCCATTTACCGGCAGGAAATCTTCGGCCCGGTGCTGTGCCTGCTGGGCGTGGACACGCTGGATGAGGCCATTGCCATCATCAATGCCAACCCCAATGGCAACGGCACCGCCATCTTCACCCAGAGCGGTGCTGCCGCACGGCGCTTCCAGGAGGACATCGACGTCGGTCAGGTCGGCATCAATGTGCCGATTCCGGTGCCGGTGCCACTGTTCAGCTTTACCGGCTCGCGCGGCTCCAAACTGGGCGACCTCGGCCCATATGGCAAGCAGGTGATCCTGTTCTACACCCAGACCAAAACCGTCACCAGCCGCTGGTTCGACGACGAGGCCAGCAGCGGCAAGGTGCACACCACCATTTCGCTGCGCTGAGTTGCACTGATCAAGGCAGACCGATTCACGTCAGATAAAACAAGACAGCAGCAGGCCGCCATCCCCCACCGGCCCGGCTGCTGCAAGAGGAGAAACCGACATGGACTTTGCACTCAACGAACAGCAACTGGCCTTCCAGGACAGCGCGCGCGACTTTGCCAGCAGCCGCCTGGCCCCGTTTGCCGCCGAATGGGACCTGGAAGAAACCTTCCCGCTTGCCACCATCCGCGAAGCCGGTGACATGGGCTTTCTCGGCCTGTACACCCCGGAAAGCCACGGCGGGCTGGGCCTGTCGCGGCTGGATTCGGCCATCGTGTTTGAAGAACTGGCCGCCGGCTGCACTTCCACCGCCGCCTATCTCACCATCCACAATATGGTGAGCTGGATGATTGCCAGCTTCGGCAGCGCCACGCTGGCCGGAGAATGGGTGCCACGCATGGTGAGCGGCGAAGTGCTGGGCAGCTACTGTCTGACCGAGCCGGGTGCCGGCTCCGATGCCGCCTCGCTCAAGACCCGCGCCGAGAAAAAGGGCGAAGTCTATGTGCTGAACGGCAGCAAGATGTTCATCTCCGGCGCAGGCAGCACCGATGTGCTGGTAGTGATGGCCCGTACCGGCGGCCCCGGCCCCAAAGGCGTGTCGGCCTTTGTGGTGCCCGCCAACGCACCCGGCGTGCAGTATGGCAAGAAGGAAAAGAAAATGGGCTGGAACAGCCAGCCCACCCGCGCCATCACCTTCGACAATGTGGAAATTCCGGCAGGCAACCTGCTGGGCGAGGAAGGCATGGGCTTTGCCTATGCCATGAAGGGGCTGGATGGTGGCCGCATCAATATCGCCACCTGCGCCGTCGGCACCGCCCAGGCCGCGCTGAATGCCGCCCAGCGCTATGTGCAGGAGCGGCAGCAGTTCGGCCAGCCGCTGGCCGACTTCCAGACCGTGCAATTCCGCCTGGCCGACATGCTGACCGAGCTGGTGGCCGCGCGCCAGATGGTACGTCTGGCGGCATTCAAGCTTGACAGCGGCAGCACCGACGCCAGTGCCTACTGTGCCATGGCCAAGCGCTTTGCCACCGATCTGTCATTCAATGTCGCCAATAATGCCTTGCAGCTGTTTGGCGGCTATGGCTACCTGAAGGACTTCCCGCTGGAGCGCCATGTACGCGATGCCCGCGTGCATCAGATTCTGGAAGGCACCAACGAAGTGATGCGCATGATCGTCGCCCGGCAGTTGCTGAAGGACGGCGCGCTGGAGAACCTCCGTTGAGAACCTCCATGCACCCTGTTTGTGTGGTGCATGTTGCAATACAGGATTGATGTTGACGACGCAGCCACGGCCCCATCAAGCCTGCCGCCGGATGGCAGGCCCGAGGTATTAAGAGCTGCTAACAAAACATCGTAGAGAACCCGGGCCAAGGCGCGCCGCCGCAGACAGTACATGGCGTACGGCAAGGCGGCGCAACGCTGGAGCGGGGATTTTGTTAGCGGGTCGAAGCGGCTGCATGTTTGAGCCCTGCGACGCTAGCACAGGGCGAGTTCAGCCGCGCCTCGGGACTGACAGGATCCAGCGGGCAGCCGCAGGCCAGGCAAACCAAACCGGCATCCGCGCAGCGGATTCAGGACAGCAAAGATCGTATACAGACTGTAGGTACTACTTACCAATGATCGGGAACGCCATGACACATTACGCTCATCTGCAAGTGGAAAAACGCGGCCACACCGCCCAGGTCACCATCGACAACCCGCCAGCCAACACCTGGAACCGCGCCAGCCTGAACGCGCTCAAGCAACTGGTGGCAGACCTGAACGCGGACGACAACATCTACGCACTGGTGATTACCGGAAGCGGCAGCAAGTTCTTCTCCGCCGGAGCCGACCTGAACCTGTTTGCCGACGGCAACAAGCTCGTGGCCACCGAAATGACCATGCTGTTCGGCGAGGCCTTCGAGGCGCTGGCCGCCTTCCGTGGTGTCAGCATTGCCGCCATCAACGGCTATGCCATGGGCGGCGGGCTGGAATGCGCGCTGGCCTGCGACATCCGCATTGCCGAAGTCCAGGCACAAATGGCGCTGCCGGAAGCCGCAGTCGGCCTGCTGCCCTGCGCTGGCGGCACCCAGCAATTGCCATGGCTGGTGGGCGAAGGCTGGGCCAAGCGCATGATTCTGTGTGGCGAGCGGGTGGATGCCGACACCGCCGAACGCATCGGCCTGGTGGAAGAAGTGGTCGGTCAGGGCCAGGCGCTGGAAGCCGCGCTCAAGCTAGCGGAAAAAGTGGCGCGCCAGTCCCCCTCCTCGGTCAAGGTGTGCAAGCAGCTGGTACAGCGCGCGCGCATCGAGCCGCCCGGCTATAACCTGATTCACGAACGCGAGCAGTTCATCAAGCTGTTCGATACTGCCGACCAGCAAGAAGGCGTGCAGGCCTTTCTGGCCAAGCGCAGCCCGCAATGGCACAACCGCTGACAGGAGCCGTCATGCCCGATGTTGTCTTGTTTGAAGAACGCCGCTGTGCCGATGGCAAACGCATCGGCATTGCCACCCTCAACAGCGAAAAATCGCTCAATGCGCTGACGCTGGAGATGATCCGCCTGCTGCAAGCCAAGCTTGCCGCCTGGGAAGCTGACTCCGGCATCGCCGCCGTGCTGCTGCGCGGTACTGGCGAAAAGGCCTTCTGCGCCGGTGGCGATGTGCGCGCCCTGCGCGAAGCGCTGCTGAGCGACGACAGCCACCCGCAGCCGCAGGCGCTGGCCTTCTTCCGCGAAGAATACGCGCTGGACTACCACATCCACTGCTATGCCAAGCCGCTCATCGTGTGGGGGCATGGCATCGTGATGGGTGGCGGACTGGGCCTGATGGCCGGGGCCAGCCACCGCGTGGCCACCAGCGCCACCCGCATTGCCATGCCGGAAATCACCATCGGCCTGTATCCGGACGTAGCCGGCAGCTGGTTTCTGCAACGCATGCCAGCCCGCGTCGGCCTGTTCCTCGGCCTGACCGGCGCGCCACTGAATGCGCATGATGCGCTGATCTGCAATCTGGCCGACCACGTGCTGGCCAGCGATGCCTGGCCGCAGTTGCTGGAGCAGCTGCAACAGCAATACTGGGATGCCGACAGCGCCACCCGCAGCGCCCAGGTTTCCGCCCTGCTCAGCCAGCTGGAACACGCCGCGCGCAGCAGCCTGCCAGCGTCCAATGTCGCCCCCAATCTGCTGACCATTCATCAGCTGATGAGCATGGGCGACCTCGCCAGCGTGGCCGATGCCCTGGGCAGCTGGCAGTTCGACGACGACTGGCTGGCCAGTGCCGCCAAAAACTTCCGCCACGGCTGCCCGGTGTCCGCCGCCGTGACCTGGGAAATCTTCCAGCGCGCCCGCCACCTGTCGCTGGCCGAAGCGCTGCGCATGGAGCTGATCCTGTCGCTCAACTTCTGCCACAAACCGGACTTCCGCGAAGGTGTGCGTGCGCTGCTGGTGGACAAGGACAGGCAACCGCAATGGCACTACCGCCAGCTGGCCGACATCCCGCAGGAGTGGGTGGACAGCCACTTTGTGGCACCGTGGCCGGCAGAGCAGCACCCTTTGGCCACCTTGCCTTAAGTACAACAAAAGAGGAGAGAGACAATGACACACATCGCCTTCATCGGACTGGGCAATATGGGTGGGCCGATGGCGCTCAATCTGGTGGCCAAGGGGTTTAGCGTCGCCGCTTTCGATTTGTCCGCCGACGCACTGGCCAGGCTGCAAGCCGCCGGTGCCCGTGCCGCCAGCAGCGCACTGGACGCCGTACAAGGTGCCAGCGTGGTGATTTCCATGCTGCCCGCCGGCAAGCATGTGCAGGCGCTGTATCTGGGCGAGCAAGGGCTGTTTGCCAGCCTGCCCAAGGGTACGCTGGTGATTGACTGCAGCACTATCGCCGCCAGCGATGCACGCAAGGTGGCCGATGCTGCCACTGCAGCTGGCCTGCGCATGCTGGACGCGCCGGTTTCCGGCGGCACCGCCGGGGCAGCTGCCGGTACGCTCACCTTTATCGTCGGCGGTGACGAGGCCGATCTGGCCGAAGCACGCCCGTTGCTGGAGGCCATGGGCAAGAACATTTTCCACGCTGGTGGCAACGGCGCGGGCCAGACCGCCAAGATCTGCAACAACATGCTGCTGGGCATCCTGATGGCAGGCA
This sequence comes from Aquitalea pelogenes, assembly GCF_001515305.1. Lineage (GTDB taxonomy): Bacteria > Pseudomonadota > Gammaproteobacteria > Burkholderiales > Chromobacteriaceae > Aquitalea > Aquitalea pelogenes. Next base: position 14,999 of record NZ_LNQV01000043.1, read on the forward strand.
CCGCCGAGGCGCTGGCACTGGGGGTGAAGAACGGGCTGGACCCGAAAGTACTGTCGGACATCATGAGCAAGAGCTCCGGCCGCAACTGGGCGCTGGAGCTGTACAACCCATGGCCGGGGGTGATGGAAACCGCCCCGGCAGCCGTGGCTATAGCGGCGGCTTCATGACTGCGCTGATGCTCAAAGACCTGGGCCTGGCCGAAACCACCGCGCTGGACAGCCATGCCGCCACACCACTGGGCACGCTGGCGCGCAATCTGTACGAGAACCATGCGGCTGCCGGTAATGGCCAGCTGGATTTTTCCAGCATCCTGCAGTATTTCCATCCGCAAGACTGAATCCGGTTTCTTGTCTGTCCCTGCCCGGCCTGGTGCCGGGCTTTTTTGCATCCGGCGTATTCACACAGGGCAGTTTGGACGGTTGTCATGCGCGTAGCGAAACCATGCCAGACAGCAACAGTCCAAGGTCTTTCATGACGACGTATACAACCGCTCAGGAAACCAGCCATGAAAACCAGAAATCTGCTTGCCTCCGCCCTGTTGCTGGCCGCTGCCAGCCAGGCGTCCAGCGCCGCCGGGGTGCTGAATGTCTATAACTGGTCCGACTACATTGCCAAGGACACCATTCCCGGCTTTGAAAAGCAGACCGGCATCAAGGTGCGCTACGACAACTACGACAGCAATGAAACCCTGCAATCCAAGCTGCTGACCGGCAGCTCCGGCTACGACATCGTTACTCCCACCTCGGACTTCATGGCCAAGCAGATTCAGGCCGGGGCCTTCCAGAAGCTGGACAAGAGCAAGCTGCCCAATCTGCGTAACCTGGACTCGGCACTGATGGCCAAGATAGCCGGTGCCGACCCGGGCAATCTGTATGGTGTTCCCTGGGCCTACGGAACCGACGGCCTGGGCTACAACCTGACCAAGGTACAGCCGCTACTGGGCAAGGACGCGCCGCTGGACGACTGGGACAATCTGTTCAACCCGCAAAAAGCGGCAAAACTGAAAGGCTGCGGCATTTCGGTACTGGACGATGCCAAGGCCGTGTTCGCCACCACCCTGCACTATCTGGGCAAGCAACCTAACAGCCGCAACCCGGCCGACTATCAGGCGGCCTTCCAGACCCTGCAAAAAATCCGCCCCTATATCAAGCGTTTCAGCTCGTCCGGCTATATCAATGAACTGGCCAATGGCGATATCTGCATGGTGCTGGGCTACTCCGGTGACGTGGTGATCGCCAAAACCCGCGCCGCCGAAGCCAAACGCCCCTACCAGCTGGCCTATTACATTCCCCGGACCGGTGCACCGCTGTGGTTTGACGTGATGGTGATTCCCAAGGGAGCCAAGAATGTCGATTCCGCCCTGCAGTGGATCAACTACATGCAAACTCCGCAGGTGAACGCCGGCATCACCAATACCGTGTTCTACCCTACTGCCAATGCGGCGGCGCGCAAGTTCGTAAAACCGGAGATTGCCAACGACCCGGCCATCTACCCGCCACCGGCCCTCATCAACAAGCTGTTCCTGCTGGAGCCGGTACCGGCTGACATCATGCGGCTGCAAAACCGGCTGTGGACACAGCTGAAAACCGGGCGCTGAGGCAAGGTCCAACAAAACAAAAAGGGGCGTAAAGCCCCTTTCTCAGCTGTGCCACACAACAGATCAAGACCGTTCGCGCAAGGTATACCCCGCCGCCGTCAGTGCCTTGCGCCATTCGGCAATGGCAATGTCCACCAGCTGGCGCTGGCCGGTGAAGCCGAAGTCGATGTGCATCTGCGGAATGGTTTCGTTGCCAAAACTGGGCAGGCTGGACAGCTTGAGGGCAGGATAACGCTGGCTGAAATCCTGCATCAGGGTGATCAGGTCGCCCTCGCGCGCATTCAGCGCAATCACCCCGGCTTCCACATCCGGGCTGTCATTGAACAGATGGCGGTACTGGCTGTCCAGCACCCATTCGATCATCGGCCAGGCCATGGCGGGAAAGCCCGGCACGAAATGCACATCACCATGGGAGAAACCGGCAATCTGGTTCACCGGATTGGGGATGATGCGGCTGCCTGACGGGAACATCGCCATATTGATGCGGTGCGGATAGGCATCCTCGCCAAAGCGTGCCTCGATCAGCGCACCGGCTTCGGGGTGAACCTCCAGCGGCAAGCCCAGCGCCTGTCCGGCACAGCTGCGGGTGTGGTCGTCCGGGGTGGCACCGATGCCGCCAAAACTGAACACCAGTTCGCCGCTGGCAAAGGCACGCTGCAAGGCGGCGGTGATGCGTGCCTGGTCGTCACCCACGTACTCCGCAGCGGCCAGGCTCAGGCCACGCGCCGCCAGAATGCGGATCAGGGATTGCAAATGCTTGTCCTGCCGTTTGCCGGACAATAATTCATCGCCGATGATGATGGCTGCAACGTTCACGCTTCACACCTCTTGCTCGGAGTTGACCCGGCATCAATCCGGCTGCGTGGCCCTGCCGTGCAACCAGCCTTGTACCGAGTAAAAGAAAATGCCCAGCCATTCGCGCAAGGCGGAATGGCATTCCTGCATGGCCCGCCCGGTGGGCAGATACCAGGCCAGCCCTGCGCCATCATAACGGACAAAACCGGTGGGTGCAGGCAGCACATTCAGGCCCTGGGCCTGAAAAAACGGCAGCGCGCGGCGCAAATGCCAGCCCTGGCTGACCAGCACGATACGGCTGATACCGGCCTTTTTCAGCATGAGCGCACTGTAACGGGCGTTCTCCAGCGTGGTATTGGACTGCATTTCCACCCAGCGTACTGACAGGCCGTAGTCCTGTTGCAGGGTTCGCGCCATCACCTCGCCTTCCGGCTCGCCACCATAGGGCGAGCCACCGGTCACCAGCAGAGGCAGATGAGTGCGCCGTGCCAGAAAGGCGGCGTAGCGCAGCCGGGTCTGGGTATCGGCACTGGGTTCGTTACGCTCGTATTCGGGAGCCGGTTTCTTGCCGCCGCCCAGCACCACGATGGCCTGTTGCTGTTGCAGCTGGGCCGTGGAAACGACGGGGTAGCGCTCCAGTCCGCCATTCAGCCACATGGCAGTACGGGGAATGGACAACAGATAGGCCAGCAGCAGGCCGACACATACCAGACTGGCCCCCATGGCAGGCGCACGGCGGCGCAGCAACAGCCCCAGGGCGACGGGGAGAATGAAAAGCAGCGGGGGCAATAAAAAGGCCCCGAAGAGCTGGTGGACCAGTACTTCGGGGCTAATCGTTGCTGTCATTGAAGACTCTTTTGCTTACTCGCCGAGGTAGGCGTTACGCACGCGTTCGTCGTCGAGCAATTCGCGCGCCGGGCCACCCATGGTGATACGGCCGCTTTCCATCACATAACCGCGCTGGGACACTTCCAGGGCCAGTTTGGCGTTCTGCTCCACCAGCAGCATGGTCACGCCTTCCTTGGCAATCATCTGGATGATCTCGAAGATCTTTTCCACGATGATGGGCGCCAGTCCCATGGACGGTTCATCCAGCAGCAGCAGCTTGGGCTTGGACAGCATGGCACGGCCCATGGCCACCATTTGCTGTTCGCCGCCGGACAGGGTGCCGGCCAGCTGCTTGTAACGCTCTTTCAGGCGCGGGAACAGTTCGTACACGCGCTCGATTTCGCTCTGGATGGCCGCCTTGTCATTGCGGTAGTAGGCACCCATTTGCAGGTTTTCTTCCACCGTCAGCTTGCTGAAGATGCCACGGCCTTCCGGCACCATCACCAGACCATGACGCACATAGTCGTGGGACGGAATGGTACCGTTCAGCTTGCCATCGTAAGTGATGCTGCCGCCGGACGGCTTCACCATGCCGATCAGGGTTTTCAGGGTGGTGGTCTTGCCGGCACCGTTGGCACCGATCAGGGTGACCAGCTCGCCCTGGTTGATGTGGAAATCCACGCCACGAACAGCCTGAATGCCGCCGTAAGCCACTTGCAGGTTTTTAACTTCCAGAAGGCTCATGCGTGTGCCGCTCCCAGGTAAGCTTCAATCACTCTCGGGTTCTTGCGTACTTCTTCCGGAATGCCCTCGGCAATCTTCTTGCCGTAATCCAGCACCGCAATACGGTCACACAGACCCATCATGAGTTTGACGTCGTGTTCAATCAGCAAAACCGTAGTACCGCTCTTGGCGATCTTGCTCATCAGCTCCTTGAGCTCTTCGGTTTCACGCGGGTTCATACCGGCAGCCGGTTCGTCCAGTGCCAGCAGCTTGGGCTCGGTGGCCAGCGCACGGGCGATTTCCAGACGACGCTGGTGGCCGTAGGACAGGTTGCGGGCACGTTCGTCGGCCACGTCGGCAATGCCTACGTATTCCAGCAGTTCCCAGGCCTTGGCGGTAATCGCCTTTTCTTCCTCGCGGGTACGCCGGTCACGCAGTACCGCGCCCAGTGCGCCGGCCTTGGAACGGATGTGGCGACCCACCATCACGTTTTCCAGCGCAGTCATTTCCGCGAACAAACGGATGTTCTGGAAAGTACGGGCGATACCGGCGTTCACCACCACGTGCGGCTTGGCCTGGAACAGGTTGTGGCCGTCGAAGGTGAAGGAACCTTCGTCCGGGACGTACAGGCCGGTCAGCACGTTGAACAGCGTGGTCTTGCCGGCACCGTTCGGGCCGATCAGACCGTAGATTTCACCCTTGTTGATGGTCAGGCCGACATCGCTCAGTGCGTGCAGACCGCCAAAACGCTTGTTGATGCCTTCGATTTTCAGCAGTACTTCAGCCATGACTTAACCTTTCTGCGCAGCCGCTTCTTTGGCGTCCTTGAATTCGGCCTTGCGGCGCTTGGACGGCAGCATGCCTTCCGGACGAACCAGCATCATCACCACCATGGCAATGCCGAACAGCAGCATGCGGGCGTTTTCCGGGTCGATCAGCATGCGACCCATGGTCTTCATCTGCAGCGGGCCAATCACGTCACGCAGGATTTCCGGCGCAATGGTCAGCACGACAGCACCCAGGATCACACCGGCGATGTTACCCATGCCACCCAGAACGATCATGGCCAGGATCATGATGGACTCCAGCAAGCTGAAGGATTCCGGCGATACAAAACCCTGGAAGGCAGAGAACAGGCCACCAGCCACACCACCGGACAGCGCACCCAGTGCAAAGGCCAGCAGCTTGATGTTGCGGATGTTGATACCCATGGCCGAAGCGGCAATCTGGTCTTCACGCAGCGCAACCCAGGCACGGCCGATACGGGAGTGCTGCAGGCGGGAAGCCATGATCACCACGATGACGGTCAATACCAGGAACAGGTAGTAGTACAGATAGACCGGCGGCAGGGACATGCCGAACAGGTTGATCGGCGAACCCAGGTCGGCAGCGCCAACGCGGATCGGGTCGATCAGGTTGATACCTTGCGGGCCGTTGGTGATGTTGACCGGCGCGTTCAGGTTGTTCATGAAGATACGGATGATTTCACCGAAACCCAGCGTCACGATGGCCAGATAGTCACCCTTCAGGCGCAGTACCGGAGTACCGAGCAGAATACCGAAGAAGGCGGCAAACAGCGCACCCAGCGGAATGGTGACATAGAAGGGCCAGTGAATGCCGAAGTGCGGCGAACCCAGCAATGCGTAGGTGTAGGCACCCACGGCATAGAAGGCGATGAAGCCCAGGTCGAGCAGGCCGGCAAAGCCCACCACGATGTTAAGGCCCAGTGCCAGCATCACGTACAACAGCGCGAAGTCGACGATACGCACCCAGGAATTACCCAGCGCGCCGCCTACCACGAAGGGCAGTACGCACAGGGCAATGCCGCTGGCGATGAACAGCCCGATTTGTTTGGAATCAAATGCCTTGCTCATGTTATTTCTCCCCCGGATCAGGCGCGGTCAGCCATCTTTTCGCCCAGCAGGCCGGACGGACGGAAAATCAGCACCAGGATCAGCACCATGAAGGCAAAGATGTCCTGATAGTTGGAACCCAGGAAGCCACCGGTCAGCTGACCGATGTAACCTGCACCCAGGCTTTCGATGATGCCCAGCAGGATACCGCCGGCCACTGCACCACCCAGATTGCCGATACCACCCAGCACCGCAGCGGTAAACGCCTTCAGGCCGATCATGAAGCCCATATAGTAGTGAGCTTGGGAATAGTTGGTAGCAACCATTACACCGGCAATCGCACCCAGGGCGGAGCCCAGCATGAAGGTGGCGGAAATGATGGTATTGACGTTGACACCCATCAGGCCGGCCACGGCCGGGTTCTGACTGGTGGCACGCATGGCGCGACCCAGCTTGGTTTTCTCAACCACAACCAGGAGGCCGGTCATCAGCACCAGGCACAGCACCACGATCATGATTTGCAGCTTGGTAATGCTGGCACCCATGATGCTGACGGTGTCTGCATTCAGCAGGTCAGGGAACGGGATGTAGTTGCGGCCCCAGATCAGGATGGCAATCTGCTGCAGCGAAATGGACAAGCCAATCGCGGTAATCAGCGGAGCCAGACGCTGGGCGCCACGCAACGGACGGTAAGCCACCCGCTCAATGACAAAGCCCAGCAAGGCGCAAGCCGGAATGGCAACCAGCGTGCCGATCAGCACGATAGCCCAGCCTGGAAGGTCCACACCCGAGTGCATCAGGGTAGAAACGACGGTAATGCAAACCATTGCACCAATCATCACGACTTCGCCATGGGCGAAGTTGATGAGCCCCATGATCCCGTACACCATGGTGTAACCCAGCGCGATCAGCGCATAGATGCTACCAAGTACCAGACCATTGAGGATCTGTTGGAAAAAAATGTCCACGTGGGAGATCTCCTTTGATTTAAACGACCCAGCAGCTTGTAGGGCTTCCCCTCTTCTTATGCCACCTGTAGTTGTTGCCTGTCGTATCGAACCATTTTCCTGGTTTCTGTCTGACAGCCGCACGGATTATGCGTGTGGATTCAATCGACTGTCAATCTGAAAAACCGGTGAAAAACAGCAAAAAGGCAAATCATTTAAGATTATTACAAGTTATTGATTTTATTGACTTTTTCACAAGTATATTACTGCGCTGCAGCAAGATAATATCGGATATCTTCACTGCGCGAGAACACACCTGGCAAAGCCTGCATTTTCACATTTTTGACATGTTTCCCCTTGAAAATATTCGCAACCGAAAAGAAATGTTCATTCGCATTCCAATGCGAACACAGAATTTTCGCACTCATTCGAATGCATACAATCTTCGGGATACAATCGTCCGCCAGACTGAACACACCCCATGCCTGCAAAATTTTTGTCGGCTCACTACATCATTAAGCAAGCAGTACAGACAAAACAGTTTGTTGCGGCCTCTATAGCAAGAGTCGGGCCAGTTTTTTGGCGCTGAAAACGGGAAATTTGCCCCACAATGTGGCAAAAAATGCAGCAGCGCCCCATAACAGCACAAAAGCCACCCGCAGGTGGCTTTATACATAGACAGAAACAGGGCGACTGACCGGAATGAAGACATCGCCCTGCCCTGATGCATGATCTGGCTCAGGCCAGCTGGAAGGGGTAAACCGAACCCAGCCGCATGATGCGCGTCAGCTCGTCCAGCGCTGTGCGGCATTCGTCCAGCAGCAAGGGGTCGGCCAGATCATCCGCACTCAGTCGATCGCGGTAATGCCGTTCCACCCAGGCGTTCAGCGTCGCGAACAGTTCATCGTTCATCAGCACGCCCTGGTTGACTGCAGCAATTTCGCTGGCCGACATCGCCACGCGCAAACGCAGGCAAGCCGGGCCGCCGCCATTCTGCATCGACTGTTTGAGATCGAACACGCGGATTTCATTGATCGGGCCGCCGCTGCTGCTCATCTTTTGCAGATAGCTCCACACGCGCTCGACGTTGCGGCATTCTTCCGGCACCACGATGATCATGCTTCCATCCGGCTTGGACAGCAGCTGGCTGTTGAACAGATAGCTCTTCACTGCCTCGGCCACGCTCACTTCGGCATCCGGTACTTCCACCGGTACAAACTGCCCACCCACGGCCGCCAGCTTGCGTGACAGCTCTTCCAGCACCCTGCCCTGCTCCAGGAAAGACTTTTCATGGTGGAACAGCACATTGCGGTTGCCCACCGAAATCACGTCGTTGTGGAACACACCGGCATCGATGGTAGCCGGGTCCTGCTGGGCATATACCACGCCGGATTCCGACAAACCATGCAGGCGCGCCACGGCCTGGCAGGCTTCCAGCGTCTGTCGCGCCGGGAAGCGCTGCGGGGCCGGGTAACGGCCATCGAATGCTGCCGCGCCGAACACGAAGAACTCTACCCCGGCAGCATCATATTCCGCACAGAAGCGGGTATGGTTGGCCGCACCTTCATCACCAAAGTGCATTTGTGCCGGCAGGGCTTCATGCACCATGAAGTGCTGTTCGTCGGCAAACATCGCCTGCAACAGACGGCGCGTGGTGGGATGCTCGATGGAACGGTGGAATTTGTTGTTCAGATTGGCCGGGGTAAAGTGCACCCGCTTGTCCGCGGTATCGCCGGACGGGCTCACCGTAGCGGCATTGGCCGTCCACATGCAGGAAGCGGACGAAGCTGCCGCCAGAATGGCCGGGGCTTCCTTGGCGGCGCGGGCCACCACTTCGCCATCCGTCCCGGAAAAACCCAGGCGGCGCAGGCTGGCCACGTCCGGGCGCTCGTGCGGGGCCAGCACGCCCTGCTTGAATCCCAGGTCGTGCAGCGCCTTCATCTTGGCCAGACCCTGCTTGGCGGCCAGCTTGGGGTTGGACACTGCCTTGGTATTGCTGGTGGAAGCCACATTGCCAAAGGACAGGCCGCTGTAGTTATGTGTCGGCCCAACCAGGCCGTCAAAATTCACTTCGTAGGCGTTCACAGTGTAATCCCCGGAGAAAGTTGGGCAGGCACGGTCAGGCTGTCGCATTCCAGCGAGGCCACCGGGTAAGCGCAGTAATCCGCGGCATAGTAGGCGCTGGGGCGATGATTGCCCGAGGCACCGATGCCACCAAACGGCGCAGCACTGGAAGCACCAGTCAGCGGCTTGTTCCAGTTGACCACGCCAGCGCGGCTTTCCAGCAGATAGCGTTCGTACAAGGCACGGCTATCCGACAGCACGCCACCGGCCAGGCCAAAGCGGGTGTCGTTGGCAATGGCGATGGCTTCATCAAAATCGGCATAGCGGATGACTTGCAGCAGCGGGCCGAAGAATTCTTCGTCCGGGCGCTCCACCGCAGTGCTGTCGATGATGCCGGGCGACAGGATGGCGGCATCCGGCGTCAGGCGACGCATTTCCAGCAGGCTCTTGCCACCGTTTTCCAGCAGCCAGGCCTGGGCCTTGAGCAAGGCTTCGGCGGCGGCATTGGAAATTACCGCACCCATGAACGGTGCCGGTTGTTCGTCGTACTGCCCCACTTTCAGCTTGGCGGTGACTTCAACCAGGCGAGCCAGCAGCGCATCACCCCACGCACCTTGCGGCACCAGCAGGCGACGTGCGCAGGTGCAGCGTTGTCCCGCCGACACGAATGCGGACTGGATGATGTGATGCACGGCGGCATCGACATCGGCCACGTCTTCCACGATCAGCGGATTGTTACCGCCCATTTCCAGGGCCACAATCTTGTCCGGCTGACCGCCGAAATTGCGGTGCAGCAGTTCGCCAGTGGCCGAGCTGCCGGTAAAGAACAGGCCGTCGATACCCTTGTGGCCGGCCAGTGCGATGCCGGTTTCACGCGCACCTTGCAGCAGGGCAATCACCCCGGCCGGCAAGCCAGCTTCCGCCCACAGACGCACTGTTTCCTGTGCGGTCCACGGTGTCAGTTCCGACGGCTTGAACAACACGCAGTTACCGGCCAGCAGCGCAGGAACGATATGGCCATTGGGCAAATGACCGGGGAAGTTGTACGGGCCGAACACGGCCACCACACCATGCGGCTTGTGACGCAGCACCGCCTGGGCATCACCCATGGGCGCGGCGCGCTCGCCGGTACGCTCGTGATAGGACTTCACCGAGATATCCACCTTGTTGACCATGGTGGTGACTTCGGTCAGCGCTTCCCACATCGGCTTGCCGGTTTCCTTGGCAATAATGGTGGCCAGCGCATCCTTGCTGGCCGTCAGCAGTTCGCCAAAGCGGCGGGCGATGGCAATGCGCTCGTCCAGTGCAGTGCGTGCCCAGGACTTGAAGGCCAGACGTGCCGCCACAACAGCCTGATCAACCTGCGCGTCATCCGCGCCCTGCCCTTGCCAGATGAGCTCCGCCGTGGCCGGGTTGGTCTTGCTCAGGTCTGCGCCGGCACCGGCCAGCCATTGTCCATTGATATACAAAGTGGTCATGCGTTCTCCTTGGGCGACAGTGCCACGCAGCGTACGTGGTCGCCTTCCTGCACGTTCAGGGCCTGCGCCTGTTCCGGCGTCAGGCAGAATTCATGAGTGGGGGCTGGCGCTTGTGCCAGAATCACCCGGAAACCGGTCAGCGACTGATTGGAAACCAGATAATGGCAACGCTCCCCTTCGGGCAGCGGGTCCAGTACGCGGGCGGTCACGGTGCGGCTTTCCTTCACCGCACGAATCTCGCTGGTATAGGCCTGCACGGTAGGGCCGGCATCAAAGATGTCGACATAGCCTTCGTAGCGGAAGCCTTCGGACTCCAGCATGGCCACGGCCGGGCGGGTGTTGTCGTGCGTCTTGCCGATTACCGCCTGGGCATCAGCCGGCAGGAAATCGACATACACCGGGTGCTTGGGCATCAGCTCGGCGACAAAAGCCTTTTGGCCGACGCCGGTGAGGTAATCCGCCTGGGCAAAATCGATGGAGAAGAAGTGACGCCCCAGCCCTTCCCAGAAGGGTGAGCGGCCATCGGCATCGGATACGCCACGCATTTCCGCCACCACGGTCTTGCCGAACAATTGCGGGAATTGCGCCAGGAACAGGAAGCGGCTTTTCGACAGCAGGCCGCCATTGCGGTTGGCGCGGAAATCCGGATGCAGGAACAAGGTGCACAGCTCGGAATAACCGGTATGGTCGTTGGACAGGAACAGGGTTTCGTGACGCGAGTACACGCCCAGTTCGTCCGAGGCGTGCACGATGGTGCCCACGCGGTAGTTGTACCAGGGCTCCTTCAGGCCAACGGCGGCTTCCAGCGCGCAGATACCACCAACCTGGCCGGTTTCGCTGTCTTCCAGCACGAATACATAGCCCTGGTCGGCACGGTCCAGCTCACCAGCAAAGGACAGTACCGAACGGCTGATGCGACGCGACAGGCGTTCTTCGTTCACCGGCAAGGAGGTAAGGCCGACTCCGGCACTGCGTGCCAGATTCATCAGGCCGGGCAGATCGCTATGTGCGATCGGACGGATAATCATCATGCTGTCTCTCCTCAGCCTTGCTGCAAGCCGACCACACGCACGGTGTCGCCGCTGCTTACACCCAGCGCCTGGGCGGCATCCGGATTGATGAAGGCCACACCATCGACAATGGCCACGCGGATGGCTGCCGCCACGAAGTCACCTACTTGCTGGTTGCACACCAGATGCATGCTGGCCTGGGCCGGCAGACTGGCGGCCACTTCCACCGGATGACAACGGTTGCGCTCCAGCGTTTGCAGACGGTCCAGCTCGGCAGTCAGCACCGCGCCACCATCAAAGATGTCGATATAGTTGTCTGCCTCGAAGCCCTCGGTGGTAAGCAGCTGACAGGGACGCTCGAAATTGGCGTGGATCTGGCCAATCGCGTTTTGCGCATCGTCCGGCAGCAAGGGCACATAGATGGGATAGCTGGGCATCAGCTCGGCAATAAAGGTTTTGCTGTGGCCGACGAAAGCCTGTTCTACCTGCAGGAAATCCATATTGAAGAAGCGGCGGCCAATGGCGTTCCAGAACGGCGACTGACCGGCATCGTCATGAATGCCCTGCATTTCGGCAATGATGCGACGGCCAAAGCGCTGCCGCGCCGTGGCGATGAACAGCAGGCGGGCACGGGACAGCAGTTCGGCGGCCAGCGGTTCCAGCACGGTATCGGCATAGAAGCCGCACAGCTGCACCATGCCGGTAAGGTCGTGACAGATATTGAGCACATGCACCCGGTTGTTCACCTTGAGGGTGCGCGAGGCATGCACGAAGGTTTCGCTGCGGTAGCTGTAAAACGGCTCGTCAAAACCGGCACAGGCGCTGATGGAGGCAGTACCCACCACTTCGCCGGCGGATTCCAGCACGAACATATAGTATTCGCTGCCGGTTTCTGCGGTGGCTTCAAACTCGAACGACGATGAGGACTGCTGGATCCGTTCGAACAGCTTGTCCCGATTGTTGGGCAGGCTGGTCACACCGATGCCGCTGGCTACGGCCATTCTTTCGATGGCGGGCAAGTCGGCAGTGCGGACTGGGCGCACGATAAACATGGAAACCTCCCTCTGGGGGGTAAGCCGCTGCGCCGTTTCGCGGGCGCAGCCGTACCCACAGCCACGGCAAAGCCTGGCTGTGGTGTCTCTTGCGGGAAAAAACGGGGCTTACTTGGCGGCGACGAGTTCGGCCACGGCAGCATCAAAACGCTGCAGCGCTTCGTCGATGTCGCGGTCTTCCACCACCAGCGACGGTGCCATGCGCACGACATTGACACCGGCAACCAGCAGCAACAGCTGATGCTTGCTGGCAGCGTTGACGAAGTCCTTGGCACGGCCGGCAAAGGCATCGGTCAGTACGCAGCCCAGCAGCAAGCCCATGCCACGGACTTCCTTGAATACCTTGTACTTGTCGTTGATGGCATTCAGGCCATCGCGCAGGCGCTGGCTCTTGGCACGTACACCGGCCAGCACTTCCGGGGTGTTGACGATTTCGATCACCTTGAGGGCAACCGAGGCGGCCAGCGGGTTGCCGCCGTAAGTGGTACCGTGGGTGCCGACCGAGAAGCTCTGGGCAATCTTGTCGGTGGTCAGCATGGCACCAATCGGGAAACCGCCACCCAGCGACTTGGCGCTGGAGAGGATGTCCGGTGTTACGCCATATTCCTGATAGGCGTACAGCGAGCCGGTACGGCCCACACCGGTTTGTACTTCATCGAAAATCAGCAGCGCATTGTGCTGGTCGCACAGTTCACGCGCAGCTTGCAGGAAGGCCTTGTCGGCCGGCAGCACGCCGCCCTCGCCTTGCACCGGCTCGATGACCACGGCGCAGGTCTTGTCACTGATGGCCGCCTTGAGGGAGTCGATATTGTTGAACTCGAAATGGTGGATGCCGGCCGGTACCGGGGCAAAGCCTTCGGTGTACTTGGGCTGGCCACCCACGCTCACGGTAAACAGGGTGCGACCGTGGAAGGAATTCTTGCAGGAGATGATTTCGTTCTTTTCCGGACCGAAATGATCGGCGGCATATTTGCGTGCCAGCTTGAAGCAGGCTTCATTGGCCTCGGCACCGGAGTTGCAGAAGAAGGCACGATCGGCAAAGGTGGCGGAAGTCAGCGCATGAGCCAGTTTCAGTACCGGCTCGTTGGTGAACACATTGGACACATGCCACAGCTTGCCAGCCTGTTCGGTCAGCGCAGCCACCAGTTGCGGGTGGCAATGGCCCAGCGAATTCACGGCGATACCGCCAGCCAGATCAATGAATTCACGACCATCCTGATCCCAGACTCGCGATCCCAGGCCCTTGACCGGAATGAAGGCAGCCGGGCCGTAGTTGGGGACCATGACCTGGTCGAAATCAGCGCGGGTGATCGAATTGCTCATCTTTATAGTTCCCTTCCTGCTTGATCCTCCGTTTCTGCCTGCTGTCCGGGGCAGTAAACGGCATTGTTATGATTTAATACGCTTGAAATGATTCTAATCGAATCTTCCGGCCAACCCATATCCGGTTTGCGACATCTGCTTATAAAATTACTTGACCTATCTCAAACCCGTCAAACCGCCATTTTCACCTTCATTTTCAGTATCTTGCAAAACAAATCGTCGCCACAGCCGCCATCTGGCGGTCAAAATGCTGCGCAGCATGCGTCCTGCCTGCCGTAATCGCGACATCCACACCGGCATCCCTTCCTTGCCGCCAGACGCAAAAAAGCCCGCATTGCTGCGGGCTTTTGCTTGGCAGATTGCCAGGAATTACTGCTGGGTCTTCAGACCAAAGGAGTCGGCGGTTTCGCGCGCAACCTTGGATTCGTCTTCCAGCAGCGCCTTGATGGACAGGCGGATACGACCGCGATCATCCATTTCAATGGCCTTGACCTTCACAACCTGGCCTTCTTTCAGGTAGTCGGACACATTCTTGATGCGCTCGTTGGCGATCTGGGAAATGTGTACCAGACCATCCTTGCCCGGCAGGATGGAAACGATGGCACCGACGTTGTTGTCGAGGATCTTCACTACAGTACCTTCGTAGATCTTGCCCACTTCAACTTCAACGGTGATTTCTTCAATACGCTTCTTGGCAGCCTCGGCGCCTTCACCGGAGATGGAGGCGATGGTGATGGTGCCATCTTCCTCGATATTGATCTCGGTGCCGGTGTCCTTGGTGATGGAGCGGATGGTTTCGCCGCCCTTGCCGATCACGTCACGGATTTTCTCCGGATTGATCTTCATCACGTACAGACGCGGAGCGTGGGCGGACAGCTCTTGCGGGCCTTCCACGGCTTCCTTCATCAGGCCCAGGATGTGCTGGCGGCCTTCCTTGGCTTGTGCCAGGGCAACCTGCATGATTTCCTTGGTGATGCCCTGGATCTTGATGTCCATCTGCAGGGCGGTAATGCCTTCGGCAGTACCGGCTACCTTGAAGTCCATGTCGCCCAGGTGATCTTCATCACCCAGGATGTCGGTCAGCACGGCAAAACGGTTGCCTTCCAGGATCAGACCCATGGCGATACCGGCAACGTGGGCCTTCAGCGGCACACCGGCGGACAGCAGCGACAGGCAGCCACCGCAAACCGAAGCCATGGAGGAAGAACCGTTGGATTCGGTGATTTCCGAAACCACACGCATGGAGTAACCGAATTCGGATTCCGGCGGCAGTACGGCAACCAGGGCACGCTTGGCCAGACGACCGTGGCCGATTTCACGACGCTTCGGCGGGCCCATGCGGCCGGCTTCACCGGTGGAGTACGGCGGGAAGTTGTAATGCAGCATGAAGCGTTCGGTGTATTCACCGGCCAGCGCGTCGATGATCTGCTCGTCCTGCTTGGTGCCCAGCGTGGTTACCACCAGGCCCTGGGTTTCGCCACGGGTAAACAGGGCGGAACCGTGGGTGCGCGGCAGCACGTTGCTGCGGATGCTGATCGGGCGCACGGTGCGGGTGTCGCGACCGTCGATACGCGGTTCGCCAGCCAGAATCTGGCCACGGACGATTTCAGCTTCCAGACCCTTGAAGATGCCCTTGATTTCGTTGGCCAGCAGGGTGTCGGTATCTTCGTTGATCAGCGCAGCCTTGACGTCGGCCCAGGCTTCGTTGATGGCAACGGTGCGGGCTTGCTTCTGGCGCAGGCGGAAAGCATCAGCCAGCTTGGCACCGGCAATGCCGCGTACCTGGGCGATCAGCTCTTCGTTCTTGGCCGGAGCAGTCCAGTCGAACATCACCGGGTTCACTTCGTCAGCCAGTTCGTTGATGGCCTTGATGGCGGCTTGCATCTGGTCGTGACCAAATACCACGGCACCCAGCATCACGGCTTCGGACAGTTCCTTGGCTTCGGACTCGACCATCAGCACGGCACGCTCGGTACCGGCAACCACCAGATCCATTTCGGAAGTGGCCAGTTCGGTCTTGGTCGGGTTCAGGATGTATTCGCCATTGGCGTAACCCACACGGGCAGCACCAATCGGGCCGGCAAACGGCAGGCCGGAGATGGCCAGCGCAGCGGAAGCACCGATCATGGCCGGGATGTCGGAATCCACTTCCGGATTCAGCGACAGCACGGTAGCCACGATCTGTACGTCGTGGTAGAAGCCTTCCGGGAACAGCGGGCGGATCGGACGGTCGATCAGGCGGCTGGTCAGCACTTCCTTCTCGGACTGCTTGCCTTCGCGCTTGAAGAAGCCACCCGGGATTTTACCGGCAGCGTAGGTACGCTCGAGATAGTCTACGGTCAGCGGGAAGAAATCCTGGCCCGGCTTGACATTTTTGCCGCCGACAACGGCGACTAGAACCACGGTTTCATCAACAGAAACAATAACGGAGCCGGAAGCCTGGCGCGCTACTTCGCCGGTTTCCAGGGTAACGGTCTGGTTACCATACTGAAACGTTTTGGTAATTTTATTGAACACAGGGCATCCCTTAGTCAAAATTGTTTTTTCAAGCTGAAAACACAACGGGAACCCCTAAAAATTCGGACCGGTTTCGATCAAAATTTCTAGAGGCTCCCCCCGTTGTCACAGTAATACAGCGTGCTTGAAGGCCAGCGTGAAAAAGTCGCAGACTCGCTGCGACTTTTTCAAACCTGAACCAATTACTTGCGCAGACCCAGACGGGCAATCAGAGCGCGGTAGCTGTCAGCATCGGTACGCTTGAGGTAGTCAAGCAGGCGACGACGACGGCTCACCATCTTCAGCAGACCACGACGGCTGTGGTGATCCTTGGTGTTGGCTTTGAAGTGCGGGGTCAGATCGTTGATACGAGCGGTCAGCAGTGCGATTTGCACTTCGGACGAACCGGTATCGCCTTCCTTGTGCTGGAAGCTTTTAACGATGTCTGCTTTTTGGGCGGCGGTCATTGCCATTTTGGGTAACTCCAAATCAGGTAAGGATCTTGCGATCCGACAAGTGCAGCGAGCCGGTTTCCCAACCCATCCGCACTTCGCTAGCAGGCTGCCTGTTTGACAGCCAGGAGTCTGATCGGGTGCAGCATGTCATCATCCCGCAACTCGGCCAGACCCAGAAACTCCGCATCCACATCGCTGTAAACACGAAAGCGCGTCATTCTCGCACACTCGCCGACAAAACGCACGGCCTGTCCGTGAATAAAACGCCCGACGCTGGCCGCATCCAGCGTATGCGACGGAAAGTGTTGCACCAATACGTCGACCGGCAACAGCAGCGCTTCGCGACCAGCCATATCCAGCGCTTCCACATCGGCCAGCGTGTGCGCCTCGGACAGCTGGAAACCACCAGTCGTGGTACGACGCAAACCGGTCAGGTGCGCTGCACAATCCAGCGCAATGGCAATGTCTTCGGCCAGCGTGCGGATATAGGTACCCTTGCTGCACAGCACGTCGATTACCGCCTCCACGCCATCAAAGCTGACCAGCTGGAGCGAATGGATGGTGATCTGGCGTGCTTCGCGATGGATTTCGATACCTTCGCGGGCATATTCGTACAAGGGCTTGCCCTGGTGCTTGAGCGCTGAATACATCGGCGGCACCTGGCTGATCTCGCCGACAAACTGCTGCATCACTTGCAGCAGGCTGGCTTCATCAAAGGCAATCGGGCACTCGCGCACCACTTCACCTTCGATGTCCCCCGTACTGGTGGCGGCACCAAAACGTACGGTGGCGCGATAGCCCTTGTCGGCATCCAGCAGATAGGAGGAAAACTTGGTGGCCTCCCCCAGGCACATCGGCAACAGGCCGGTGGCCAGCGGGTCCAGCACGCCGGTATGCCCTGCCTTGGCGGCATTAAGCAACCAGCGCGCCTTTTGCAGCGCGTTGTTGCTGGAAATATCGTAGGGCTTGTCGATCAGCAGCACGCCATCAATCTGGCGGCGGTTGCTGCGCGGCTTGCTCATTCGGCGCTACCTTCTTCATCTGCGGCCGGAGCAGCAGCATCGACCTGACCGAATTTTTCCGCGTCTTCCTTAGCTACCTGGTTGATCAGGCTGGTCATGTGCATGCCGCGCGATACCGATTCGTCGTAGACAAAGTGCAGTTGCGGCGTGGTGAACATCTTGATGCTGCGGCCCAGTTCGGAACGCAGGTAACCGGCGGAGTGCTCCAGCGCTTCCTGGCTGACTTCGCGGGTCTTTTCGTCCATCACGGTGTAAAACACCTTGGCGTGGGAATAGTCACGCGTCACTTGCACGGCGGTAATGGTGATCCAGCCGGCACGCGGGTCTTTCAGACCGGTACGTACCAGTTCGGCCAGCTCGCGCTGAATCTGTTCAGCAATGCGGTCGGCGCGGGAGAAACCTTTTCTGGCTTTGGCCATGATTTCCATCCTGTAGTCATGAAAGCGGCCAACGGATAGTCGGATGTATCCGACTAGCAGTCAGCCGCCTTGAATGCAAAAGGCGAGCGCCGGCAAGCCATGGCTTGCACTGCACTCGCCGGGAAAGTGCCGCTTACAGCGAGCGGGCCACTTCCACGATTTCGAACACTTCCAGCTGGTCGCCTTCCTGGATGTCGTTGAAGTTCTTCAGCATCAGACCACATTCGTAGCCCTGCTTCACTTCCTTCACGTCGTCCTTGAAGCGCTTGAGCGAGTCCAGTTCGCCGGTGTGCACCACCACGTGGTTGCGGATCAGGCGGATCGAAGCGGTACGCTTGATCAGACCGTCGGTCACCATACAACCAGCAATGTTGCCAACCTTGGAGACCGGGATCACCTGACGGATCTCGACGGTACCCAGGATCTGTTCCTTCTTCTCCGGAGCCAGCATGCCGGACAAGGCTGCTTTCACTTCGTCCACGGCATCGTAAATGATGCTGTAGTAACGGATGTCCACGCCTTCGTTTTCGGCCAGCTTGCGCGCTGCGGCATCGGAACGGGTGTTGAAGCCGATCACGATGGCCTTGGAAGCGATCGCCAGGTTGATGTCCGATTCCGAGATACCACCCACGCCGGAGTGCAGGATGCTGACGCGCACTTCGTCGGTGGACAGCTTCTGCAGGCTGCCAGCCAGAGCTTCGTAGGAACCCTGTACGTCGGCCTTGATGATGATGGACAAGGTTTGCACCTCGCCACTGCCATCAGCCATCTGGGCGAACATGTTTTCCAGCTTGGCGGCTTGCTGCTTGGCCAGGCGTACGTCACGGAACTTGCCGGCACGGAACAGGGCGATTTCACGCGCCTTGCGCTCGTCGGTCAGCACCATGGCGTCTTCACCGGCTTGCGGTACGTCGGACAGACCCAGGATTTCCACCGGGATGGCAGGGCCGGCACTTTCGATGGCCTTGCCGTTTTCGTCGATCATGGCGCGAACGCGACCGAATGCCGTACCAGCCAGTACCACATCGCCCTTCTTCAGGGTGCCGGACTGAACCAGCAGCGTGGCAACCGGGCCACGACCCTTGTCCAGACGGGCTTCCACGATGATACCCTTGGCCGGAGCGTCAACCGGAGCGGTCAGCTCCAGTACTTCAGCCTGCAGCAGGATGGCTTCCAGCAGCGCGTCGATATTGGTGCCCTGCTTGGCAGACACTTCGACGAACTGGGTGTCGCCACCCCAATCTTCCGGCACCACTTCGTGGGATACCAGTTCCTGGCGGATGCGCTCTGCGTTGGCACCCATCTTGTCGATCTTGTTGACCGCCACCACCATCGGCACCTTGGCAGCCTTGGCATGGTGAATGGCTTCAATGGTTTGCGGCATCACGCCGTCGTCGGCAGCCACCACCAGCACCACGATGTCTGTCGCCTTGGCACCACGGGCACGCATGGCGGTAAACGCTTCGTGACCCGGGGTATCCAGGAAGGTGATCATGCCGCGCGGGGTTTCCACGTGGTAGGCACCGATGTGCTGGGTAATACCACCGGCTTCGCCCGCGGCCACTTTGGCGCGACGGATGTAGTCCAGCAGCGAGGTTTTACCATGGTCGACGTGACCCATCACGGTGACGACCGGCGGACGCGGCAGTACTGCCACTTCCACTTCTTCGCCTTCCGGTTTTTCCAGGTAGGCTTCCGGATCATCCGCCTGTGCCGCGCGCGGCTTGTGGCCCATTTCTTCCACCACGATCATGGCGGTTTCCTGGTCCAGCACCTGGTTGATGGTCACCATCATGCCCATCTTCATCAGGACCTTGATCACCTCGACGCCCTTGACGGCCATGCGGTGAGCCAGATCGGCCACGGAGATGGTTTCCGGTACCAGCACGTCATGCACGATGGGCTCGGTCGGAGCCTGGAAGGCATGCTGGTTGTTTTGCTTGTGCTTGCCCTTGCCGCCGCGGGATTTCCAGTCATTACCGGCATCGCCGCCCTTGGTCTTGAGACCACGGCCACCCTTCTTGCCTTCTTCCCAGCGCTCGTTGCCTTTCTTGGCGCCGCCGCCCTTCTTGGCATCCGGACGACCGGCTACGGTTGCCGGTACCACCGGGGCTCCCGGTGCAGCGGCAGCAGCCGGACG
>NZ_LNQV01000044.1 GCF_001515305.1 Aquitalea pelogenes
AGGCGCAACGCAGCAGCAGGGTTTTGCGAGCATGCCCAGGCTGCTGACAAAATAGCGCAGCGCCCCTGGGGCAAGGCGCGCCGACGCAGACAGTACAAGGGTACGGCAAGGAGGCGCAACGCAGCAGCAGGGATTTTGTCAGCCGCGCTTACTTCAGCTTGCAGGTCTTGATGCCGAAGGGCAGATAGGCCGGACACCAGCCAATCAGCCCGGTAGCAAGCGGCACCACGCCAATCCAGCCCCATACCGGCAGCAGGCCGGCCACGGTGGCGACGATCAGGGCAATACCAATCACGATGCGCAGGATGCGGTCGATTCCGCCTACATTCGGGGACATAGTGTTCTCCTCGGTTCAGGGCCATGCGGGATGGCGATGAGGAGATATTAGGACTTGCGGCAGCCCGCTTCAGTGACTAGGTCACACAGTGGCGCGGCCAGCCACAAGAGCCGCTAACAGAACCCCCGCTCCAGCGTTGCGCCGCCTTGGCCCGGGTTCGCTACGAGGTTTTGTTCGCAGCGCTAAATACCACAGCCTATTTGCCGGCGAGCTGCTGCAAGGCGCCAGCATCCAGCAACTGCAACTGGCCACGGCCAAGGCGAATCCAGCCACGGCGCTCGAATTCCTTGAGCTGACGGCTGATCACCTCGCGCGCGCTGCCCAGCTCTGCCGCCAGTTCCTGATGGGTGGTGCTCAGTGCAGCCTGGCCACGGGCACGCTGCAACAGGCAGGCGGCCAGACGCTGGTCGATACGGCCAAAGCTGACTTCCTCGATCAGCAACAGCAAATCGGCAATGCGGCTGCCATAGGCGCGGAATACGAAGTCGCGGAAGCTGGCGGAGTCGGCCAGCAATTGGCGAAATGCCGGAATCGGCAGCGCCTGGGCGTGGATGGCGGTTTCGGCCACCCCTTCGGCATCGTAGTCGTTACCGCTCATCAGGCAGGCGGTGGTGACAATGCAGGTCTGCCCGCTTTCCACCCGGTACAGGGTGATTTCGCGGCCGTTTTCGCCCACTTTCTGTACCCGGATTTGCCCTTGCAGCAAAAACAGATAGGCCTGACAGGGGCTGCCTTCACGAAACAGCACCGTGCCGGCCGGCGCCTGCATGGCATGGCTGTGCGCCAGCAACTGGGTGCGGCTGGCCTCGTCCAGCGCATCCAGAATGGCAAAGTCGCGCGTCCAGTCGCTCATGCCGCGGTTTCCTGCAACAGGCCCCGGGCTTGCAGTTCCTGATACACCCGCAGCGCCACCCAGGCATCGTTACCGGCATAGGCCTGCTGGGCCGGGCTCAAGGGCAGACGCGACCAGTTGGTGGTGGACAGCTTTTTCGACTTGCGAAAGTACTGGCCAAACAAGCGCGCCACCGCCTGCACCGCGCCCACGGTGATGCGGGCATCGTCCGAGGGCAGCAGATTGCCCAGGTCGATCAGCCCGCCACACTCCACACCCAAGCGGCTTTTCAGCAGGGCGCGGTCGGATACCAGATCGAAACCCACCAGCGGACGGGCCGGGTCGGCCAGCAAGGCTTTGATTTCCTCCGGCAGCACGCCCTTCACCACCGGCACCAGCCAGGCGCACTGGCTGTCCGCCAGCTGGATCAGGTGCGGGCCGTCCGACTCCTCGCCCTTGCGGAAGGTGGGTTTGGATTCGGTATCAAAACCCAGCACGGCGCTGCCAACAGGGCAGGCATGGCAGCGGCCAGGGCTGCCGGGCTGTCCAGCATGCATACCTGTTCCGGGGTCAGCGCCGGAAACAGCGGCATGGTCTTGATTTCTTCGCGGGGGATTTGCCGGGTAAGGGACATGACAGGCCTTGATGACAGGGATGGTGCCGCCCGGCAACAGGCTGGCGGCAAAGCTGCATGATACGGAATCCCTGGCGGCATTTCACCCCGTTTTCCTGTGCACACCCGTGTTGTGCTGCCTGGCCGGGTAATCAAGTGGGGGCTGGGAAGTTTCCCAAGATGGTATCGGAATGCGTAGATCAAGCCGGGTAGCACATTGAGGCCGCCGACAGGCCCGTGCTAGCGTCGCAAAACCGTGGCAACACGCCCTGCCAAGTTGCACGGAAAACCCTGCAATCACCCTCCCGGATGCCTGTCATGATTGCCTTGCTGGATGATTTCAATACCGTGCTGCACGCTGCCTTTGTCGGTTTCATCACCTTGTTTCCGGTGGTGGACCCGATAGGCACCGCCTTCATCGTCAACCCTTATTTCCGCCATCTGCCGCTGGATGAGCGCAAGCAGGCCATCCGCAAGATTGCCTGGTACGCCATGCTGACGGTGATTGCCGCCTTGTTCATGGGGCGCTGGATCCTGATGCTGTTCGGCTTGTCGATTCCGGTGGTGAAGCTGGCCGGCGGCATCATGATTTGCAAGATGGGCTGGACATCGCTCAGCAGCACGGCCAGCAGCCAGGACAAGTCGGCCAATAGCGCGGAATCGGCAGCAGTGGATGCCGGGCAAGTCAGCAGTGTGGAAAATGACCTGTTCTACCCGCTGTCCTTTCCCCTCACCGTGGGGCCGGGCACCATCTCGGTGGTACTCACCCTCAGCGCGCACAGTTACAACGAAAGCTATGTCCGCTCGGCACTGAGCACCAGCGGGCTGATCATCGGCATGGCCGCCATGAGCGTGCTGATTTACCTGTGCTATCTGAATGCCGGGCAGCTGGTGGCGCGGCTGGGGGCCACATCGGAAAACATGATCAACCGCTTCATGGCCTTCCTGATTTTTGCCGTCGGCCTGCAAATTGCCTGGGGCGGGCTGCATGCGCTGATAGCACCTGCCCCCTGAAAGGCAATGCCAGCCTGCACCCGGCAATTGCGCCGCCCACCACCATGCCCCGCGCTGCGTCTTGTTCCCAGCAACCGGTTGCCGTGCCGCAGCAAACACGGAACCGGCCCTTCCTCTGCCCTGCAACCTGATAAAGGCCCATACCATGTGCACCACCTTCATGCTGACCGATCAACACGGCAATGCCTACCAGGGACGTACGCTGGAGTTTGGCCAGGAGCTGGATTTTGTCCTGTCCTACTACCCGCGTGGCACCGCATTCAATGGTCAGGTTCCGCCAGGCTTTGCCGCCACACACTATGTGGCAGAGCATGCATTTCTCTCCATCGATCTGCGTCTGAGCGCCGAACGCATGCCGGCAGTTGCCGGCATCAACGATGCAGGCCTGAGCGTAAACATGAACATGTTTGCTGAAACCACGCTGCCAACACCGCAGCAGCAGGACAGCAGAACCTTGATTGCCGTATCGGAAGTGGGCAGCTGGCTGCTGGCACGCTGTGCCGATTGCGAGGAAGTCCGTCAGCTTGTCAGCCAGTCCCGGTTCTGGGTGGACCCGCTGCCTAGCCTGGACAACACGCCGGCTCCCTTCCACTACGCGGTGTTCGATGCACAGGCACGCGGCCTGGTGATCGAGTTCGACCGCGGACAGGCCGTGGTCCATGACAACCCGGTCGGGGTGATGACCAATGGCCCGGCGTTTGACTGGCATCTGACCAATCTGGACAACTACGCGCATGTTTCCAACCTGGGCAAACGCGAACAGCGCTTTGGCCAGCATCTGGCACGCACGGAAGATGTGGGTAATGCACTGGCGGGCTTGCCGGCAGACGACACCTCGACCGGGCGCTTTGTGCGGGCGGCTTATTATGTGCAGTTCTGCCGCACCCCGCAGTCAGCCGACGAAGCCATCGCCCTGGTGGCCAAGATTGCCAACAAGTTCGACCGCCCGCGTGGCGCCAGCAATCTGGTGGATGCCGGCAGCGGCCAGATAGAAGAGGAATGGACCACCTTTACCACGCTGACCGACCTGAGCCGTCGCAGATTGCTGATCCGTCCGGATGATGCGGTCAATTACCTGCAACTGGCGCTGGATGACTTTAGCGATTGCCACGCGGTACGGCGACAGGATTTTGGCCCCTTCCTGCGCCAGAACATCAGTCTGAGCCAGCCCCGGCTGTAAGAACTGCTAACACAACCTCGTAGAGAACCCGAGCCAAGGCGCGCCGCCGCAGACAGTACATGGCGTACGGCAAGGCGGCGCAACGCTGGAGCGGGGGGGTTGTTAGCGGGGGTTAAGCGCCGATTCAGCCGGACAGCGGCATCATGAAGCGCACCGCACGGCAGCTTGCCCTGCGGTGCCATGATGCCTAGATGCTTACGCGCCTATCATGCGCAACAAGGCAAGGCTCAACGGGCTGTCGGCAACAGCCAGTTCATCCAGCAGGGAAAAATGGTTGTTGTGACTGTCCTCCACCAGCGTCACCTCCAACCCCTTTGCGCTTGCGGCCTGATGATAAGCCAGCGTCTGATGCCGGAAACCGTCGGTTTCCTTGCCGCCTACACTCAACACCAGCTTGCCCGCCTGTGCGGCCGTGGGCAGGCAGAGCAGCGGGCTGAGCCGTGCGGCCTGATCGGGGTACAAGCGCAGCCAGTCGTTGACGTAGATGTCACACAGCGGGCGGATGTCATACAGGCCGCTCAGTGCCAGCACACCCTTGATCACATCGGCTGGCAAGCCGTAATCCTGCTGCCAATCCGGAGCAAACAGCATGCCCACCAGATGCCCGCCGGCAGAACTGCCACCGACATGAATACGCTGCGGGTCAATGCCGTACTGGGCGGCATGCCGGTACAGCCAGGCAATGGCGCTGCGCACTTCGCGCACCGCCTCTGCCAGCGTGGCCTCGGGCAGCAGGGTGTATTCCACCGTGGCCAGCGCAATGCCATGCTGGTGCAGCACACTGGCCATGCCGCAGGCGTCCTCCTTGCTTTGCGAATGCCAATAGCCACCATGGATGAAGACAAACAGCGGCGCGGGTTGCGCGCAGGCAGGGAACACGTCCAGCCGCTCGGCCTTGCCCATGCCATAAGGCAGGTCATAAATACCGGCTACCTCTGCCTTGGCCTGCCGGGCGAGGCGGGCGTAATTGGCCATGCAGGCGTCAAAATCCGCTACCGAGGCGCGGGCGTTGTATTGCACGGCACGGCTGGCCAGGTCGGGAAACATCAGGTCAATTTTCATCGCGGACATCCATGCTACGGGAGGAAAGGGAAACCAAGTTTATGAAAGACAGGGACCGGCTGTCGCCGGATGGCGGTATGGCCCGATCCCTGCCGTCCAGCTTTGCCAACTCAATCCAGATTGAAGAACCGGCGAGCGTTGCTACCCAGTAATTGCTGCTGTTGTCCCTCGCCCAGTCCGGCATGGCGGATCAGCGAGCCCACCTCCTGCTCACCCAGCGGGAAGGGCGAATCGGAGCCCAGCATCACCCGCTGGCTACCCATGGTATCCACCAGCAAACGCAGCGCCGCTGCATCAAAAATGGCGGAGTCGACATAAAAGCGGTCGACATAGCTGGACGGCTTGCTGGGGCAGTCTTCGCGCACGATGTCGCGCTGTTCCCAGGCGTTGTCCACACGTCCCAGCAGGTAGGCAAAGCTGCCACCACCATGGGCAAAGCAGATTTTCAGGCTGCGCGGCAAACGCTCGAAGGCACCGGACAGGATGAGCGACAGGATGGCCAGCTGGGTTTCCGCCGGCATGGCCACCAGCCAGGGCAGCATCCATTTTTTCATGCGCTGCTCGCCGCCCATCATGTCCCATGGATGCACCAGCACCGGGATGTTTTCTGCCGCACAATGGGCAAGAAAGGTGAGCAGACCGGCGTTATCCAGGTCCAGCGGGCCAACGTGGTTGCCAATCTGCACGCCGACATGGCCGCAGTCGCGCGCCCGGCTGGCTTCGCGGCAGGCCGCGTCAACATCCTGCAACGGCACCTGGGCCAGTACCTTGAGCCGCTTGGGCGCAATGGCAGCCATTTCCAGCGCCCGGTCATTCATCAGCTGTGCCCAGGGCAGCGCGCGTTCGATGGGCGCGTGGTAGCCGAACATCACCGGCGTGGCGCACATGATCTGGATGTCTATGCCCTGCCGGTCCAGGAATTCCAGCCGGCGCGCGCCATCCCATAGCGCGTCATACACCGGGCGGAACGGCCGGTCGCCCACCATGATCTGCCCCTCCGCCCCCTGCGTCTGTAGCCAGGGGCGCGCTGCGGGTCCAGCCGGGCGGCTTCGGCCTGGCTGATGCGCGGAAAGAAATGCGAGTGAATGTCTATCATGATGCGTCTTTTCTAGTGTTGCGCACGCAGGTGCATGTCATGCCAGGCGGCGTAGTCCTTGCCCGGATGCACCGTCCCGCAATGCTTGCAACGCCGACCTTCCTCACCGATGGCGTAAAACGCCTGATAGGCCTTGGGCAGGTCGTCCACCAGGCTCTCCAGCTGCTTGGAGATGTGCCAGATTTCGCCGGCACATACCGGGCAATACCAGTGCAGGCTGTCATGTGCGCCTGGTGGGCGTGGCTGCTCCACCAGAAAGCACAGGCCGGGTTCCGGGCGCTGCGGTGAATGAATGACATGGGCAGGCAACAGGAATACATCTCCCTCGCGCAGGTCAATACGTTCGAAGCGGCCCCGGTCCCACACATTGATGTAGGCATTGCCCTTGATCTGGTAGAAGATTTCTTCGGTCGGGTTGTCGTGAAAATCGGTACGGGTATTGGGCCCGCCCACCATGTTGATGATGTAGTTGCCGTCCGGCCAGATGGCGGCATTGCACACGGGCGGCTTGAGTTCACCCTTGTTGCGTTCGGCCCAGTCCAGCAGGTTCAATGGCATTCCGTATTGCAATTGCATATGGTTTCTCCTCAAAAAGTGCTGCCGGGCCGTCTAGCGCGGCTTGTAGGCAATCGCCTTGATTTCGATGCGCAGGTGCGGGTGCGGCAGCTGGTGTACCGCCACCGTGGTGCGGGTGGGCCCGCTTTCATCGAAGTACTCGGCATAAACCGCGTTGTATGCGGCAAAGTCGTTCATATCCACCAGATAGGCGCAGATCTCCACCACATCGGCGAGGCTGGCATCCGCCGTGGCCAGGATGTCGCGGATGTTCTCGATCACGCAGCGGGTTTGCACCGCGATGTCCAGCCGGGTGGCACCCATGGCATCGGCCTGGGCCCCGGCAATGCTGTTGTCGGGCAGGCGCGAGCTGGTGCCGGAAACAAACAGCAGGTCGCCCGCGCGTTTCAGGTGGGGAAAGCGGCCACGCGGCGTGGCCTTGCCGCTGACGACAGTAGCCTGGGTGTTGGTCATGTCGGCTCTCCGGTGGTGAAGGCGCAACTGCCCAAACCGGCCACTTCCACACTGACATGCAGGCCGGGGCGCAGTGCCTCGGCCGCGGTGGCGGCACCGGCCAGAATCAGCGAACCGGCTGGCAGCACGCGCTCCTGCTGGTGCAGCAGGCGGGAGATTTCCGCCAGCGCACGCAGCGGCTGGCCCAGAATGGCGGCGCTGCTGCCTATCTGCACCGGGCGGCCATCAAAGCGCAGCACTACGCCCAGGTTATCCAGTGCAGCCTGCGGCGCGCAGAGCGGGCCAATCACATAACGGGCGGAAGAGCAATTGTCGGCCACCACGTCCTGCAGGCTGAAACGGAAGTCGCGATAGCGCGAGTCGATGATTTCCAGCGCCGGGGCCACGCCGGCCAGGGCCAGCCCGGCTTCGGCCAGCGACAGGGGACGGTCGATGTCACAGGCAGTGATGAAGGCGATTTCCGGCTCCACCCGCGGGTGAATCAGCCGGGACAGATCCAGCGTGCCGCCATCGGCCAGTTGCATGGCATCGGTCAGTTCGCCCCAGATCAGCGCGTCCACGCCCATCTGTATCATCTTGGCGCGGCTGGTAAAGCCCAGTTTCAGGCCCACCACGCGCTCGCCGCGTTGCTGGCGCAGGCGGATGCCTGCCTGCTGGATGCGATAGGCCGTCGCCAGGTCAAACGGCTGCTGTGCACTCAGCTGCGGCGTCGCTTCGTGACACTGGGTGGCGATATCCAGCTGGAGCGCCATTTCCTGAATCAGCAAGCTCATGCGCCTACCTCCTGTTGTTTCAGCAGGTCCAGCGCAACATCGACAATCATGTCCTCCTGCCCGCCCACCATGCGGCGACGGCCCACTTCCAGCAGGATGTCCAGTGTCTTCAGCCCGTATTGCCCTGCTGCCTTTTCCGCGTGACGCAGGAAGCTGGAGTACACCCCTGCATAACCCAGCGCCAGTGTTTCGCGGTCCACCCGTACCGGGCGGTCCTGGGTGGGACGCACGATATCGTCCGCCGCATCCATCAGGCGGATCAGGTCGCAGCCGTGGTTCCAGCCCAGGCGCTCGGCGGCGGCAATGAATACTTCCAGCGGCGCATTGCCCGCCCCGGCGCCTTGCCCTGCCAGCGAGGCATCAATGCGCTGGCAGCCTTCTTCCACCGCCACGATGGAGTTGGCCACCCCCAGCGACAGGTTGTGATGGGCATGAATGCCGGTGGCGGTGGCCGGGTCCAGCACATCGCGCAGTGCACGGAAGCGGTCGCGCACATCCTGCATCAGCAAGGCACCGCCGGAATCCACCACGTAAATGCAGGTGGCGCCGTAGCTTTCCATCAGCTTGGCCTGGGCCGCCAAGTGCTGCGGGCTGGTCATGTGCGACATCATCAGAAAGCCCACGGTGTCCATGCCCAGCTCGCGGGCGTACTGGATATGCTGTTTGGAGATGTCGGCCTCGGTGCAGTGGGTGGCAATGCGCACCACGCGGGCACCGGCATCGTAGGCATTGCGCAGTGCATGCACGGTGGCAATGCCGGGCAGCAGCAAAGTGGCAATCTTGCTGTGGCTGACCGACTCGGCAGCGGCGGCAATCCACGCCACATCGCTGTGTGCGCCAAAGCCGTAGTTGAAGCTGGAGCCTTCCAGCCCGTCACCGTGCGCCACTTCGATGGAGTCGACACGGGCTTCGTCCAGCGCGCGGGCAATGGCACGCACCTGCTCCAGCGAATAGCGGTGACGCACCGCATGCGAGCCGTCGCGCAAGGTCACGTCGGAAATATAGAGTTTGTTCATGGCGGGTTTCCTCAGGCTTGCAGCAGTCGGGTGGCCAGGCGTTCACCGCAGGCCATGGCAGCGGAAGTCATGATGTCCAGGTTGCCGGCATAGGCAGGCAGATAGTGGGCGGCACCTTCCACCTCGATGAAGATGGACACCTTGAGTCCGCCTTCTGGCCCCAGGCCGGGATAGGCGGCGGCATCCGCAGCGGGGATGTCTTCGAATTGCACCGCCTGCTTCAGGCGGTAACCGGGCACATAAGCTTTCACCCTGGCGGCCATTTGCTCCACGGCGGCGGCAATGGCGGCACGGTCGGCCGGGCCGGTGAGGCAGAACACGGTGTCGCGCATCATCAGCGGCGGTTCGGCCGGGTTCAGGATGATGATGGCCTTGCCCTGGCGCGCACCGCCCACGCTGACAATGGCCTGCGAGGTGGTTTCGGTGAATTCGTCGATATTGGCGCGGGTGCCGGGGCCGGCGGATTTGCTGGCAATCGAGGCGACAATTTCGCCATACAGCACCGGGGTGACGCTGTTGACCGCCGCCACCATGGGAATGGTGGCCTGGCCGCCGCAGGTGACCATATTGATGTTGGCCGCGTCCAGGTGAGCTTCCAGATTGACCACCGGCACCACATAGGGGCCGATGGCCGCCGGGGTGAGGTCGATCACCCGCACGCCATGCTGTTGCAGCACGCGGTTGTGTTCCACATGCGCGCCGGCCGAGGTGGCATCGAACACGATCCTGATATCGGCGAATTCCGGCAGCGCCAGCAGGCCGTCCAGGCCCTGATGGGTGGTGGCCAGCCCCAGCCGTTTGGCGCGGGCCAGACCATCCGAAGCGGCGTCGATGCCGACCATGGCCACCAGCTCGATCGCTTCGCCATGGCGCAGCAGCTTGATCATCAGGTCACTGCCGATATTGCCGGAGCCGATGATGGCGGCCTTGATACGTGTGGGTTTCATGCTGCCTCTCCCTGTGTGGTGGCAAAACGGGCGGATACCTGCCCCAGGCCCTGGATGCGGGCGGTGAATACATCGCCGGCACGCACCGGCACCATCGGCCCCAGCGCGCCAGTCAGCACGATGTCACCCGCCTTAAGCGCATCGCCACGCCGGGCCAGGGTGTCGGCCAGCCAGCACGCCGCTAGCAGCGGATTGCCCAGACAGGCGGCACCGCCGCCGACACTTTCCGGCTCGCCCTTGCGCTCCAGCACCATGCCGCAGCCCACCACGTCCACCTCGCGCAGCAGTACCGGGCGGCTGCCCAGTACGAACAGGCCGGAGGAGGCATTGTCGGCAATGGTGTCGCTGATGCGGATGTCCCAGCCGGCAATGCGGCTGTCCACCACTTCGATGGCCGGCAGCAGGTAGTCCACCGCGCCAATCAGGTCTGCCAGCGTGTGCTTTTCGTGCGGCAGGTCGCGCCCCAGTACCAGCGCAATTTCGGCTTCGACCTTGGGTTGCAGCAGGCGCTGGATGGCGATTTCTTCGCCATCGGCAATGGCCATGTCGGCAAACAGGCGGCCAAAGTCCGGTTGCGCCACGCCCAGCTGCTGCTGGACTGCGCGGGAGGTGAGGCCGATCTTGCTGCCCACCAGGCGTCGGCCTTGTGTGAGGGCGTGCTGGACATTGAGGGTTTGCACCGCATAGGCGGCATCGACATCCAGCTCGCCCAGCAGGCTGCGCACCGGCGCACAGGGCTGGCCGTGCTCGGCTGCCATGCGCAACTGCAAGGCAGCCTCATGCTGGGCGGGATTGAGGGAATTGCTCACTGCGTTCTCCTGCAAAGATGGGGACAAGGCCGGAAGTGGCCGGGCCGCCTCAGTGGAAACGCAGTCCAGTGTATGAGCCGTTATCAGTGCCAAAAAATGAATAATCCGGCTTCTGCCATGCCGGAAAGTTATGCCATAGTCACTGCCATTGCAGAGCGGGAGAGAGTCATGGGTGAACAAGCGCTGTTTTCCATCAACGACATTGTGCTCAACCGGCTGAAGCTGCGCCCCTTGCTGGTTTTCGACCGGGTATTGCGCTGTCAGTCCATCGCCCGCGCCGCCCGCGAACTGAACCTGACCCAGCCTGCGGTCACCAAGGCCATCCGTGAACTGGAAGTGCAGCTGGATACCGAATTGCTCCACCGCAACAATCGCGGGGTCTCGCCCACCGAATACGGCGTGTTGCTGGGTGAGCGGGTGAAAGCGGTGATGGCAGAACTGCGCTATCTCACCGATGAATTGAATACCTTCAAGGGCGGCATCAGTGGCCATGTGGTGGTGGGCACGCAGATTTCCGCCAGCTCCAGCCTGCTGCCGCGCGCCATTTTGCGTCTGAAAGCGACGGCCCCCAGATTACTGATTACCGTGCGTGAAGGGCCGCAGGATTATCTGTTTCCCGCACTGGCTTCCGGCGAGCTGGATCTGGTGGTGGGACGCCTGCCTGACCTGGATGATCCGTTCACCCGCAAGCTGCCGCTACGCCACCAGCCCCTGTACCGCAACAGCCTGTGCATCGTGGCGGGCAGCCGTCACCCGCTACTGGCTGCCAGCGCTCTGACGCTGGATGCGCTGCAGCACTGGCCCTGGATTGTGCCGCCACCGGATTCCCCGGCCCGCCGGGTGGCCGAACAGTTTTTTGTCGACGCCGGGCTGGCCATGCCGGACAACCTGCTCGAATCGCTGTCCTTGCTCACCAATGTCAATTTGCTGGTGGAGTCCGACTGTCTGGGCCTGATGCCCTTGCAAGCGGCACGCCGCTTTGAAACAGCCGGGCTGCTGGCGATATTGCCGCTGGGCGAGGTGGGGCCACCGGCTGCGGTGGGTTATTCGGTGCGCCATGACAAGCCGCTGACCCCGGCCAGCCGCAAACTGATCGACTACCTGAAACAGGTGGGCCAGGACATGCAGGAGTCGGCAGCTGTATAAAAATCAGGCATAGCAAAGCCCGATTTATTCATTTTCAATCATGGCAGGGCCCTTCCTACACTCGCCTTCACCCATCCTGCGCTGATGCAGCATGGGCTTTGAATGGAGGAATTGCCATGT
This sequence comes from Aquitalea pelogenes, assembly GCF_001515305.1. GTDB lineage: Bacteria > Pseudomonadota > Gammaproteobacteria > Burkholderiales > Chromobacteriaceae > Aquitalea > Aquitalea pelogenes. The sequence continues at coordinate 11,975 of NZ_LNQV01000044.1, forward strand.
CCAGTCCAGCAATACTGCCGCTATACGTCAACGGCCAGTTTCTCAGTACCGGGCTTGCCCGCTTTGACAATATCAGTCCGGTGGATGGCAGCCTGATCTGCCAGGTGGCCGAAGCCGGCGAGGCCGAAGTAGCCGCCGCTGCGCAAGCTGCGGCACAGGCGCTGCATGGCCCCTGGGGCAGCATGAGCGTGACCGCACGCACACAACTTTTGCATAAGGTGGCCGATGGCATCGAGGCGCGCTTCGAGGAATTTGTCGCCGCCGAAGTAGCCGATACCGGCCGCCCGGTGCACCTGGCGCGCACGCTGGATGTACCGCGGGCCATTGCCAATTTCCGCACCTTTGCCGACCTGGCCGCCACCGCGGTAAGCGAAAGCTGCGAAACCCCGCAGGCCGATGGCGGCGTGCTGTTCAACTACACCGTGCGCAAGCCGCTGGGGGTGGTGGCGGTAATTTCGCCGTGGAACCTGCCGCTGTTGCTGCTGACCTGGAAGCTGGGCCCAGCGCTGGCCATGGGCAATACCGTGGTGTGCAAGCCCTCGGAAGAAACACCGTCGTCTGCCACCCTGCTGGCGCAGGTGATGCACGATGCCGGCCTGCCGCCCGGGGTGTTCAACCTGGTGCATGGTTTCGGGCCGGGCTCTGCCGGGGAATACCTCACCCGCCAGCCGCAGATCAGCGCGGTGTCCTTTACCGGCGAATCCCGCACTGGCAGCGCCATCATGAAGGCGGTGGCCGACGGGATGAAGGAAGTGTCGTTCGAGCTGGGTGGCAAGAATGCCGCCGTGGTGTTTGCCGATGCCGATTTCGACGCCGCGGTGGAGGGCGTGACGCGTTCCTCCTTCTTCAATACCGGGCAGGTGTGCCTGTGTTCGGAGCGGGTTTATGTGGAACGGCCCATTTTCGACCGTTTTGTCGCCGCCCTGAAACAGCGCGCGGAGGCGCTGAAAATAGGCTACCCGGCAGAAGAAAACGTCGATCTTGGCCCGCTGGTTTCGCACAAGCACCGGGAAAAAGTGCTGTCCTACTTTGCGCTGGCGCGGGAAGAAGGCGCACGCGTGGTGACCGGTGGCGAGGTGCCGCACTTTGGCGATGCGCGAGATCAGGGGGCTTACGTACGCCCCACCATCTGGACGGGTTTGTCCGACCACGCCCGTTGTGTGCGCGAGGAAGTGTTTGGCCCGGTCTGCCATATCGCCCCGTTCGACCGTGACGATGAAGTGCTGCAGCGCATTAACGACAGCCCCTATGGCCTGGCCTGCGCACTGTGGACCACCCGGCTGGACCGCGCGCACCGGCTGGCCCGCCGCATCCATACCGGCATCGTGTGGGTGAACACCTGGTACGCCCGCGACCTGCGCACGCCGTTTGGCGGCAGCAAGCTGTCCGGCATGGGCCGCGAGGGCGGGCGCTACTCGCTGGACTTCTACTCCGACATCAGCAACGTCTGCATCAAGCTGTAATCACCCCCTTTGCACCGGGCAGCCGCGCTGTCCGTCAGGAGTTCTAGCCATGTCCACCTCCCTGAATGTCGAGGACCTGATCGACGAAGCCGGTTTTGGTCCTTATCAGTTGTTGATTTTGCTGCTGTGTTTTCTGGTGATGTTTCTGGATGGCTACGATCTGGCCGCCGTGGCCTATATCGTGCCTTCGCTGATGGAGCAATGGGGCCTGAGCAAACCCCAGCTGGGCCAGGCGCTGAGCGCGGCCCTGTTCGGGCTGGCCATCGGCGCCTTGCTGGCCGGGCCGCTGGCCGACCGGCTGGGGCGCAAACCGGCATTGCTGTGGTCGGTATTGCTGTTCGGCCTTGGCAGCCTCATCACCGCCTGGGCCGATTCGCTCTCCGTTCTTACCGTTTACCGCCTGCTGACCGGCATCGGCCTGGGTGCCGCCCTGCCCAATACCATCACCCTGCTGTCCGAATACGCCCCTGCCCGGCACCGCGCCATGCTGGTGAGTGCCATGCTGTGCGGTTTTCCGCTGGGGGCCGGTGCCGGTGGCCTGTGTGCCGGCTGGCTGCTGCCGCTGTATGGCTGGCCGTCACTGATGTTGCTGGGCGGTATTGTCCCCCTGCTGCTGTGCCTGCTGCTGGCCTGGAAAATGCCGGAATCGGTGCGCTATCTGGTGGCGCGCCAGGCCAGTACCGAGCGTATCCGGCGCATTTTGCAGCGCATTTCCCGTCACCCCGGCCTGGCAGGGGCGCAGCGTTTCAGTCTGGGCGAACAACAAGGCACATCAGCCAACAGCAGCTGGCGCGAAGTCCTGAGCCAACCCTGGACAATGGGCACGCTGCTGCTGTGGCTGTGCTGTTTCATGAGCATGCTGATTTACTACATGGGGGTGAACTGGATGCCGCTGCTGCTGAAAGAGGCCGGGCTGAGCCTGCAACAGTTTTCGCTGATCAGTGCGCTGTTTCCCATTGGCGGCGGCGTGGGCTCCATCGTGGTGGGCTGGCTGATGGGTCGCCACGAATCCAACAAGGTACTGGCCGGCACCTATCTGGCGGCAGGTGTGCTGGCCTGGGTGGTGGGTAATAGTGTGGGACAGGGCGAACAGGGCTGGTTGCTGGGCAGCCTGGTGTTTTTCATGGGCTTTGCCTCTGGCGGCGGACAGTCGGCCCTGTCATCGATGGCGGCCGGGTTTTATCCCACCCACTGCCGGGCCACCGGCGTGGGCAGCATGTTGGGAGTGGGCCGTTTCGGGGCCATCAGCGGGGTGCTGCTGGGTGCCGAGCTGCTACGCCAGCAGATGGCGCCGGGGGTGATTTTCAGCGCGCTGTTCTGGCCTGCCGCCCTCATCACCCTGTGCCTGATGCTGAAATACCGGCATTACCATCGTCAGCTGCGCCTGCAAACCAGCCAGCGTCAGGCTTGAGGCGGCTTGAAGCCGGGCAGGCACTCGGCCAGATGGTCCACCAGCATGCGCACCTTGGGCGAGAGCTGGCGCTTGTGCGGGTACAGCGCCCAGATGCCTTCGTCCGGCTCCTGATAAGCGGTCAGCAATTCCACCAGCGCACCGCTGTGCAGATGACGCGCCACGTAGTAATCCGGCAGCTGGACGATGCCCACACCCTGCAATGCGGCATGGGTCAGCGCATGGCCGCTGTTGCAGCGCAGGCTGCCCTTCACCCTTAGCAGGCGGCGCTTGCCGCCTTCCTGCAAATGCCAGAAGTCGTTGCTGCCCAGCAGGCAGTTGTGGCCCTCCAGTTCGGACAGGCTGTTGGGCAGGCCGTGACGCTGCAAATAAGCCGGGGCGGCACACACATGCTGGCGGCGACTGGCCAGCCGCCGCGCCACCAGGCTGGATTCGCTCAGATGCCCAAGCCGGATGGCCAGGTCATAGCCTTCGGCCACCAGGTCCAGCACCTGGTTGGTCAGGTTGAGCTGGATATCCAAGGCCGGGTATTGCTGCAAAAAGGCCGTGATCAGCGGGGCAATATGGCTTTCGCCATAGGCCACCGGCGCGGTGAGCTTGAGCCTGCCCTGCGGCACGGCCTGATGCAGCGACAGCGCGCGTTCGGCCTCGTCCAGCCCGTCCAGCAACTGGCGGCAATGCTGCAAGTACAGCTGGCCGCTTTCGGTCAGCGTCAGCTGGCGGGTGGTGCGGTACAGCAACTGCACATGCAGGCGCTGTTCCAGCCGGGTGATTTCGCGGCTGACCTGCGCGACTGACAAGTCCAGCGCGCGGGCAGCGCGGGTAAAGCTGCCCAGTTCGGCCACGCTGACGAATTCGCTTACCCCTTGCCATGCCGCCATTATTACTCCTGTGAAAAAATCATTTACCGATTAGGCAGATTATCGGCAAAAACAGTCGCAATACAATGGCGCTTTATTGCTGCCAGCCAGCATCCCCACCCAACCGCCCCGCGCACAACGCATACCATTGCGGGCGGATTACCCCGTCAGGAGATCGCCATGAGTCAAGACATCATCAAGTGCAAGGCCGCCGTTGCCTGGGCTGCCGGTCAGCCGCTGTCCATCGAGGAAGTGGAAGTGGCCCCGCCCAAGGCGGGTGAAGTACGGGTGAAGCTGGTGGCCACGGCGTGTGCCATACCGATGCCTACACCCTGTCCGGGGCCGACCCGGAAGGCATTTTCCCCTGCATCCTGGGCCATGAAGGCGGCGGCATTGTGGAGTCGGTGGGCGAAGGCGTCACCAGCGTGGCGGTGGGCGACCATGTGATTCCGCTGTACACGCCGGAATGTGGCGAATGCAAGTTCTGCAAGTCCGGCAAGACCAATCTGTGCCAGAAAATCCGCGCCACCCAGGGCAAGGGCCTGATGCCGGACGGCACCACGCGCTTCTCCAAGGACGGCCAGCCCATCTACCACTACATGGGCACTTCCACCTTTGCCGAATACACCGTGCTGCCGGAAATCTCGCTGGCCAAGGTAAACAAGGCCGCGCCGCTGGAAGAAGTGTGCCTGCTGGGTTGTGGCGTCACCACCGGCATGGGTGCGGTGGTGAACACTGCCAAGGTGAAGGCGGGCGATACCGTGGCCATCTTCGGCCTGGGCGGCATCGGCCTGTCGGCCATCATCGGTGCGCGCATGGCCGGGGCCAGCCGCATCATCGGCATCGACATCAACGAGAGCAAGTTCGAGCTGGCGAAAAAACTGGGGGCCACCGACTGCATCAATCCCACACTGTTCGACAAGCCGATTCAGGACGTGATTGTGGAAATGACCGACGGCGGCGTGGACTTCTCCTTCGAGTGCATCGGCAACGTCAATGTGATGCGCTCGGCGCTGGAATGCTGCCACAAGGGCTGGGGCGAGTCGGTGATCATCGGCGTGGCCGGTGCCGGTCAGGAAATCTCCACCCGTCCCTTCCAGCTGGTGACCGGCCGGGTATGGCGCGGCTCGGCCTTTGGCGGCGTGCGTGGCCGCTCCGAACTGCCCACCTATGTGGAACGCTACCTGAAGGGCGAATTCCGCCTGGACGACTTCATCACCCACACCATGCCGCTGGAAGAAGTGAACACCGCCTTCGAGCTGATGCATGAGGGCAAGAGCATTCGTTCCGTCATTCATTACGGCAAGGACTAAACGCCGTGCTGCCGGGCCGCAGCTGTTGCCGGCCCGGCTTGTTCCCGGGAGACGGAAATGAATCTGGAAAACATCAGCAGCAACCGCTGCTTCGGTGGCTGGCACAAGCAGTATCTGCACGATTCGGCGGTACTGGCCTGCCGCATGCGCTTTGCCATCTACCTGCCGCCGCAAGCGGCACAGGGCGACAAGGTGCCGGTGCTGTACTGGCTGTCCGGCCTGACCTGCACTGACGAAAACTTCATGCAGAAAGCCGGCGCGCAGCGTATTGCCGCCGAACTGGGCATTGCCATCGTGGCACCGGACACCAGTCCGCGCGGCGAGGAGGTGGCGGACGACCCCGCCTACGACCTGGGCCAGGGCGCGGGCTTTTACCTCAATGCCACCCAGGCACCGTGGAACCGCCATTACCGGATGTACGACTATGTCAGCCGCGAACTGCCGGCGCTGATCGAAGCGCACTTCCCGGTCAGCCCGCGCCGTGCCATTGCCGGTCATTCCATGGGCGGGCACGGTGCGCTGGTCTGCGCACTCAAGCGACCGCAGGATTATGTATCGGTATCGGCCTTCAGCCCGATTGCCAACCCGGTGAATGTGCCGTGGGGTCAGAAGGCCTTTGCCGCCTATCTGGGTGAAGACCGTCAGCAATGGCTGGAGTGGGATGCCTGCCATTTGCTGGGCCAGGTACCGCAGATACCGCCGCTGCGGGTGGATATCGGCCTGGCCGATGCCTTTCTGGAAAACCAGCTGAAGCCGGATGCACTGGAAGCAGCCGCCCGCAGCGCCGGCCATGCCTTGCAGTTGCACCGCCATCAGGGCTACGACCACAGCTATTACTTCATCGCCAGCCTGATCGAAGCACAGCTGCGCTTTCACGCAGAACATCTGCTGGGCTGAATCGCAGTCCAGCCCAGAGGATGTCAGCAGCCATCCAGATAGCGCAGTCGGGCCTCCTGTCCGGCTGCGCCGGGCAGATAACGCAGACGTAAATCCTGTACCGCGTCCATGCCGATGCGGTCTATTTGCAGATCACGGCGCAAGCCGCGCCGGGGGTCCATCAGCCGCGCATAAGCCTGCCCGGCTGCCTGGCGGCCCAGTCCGGCAATATTCTGCTGCAACAGGGTGGTGGCGGCATCGGCCTGCTGCCCACACCAGTCCAGTGCGGCACGGTAGGCCGCCAGAAATCCCGCCAGCTGGGCCGGATGGCTGTCTGCCCAGTGCTGGTGCACGGCGCCCACCGTGCCTTGATAATGCGGCAGGATGTCTGCCGTCTGCGCCAATACCCGACAGCCTTGCGCTACCGCCATCAGCTCATACGGCGTACGTAACAGCGAGGCCTGGCACCGCCCCGCCAGCAAGGCCTGGTAGCGCTCTTCGGTACTGCCAAGCGAAGCAATGGTCACCTCGCCACGGCTGAGGCCGGCCTGCTCCAGCAAGGCATACAGCACCAGGGCAAAACCGGTGTCGGGTGCATCCACCCCGATAATGCGCTGGCCAAGTCCGGCCATACTGGAGATTCCCGGAGCGGCGACCAGACTGAGCAGGCCGTCATCCCCGCCCATGAACATCACGGCATCGGGTTCGCCCGGTACCGGCAGCTCGGCCCGGTTCTGCTGGTAAGCAATAATATTGTCCGCACTCAACAGCACCACCGGGTAACGGCCATCCAGAAAGCCTGCAATGATCTGGCGAGAACTGGCGGTGTATTCCAGCGTGATGGCCAGTCCGTTGGCCGCAAAAAAACCCTGCTGCTGTGCTGCCCACAAGGGCAGATTCCAACCACCATCAAACACGCATACCGTCAGCGCCTGCATGCCGGCTGCAAGCTGATCCTGCTGGTTTCGCATGGTGAAAACCTTTCATGGAAATGGCCGCTACCCCAGCGGGCAGCGGCCTTGTACTTGCCGAAAGAAGCAGCGCCGCTTACAGGCGGGCAGCCACCTGACTGCCGCGTGCGGTCATCAGGCTGACCAGGACAAAGCTGAGCAGGGCCACGACCAGGCTCTGGTAGATGGGCAGGTTGGAATCCAGCCCATAACTCAGCATCGCCAGAATGGCCGTACCACAGCCCAGCACCATGCTGACAATCGCCCCGGCAGTGGTGGCACGCGGCCAGAATATCGCGCCCAGCAAGGGCACCAGCATGCCTGCCACCAGCAGGTTGTAAGCCAGGGTCAAGGCGGTGAGCACGTCATGCACCACCATGGCCAGCAGCAGCACCACGCCCCCCACCAGCAAGGTCAGAATGCGGTTTAGCCACAAGCCACCCCGGTCGCTGACGATCAGGTCTTCGCTCAGCGTGGTGGAGGCGGCCAGCAAGGCGGCACTGGCCGTGGACATCATGGCCGCCAGCGCGGCGGCAATCACCAGACCGCGGATGCCATCAGGCAGGCCGTCCTTCACCATGGCGGCGAAGGCATTGGCCGGGACGGCCAGGTCCGGCAGCAATACCTTGGTAGCCATACCGATGGCCGCACACACCAGCCCGTACACAATGCAGTACAGCCCGGCAACGGTGCCGGCATAGCGCGCCACGCCGTCACTGCGCGCGGTAAACACCCGCTGCCAGATATCCTGGCCAATCAGGATGCCGAAGAAGTAAATGACAAAATAGGTGAGGATGGTGTCGCCACCAATGCTGGTAAAGCTGAAATAGGAAGCGGGCAGCTTGGCCTGCAATTGCTCCCAGCCACCCACGCGGTGCAGGCAGATCGGCAGCAGGATGAACATCAGCCCGATGGTCTTGATCAGGAACTGCACGATGTCGGTCAGGGTCAGCGACCACATACCGCCGATGGTCGAGTACACCACCACCACGCCACCGCCGATCACGACCGCCAGCCAGAACGGCAGGGTGAACAGCACCTGCATCACCGTGGCAATGGCCAGCACCGAAGTGACACAGAGCATGACGGCATACAGCAGCATCACCAGCGCGCTGGTCCGCCGTGCCACGGTGTTGTAGCGGCGCTCCAGGATCTGGGTGACGGTAAACACCTTCAGTTTCAGCAGGGGTTTGGCCAGAAACAGGTTCAGCACCAGAATGCCGCAGCCCAGCGCTGCACACAGCCAGAAACCGGAAATGCCGTACACATAGCCCAGCTTTACCGTACCCACGGTGGAGGCCCCACCCAGCACCGTGGCGGCCATGGTGCCCATGTAAAAACCCGGCCCCAGATTACGCCCGGCTACCAGGAATTCTTCCCGGCTGGTGGCGCGGCGCATGCCCAGCCAGCCCAGCAATAACATGCTGGCGATATAAACGAACACGACAAAGATATCGAGTCCCATGGTTGCTCTCCTTCAATCTGCCCTAGTGGCAATGTATTGGCGGTTCAAACGGAATGTATTGGGCTGCTCTGCGGCAGCCTGATGGCGGTCTAGCGCCGGAAAGTGACGCCGGGCAGCACGCACAGCATCTCGAACAAGAGATTGGCTCCCAGCAAGGCGGTATTGCCGGTGGTGTCGTAAGGAGGGGAGACTTCAACCAGATCACAGCCCACCAGATTCAGGCCGTGACAGCCACGCACGATTTCCAGCGCCTGGACCGAAGTCAGTCCGGCCACTTCCGGCGTACCGGTGCCGGGTGCAAAAGCCGGGTCGATGCCGTCGATGTCAAAACTCAGGTATACCGGCCCGCCACCCAGTTGCTGGCGCACTTCCTGCATCAGCGGTTGCAAGGAACGGTTCCAGCACTCTTCCGCCGGTACCACGCGAAAACCCTGACGGCGTGCCCAGTCGAAATCCTCGGCCGCATAGCCGCTGCCACGCAGGCCGATCTGTACCACGCGTCCTTGCGCCAGCAGTCCTTCTTCCTGCGCACGGCGGAAGGTGGTGCCGTGGGCAATCTTTTCGCCAAACATTTCGTCGTTGATGTCGGCATGGGCATCGACATGAATCAGCCCCACCGGGCCATGCTTGGCCGCGATGGCGCGCAGGATGGGCAGGGTGACGGTGTGATCGCCGCCCAGGCCCAGCGGAATCACCTCATGCTGCAACAACTCACGGTAGCCGGCTTCGATGCGCGCCACGCTGTCCAGCAGGTTGTAGGGGTTGGTGGCGATATCACCGATATCAGCCACTTGCAGGGTGTCGAAGGGCGCGGCACCGGTGCCCATGTTGTAGGGACGCAGCAGGACCGATTCATTACGGATTTCACGCGGGCCAAAACGGGTGCCGCTACGGTTGGAGGTGCCGATGTCCAGCGGCAGGCCGACAAACACGGCATCCAGCCCGGCGGCAGTGTCGGCCTTGGGCAGGCGCATCATGGTGGCAATGCCGCCAAACCGTGGCATGGCATTGCCACCCAAGGGCTGATTGTATTCAGTGATAGGCATGCTGACTCCTGAAACTGAGGTTGAGGGAAGCTCAGTCTATTCAGGCGGCAACTTGGGAAAAATCACCGTATTCCACTGTTTACATTGATAAATCTGAATGTGTGTAATGACAGGCCTGACTCACCGCCAGTACCTGGGGAAAACCATGCTCAATACCCTGTCCAGCCTTGATTTACGCCTTATCAGGGTTTTTCGTGCCGTTGTCGATGCTGGTGGCATTTCAGCTGCCCAGTCCACCCTTAACGTCAGCCAGTCCACCATCAGCAACCAGCTGGCCGCGCTTGAAACCCGGCTGGGTTATCGCCTGTGCGAGCGTGGCGCGCCGGCTTTGCCCTTACCGCCAAGGGTAGCCAGCTGCTCAATGCCAGCCGTCATCTGCTGGATGCCGCCGAGGCTTTCTGCGTGGAAGCACGCCAGCTGGAGCGCAAACTGGTAGGACAGTTGCGCATAGGCGTGGTGGGGCACACCACCATGCGCGCCCATGCCCGCCTGTCGGAAACCATTCGCCGCTTCCGTCAACGCGAAGAGTCGGTCGAGCTGATGTTATCCATGCTGCCGCCCGGCACACTGGAAGAAGCACTGATCAACGGCGACATCCATCTGGGCATCGGCTATTTCTGGCACCGCGCGCCCAGCCTGCAATACCTGCCCCTGTTTACCGAACACCAGCTGGCTTATTGCGGCCAGGAGCACCCGTTGTTCTTGCAGGCGGGGAATATATCGGTGGAAGAAGCCGCCCGGCATGACTGGGCGTGGCGCAGCTATCCGCTGCCAGACATCCCGCTACCGGTGGAAAACTGGCGCGTCACCGCGCGCGCCGACAATATGGAAGCCATGGCCGTGCTGATTCTGTCCGGCCATCACCTCGGTTTTCTGCCGGAGCACTTCGCCCGCCCCATGGTGGAACAGGGCATGCTGCGGGCACTCAATGCGGCGCAGCTGTGTTACCACCCCACTTTTCACCTGGTGACACGGCAAAACGCCAGGCAAAGCGAGGTGGTCCGCGCCTTCACCCAGGATTTGCTGGCGGCACACCAGTTACCTGCCAGCTAAACACTTTGGCCCGACTACTGGCCGTATCAGGGCGCCAGTCGCACCCGTTGCCAGCTGGCATCGGCTTGCAGCAGGTAGACCACGCGGTCGTGCAGTCGGCTGGGGCGGCCCTGCCAGAACTCCACCCGGTCGGGAATCACCGCATAACCACCCCAGTGCGGCGGGCGCGGTACATGCAGCGGATGCTTGACGCCAAACATGGCGGCACGGCTTACCAGCACGTTCTTGGAGCTGATCTCGGTGCTCTGTTCGCTGGCCCAGGCACCCAGCCGGCTGGTATAGGGACGGCTGGCAAAATAAGCGTCAGACACTTCCGGTGCCACTTGCTGCACCCGGCCTTCCACGCGCACCTGGCGTTCCAGTTCTGGCCAGAAAAAGGTAATGGAAACAAAGGGATTGTCCGCCAGCTGCTGACCCTTGCGGCTGAGATAGTTGGTGTAGAACACCAGCTGGCCGTTTTCCACGCCCTTGAGCAGCACGATGCGTGCAGTGGGGCGGCCATCGGCACCGACTGTCGCCACGTTCATCGCAGTGGGTTCGTGGACCTGCGCGGTCATAGCCTCGTTCAGCCATACTTCGAACTGTGCGATGGCATCGGGCAGGCAGTCGTCCGGGGACAGTTCTTTCTTCGAATAATCCTGGCGGATATCGGCAAGATTCAGCGACATATCGCTCTCCTGTTTCAGTATGCCGCCATGTTAAGACAGAAGACGACCCGGCGGGTAGCCATCCACACCGTGGAAGAATGTGCGCCGCTGCGTGGCATTTGCACCGCAAAGCCCCGGAATTGGGGACGTTGACGATTAACTTAGGCTAGAATATGGCCTTTCCCCTGCAGCCCTGTTCCGCCCATGCATCTGGTTGCCTTTGGCCTGAATCACCACACAGCTCCGCTATCGGTGCGCGAGAAGCTTGCCTTCCCGGCCGAGGTGCTGCCCAACGCACTGGAAAGCCTGGTCGGCTCGCAGGCGGCACGTGAGGCGGCCATTGTTTCCACCTGCAACCGCACGGAAATCTACTGCAACAGCAATAATCCGGAGCAGGCCTTGCAATGGCTGTCGCAATACCATGGCCTGCCGGTGGAAGAACTGCGCCCCTACCTGTACCAGCTGGATGCCAGCAGCGCGGCACGCCATGCTTTCCGCGTGGCCTCGGGCCTGGATTCCATGGTGCTGGGTGAAACCCAGATCCTGGGCCAGCTGAAAGATGCAGTACGGACGGCAGAAAATGTCGGCACGCTGGGTTCGCTGCTCAACGGCCTGTTCCAGCGTACCTTTGCCGTGGCCAAGGAAGTACGCAGCAGCACGGCGGTGGGTTCCAGTTCGGTATCCATGTCCGCTGCAGCGGTGAAGCTGGCCGAGCAGATCTTCCCCACCATTGGCGAACTGAACATCCTGTTCATCGGCGCCGGGGAGATGATCGAACTGGTGGCCACCCACTTTGCCGCCCGCGAACCCTCCTGTATCACCATTGCCAACCGCACACTGGAGCGGGGGCAGAAACTGGCCGAGCAGTTTGGTGGCAATGCCATCACCCTGTCCGAGCTGCCCGACGTGTTGCACCGCTACGATGTGGTGGTCACCTCCACCGCCAGCCAGCTGCCCTTGGTGGGCAAGGGCCTGGTGGAGCGCGCGCTCAAGGCACGCCGCCACCGCCCCATCTTCATGCTGGACCTGGCGGTGCCGCGCGATATCGAAATCGAAGTCGGCAAGCTGAATGATGTCTACCTGTACACGGTGGACGACATTGCCAGCATCGTGGAAGTCGGCAAGGAAGCCCGCCAGAGCGCGGCGGAAGAAGCCGAATCCATCATCCAGGCCCGCGTGGCCGAATTCAACGACTGGCTGAAGAAGCGCGAAACCGTACCGCTGATCCGCGCCCTGCGCGATGAAGCCGAGCGCACGCGCCGCCATGCGCTGGAGGCTGCACTCAAGCAGCTGGCCAAGGGCACGGAACCGGAAAAGGTGCTGGAAAGCCTGTCGTTGCAACTCACTAACAAACTGATGCACCCGCCCACCCAGGCCTTGTCCTCGGGCAGCGGCGCGGAGCATGCGGCCGTGGTGGAAACCATCGCCCGCCTGTACCGCTTACACCCGGAGTCGTAATGAAACCGTCGATTGCGACAAAACTGTCGCAGTTGGCCGATCGTCTGGAAGAAGTCACCCATCTTCTGGCCAGCGAATCGGCCACTGCCGATATGGATCAGTTCCGCAAACTGACCCGTGAACACGCCGAGCTGACCCCGGTCGTGGAAACCTTCCAGCAATACCAGCAGTGCGAAAACGATATCGCCACCGCAGGTGAAATGCTGTCCGATCCGGACATGAAGGAATTTGCCCAGCTGGAAATCGACGAAGGTCGGGACAAGCTGGCCGCGCTGGAGCTGGAGCTGCAAAAACTGCTGCTGCCCAAAGACCCCAACGACGAAAAGAACATCTTTCTGGAAATCCGCGCCGGCACCGGCGGCGACGAAGCCGCATTGTTTGCTGCCGACCTGCTGCGCATGTACACCCGTTTTGCCGAACGCAACCGCTGGCAGGTGGAAATCGTCTCTGCCAGCGAGTCGGACCTGGGCGGCTACAAGGAAGCCATTGTCCGCATCATCGGCTTCGGTGCTTACTCCAAGCTGAAATTCGAATCCGGCGGTCACCGCGTGCAGCGCGTTCCCGCCACCGAAACCCAGGGCCGCATCCATACCTCGGCCTGCACCGTGGCAGTGATGGCCGAAGCGGACGAACTGGTGGATGTGGTGCTGAACCCGGCCGACCTGCGCATCGACACCTTCCGCGCCAGCGGTGCCGGTGGCCAGCACATCAACAAGACCGACTCCGCAGTCCGTATCACCCACCTGCCCACCGGCATTGTGGCGGAGTGTCAGGATGGCCGTTCGCAGCATGCCAACAAGGCCAGCGCCATGCAGGTACTGGCAGCGCGCATCAATGACATCCAGCGCCGCGAGCAGCAGCAGAAGGAAGCAGCTGAGCGCAAGAGCCTGATCGGCTCCGGCGACCGCTCCGAGCGCATCCGCACCTACAACTATCCGCAAGGCCGCATTACCGACCACCGTATCAATCTGACGCTGTACAAGCTGGATTACGTGATGGATGGTGATCTGGTCGAACTGACCGACGCGCTGATTGCCGAACAGCAAACCGAGCTGCTGGCTGCACTGGGCGACTGACACCCGGAATTGCCCATCATGCGGTTTGCCCCAGCCGGCACATCGTTGTACACTCGGAACCCGAAAAAGCAGCCCCCTGGCAACAGGGAGCACAGGGCATTGCCCCCGGTGCTTTTTCTCCGAATCTTGAGGCCACGCAAGTGGCCTTTTTTCTTGCCCGCTTGCCAGCCGTACCAAATGGCAGACAAAAAAAATCGGCCGGGTCACAGAGGCAGGACCCGACCGTTCCCAACGTGGAGATGGTGGAAAGCGTGATTACCGACAAGCTGGCTGCTTGCCGCAGAAAAACCGACCGTGCGCCTGATGACGGTGTCCGGGCATATCAGCCATGCAAACAACACATCAGTCGCACAAACAAGCCGGGATGGCCGACTTGCTGAAATAAAATGCTTCAGGTGAAACAAGCTGCACTTTGCCCTGACAGATCAACGGGCTAGCTACAAGGATAACCAGCCCCTGCTCGCCTGACAAAGCAGTTATAATCATGCCAGCCATGAATAAACAGCATGAATCCGATGAAACTGCCTCCCTTAAATGCCTTGCGGGTCTTTGTTGCCGCCGCCGAACACCTGTCCTTTACCCGCGCAGCCAACGCCCTGCACCTGACGCAGGGTGCCGTGAGCCGGCACGTGCAAACCCTGGAGGAGTTTTATGGCACCAGTCTGTTCATCCGCCAGGCACGCGGCCTGGCGCTGACCGCCGAGGGTGAAGCCCTGGTCAAGCCGGCGCGTGACGCCTTCCAGCTGCTGCACGAGGCCAGCGAAATGCTGCGCCTGCGCCAAAGCGGGCTGCGGGTGCGCATACCGCCCACCCCGGCCATGCGCTGGGTGCTGCCCAACCTGCCGGACTTCCAGACCCGCTATCCGGAATACACCCTGCACCTGATTACCCAGCTGATTCACGACAAGCCGTTCAACCGCGCCGAATACGACCTGGCCATCATCGGCATGCCGCGTCCCGAGGTGTATACCGACATGCGCATCGAGTGCATCTGCCGCGAAAAGCTGGTGCCGGTCTGCTCGCCTTCCTTGCTGGTAGGGCCGCATCCGCTGCGACCCCGGAGGATTTGCAATACCACACCCTGCTGCATCCCTGGCGGGATCAGGATGTATGGGATCGCTGGCTGAAACTGGCCGGGGTGAGCAATATCAACCCGGAGAGCGGCGTGACCTTTGATGCGCTGGAATATGCGTTGCATGCGGCGGCGGCAGGCATGGGCGTGACACTGGCGCAGGTTTCAATGGTGAACGATGACATCCAGCGCGGACGGCTGGTGATTCCGTTTGATACCGTGCTGGAAACCGAGTGGGCGTATTACCTGATGTACTCACACGAGATGGCCCAGCAACCCAAGATCCGCGCTTTCCGCGACTGGCTGATTGCCACGCTGGAACGCAGCGAGGCCATCAGCCGCAGCATGTAGCACGGTTCAGACGCTGGCGGTGTCCTGCTGTTGCAGCCAGCTGTCAAATGCGGCCAGCGCCTGCTCCAGCACAGGCACCAGCCCGATGGCCGACGCTGCCTGCCCCGTCTTGGCGGCCTTCTCCACTGCCTCGGCCGCATTCCCCATGTCATTGGCCCCCACCATGCGGCTGGCACCCTTGATACGGTGCGCCGCCCACGCCAGCTGGTCGGCATTGGCTGCGTTCACGGCCTGGCGCAAGACGTCCATGTCTTCCTGATTGGCCTGGGCAAAGTCATGCAGTATTTCCAGCTCTACCGCCATGTCACCATCGCTGTAGACCTCCAGTACAGACCGGTCCACCGGGCAGCTGGTACTGGCAGAAGACATTGCATTGCTGGGTTCCATCACGCTCTCCGCTGCGTTGTGCAGCCATTTTTTCAGCATGGCTGACAGAATGTTGATGGCCAGTGGCTTGGTCAGGAAATCATCCATCCCGGCCGCGCTGGTCTTGTTGAGTTCTTCCTGCCCGGCATTGGCAGTGCAGGCAATGATGGGCAGCCGGCCGCGCTCCGGATGCTCGGCCTCGTAGGCACGGATCAGCCGCGCCAGTTCATAACCATCGGTCACCGGCATGTGGCAGTCGGTCAGCAGCAGGCTGTAACGCCCCGCCTGCCACATGGCGTAGGCCTGGGCACCATCTTCCGCACATTCGGCGGTATAGCCCAGCTTTTCCAGCTGGCGCAAGGTGAGTTTGCGGTTGGTGGGATTGTCCTCGGCAAACAGGATGGGCAGGTACTGGCCATGCGCGCCGTCCTCGGTTTCCGGTGCGGCGGCGTGGGTGGTGCGGGTGGCATCGTCATCCAGCTCGCCGGCAGCCAGCTCCTGGCTATCGACGATATTGGCCACCAACAGCAAGGACGCACGCGTCCCCTGGCCCGGCTGGCTGTCGAGTTCCACATGACCACCCATCAGCCCGGCCAGACGCCGGCAGATGGCCAGACCCAGCCCGGTTCCGCCAAAGCGGCGACTGGTATCGGATTCGGCCTGGGTAAAGGGTTCGAACAGCCGGGCCAGGTTGTCCGGCGAAATGCCTATCCCGGTGTCGATGATGTCAAAGCGCAGGGTCTGGGCGGAAAACTCCTGCTCCAGCACTTCCACGTGCAGGGTGATGCCGCCGTTGGCAGTGAACTTGACGGCATTGCTGACGAAGTTCTGCAGGATCTGGCGCAGGCGCAAGGGATCGAGCAATAGTGCTGGTGCCAGGCGTTCATCCACTTCCAGCTTCAATTGCAGGCCCTTGGCCGCCGCGGTTTCGGCATACAGCGTGCGCACCTGTTCCAGCAGCGGTTTGACCGCGGTGGGAGTGAGCACCACTTCCAGCTTGTCCGCTTCGATCTTGGAGAAATCCAGAATGTCATCAATCAGCCGCAACAAGGTGCGGGCGGACTCCTGGATGGTGTCCACGCTGTCCTTCTGCTCCGGGTTGAGCGGGGTCATGGCCAGCAGTTCCAGCATGCCCAGCACACCATTCATCGGGGTGCGGATTTCGTGGCTCATGGTGGCCAGGAAAGAGCTCTTGGCCCGGTTGGCCGCATTGGCCTGGTCACGCGCCATGCGCAGTTCAAACTCGGCCAGCTTGCTCTCGGTAATGTCCAGACAGGCCAGGATGGTGCCTTCATTCGGCCGATCCGGAAACAGCAGCATGCCTTCAAACAACACCCAGATAGGGCGGCCATCGGCATTGATGCACTCCAGCTCGCAGCGCAGCTTGCTCTGGTACTGCACCATATTGTTGAGCTGGCTGGTCAGGTCGAACCAGCTTTGGTCGGACGCCAGCAGCTCCATCAGGTGCATGCCGGGCAGGCTGCTGCCGCCACGGCCAAAAATGTCCTCTGCCATGCGGTTGGCACGCACGATCTGCATTTGCTCGTTCAGCCGCAACAAGCCAATGGGTGAGGCGGAATAGATGGCCTCTTCTTCCTGCAGCACCGAACGCAACTGCGATTCGGACAACTTGCGCCGGTCTTCTTCATCAAAGAAGCCCAGAATGTTGGCATAGGCACCCACCAAGGGCTGAATGCCCTTGCCCAGCAGGACAAGATCCGGCTTCAGCAGGCAAATCAGGGCCGATACATCGTCATCCATGGACACCGGCAGGGTAATCCAGGGCGGCATTTCGGCCAGGCGCTGCAATAGCCAGGTCAGGGGTTCTGGCTCGTGCGCTACGGTTTCCAGTGGTGGCAGGGTGTCTGGCCAGTTACCGGCCTGCAGATGAATCTCGAAACGGTCGTCCGGAAATTCGGCCAGCACCAGCATGAACCCCTGTTCGGCGCTGCTGAAACGGATGAACTCGTCCAGCAGACGGTCCAGCACCTGCTTGCGCGGCCAACGGCTGAGCATCAGGTTTTCCACATGGGAAATGGCGGACAGCATGCTCAGGTTGTGTTCCAGCGAACGTTCGGCGATACGGCGCTGATGTTCGTCGCGCACGATCAGCATGAATTCCTTGTCGGTATCCGTGCTGCGGAACAGGCTGACCGTGATGCCGGCAAAGAAGCGCTCCTGATTAAGCTTGATACCTTCACCTTGCAGCGTCTGGCTGCCCAGTTCACTCACCCGGTGCAAGGTATCAGCCAATTCCTGCGGCAAGCTGAGCAACTGGCTGATCTGCCGCCCTTCCAGCATCTCCCGTCCGTTGTCGAACAGGCGCTGCGCACCGGCATTGGCGGACAGCACCGTACCGTGCTGGTTGATGGTCATGATGGCATCGCCAGCGGCATCCAGCATGCGCTGCAAGCGGTTCAGCGGCTTGAGCACCCGCTTGGTCATGCTGTAGAGCAGAACCAGCCCCAGGGCCAGAATGGCCAGGCCCAGCACGGCATCGTGAATCAGCTGCCGGCGATAGTCCTCAAGGGCAAGCTGGATCTGGGCGGCACTCAGCCGGTTGGTCTGTACAAACAGGTTCCAGCTTTCCTGCTGCACCTGTGCCAGCAGTTGCTGCATGTCGGATTGCATGCCGGCAATGCTCTGGTGCGCCTGCATGGCTGCCAGTTGCTGTTTGTTGAGCATGTGCAGCTGCAAGGCAACGTCAGATACACGCCGCAAGCTGGACTGCAAGGCCTGGTCCTGGGTGTGCGCCACATCAGCCCGCAGCTGTTGCAGCATCAGGTTGCTCAGGTCCAGCCGGGATTGCAGGTCACCCTCTTCGGTTTCACTCAACGGGGCATCACGCTCGCTGCGCAACAATAGGGCGGAAGCGGTGGTACGCAGGACATGACCGATATTCCAGCTGCTCTGGGCGATATCCATCATGATGTACAGGCCGGGGGGCGCATGCCATTTCATCTGCCCGTTCATGCCAATCAGCACATCGTTGATGGCATCCTGCAAATGGCGTGAAGACAGTTCCACGCCATAACCCAGCGTTTCATCCGCCCCCCAGGCAGGGCCAATCCGCATGTCGACTTCTGGCCGCAAGCTGCGAAAACTCTCCAGCTGCAATGCGACATCGGCCAGTTTGGCACGCTGCTCAGCCACAATGTCACGCTCACCTGCCGCCAGTGCCTGTTGCATCCAGCTGTCTGACTGCATGCGCAACAAGGCAAGTGCGCTGCGTTCACTCGGGTAGGGAGGGGTGTTACGGTACAGCAGGCCACGACCAAGAATGGCCTCACGCCGCAACAGATCGGCCGCGGTGTAAAACTTGCTGCTGATCTGATGTACGTCGGCCAGCTCCACCGCCTGCTGATAATGCTGCCAGGACGCCGCCAGCAAGCGGGTGACCCAGCCGATCTGGAATACCCCAAGCAAGACGACAATGGCAATGACTGCTCTGCCGATGGACAGCGTCTGGCTGGTCTTGTTGTTGATTCTGGCCATCCATCCCCCCTGCTGGCGCAAAGGCCTAGCCTTGCTGACCGGATGGTTCGGTTGCCGCAGCATCCGCAACCGGCGTTTGGTCAGACGTCTCGATTTCCAGCTGATGTACGCCGTAACGGTCGCTGAAATTACGCAATACTGCCAGTTGGTTGGCCGAGATACTTGCTCCCTGTGGCAGCAGCAAATGCCCGCTCTTGCTGCGCAGGTCTGCCGCCAGTACCGAGCCGGGCTTGGCACTGTGTATCGTCACGATTTCCCCCTGCACGGCGGGCAAATCTTCAGCGCGCGGCTCGAACAGACGACGGAACACCTTTTTGTCGTAGTCGGTTCCGGTATCAACACTGTAATAGCTGAACGGGTCCACCTCGGGCCGTGCGCGCTTCAGGGCCTGAGTGATCGCCTTTTCCACATCCGCCGGTTTTGGCGGCTTCACGACAAAGCCGTCCGCGTGCAATTTGACCGCTACCGTGACATTGCTGCGGTCGGCATGGCCAGACAGGATGATGAAGGGCAGGTTGGATGCATTGGCGGTATGGCCGCAACGCAGTTCCTTGAGCAGGTCCAGGCCGTTCATCGGCTTCATTTCCACATCGCACAGCACCAGGTCCACCATGCGCATGTCCAGCGTACGCATGGCCGTGCTGCCATCCGGCGCTTGCGAAATGTGCTCCGCACGAATTCCCATGGTTTGCAGTGACTGGCTGACCAGTGTGCGGACCAGCGACTGATCGTCCACCACCAGTATTTTCAGCTTTTCCAGCTCAATCGACATGATTCACCCCTTGCACGTCATGACATCTTCGCTGCTGGTCTATCCCTGAATGGTGCCAGCAGTCTGTTGTTGTTCCAGATAAGAGAATAGCTCGCCCATGCCCAACTGCAGGGCAATTTGCTCGCCACTGACATGACAGCCGGACAGCGCATTGATTGCGGCAAGGTCGGCTTCATTGTCCAGATGCGTGATGGTCAGTTGCGCGGTGGTCAATCCGCAGCATTGCAGCAAGGCCAGCAGGCTTTGTTGCTGGTGCGGCCACTGCTGCATCGTGGAGGCGGCAACACGCACGCCATCCAGCGGCAAGTCGAGCAGATTGCAAACGGTCAGCCCACCCTCGCCCAACTGCTCGGCAAGCAAATGGAAACCAAAGTATTTCAGTTTGGCAATATTCTCATAGCATACCGGAGAGTGATGCGCCTGCAAGCCATCGGCCAGCAGAAATCCGATTTGTCCTGGCACCAGCCCGTGCTGGCGCAACAAGGCAGCATAGCGATCGAACACGTTGTCATGCGCCAGACAGCTGACATCCAGATGCAGCAAGAACGGTATGTGTTGACGCAGCGAATGGGGAATACCAACCAGAACCTGCACCAGGCGCTCCATCACCATTTCCAGAATCAGCACCGGAAGCTGTGGGCTACTGGCCAGTTGCCGATAAAAACCGGCGTCCAGTGGCAACAGACCGCTTGGCAATTGCAAGGCAGCAACCTGCATGGCCCGGAGCTGACGCTGCTCATCATCCAGTACCGGGCGAAATTCCAGCGCCAGTGGTGCCGCAGCACAGTCATGCCACAACTGCTGCGGATCAAGCGCGGTACTGCCAGCCTGCTGCTCCATGTCGGCAAAAACCGCATTGAGCTGATGCAGGAACTGGTCAATGCTGTATGGCTTGCACAGGAAATGCACACTGGGCATGCCCTGACTGCGCGCCATGCGCACGATGGCATGCAGGATGCGACTGTCGTAGCCGGAAATAATCAGCAAGGATGCCCGGCAACCAATGGCCGTCAGGTTCTTGATGAAGTCGATCCCGCTCATGCCGGGAATGCCGATATCGGTGATGATCAGGTCGTAACTGTTTTCCGCTGCACTACGCAAGGCTTCGGCGGGGTCGCTGAATTCGTCGATAGTCGTGGCTTGCCGGCTGAAGAAGCCGGTCTGACGGGAGATCAGCTTGCGCAGGATGACCTGGTCTTCCAGGATCAATAATCTCAGGGGTGGCGGCATTGCGGACTCCTCAGGAATGCAATGTCCACCGGATTTCAAGGCCGGTAGCAATGCGGGCGTTTACGCTATTGGTATAGCAGCCCGCATCACTCCGGAGCAAGCATTACCCTGGCAATACTTGATAAAAACAGAATGAGATTAAAGTAATTACCAGGTAAATCGCACATCCTGCCTTTAGTCAGCGCGTTTCTTGTGGTGGTTCGGGCGGTGTCGCCGGGGCGGCATACCAATGTCGTGGCGGCACGATCACCGGCTGTGCCGGCTGGGCACGGAAGTGCGGGGACATGATCTGCACGCCAAACTCATTGAACACATCCTGTATATGCCCGTGCAGGGCGGTAAACAGATCGACGGGTAGTGTGTCCGGCAGGATATTTACCTGCAGCTCGTACTCGACATAAAAATCCTGCAGCTTCAGCTGACGGACCAGGATGGGCTGTCTTGCATCCACGGTCGGCGTGCGGTGCGCTGCCAGCTCCAGCATGGCCTGCACTTGCCGCCATGGCGTGTCATAGCCAATCGACACCACCGTAGTCAAGGCCAACCCGCGCCCCTGGCTTGGCCGGCTGTAATTCTCCACCTTGCCGCCCACCACCACGGCATTGGGCAGGGTGACCTCGTGCTCCTGTCGCGTCATCACCTTGGTGGACAAGGCACTCAGTTCGGTCACATACCCCTCCACATCGCCGATACGTACATAATCTCCGGCGCGCAAAGCACGGGAATACACCAGGACCAGACCACTCATTGCATGATTCATGATGCCCGCCGAGCCCAGTGTCACCAGTAAGCCGAAGAACACACTCATGCCTTTGAAGGCATCGGAATCCGCCCCCGGGAAATAAGGATAGGCAATGGTCAATGCAAACAACCACAGCACCACACCCAGCAAGCGACGTGTGGCACCCGCGGTTTCGGGATGCAGGCCGGGAAAGCGCAACTGACCACTTTCGACCATGCCGAACACCAGACCCAAGCCACGGGACAATAAACGGGTAAACAGGAATATCAGCGAGACTGTCAGCAAACCGGGAATGGCCGCGGCCGCGTTATCGAGCAATGCGCTCACCAGCGTCCACAGGAATGCACCCAAACGGCGGCTCCACGGCAAGGTATACGGAAAGCGGGCCAGCAACCAGGTCAGCCACAGATAGCTCAGGAACAGGATGCAAAGCGCGGTGGTCAGATTGATGATGCCGCCTTCGGCCCGCAACACCATACCGCGCAAGCTAACACGCGCCCGAATCCAGCCAGGGAGCTTATCCGGGTGCAAGGGCAAACGCCGCAAGGCATGACGACGCAGACGCAGCGTCAGATAGAGCAAGCCAACAAAAACGACTGTGCCCGCAATACCATAGCCAAAGGCGATGGCCAGCGCCCCGGAGGAATGCTCCTGCAAATAGTTACGCCGTAATCGATTCAGCCGTTCCACCACATTGCTGGCGGATTGTTGCAGGCTCAGGCCATCAGCCGGGTCCAGATCATCGGCGATGATATTGAACAGTGGCTTGCCGTTCACCGATATCCGGTAAGCGGTATTTGCACCGCTGCCATACGGTGTGGCCAGTACGGGAAACTCAGCATCTGCCGCTTCCAGGCCACGCATCCGCGCTTCCACACGCACCACACGTTGCGGTGCGGTCAGCTCACCCTCCTTACCCAGAAACAGATAAACCGGTTGCCCGGCCAAAACCAGGGTGCGCTGCTGCTCCCAGGCATCGGGAGACAGACGCGGCTCCGCAGCCATCAGCGGATGGCTCAGCAACAAGGTGCACAACACAAACACACGCAACAACAGGCTAGACACAATGCATCCTCCAGTCTTGGACTGGCCTTAATCATAGCGGTTTGGCGATGCCGGGTAAGGGGGGCGTGTCATCACCGGCCATGCCGATGCAATCGTGGAGACTGACTGAGCAGAGTACGGACTCGTTACCCGAGCCAGAATGCACAAAGCCCAGCTCGGTTGAGCTGGGCTTCGAAGGGGGAGTCTGGCAGTGTCCTACTTTCACATGGCGAATGCCACACTATCATCGGCGCTAAGGCG
>NZ_LNQV01000045.1 GCF_001515305.1 Aquitalea pelogenes
CAGCAAACGGTCGCGCACCGCGCCGCCAACCATGTAAATCTGCATCAGCGTGCGGCTTCCCGGCGATACGCCGACAAAACGAGATTGAATTCGTCCTGACCCAGATATTGCGGTGCCACCACTTCCAGCGGCGTGGGGCTGAAGCCCAGTACTGCGCTGGGGAAGGGGTGCGGGCTGACATTGTCGACACCCAGCGAGCGGACATTATCACGGCTCATCAGGGTAGGGCCGGGCAGCATTTCCATCAGCCCGGCCTGCAGCATGGCAAGGGTATCGGGCAGCGGGATGACGGGACGTACCGTGCCACGCAGGCGGCCGACATAAGCGACCAGTTCGGCCAGGGTGTAGCTGGCCGGGCCGGTCAGATCCAGGCTTTGGCCTATGGTGTGTGGCTGCTGCAGGCAGGCGACGACTGCGCGCGCCAGGTCATCCGCCCAGATCGGCGCAAAGCGGGTGCCGGCACCGGCCAGCGGTAGCAGCGGCAGCTTGTCCAGCAGGCCGGCAAACAGGGTAAGGAAGCTGTCGCCACGGCCAAATACCACCGATGGGCGCAGGATGGTCCACTCCAGTCCGCTATCACGCAAATGCTGTTCGGCAATGCCCTTGGTTTGCTGGTAGTCGCTGGGACCATGCGGGTCGGCACCCAGCGCGCTGATGTGGATGATGCGCCGTACGCCTTGCTTGTGGCAGGCAGCAATAATCTTGTCCAGCAAGTCCACATGCGCGGTTTCGAACTGTTTGCGCGAGCCATGCAGAATGCCGACCATGCTGATCACTGCATCGTGGCCGGCCAGCAGCTCCTGCAAGGCCAGCGGGTGATGCACATTGGTGGATACCAGTTCGGTCTTGGGCAAGACAATCAGCGAGGACTTGTGACGATCGCGATTGCGGGTGGCAATGGTGAGCGACACTTCTTGTTCTGCCAGTCGCTCGGCAATGTAGCTGCCAATGAAACCACTGCCGCCAATCAGGCAAATGCGCTGCGCATGCATTGTTTTCTCCTGTTTCTGCTTTGGTTTAACGAGCCGGGATGGTACCCATGCGGGCTTTGAGCGAGATATTGTCATGACCGAAGGTGCTGGCATAGTAGGCTGCATTGGCCATCACCTTTTGAACATAGTCGCGGGTTTCGCTGAATGGAATGGTTTCTGCATAGATGGTGCCATCCAGCGGGCGACTGTCCTGCCAGGCGCGGGCGCGTGCCGGGCCGGCATTGTAGGCAGCAGTGGCCATGACTTCATTGCCGGACAGATTGTCCCGCACATAGCGCAAATACCAGGTGCCCAGCTGCACATTGGTTTCGATGTCATTCACCGAGAAGTTGCCCAGGCCCATTTTTTTTGCCACCCATTTTGCGGTGGCTGGCATCAGCTGCATCAGGCCGGAGGCCCCCACGCCGGAACGTGCCACCACAATAAAGCGGCTTTCCTGGCGGATCAGGCCGTAAACCCAGGCGTCGTCCACATCCAGCTGGCGTGCATAGCGCTGGGTGATGTCACGATACGGGGTGAGATAGCGCAAGGAGTAGTCGTGGTCTTCCCTGGTGCGTTCGGCGCTGTAGATGGCCATGTCGTAGAACGCCTCGCGACGGGCGATTTCTGCCGCAGCCAGCAGTTCCATGTCGTTGCGACCACGCATGGCCCAGCGCCATTCACGCTGCGCGTCACTGCGCAATTCGGCACGTCCTTCGTTATTGCTGATGTCCAGCAAGGCAAGAGCACGCTGAATGGCCGGGTTGGCGCGCATGGCTGCAATATCGGCATTGCCGGGGACAGTCTTGCTGGCTGGGGTGGACAGGGTATTGCCCAGCTCCTCCAGCGACAGCAAGGCGTAGTAATGGTGGCCGATGCTGGCTTTGGCAAACAGCGCCGGAGCCTCGCTGCCACGGCCCAGTTGTTTCAGGCTGCGGGCGCGCCAGTACTGCCAAGCCGGCTTGCTGGCTACGTTGGTCGGCATGTTGCGGGTAATCTGCTCCAGCACGGCCCATTGCTCGCCGCGCAGGGCTGCACGTGCCCACCATTCCCATTGATCGGCAGTCAATTGCTGCGGGTCGGCCTTGGCATACCACTGCAAAGCCTGACCCATGGCCTGTTTGCGTGCTGACAACAGCGCAAGCTGACCCCAGGCAAAGGCGCTGCGGTCCTTGCTGAGCGAACTTTCCACGACAGCCAGGCGACTGGCCGCCCCGCCCAGGTCGCTGCGGGCCTTGCTGACGATGCCAAACACCATCGCTTCCTGTCCGCCAGGGGTGTCGGCGCTGGCGCTGGCCGGATTGCTCAGCGTCGCATTGCTCAGCGGCAGATTGGTGGCATCGGCCAGTTGTCTGGCTTGCGAGACAAAATTGCCGGCCAATAACAGACGCACCCGCCGCCACAGCCAGTCCTGTGTCAGCCAGCCCTTGGCTGCTGCTGCGGTAATCAGCTGATTGCAGCCATCCGGTGCGGCGCGCATGTCAAGAAAACGGTCCAGATCGTCCGGCTTTCTGCCTTGGCGCAGGTCCAGCAGTTGGCCATAGCAGGTGGATTCCTCATCCCGGCCTTCCGCAGGTAGCTTTTTCCATTCAGCGGCAAAGCCGTCCCAGTCTTCCCGCTTGCCCAGTTTCTTCAGCCATTCATTGCGGATTTTCTCCGGCATCCAGCCTTCACGCACGCTGTTCAGAAAGCCGATCACCTGGCTGTCATTGTCCCGGTCCAGTGCCTTCAGGGTAAGCCAGTAGGACGGATAGTCTTTCAGGATGTAACTGGCGGGTAGCTCGCCGGCAATGGCGGTGAGCTTGCCCAGATTGTTGCTGCGGTAGGCGTCGCGGGCGGCAACCAATTCATCATTACTGTTCGCCATGGCATGCAAAGAGGTCGCCAGAGCGTAGATCAGGGTCAGGGTTTGTAGTGTGCGGGACGGGCGGGTCATGTAAACGGATCTTCTCTTTGATGGTCGGTCAGTCTCAGTCTCGCCGTGTCAGATAAGGAATGGCATGCCTTGGCGTACGAGCTTGACTTGCTGATTATACCTGCTTCTGCCACCCCTTCGATGCTGAATGTGCTACTGCCTTGCTGGCCAGCGTTGCTTGTGAATGACAAATTCCAGGAATTTTCTGATTTATTACCACCATGACAGAGGATAAATTTGCAATTTTATCAATCAATTCGGTCGCAAGCGGTAATTGGATGTGCGCATTATCTGCTTGTGATCTGATGAAGCTCTTTTCGTTCATGGAGTTTTACTGTTTCATACGCCAGGTTTTATGATGCGTGGAGGTTTGTGGAAGTGAATATGTTTGCTGATTATTCTTTGTGGGGAGTGGTTTTATATTATGCGAATTTGATATTTTCTAACCTGTCGTTTATTTTCATGCATTTTGCTGTTTTTATTATATTGTGGTCAGTCGGTCGATATGTGTTTCTGGATGATTTCTTCAGTTTATATCCTTCTCGCAATGTTAAATTTTTTGATACTTATGTTTTCATTTTGGTTGTATTAATGCTTTTGGTTAGTTCTTTTGTTTCAATTTCCTTTTATAAGGACAGGATTTTCTTTGTCAGGAATGATTTCATTTTTCTGGCAGGTGTATTGTTGTCGCCGGTGCGTACGTTTTTTGTTCTGTTGCTTGGATTTATTTTTAGTCTGAGCAAAGCTGGTGGTGTGCAACTGGATATCGCTTTATTTCAAAAGCTTCTGGATATGCTGATTATCGGTTTGGGTGGTATATTGGTTCGTAGGGTGCTTAATGTTGATTTGAAAAATATGGGCTGGGAGGATTTTTGGTTTATTGCAGTGAACAAGTTGTTGGCTAGTATATGTTCTGCAGGTGTTTTTGTAATTTTGTTTTCGGATTCGTGGAATATCATTTTTCATGTACTGGTGTTTAGACTATTCAGTTGGCCAGTCTTGTCGCTGCCATTGCTGATTGGATTTGTCTATTGCATGCGATTGGATTTCTGGAAATATCAACGGCTTATGCTTATATAAGCGGGTATTGGCATCCTGTCTGGCCTTATGTCTTAATAATCTGCTCAGTATAGTCAAAGTGATTGATTGATCGCATGCAATGCCCGGTACGACTGGATGTTGTTGTTACATTGGAGAGATGACATGTATCAGATAAGTGATTTGTTTATGCTATTCCAATACCATTACGGCTATATTGTTCAATCATATTTTTATGTAATATTACAATTTTTTTTGATGTATGTTTTGTTCTCCCTGTCAAAAAATGGTGTTTTGGAGACATTCTCTTCAGTCGTTTTTCCTGGATTTTTTCGGCGTAATTATGTACTGCTGATGTTTGTTTTGATGATGCTTATAAGCGTAATTTTAGCTGTGTGCTGTATTGTTTTGAGTAATGTTGTATTTAATATGAGTAATGACTTTGTCTATTTGGCAGGTGTTGTTCTGGGGTTTCGTAAAGGCATTATTATTTTGCTTATTGGGTTCTTTTACAGGATTTTGATGCTATATCTGGAATTGGGAGGTGTAATGTGGATGTTGTATATGTTTTTGGATCTGGTGTTTTATTTTTCGGCTGGCTTGTTTTTTTCGACGATGTTGTATACTCCTTTGGAAAATATCTCGGCAAGCGAAATTTTATTCATTTGTTTGAATAAAATTACGGTATCCATGGTATCGGCTACTCTATGGTTTTTCATGATGGGAGATGCATGGTTTTCCGGATTCAATGTCTTGCTATTTCGCCTGGTGGCGTGGCCGATGGTAACCATCCCGATGATGACCGTTTTTCTGTTTCTATTGCGAGCAGGGGTACGTCAGTCCTTGCAGCAAACACTGCATGCAACATGACAAACCCCGCCGTAGCGGGGTTTGCATTGCTTTATTCAAGGCATGATTGCTTGCTCAGGCATCAAGCCCTGCCTGTGCCAGTTCGGCCGCGCGAATCACCGCTCGAGCCTTGTTTTGCGTTTCCTGCCATTCGGATTCCGGCACCGAGTCTGCCACGATGCCTGCACCTGATTGAACATAGAGCATCTTGTTCTTGACGACGGCAGTACGAATGGCAATGGCCAGATCCATGTCGCCGTTGAAACCCAGATAACCGACGGCACCGCCATAGACGCCACGCTTGGTAGGCTCGAATTCGTCAATGATTTCCATCGCCCGCACCTTGGGCGCACCAGACAGTGTACCGGCAGGGAAGGTGGCCTTGAGGATATCGATATTGGAGACTTCCGGTTTGACGCTGCCTTCCACGCTGGAAACAATGTGCATCACGTGGGAATAACGTTCGATCACCATATTGTCGGTAATGTTGACCGAGCCGGTATTGGCAACGCGGCCCACATCGTTGCGGCCCAGGTCCATCAGCATCACGTGTTCGGCAATTTCCTTGGGGTCGGCCAGCAGTTCTTCGGCTAGTGCTTCGTCTTCTTCGCGGTTCTTGCCACGCACGCGGGTGCCGGCAATCGGGCGTACGGTGACGGTTTCCTGTTCGCGGCGTACCAGGATTTCCGGCGAAGAGCCTACGACATGGAAGTCGTCGAAATGGTAGAAGAACATGTAGGGAGACGGGTTCAGGCTGCGCAGTGCCCGGTACAAAGTCAGTGGCGAGTCGGCATAAGGCATTTGCATGCGCTGTGCCAGCACTACCTGCATGATGTCGCCATCCACAATGTAGCGCTTGCACTTTTCCACTGCCTGCTTGAATTCTTCCTGACCATATTCGGAAACCGCCTTGCTGATTTGCGAGGGCAGTGACAAGGGGATGTCCTGCGGCTCACGCAAGCGGGCACGCAGTTGTGCCAGGCGGCTTTCTGCCTTGGCCAGTGCATTGGGCACGGCCGGGTCGGCATAGACAATCAGGTAGAGCTTGCCGGACAGGTTGTCCACCACGGCGATTTCTTCGGACACCATCAGGAGAATATCCGGCGTGCCGATAGGGTCGGGCTTGCGGGTGTTGGCCAGGCGCTTTTCCACGTAGCGGATGGTGTCGTAGCCGAAGTAACCCACCAGGCCGCCGGTAAAGCGCGGCAGGCCTTCTACCGGCGGGGCAGAAAAGCGTTGCTGGAAGCTTTCGATGAAGGCCAGCGGGTCGCCTTCATATTGTTCGATCACCTTGTCGCCATATTCCACTTGCACCTTGTGTTCATTGACGCGCAGGCGGGTGGTGGCTGGCAGGCCGATGAAGGAGTAGCGACCGAAACGCTCGCCACCCACTACCGACTCCAGCAGATAGGAGTAGGGCTGATTGGCCAGCTTCAGATATACGGACAGCGGGGTGTCCAGGTCGGCGAACAATTCCAGGGTGACCGGAATGCGGTTGTAACCGGCCTGGGCCAGTTGATTGAATTCTTCATGCGTCATGCGTGCGCTACCTTGAAACCGGATTGAAAGCAAAAGGGATGGACAGAATGTGGCTTAGCGTTGCCATCGCCAACTGGCCGGTGCGGGCAGGAAAGTCATGATGCAGGCTTTATCCATGTGGAATGAAAAGTGGAAGCTTTATTTTTTCATCAAATCGTATAGTTCGGCAAGGTTGCCGATGACGAGGTCGGCTTGCAACTGGCTGGCATCGGCATAGCCGTAATTGACGGCTATGGCGGTGGCACCGGCTGCGCGGGCGGACAGGATGTCGTTTTCCGAGTCGCCCACCATGGCCAGTTCGCTGGTCTGGATACCCAGTACATCGCAAACATGCTGCAAGGGCAGGGCAGAAGGTTTTTTCTCGGCCAGGGTATCGCCGCCAATGATCAGGCTGAATGCATCCCGCAGGCCCAGTTGTTCCAGCAGCGGGACTGCCAGGTATTCCGACTTGTTGGTGACCACCACCACCGGCAGTTGCAAGGCGCGCAGCAAACCCAGACCATCACGCACGCCGGGATATACCGTGGTGTTGTCAGTCAGGTGCGCGTGATAGTAACGCACGAAGAAGTTGAAGCCCTGTTCCCAGACTGCTGCATCAGCCTTTCCGTGGCGTTCGTCGGTAATGGCACGGTGGACCAGGCTGGCAATGCCGTCACCGACATGCTCCTGAATGCGCAGGTCGGTGAGGGCGGGCAGGCCCAGATGCTCACGCATGGCATTGGCGGCAGCGGCCAGGTCGGGAATGGAGTCAACCAGAGTGCCATCCAGATCGAAGGCAAGGGCTTTGATGTGTTTCAGGTTCATGACTTGGATTGGTAGTGCTTATTCGGTTGGATCGGGCAATTGACGGATATCCAGCACGGTCTGGGTGCCGAAACCAGGGCTGAGCAGGTGGTCGGCAATCTTGCGGGCCGCCTGTTGTGGCGTGCTCAGGCCGCCATCACGCTTGAGCGCGGTAAAGCGCCCCAGTTCGCGGAACTGCTGCGGGTCGCTCTGGCGAATGCTGGCCTGCATGTCGGTGTCAATCACGCCAGGGTAGATGGCGGCAATGCGTACGTTACCGGCTTGCTGTTCGCTTGCCACATGGCGGCAGAAGTGATCGAGCCCGGCCTTGCTGCTGCCATAGATGCCCCAGCCCGGGTAGGCCTTGACGGCAGCGCCTGAGGAAATGCAGGCAATGCGCAGTTCGCATTTCAGCGAGTCGGTCAGTCGCAAGAGTGCATCGGTCAGCAAGATGGGTGCAGTCAGGTTGATGGCCAGCGCACGCGATACTTCGGCTGTAGGGTAGAAACCGGCACTGGCAATGGGGCTGACCACGCCGGCATTGTTGATCAGCAGCAATTGGGTAATCTGCTCCAGCGGCAGGCATTGCAAGGCCTCGGCCATGATGCCGTGCAGGCTGTCGCTGTCCGCCATGTCGGCACGCAGGAAATGCAGGTGCTCCGGATGGCGCGCGGCCAGTTGTTGCAGCGCCGGGCTGTGTTCCCGTGCAAGGCCCACCACCATGCAGCCGCGCTGCAGCAGGTCGGCAGTCAAGGCCAGGCCCAGGCCGCGTGAGGCACCGCTGATGATGGCGGCTTGCATCAGGCGACCTTGGCCAGTTCGGCACGCATGGCGGCAATCACGGCCTGGTAGTCCGCTTGGCCGTAGATGGCGGAACCCGCCACGAAGGTGTCGGCACCAGCCGCGGCAACGGCGGCAATATTGTCCACTTTCACCCCGCCATCCACTTCCAGCCAGATTTCACCACCGTGCTTGGCGGTATACTCGTCGATACGCTGGCGCGCAGCAGCTACTTTTTCCAGCGCATGCGGAATGAAGGACTGGCCGCCAAAGCCCGGATTGACCGACATGATCAGTACCATGTCGATCTTGTCCATCACGTGGTCCAGATAGGACAGCGATGTGCCCGGGTTGAATACCAGGCCTGCCTTGCAGCCGGACTCCTTGATCAGGCCCAGGGTGCGGTCGATGTGCTCGGAGGCTTCCGGGTGGAAGGTGATGATGTCGGCACCGGCCTTGGCAAACATCGGCACCAGGCTATCCACCGGCTTTACCATCAGGTGCACGTCGATCGGCGCGGTGGTGTGCGGGCGGATGGCTTCACAAACCAGCGGGCCAACAGTCAGATTAGGGACATAATGGTTGTCCATGACATCAAAATGAATGATGTCGGCTCCGGCGGCGATGACGTCGCGTACCTCCTGGCCAAGACAGGCAAAGTCGGCGGAAAGGAGGCTGGGGGCAATACGGAAGTCGCGCATGGTCTACCTTGCAATCACGGATGGATTCATCAAACAGGCGCATATTCTACCGCGCCACCGGAGCATGGCGCGATAAAATGCAGTACCCACCACAAGGAAATGAAGATGGCTGACAAAACCTACCGGATTGAAGTGGAGGCCGAGCCGCACTATGTCGCCGAACAATCCAATATGGCCACGGACATTTACGTCTTTGCCTATCGTATCCGCCTGACCAATACCGGAAGCGAGCCGGCGCAACTGATCAGTCGGCACTGGATCATCAGCGACGCCAATAACCAAGAACAGGAAGTGCGCGGCATGGGGGTGGTTGGCGAGCAGCCACGGCTGGAGCCTGGCCAGACATTCGAATACAGTAGCGCCACCCATCTGAAAACACCGTATGGTTCCATGCGCGGCAGTTACCAGATGCTGGCCGATGACGGTACGCGTTTCGATGTCACCATCCCGGAAATGACACTGGTGGCGCCGCGCGTGCTGCACTAGACATCAGGACTGTATGCGTGTGCTGTTGACCTGCGGGTCTTGAAGATTGGTTTTCACTGTACTGGCGTCTGCCAGTCATCCTGACAGGATGTATTCATGCGTTTTACCCATAGTGGCCCGGCGCCCGAGAATCGTAACGACCTGCAAACCTTGAAGACCTTGCTGCCCTATTTGTGGGCGTTCAAGGGGCGGGTGCTGCTGGCGCTGGCTTGCATGATCCTGGCCAAGGTGGCGGCAGTGACGGTGCCGCTGTACCTGAAGGATATTGTCGACCAGTTATCTGTCCCGGCAAGCCTGCTGGCAGTCCCGGTGATGGCGCTGCTGGGCTATGGCCTGGCGCGGCTGACTTCCAGCGTGCTGGGAGAAATGCGCGATGCCATCTTTGCCCGTGTGATTCAGGGTGCGGTGCGCAGTGTGGCACGCGGCGTTTTCCAGCACCTGTTCCGGCTGTCCTTGCGCTTTCATCTGGAACGTCAGACTGGCGGCATGAGCCGTGATATCGAACGTGGCACCAAGGGCATCGGCTTTCTGCTCAATTTCATGGTGTTCAACATCCTGCCCACTTTGCTGGAAATCGGCATGGTGTCTTTCATCCTGTTCCATCGCTATGCCTGGGAATTTGCCGCAGTGACACTGGGCACCATCATCATTTATATCGTCTTTACTCTGGTGGTGACCGAATGGCGCACGGTATTCCGTCGCAGCATGAATGACCTGGATTCGCGCGCCAATGCCAAGGCCATTGATGCCCTCATCAATTACGAGACGGTAAAGTATTTCAATAACGAAGCTTATGAAGCCGAGCGTTACGACCGTAACCTGGCTGCATGGGAAGCTTCTGCCATCAAGAACCAGGTTTCCCTGTCCATGCTGAATGCAGGGCAGGGCATCATCATTGCCAGCGGCGTCACCCTGATCATGGTGTTGGCAGCACGCAGCGTGGTGCAGCATCAGATGACAGTGGGTGACGTGGTGCTGGTGGCCACCTTTATCACCCAGTTGTACACACCGCTGAACTTCCTCGGCTTCATTTACCGTGAAATCAAGCATTCGCTGGCTGACATCGAGCGCATGTTCGGCCTGTTGTCCACCCATCAGGAAGTGGACGATGCGCCTGAGGCCAAGGTGCTGGCCTGCCGTGATGCCAGCATCCGCTTCGAACAGGTGGACTTTGGCTATGATGCCAAGCGCAGCATATTGCACGGGCTGGATTTTGCCATGCCGGCAGGCAGTTCGCTGGCGGTGGTCGGATCGAGCGGGGCGGGCAAGTCCACGCTGGCCCGGCTGCTGTTCCGTTTTTATGATGTGACTGCGGGGCGCATCACCATCAATGGGCAGGATCTGCGCAGCTTTACCCAGGATAGCCTGCGCGCACATATCGGCATCGTGCCGCAGGACACGGTGCTGTTCAATGACAGCATTTATTACAACATCGCTTATGGGCGACCGGGAGCCAGCCGGGATGAAGTCATCGAGGCGGCTCGTTCTGCACATATTCACGACTTTGTGATGAGCTTGCCCGATGGCTATGACACCCAGGTGGGGGAGCGCGGCCTGAAACTGTCCGGTGGTGAAAAGCAGCGGGTGGCCATTGCGCGTACCATTCTGAAGAATCCGGCCATTCTCATTTTTGATGAAGCCACCAGTGCGCTGGATTCGCGCACCGAAAAGGCCATCCAGCATGAACTGGCCGTCATTTCTGCCAACCGTACCACGCTGATCATTGCCCATCGGCTCTCCACCATTGTCGATGCCGATCAGATCATTGTGCTGGATGACGGCATGGTGCTGGAGCGGGGCACGCATCGCGAGTTGCTGGAGCAAAACGGACGCTATGCCGAGATGTGGCGCTTGCAACAAGAACAAGGCGAGGAAGCGGCGGTCGCGACATAAGGCCTCTCCTGCCGTTTCTTGGTTTCCCGGTTGGCCTGTGTCTGCCGGGCTCTTTCATCCCTCCAGTCCACATCATCCCTCAGGCAGTCAGCACGCATTGTGCATGTGCATGCTTGGCTCAGATAAAATATGCTATCAGCAAAGCGTGCGGCATTGACAGAGTGCTTGATACACATTTAAATAACACTAATAGATGTTTCCTGTCATTCAATAGAGTGCTGCTTGCTTGCACGGTCGTGGTGCAAGTATCGGTCCTGCTGTGCGATTAGTCTCTCCAGCCTTGCTGGATGCCGCTTGCCGGCGCATTTTCCATTGGGCTATTCCAGTGGGCAACTGGTGGCCGACGCATGCCAACACAATCACAGCCCACTGTCATCGAGAGGGAATGTCAGCCATGAAAGCAAACGGCAACCGCAGCCTGATCCGGGTGGTCTCGCCTTTTGTGGCGATTGTTGGCGCATTGCTATTGCTAAGCATCATCAGCCTGAATGTGCTGTCCACTATCCGTGCCTATGTGGGTGGGGAGGGCTTGTGGTCCAAAGCCCAGAAAGACGCCATTTACTATCTCAGCCGTTATGCGGGCAGCCGTTCCGAGCAGGACTTTAATGCCTATAAAAGCGCCATCTCCATCCAGCTGGGTGACCGGCAGGCACGTCTGGCACTGGACCGCTCGGTGCCGGATCTGGACGCCGCACGGGCTGGCTTGCTGCAAGGGGGCAATCATCCCGGTGACATTGATAATGTCATTACCGCTTTTCGCTGGTTCCGCCATGTCAGTTATCTGAGCCAGGCCATTCATTACTGGGAAATCGGCGATAGCTATGTCATCGAAATCTCCAGCATTGCCGAGCGACTGCACGACGGTTTCAATCATGGCTATATCAGCGACGACGAGCTGATGGCCTTGAGCCGCCGCATTGTTGAAATCAACGAGGAACTCAAGGCCCCGGCACGCGCGTTTTCGGAAGTGCTGGGAGAAGGCTCACGCTTTGCCACGGCCCTGCTGTGGTGGGTGAATGTGCTGGTCGGCCTGGTACTGTTGCTGCTTACTGTGCGGCAAGTGCAGGTGCTGCTGCGTCAGTCCGCCCGTTTTGAAGCCGAACTGAATGCTGAGAAGGAAAGGGCAGAGACCACGCTCAATTCCATTGGCGATGCGGTGATTACCATTGATCTGTCCGGCAAGCTGCGTTACCTGAATGCGGTGGCATTGCACATGATTGGTGGCGGTGAGCAGGTACTGGGCCGCTATTTCGAAGATGTGTTTTCCATGATTGACCTGTCGGGCAGCAATCTGGATCAGTTGGGCAGCAGCCAGTTGCGCGCACAGTGTGCCAACAAGCAGACCTATCCCAGCCTGCGCCTGCAAGGGGTGGATGGCAGCAGCCACATGATTTCCCTGGTGGCTGCGCCGATTCATGATTCGCGTGGCGAGATAGATGGCCTGGTGCTGGTGTTGCATGACAAGTCCATCGAGCAGCAGTACATCAATCATCTGAGCTGGCAGGCAGCGCATGATGCCCTGACCGGGCTGTATAACCGGCGCGAGTTCGAGCAACGCGTTACACGGGCTCTCAGCCGTCTGATGGTGACGGATACCTCCCATGCCCTGCTGTTTGTGGATCTGGACCAGTTCAAGCTGGTCAACGATACCAACGGACACGCTGCAGGAGACGAATTGCTGCGTCAGGTATGTCGTGTGCTGCAAGAGCAGCTGGGCCTGTCGGATGTACTGGCAAGGCTTGGTGGTGACGAGTTTGGTGTGCTGCTGGAAGATTGCCGGATCGACGTGGCGCTGGACAAGGCGGATCGCTTGCGCAGGGCAGTGCAGCAGGCCGGGTTCCACTGGGAGGGTATCCCGTTTTCCATCAGTGCCAGTATCGGCATGGTGTTTCTGGGCGAGCCCGGTGCCACCCTGGCTGAAAGCCTGCAGGCAGCGGATATCGCCTGTTACATGGCCAAGGAAAAGGGCCGGAACCGGATTCAGCTTTACAGTTCGAAAGATACCGAACTGGCAGTACGCTGCTCGGTTGAAATGGCCTGGGTGCAGCGTTTGCGGACCGCGATGGAAGAGGAGCGGTTCAGTCTCTACTTCCAGGAAATCGTCCCGCTGCGACCGGATGGCAAAAAGACCGGGCGTCATATCGAGGTCTTGCTACGTTTGCGGGACGAGGCCAACGCCATCATTCTGCCCGGTGCTTTCATCCCGGCAGCCGAACGTTTTGGCTTGATGCCGGATATCGACCGCATCGTGGTTCGCCAAACCTTCGAGACCCTGTGGCACATGCATGCCCATGGCGATCATTCCATCGCAGTGTGCGCCATCAACCTGTCCGGCGCCACCTTGTGTGATGACAACTTCCTGGATTTCATCCGGCGCCAATTCATCAGCTATGCCATTCCCCCGGCGATGGTCTGCTTTGAAGTTACCGAAACCAGTGCGATTTCCAATTTGCAGCAGGCCACCCGCTTCATCAGCGAATTGCGCCAGATGGGCTGTCATTTCTCGCTGGATGATTTTGGCGCCGGGATGTCTTCCTTTGCCTATCTTAAGCATCTGCAAGTGGATTACCTGAAAATTGACGGCAGCTTTGTCAAGGACATGGTGGAGGACTCGGTAGACCGTGCCATGGTGGAAATGATCAATCGCATCGGGCATGTGACAGGCAAGAAAACCATTGCAGAGTTTGTCAGCGCCCCCGAAATCATGCAGGCATTGCAAGAAATCGGTGTGGACTATGCCCAGGGCTACTACATTGGCGAGCCAGCGCCTTTCATCTCCCCGCCTTTTGGCAAGCCGGCAGTGACGGCTTATCGCTTGCCGGGGCAGGAGTGAGGCAGGCACATTTTGAGGAAGAGTGAAAACATGCTAGACCAGCATCAATTTGTCCGGACGGGTCCCTTGATGGATGTCACCAGCTATCCGGAGTGGACACAGGAAATGGTTTACCACTGCGACCGCTACAAAAGCCTGGTGGTGGACCACGAGCTGTTTACCTGCATGAAAGAGGCCAGGCTGGACCATGCCACCCACAAGGCATTCCTGTCCGGTGGCTGGCCGGTGATCGAGCAGTTTCCGCAGTACATGGCGATGAATCTGCTGAAAATCCGTTACGGTCAGCATCCGGGTCAGGACATGGCGCGGCGCTATCTGATCCGCAATATCCGTGTGGAACAGAACCATGCAGACCACTGGTATAACTGGGCCACCGCATCCGGCGTGGATATTCCGGCCATGCTCAGCGGTCATCAGGCACTGGAAACCTTGAGCCTGAGCCAGTGGTGCTGGCAGGTGTGTGACCGGGAATCGCTGGCGGTTGCCATGGCAGCCACCAACTATGCCATTGAAGGTGCCACCGGCGAGTGGTCCGCCCGCGTATGCTCGGAAGACCGCTATGCCCAGCTGTTTGATGAATCGGTGCGTGCCAAGGCCATGAAGTGGCTTAAGCTGCATGCCAAGTATGACGATGCCCACCCGTGGGAAGCGCTGGAGATCATCGTGGCGCTGGTTGGCCTGCATCCGGACAAGCACACGGTCACCGCATTGCAAAATGCCATCTGCAAGAGCCACCAGTTCATGCGCTTGCTGCTGGATCACTACATGCGCAATGCCAAGGTGGATCGCGCGACCACGCCAATGCCCTCTGTCTGCCTGGCCTGACCGGTTTTCTTTGTCGCAGCGCGGCTTGCAAGTGGTATCGCAAGTCGCGCTGTATTGCTTTAAGCGACGGGCTGCCGCTGTAGATTGTTGCGCACTGCCACATGACCAGCGCGCCTGTGCATGATAAAGTCGATTGTGTACAAAAGTGGTCTGTCCGTGACAGACCATGCCCTGATCCATGGGTGATGCCATGAAAATATGCCCATCACCCTGCATAGTCATAAGGAAACATTGTGGTCGACATTGCCAAGCTGCAGCCGCCGGAAGTATGGGAACATTTCCAGACCTTGTGCGAAATTCCCCGTCCATCCAAGCATGAGCAAGCGTTGCGTGATTACCTGAAAGGTTGGGCCGAATTGCGTGGTCTGACCAGTGTTGTGGATGCTGCCGGTAACCTGATCGTGCGGAAGCCTGCCACGCCCGGCATGGAAAACCGTGTGGGCGTGGTACTGCAAGGCCATCTGGACATGGTGTGCCAGGCCAATGCCGGTACCGAGCACGACTTTTTCAAAGACCCGATCCGTCCGGTGCTGAAAGATGGCTGGCTGGTGGCAGAAAACACTACTCTGGGTGCCGATAACGGCATTGGTGTGGCCATGGGGCTGGCTGTGCTGGCCAGTGACGATCTGGTGCATGGTCCGGTTGAAGTGCTGATGACGCTGGATGAAGAAGCGGGCATGGGCGGGGCGCTGGGCCTTGAGCCAGGCTTGCTGCAGGGCGGCATGATGATCAATATCGATACCGAAGAATGGGGCGAGTTCTATATGGGCTGCGCCGGCGGTGTTGATGTCAATGTCACGCGCGCGTATGCCAGTCGTCCACTGGCTGCCGGTTATCAGGTTGTCCAGCTGCACATCAAGGGTCTCAAAGGTGGCCACTCGGGTGCCGACATTCATCTGGGCCGCGGCAATGCCATCAAGCTGCTGGTGCGCTTGCTGCGCGAACTGGAAGCCGAAACCGACCTGCAGCTGGCCTCCTTCAGTGGTGGCACTGCCCGCAATGCACTGGCCCGTGAAGCGACGGCAACGGTTGCCTATCCGGAGGAGGATGCTGCCCGCATCGCCGCCAGGCTGGATGCATTCCAGTCCTTGCTACGCTTCGAACTGGCGGGGGTTGATGAGGATGTGAGCGTGCTGTCTGAAGCCTCGCATGCGGACAGCGTACTGGAATCTGCTGACCAGGCCGCCATTCTGGCCGCCTTGCATGCTGCGCCGCATGGCGTGAAGCGCATGAGTCAGCGTGTCAGCGGCGTGGTGGAAACCTCGAACAATCTTGGTGTGGTTCGGGTCGAGCAAGGTATGGTATTTGCCAACCTGATGGTGCGCTCCTTGCTGGATTCCGGCACCTGGATGCTGGCGCGTGAAGTGGAAAGCCTGTTTGGGCTGGCTGGCTTTGCCGTGGAAATGGAAGGTGGCTATCCGGGCTGGGCACCAAACCCGCAGTCCCCGTTGCTGGCCTTGTTCCAGCAGGTTTATCAGCAAGAATTCGGTGGCGAATCCGGCGTGCAGGTGATTCATGCCGGTCTGGAGTGCGGCATTATCGGAGCCAAGTATCCGGAGATGGACATGGTGTCATTCGGTCCGACCATTCGCGGTGCACATGCACCGGGTGAGCGGGTGGAAGTGGAGTCGGTCGGCAAGGCCTGGCAATTGCTCAAGGCGGTACTGGCTGCCGTGCCTGCACACAGTTAAAGCAGTAGGTGAGCGCGCTGCGGCGATCAAGTCACCTGCCGCATTGACAGGCTCTGCATTGGAAAAACCCGGCTTTGCCGGGTTTTTCTATTCAGTATCCTTTTTCCTGGCCCGTGG
Source organism: Aquitalea pelogenes (assembly GCF_001515305.1). GTDB lineage: Bacteria > Pseudomonadota > Gammaproteobacteria > Burkholderiales > Chromobacteriaceae > Aquitalea > Aquitalea pelogenes. Next base: position 16,422 of record NZ_LNQV01000045.1, read on the forward strand.
ATGAGCGGCATCGTACACCTTGGCCAGATGCTGAAAGTCCAGCGCGGTGTAGATCTGGGTTGTCGACAGGTTGGCATGGCCCAGCAATTCCTGCACTGCCCGCAAATCGCCCGAGGATTGCAGCAGATGGCTGGCAAATGAGTGACGCAGCATGTGGGGGTGTACATGGCGGTCCATGCCGGTACGGATCGACCATTCCGCCAGGCGTTTTTGCACTTGCCGTGCACTGAGACGGCGGCCATGCCGTCCGACAAACACGGCATTGCAGCCCGCTTCGGCTTGCCGTTCGGCCAGCCATTGCTGCAGGTAATCCAGTGCCGTACGACCTATCGGCAGCAAGCGTGTCTTGTTGCCCTTGCCGCGCACGCGTAGCAGCTGTTCCTGCAGGTCCATGTCGGACAGGTCCAGCCCTACTGCTTCGGACAGGCGCAAGCCGGAGGAGTACATCAGCTCGAACAGGGCACGGTCGCGCAGGCTGAGGGTTTCATCATGCGGAATGTGTTCCAGCAAGGCGGCAGTACCATCCACTGGCAGCGCCTTGGGCAGGGGCTTGTTCTGCTTGGGCGCGCGCAGGCCCAGGCAAGGATTGATCCCGATGGCCTGTTTTTGTTGCAGCCAGTCGTAGAACTGCCGCCACGATGACAGCTTGCGTGCCAGGCTGCGACTACCCAGGCCGCGTGCGTGCAGGGTGGCCATGGCCTTGCGGATGTCATCGGCCTGCGCCTGCAGGATGTCGCGGCTGCCCAGTAGCAGTTGCAGGCCTTGCAAGTCGCGCACATAGGCATCCAGCGTGTGCGGGCTCTTGCCTTGCAGCCGCAAGCTGTCACGGAATGCAGCCAGCATGTCAGACTCAGCCACGGCGCAGGCGTGCCATATTGCTCAGGCGCTCGAACAAGGACAGGTCCTGCTCGTTCTTCAACAGGGCACCTGCCAATGGTGGCAGGCTGGCCGACTGGTGCTGGGCGGCCAGTTGTGCGCTGTCTATGCCTTCACTGCCCAGCAGCTTCAGCCAGTCCAGCAGTTCGGAAGTGGTGGGCTTTTTCTTCAGGCCGGGCATTTCACGGATGGCAAAAAAGACTTCCAGTGCCTGGCTGACCAGCTGCTGTTGCAGGCCGGGGTAGTGCACGTCCACGATGGTCTGCATGGTGGCCGGATCGGGAAAACGGATGTAATGGAAGAAGCAGCGGCGCAGGAAAGCGTCTGGCAGTTCCTTCTCGTTATTGGAAGTAATGATGATGATGGGCCGCTGCCGGGCACGAACAAATTGCTGCGTCTCGTGCACAAAAAACTCCATCTGGTCCAGTTCGCGCAGCAAGTCGTTGGGGAATTCGATGTCCGCCTTGTCAATTTCATCAATCAGCAACACCGGTGCCGTATCCGCCTCGAAGGCCTGCCATAGCTGCCCCTTGATGATGTAATTACTGATGTCATGAACCTTGGCATCGCCCAGCTGGGAGTCACGCAGGCGGGATACCGCATCGTATTCGTACAGCCCGTGCTGGGCTTTGGTACTGGATTTGATCGGCCAGACAATCAGCTGCCGGCCCAGGCTGGCGGCAATTTCTTCGGCCAGCATGGTCTTGCCGGTACCCGGCTCGCCTTTAACCAGCAAAGGGCGCTGCAGTGTGATGGCAGCATTGACTGCCATCATCAGGTCGTCGGTGGCAACGTATTGATCGCTGCCGGTAAAGCGGGTTTGCATATGGGTTAGCACCTTGTTGTTATCAATGACAAAGCCGCCAGGACGGGCCGGGCGGCTTGCGCAATGCTTTAGCACGGATGCCGGGCCTCGTACCCGGTTGCCGCCACAGGGTTCAGCGCACGAATTGGCGTTCCAGGTCGTCCAGGCTGATGTTCCATTCTTTCATCATGTGGCGCAGCAAGACAATTTCCGGGTCGCTGATGGTGCCGTCCGATTTGCTGATATCCATGGCTAGCACACAGGTCAGGATGCGTTTGACCGGATTGGTTACCTCGGCCAGCATGGTTTCGATCCGGTCGGTATCCAGCAGGTGAATGGTGCCGTCCTGCTCCGCTTCGTCGGAAATGTCGTCACAGTAGTCTGTCAGAACCTGGGCAAATTGCTTGCGCGACAGGCCGATCAGATCGTAGACGTTGACTTTTTCCAGCAGGTCCAGCTCGCGCGGGTCCATGTTGCCATCGGAAATCATGAACATGGCCAGCAAACGGGCAATGGCCTCGGGGCTGTTAATCGGGTATGGACGCATCACGAGATTCCTTGTTGTTATTGATGAAGCCTTGCCGCAAAGGCTGCGGGCATGGCTGCGACCTGACGAGTCTGGTAATCGAAGAATACGATGCCTGTCTTCAATCTTGCCACTTCTTTGCCATTGTTGCCATCTGTCGCCTGATAGACGATGTCCAGCCCGTACTTGTTGAGATCGGCAGTGCCGAGATTGAACACCAGTTGGTCGCCGTGAAATGCTTCGGCACGGTACATGACGGCTGCATCGGCCATGATGATGCCAACGCCCTCGACATCCAGCTCGCTGTAGCCCATGCTTTTCAACCAGCGCAGGCGCACCTCGTGCGCCAGACGCAAAATGGCATCATTGGCCATGTGGCCGCCGTAGTTGATGTCGCCAATGCGCACGTCCATGCTGGTCTGGAAGATGAACTGCTCGGGAAGCGCAATCTTGATGCGTGCCATGATTTCACCTGAATAAAATGACATTCAGTCTAATCGACTGTCTTAATCTGTATCAACAGCAAGCCGGGGTGGTTTGCTAGACTGAATGCATGGCTGCCAACACACACAAGGAGAGGCTTATGTACCAACGCATTTTCGTGCCGGTGGATGATAGTGATACGTCCAACCTGGCATTGGCTGAAGCATGCCGACTTGCCAAGACCATGGGTAGCACCCTTCGTCTGGTGCATGTGGTTGATCTGGCGCAGTTTGGCTGGGGCGGTACTGAGTTCCTGGATGCTGCCGAGCTGCAAAAGTCCATCAAGCAGGCCGGTGAGCAAGTGCTGGGACAGGCACAGGCACAGGCAGTGGCTGCCGGGCTGACCCCTGAAGTCAAGATCCTGGAGAGCTGGGGTGACAAGATTGCATCAGTGCTGATTGATGATGCCAATACCTGGGGTGCTGATCTGGTGGTGATGGGTACCCATGGCTGGAGCGGCTTGATGCATATCCTGATGGGTAGTGTTGCCGAAGGCTTGCTCAAGCAGGCAGATGTGCCGGTCCTGCTGGTACGCAATGCTGGTGAGTAAGCAGGTTTTCCAGACCGCTATGTACTACTACATTGCGGTTTGCTCATGAAAAAAGCAGCCGTTGAACCAGAAGGTTTGGCGGCTGCTTTTTTTGGGTGGCGGGAATATCAGCCAGCGGTTGCTTCGCTGCTGCCTTCCTGCGCTTCCATCTTGGCACGTACGGCCTTGCGCAGGCTCTTGTACAGGTCAGGATGGGTTTCTTTCAGGTACTCGACAATTTCGAAGTCTTCGCGACGTACCTTGGACAGTTCGATCTGCTCGACATGAACCAGACGCAGCAGTTCGCGAACCGGTTTAGGCATGTTGCGGCCGCTTTCGTAGCGGGAGCCGCCGGACTGGGTTACGCCGATGCGGCTCCAGAACTCTTGCTGATTCAGGCCCAGCTTGCGGCGGATTTCACGCGGATTGGTGATTTTTTCAAAGAGTTTCATGGGTTGTTCCTCTTAAAAGGCTAACAGTATTGTATTGAATTATTGTTTTGGCTTAGGACACTGCCCTATGTCCTAAAAATAGCAAAGAAAATCCATAAGGAATAATGTGATTTGAAAAAAATCATAAAGTTCCGTCATGGATTACATGCGCATGAATGATATGTTAGCGTATTCTTATCTAGAAATACAACGGAATGTCATCCACCTGGCACGAAAATGGTAGTTACATGTCGTAAACATGTATATAGATGATGGTAGAACCAAAGAGGGGAGGGTGGCGAGCCTGACCCTCGGCACTTGCACTAAGTAACTATGGCTGCTTCCTTCCGGACCTGACCAGGTTTGCTACCGTACAATGCGAGGAGACCCGCCGCAGAAGAGTGCGAATAATAGCGGGTTTCGGCATGCTTGCCAAGAGTGCTGTAGAAAAAGGCTATCCGGCTGGGGGGCAGGCAGCCTTTTTATTGGCAGGCATATTGCCTGAGTAGCAGCTCTGGGGGCAGACTCCGCCTATGTTTTGCCTTGTTACAGGACTGCCTCATGTCTTCCTCCTATCTTTCCCTGCTGCAAACACTGGTGGGCTTTGACACCACCAGCCGTCATTCCAATCTCGCACTGATCAGTTGGGTGGAGCAGTATCTGCAGGCTTACGGCCTGAGCAGCCAGCTGACCTTGAATGATGATGGCAGCAAGGCCAACCTGTTTGCCCGGATAGGTGCGGCAGACTTGCCGGTTCTGTTGCTGTCCGGTCACACCGATGTGGTGCCGGTGGACGGGCAGGCGTGGACTTCACCGCCGTTTACCCTGACCGACAAGGGAGACGGTCGTTGGTATGGCCGCGGTGCATGCGATATGAAGGGTTTCATTGCCTGCGTACTGGCGCATGTGCCGGAGTGGGTGAGGCTTGCAGCAGAGGGAAGCCTGCAGCAGGGCATCGGTATTGCCTTGTCTTATGACGAGGAAGTGGGCTGCTTGGGCGTGCCACGCCTGATTGATGCCTTGTTACAGGAGCAGGTGCCGCTGGCCGGTTGCATCATTGGCGAGCCGACTTCAATGCGTCCGGTGGTGGCACACAAGGGCATTGCCCATTACCACTGCCATGTACAGGGGCGGGCTGCGCATTCCTCGCTCACACCGCAAGGGGTGAATGCCATTGAATATGCCGCCAGGCTGATTACCCACGTTCGCCGCCTGGCAGACACTGAGGCATCGTTCGGTCATCACCAGCCATTGTATGATGTGCCGTTTACCACCTTGCAAACCGGCACCATTTCCGGCGGTACGGCCAACAACATCGTGCCCAAGGATTGCGAATTCACCTTCGAGTGCCGCTGGCTGCCAGGGGATGATCCGCAGCGCTTTGTCGATTCGGTGCGTGACTATGCTGACAATCTGTTGCTCGAAATGCGCCAGGTGGCCCCGGAAGCGGAAATCTCAATTGAGCCGCGCGTATATTGCCCGGCATTCGAGGCTACACCGCAAAGTGAAGTGCTGCACTATGTGGAAAAGCTGTGCGCTTGTCAGGGTGGTGACGGTGTGGCGTATACCACGGAAGCTGGTGTTTTCCATGCGGCCGGCATCCCTTGTGTTGTGCTGGGACCAGGTTCGATCGAGCAGGCACATCGCCCGGATGAATTTATTGAGGAGAGTCAACTGGCTGCCTGTTTTGATTGGCTGGCACGGCTCACTGCCGAGTTGTGTCGCGTGCAGGGTGGTGACTGACAAATAATTTTGCATGGTCTGGAAAATCACTTCAGAATCGCCGCTCCGGTGACCCCGGAACCCGTGTAATCCGTTCAGGTTATCGCTTGAACGGGTTTGAATTTTGTCGTGATGAGAGACCAAATGAAACAGGACAGCAGATCCTCGGCGTCCGCAGGTGCCAGCAAGGCACGTGACGGATTTACCTCCAGTTTTGGCGTACTGGCCGCCACGCTCGGCTCGGCGGTCGGGCTGGGTAATATCTGGAAATTTCCCTATCTGACCGGGACCAATGGCGGTGCCGGTTTTCTGATCGTGTATGTCTGTGCCACCTTGCTGGTGGGTTTGCCGGTGATGATTTCGGAAATCATGCTGGGCCGCCGTGCCAAGTCCGATGCAGTCACCGCATTGAAAAAGCTGGCACCTGCCGGCCAGCCATGGTGGTTGATCAGCGCTTTTGGCGTATTGTCGGCCTTCCTGATCATGGCGTTTTATTCCGAAGTGGCTGCCTGGGTGTTTGCCTATGTGTTCAAGGCGATTGGCGGTGGCATTCTGTCCAGCGATCCGAAAGTCACCTCGGCGGCTTTTGGCAGCCTGATTGCCGACCCGGTGCAGTCGCTGCTGTGGCAATGGCTGGTGCTGGCGCTGATTGGCGGTATCTTGCTGATGGGGGTGGCCAAGGGGATTGAGGCTGTCACCAAGAAGCTGATGCCCATCCTGTTCTTGCTGCTGCTGGTGATTGGCGTGCGCAGCCTGATGCTGCCTGGTGCCATGCAGGGCATCAGTTTCCTGTTTGCCCCGGATTTCTCCAAGATTACTGCCGCAGTGGTGTTGACTGCGGTTGGCCTGGCATTTTTCAAGTTGTCCATCGGCATGGGTACCATGATGACCTATGGCAGCTATTTCCGTGACGATCAGAACATTCCTGCCACCACCTTGCGCGTGATGTGTGCCGACCTGTTTGTGTCCATGCTGGCCGGTATTGCCATTTTCCCGGCAGTGTTTGCCTTTGGCTTCAAGCCGGAAGCCGGGCCGTCGCTGCTGTTCATCACCATTCCTGCCGTGTTTGCCAGCATGCCGATGGGCCAGCTGTTCATGGTGGCTTTCTTTATATTGGCTGCCATCGCCTCGACGGGTGCCATGTTGTCCATCCTGGAAGTGCCGGTATCGGTGTTGAGCGAGCGTTTTGGCATCAGCCGTCCCAAGGCAACGGTGCTGAACCTGCTGGTGCTGGCACTGTTTGGCGCAAGCTGTGCCTTGTCCAACAGCACCATGGCTGACTTCAAGCTGTTTGGCATGACCATGTTCGACCTGTTCGACTTTGTCACATCCAATATCCTGATGCCGCTGGGTGGTATCTTCCTTTGCCTGTTTGTCGGCTGGGTATGGGGTTTTGACCGTTTGAAGGCGGCCTTGTCCAATGAAGGCCAGTTGCACAACGAGGCGCTGGTGCGGGTACTGCTGGTGGTGGTGCGCTTTGTTTCGCCGCTGCTGATTCTGGTGGTGATGCTCAAGGGGCTGAAGCTGTTCTGAGTTCCCGGTAGCGTGGTTGCTTGAACAGAAGGGTCATCCGGATTGGATGGCCCTTTTTGTTTTCATGGAAACCTATCAAATGGTTTTGCGCATTATTAAATCAAATTACGAATGGTGATTTAACTGGATTTTAATAATAAGACATGAAATGATGATGGCTTACTGCACACCCACAGGGGTGAGAGGTGAAGTATGAGTCATCAGCGGAAGTTGGTTTTTACGCTGCAGCAGCTTGAGGTTCCGGGCCGCCTGCGTGCGCTGTGTCAGGAGTTGTCGGCACTGGTGCCGGACCGTATGGAAGGGCCGTGGTCGGAAGAGGAAGTGCGTGAGCTGATTCACGGCTGGCGCATGATGGCATTTTGTCAGGAGGATGAGCCGGTGCAGGCTCACCCCTTTCATTCCACCGACGGCATGTTCCGCACCGTGGTGTTCAGCCCGGCTCAGGCCTGAGTCTTGCCATAGGCCGGGTGGCAGTGGCAAGCCAGCAAGTGGTCATTCACTACCCCGGTTGCCTGCAAGTAAGCATAAATCACGGTACTGCCGACAAAATTCATTCCGGCTTTTTTCAGTGACTTGCTGATCTGGTCGGATAATGCCGTGCTGGCCGGGCAATCTTGCAATGTCGGCCAGTGGTTGAGCACGCTCTGCCCCTGGGTGTGGCTCCACAGCCAGCGGTCGAAACTGCCGTGCTCTTGCTGCAATTGCAGGAACACCGCCGCATTGCGAATGGCACTGCGTATCTTCAGACGATTGCGGACAATCCCGCTGTCCTGCATCAGCCTTTCGACATCCTCTTCGGTCATCTGCGCCACCCGCTGCGGGTCGAAACCATGGAAGGCCCGGCGATAGCCTTCGCGCTTGCGCAGGATGGTGATCCAGGACAAGCCTGCCTGGGCACCTTCGAGAATCAGCATTTCAAACAGCCTGGTGTCGTCGTGTTGCGGACGGCCCCATTCCTCATCGTGATAGGCAATATATAAAGGATCATCCCCGCACCAGGGGCAGCGCGGTACTGAAGAGACAGTCATGAAAGGCTCCGGGGCAGCCCGGCTGGTGCCGGGCCGGGTTTAGCCGAGGTTGTGCATCAGGATGTCGCAGGACAGGCCGGTTTTCTGCAGGCCTTTGCGGCTGGACAGGTTGAGGATGAGCGGATTGCGGATGTTTGCCTTCAGTTCGCCCAGTGCCGGATGGGATTCGGACTCGGACTGTTCCTGATACAGCAATACCAGAATCACGGCATCTTCCGGCTTGCTCAGTTCCAGACGGGAAACTTCCTCGTCATTCAGTTCCACCTCGTAGCGAACGCCCAGTTGAGTCGGGTGGGTCACGCTCAGGGTGATGCCGGCATCGTCCAGCGACTGCATCCAGAATACCGACGGATTGGCGCTGTCGGCATTGTGGAACAGCTTGAACTGGGTGCAGTTTTCCAGAGCCGGAATACCCTGGTCAAAATTGATGATGGTGCTTTCATCCACTTCTACGGTGCCGAGTTGGCTGGAATTGAACAGCATGTTGTTCTCCCTGTGGCAGATGACAGCATTATGCATCAAGCCCATGGTGTCGACGATGTTCTTGTAGGGTGGATGGCGCTTGCAGGATGAGACAGACCATGAAATTCCGTGTGTACGATGGTGCGCCAGGGTGCATCAGCGCACGAATGCAGTGCAAACCGTTAGAATACAGCACCATGATGAAGCCTGAATCCCTGTATCCACAGATTGAAGCAGCCTTGTGCTGTAACGATGTCGCCGCCAAACTGGCCGCTACCGACCATATCCACGCTGCCTGGCAGGCGGGCCACTTGCAGCGGCTGGACGCGCCCTTGTCACGCCTGCCGCTGGCCGGTCATCCGGCAAGGCCGGAGCTGGTGCATGCCACCAAGGTGCCACGACGCAGGACTGGCTCCCCGCTGGGCCAGCCGGCCATGCTGCATGCCATTGCCCATATCGAATTCAATGCCGTCAATCTGGCGCTGGATGCCGCCTGGCGCTTTCGCGACATGCCGGACGCCTACGTCACCGACTGGCTGCGCATTGCGGCGGAGGAGGCCAAACATTTTCGCCTGCTGCAACAGCGTTTGCAGCAACTGGGCCATGACTATGGTGATTTCCCGGCGCATAACGGCTTGTGGGAAATCTGCCATCGTACCGATCACGATGTGCTGGTCCGCATGGCGCTGGTGCCGCGCGTGCTGGAAGCGCGGGGGCTGGATGCCAGCCCCGAGCTGAAGCGCAAACTGGCCAATATTGGCGACCATGCCAGCGTGGCGATTCTCGACATCATTCTTGAAGATGAAATCGGCCATGTTCAGGTGGGAAATCATTGGTTTCACTGGCTGTGTCGCGCACGTGGCCTTGAGCCGATGACCGCGTTTTGCGCCTTGCTGGACGAGTATGACCTGACCGCCCATCGCGGCAGCTACAATATGGATGCCCGGCGTTGTGCCGGATTCAGCGAAGCCGAACTGCAATGGTTGCAGCAGGCCAAACCAGAACAGCCAGGCATCAGCGCCAACTGACGCTGGTGCATGTAGCGGAGGTCTTGCCCCGCTGATGAAAACGATGATGAAGGAGACTGATAATGTGGAATGTCATTCGCCGTATCCGCATGCGGCGCAAACAGGCGGTGCTGTGCCTGCTGGCGGCTACCTTGGCCTTTGTGCTGAGCGCCGCAATGATGAGCAGTCTGAGCTTTGCCCAAGAGCCGGTACTGACTGTGTGCTGGGGCGTACTGATGGTGTGGTCGCTGCTGGTGCAGCTTCTGCTGCTGGCGATGCTGGCCAAAAAACCATGAAGCAGAAAATGGCATTGAAAACATGGGCTTAAAGGATTTGCTCCATGCTGATGCCAGGCTTGACGATGCCGCGTCCGGCGGCGCATAATCGCGCCGCAACATAGAAAAAAGGCCCCTGATACGGCGGGGCCTTTTTGTTTTTACAGTTTTCGGAGAACCCGGATCATGGACTATCAGGCGTTTTTGCGTCAGTTGGAATCCAGCACGCTGCCTGCATCCGAATTTACCCACCAGGCGCATTTGTATGCTGCCTGGGCTTACCGTCGCCAGTATCCGGCGCCGGAGGCGGCCGTGCGCTGTGCGCGTGCGCTGTCGCGCTATGCCATGGCGCAGGGCGCGGCAGAAAAATACCATCACACCCTCACCATGTCCTTGTTGTCCATCCTGTATCACCGTGCCCAGCAGATGCCGGCCATGGTGCAGGAATGGCCGGTTTTTCTGGCGCAGTGTGATGATGTATTGCACGACGCCAAGGCGGTGTTGTTCCAATATTACTCGGATGACAGGTTGAATCAGGATGTATCACGGCGCGCGTTTGTGCCGCCGGATCGCATGCCCTTGCCGATTGCCTGCCTGTCCCAACAAGAAAGCGAAGCCCTATGTTAAAAGCCCCGGAATTGCTGCTGCCCGCCGGCACGCTGGACAAAATGCGCGCAGCTTACGATTTTGGCGCGGATGCGGTCTATGCCGGTCAGCCGCGCTATTCGCTGCGTGCGCGCAATAACGACTTCAAGCTTGAAGAACTGAAAACCGGTATTGATGAAGCGCATGCGCGCGGCAAGCTGTTCTTTGTGGCCAGCAACCTGTTGCCGCACAACAGCAAGATCAAGACCTACATGGCCGACATGGAGCCGGTGATCGCCATGAAGCCGGATGCGCTGATCATGGCTGACCCCGGCCTGATCATGATGGTGCGCGAGCGCTGGCCGGAAGTGCCTATCCACTTGTCGGTGCAGGCCAATACCGTCAACTACATGGGGGTGAAGTTCTGGCAGAAGCTGGGTGTGTCGCGCATCATCCTGTCGCGCGAGCTGAGCCTGGACGAGATTGCCGAAATCCGTCAGGAATGCCCGGATATCGAGCTGGAAGTGTTTGTGCATGGTGCCTTGTGCATTGCCTACTCCGGCCGTTGCCTGTTGTCCGGTTATTTCAATCACCGCGACCCGAACCAGGGCACCTGTACCAATGCCTGCCGCTGGGATTACAAGATGCACGACACCCAGGGCGATGACGCGGGTGATGTGCAAACCATCAAGCTGGATTTCAACAAGGCACTGGAAGAAGCCAACCAGAGCTTTGCCGCCTGTGGTGGTGCCGAACGCCATCCGCTGGCCGACAAGACCTACCTGATCGAAGAAGGCAGCCGTCCGGGCGAGCTGATGCCCATCATCGAAGACGAGCATGGCACCTACATCATGAACTCCAAGGACCTGCGTGCGGTGGAGCAGGTGGAGAAGCTGGTGAAGATCGGTGTGGATTCGTTGAAGATTGAAGGGCGTACCAAGAGCCTGTACTACGTGGCCCGCACCGCGCAGGTGTATCGCCGTGCCATCGATGACGCCGTGGCCGGCCGCCCGTTTGACTACAGCCTGCTGGCCGAACTGGAAGGCCTGGCCAATCGTGGCTACACCCCGGGCTTCCTGGAGCGTCACCAGACCCAGGATTACCAGAATTACCTGGACGGCCATTCCAAGGCCAAGCAAAGCCAGTATGTGGGCGATGTGCTGGAAGTGGATGCCGATGGCTGGGCGCTGGTCGAGGTGAAGAACCGCTTTGCGGTGGGGGATCGCATCGAGGTGATCCATCCGCGTGGTAACCGCATCGTGCAGCTGACCCAGATGACCCGTAACGGTGTGGCGGTCGATCTGGCTGCTGGTAACGGCATGCAGGTGCGCATTCCGGATATGGCTGGCATGGAGAAAGCGCTGCTGGCACGCTTGATCTGATCAAATTCCTGCCACTGTGCAAACAGTGCTAAAACGTAAGCGGCTTGCCTGAAGGGGTAAACCGCTTTTATTTCGTCGGTACGCACAGCAAGGCATGGCCAGATTTGATCTGTGGCAAAACTGCCTCATTCTGAGGTGAAGCAAGAAAAAACTTTTTTTGTCCACCGCTGGCTGAATCGGCGCGTTAATCCGATCAGGGGTACTGTATGCCGTTGCCAGCCCTGCTGCAGGGTGTAGCCCGAGCAGGTGGTGGCTAAACCCTTGAATCACCAAGCGGGGCGCGGTTTTTGATCATATGTTTAGTCAATTTGGTGCTGTGGCGCTGGATATGCCCGATAAATGATCAGATGTGCCGGGGTGTGCGTGCTGTGCAGATGTCAAGCCCCTGCCGCCTGCCGTTTTTTGCGCTGCAAAAAAAATCATGTTGCGGCTGAATGTCTTTGTGGTTAAAAAGCTGTAACACCTCAACACAATTTGTGGATTTTATTAAACATAACCGAGGTGATATCTACAACGGAGGAGGCTGGTTCGAGCGTTAGCCTGAACCTGTCGAAGTGCAGTCGGCCTGGTGCCGGCAGCGTTTCATGGCTTTCCTGCGATAACAATAATGTGAAAAGACTGGCAGCTTGTTTGCCTTGTCCTTCGTCTCTTGCCTGACAGTGGCCTGCCGTTCTGGATTGGAAATAGCCAGAATGGATAGGATGGGGTTATAAATGTCGTGCACGCTTATTGCTTGGTGAATAGGCGTGCCACATTCGCCCCGGGTTTGGCGTGACCGGATAGGAGGGAGAATCCCCGACCGGTCTCATGAGGTGCAGTGCATCAGGTCCCTCGCGTCCCCAGACGAAGGGAATTTATGGTCTTGCAATACATAGGAAGCCTGTAATGAAGAAGAAACTTGTCAAGAAAGTGCTGTGTTCGCTGCTTCTGCTGTTGCCAAGTGCTGGCGTTCTGGCAGAAGACAAGGCACTGAACGTTTATAACTGGTCCGACTACATTGCCAAGGGCACCATTCCCGGCTATGAAAAGCAGACCGGCGTGAAGGTGAAGTATGACGTTTACGACAGCGACGACACCTTGCAAGCCAAGATGCTGACCGGCCGTGCCGGCTACGACATCGTGGTTCCGACCTCCAACTTCATGGCCAAGCAGATTGAGGCGGGCATCTACCAGAAACTGGACAAGTCCAAGATCCCGAACCTGGCGAATCTGGACAAGGCCCTGATGGCCAAGATCCAGGATGCCGATCCGGGCAATGCCCACGGTGTGCCCTGGGCTTACGGTACCGACGGCCTGGGTTACAACTTCACCAAGGTGAAGGCCATTCTGGGCGCCGGTGCTCCGCTGGACAGCTGGGACATCCTGTTTGACCCGAAATATGTTTCCAAACTGAAGGGCTGCGGCGTTTCGGTGCTGGATCAGGCCAACGACGTTTTCGCAGTCGCACTGCACCACCTGGGCAAGGACCCGAACAGCAAGAACCCGGCTGACTATCAGGCCGCCTTCGAACTGCTGAAGAAAATCCGCCCCTACATCACCCAGTTCAATTCTTCCGGCTACATCAATGACCTGGCCAATGGCGATATCTGCCTGGCGCTGGGCTGGTCCGGTGACGTCAACATTGCCAAGCACCGTGCCGCTGAAGCCAAGCGTACCTATCAGCTGGGCTATGTGATTCCGAAATCCGGCGCGCCGATCTGGTTTGACGTGATGGTGATCCCGAAAGATGCGCCGCACGTGGAAGCCGCTCACAAGTGGATCAACTACATCCAGAATCCGGAAGTCAACGCCGCGATTACCGATGAAGTGTTCTACCCTACGGCCAACGCAGCTGCCCGCAAGTTCGTGAAGCCGGAAATCGCCAACGATCCGTCCATTTATCCGCCGGAATCGGTCATGAAGACCCTGTTCCTGCTCAAGCCGCTGCCGGCTGACATCATGCGTCTGCAGAACCGTCTGTGGACCCAGCTGAAGACCGGCCGCTAAACCGAGTCCTGAATCACCGGGGTGTTTGCACCCCGGTGCTGCAAGACAGCACGGCCTGCCGGGGTTTTCCCCGCGCAGGCTGATGCAAGCGTCAGCTGCCGTTCGGCAACGGGCAGGTGGCTGGCTAGAAAAAGTATCTGGAGTGAGGGTTGCAAGCCGGTCCGGCAGGGTCGGGTTGCTGTGAAACGTAAGTCATCACATCAGGGCGAGTCGTGACAGGGCCTTGATATGATGGCTGTAAAGATGGGCTTGGCAAGCCGGGTTCCCCGGCCAAGTGGTGCTAAATCATGAAAAGTCTCAAATTCAGTCGATGGTTACCGTCCGGCAGGACAACCGTGATTGGTGTTCCGTTTTTGTTCCTGTTTGTCTTTTTCCTGTTGCCCTTCCTGTTGGTGGTAGGCATCAGCTTCTCCCAGCAGCAGCTGGGGATTCCGCCTTACACACCGCTCACCAAGATGGAAGACGATGTCTTCACCCTGGTGCTCAACATCGGCCATTACAAGTTCATGCTGGGTGACGATCTGTACTTCGCCACCTACATCAGCTCGGTCAAGATGGCTTTTGTGTCCACGGTTTTGTGTCTGCTGATCGGTTACCCGATGGCTTACTACATTGCCCGTGCGTCTGAATCTGCCCGTGACACCCTGATGATGATGGTGATGCTGCCGTTCTGGACGTCCTACCTGATCCGCGTGTATGCGTGGATCGGCATCCTGAAGAACGACGGTTTCCTCAATCAGTTCCTGATGTGGCTGGGCGTCATCGATACCCCGCTGCGCCTGTACCACACCAACTGGGGTGTTTATATCGGCATGGTGTTTTCCTACCTGCCGTTCATGATCATGCCGCTGTATTCCCACCTGGTGAAAATGGACCTGCGCCTGCTGGAAGCCGCCTACGACCTGGGTGCCCGTCCGTGGAAGGCCTTTGTGCAGGTAACCCTGCCGCTGTCCAAGAACGGCATCATCGCCGGCAGCCTGCTGGTGTTCATTCCGGCGGTAGGTGAATACGTGATTCCGGAACTGCTGGGTGGTTCCGACACGCTGATGATCGGCCGCGTGATGTGGGATGAATTCTTCAACAATATGGACTGGCCGATGGCGGCTACCGTGACTTGCGCGATGGTGCTGCTGCTGCTGGTGCCCATGGCCATGTTCCAGCATTACCAAGCAAAAGTGATGGAGGAAGTGAAATGAGCACCTTGAAACCCAGCAAGCCGCTGTCTTATGCGGTACTTGGCTTCGGCTACTCTTTCCTGTACCTGCCCATCCTGCTGCTCATCATCTATTCGTTCAACGAATCGAAGCTGGTGACGGTGTGGTCCGGTTTCTCCACCAAGTGGTACTGGGCACTGCTGGAGGATGACGAACTCATCACCGCAGCCCTGCTCAGTATCAAGATTGCGCTGATGACGGCAACGGCATCGGTGGTGGTGGGTACCTGGGCCGGTTTTGTGATGGCGCGGCTCAACCGCTTCCGCCTGTTTCCGCTGTTCGCCGGCATGATCAACGCCCCGCTGGTGATTCCGGAAGTGATCCAGGGTATTTCGCTGTTGCTGCTGTTTGTGGCCATGGAGCAAACCCTGGGCTGGCCGGAAGGCCGCGGTGTGTTCACCATCTGGATTGGTCACGTGATGCTGTGTGTGTCCTACGTAGCCATCATCGTGCAATCCCGTGTGCGTGAACTGAACCGTTCGCTGGAAGAAGCCGCCATGGACCTGGGTGCACGTCCGCTCAAGGTGTTCTGCGTGATTACCCTGCCGCTGATTTCCCAGGCGCTGGTGTCCGGCTGGTTGCTGTCCTTCACCCTGTCGCTGGACGACCTGGTGCTGACCGCCTTCCTGTCCGGTCCAGGTTCCACCACCTTGCCGATGGTGGTGTTCTCGCGGGTTCGTCTGGGTCTGAACCCGGAAATGAACGCACTGGCCACCCTGTTCATCCTGGTGGTGTCGGTGGGGGTGGTAGCGGGCAATCTGTACATGCGTTCCATGCAGCGCAAGCGTGAACGTGAAATGCAGCTGGCCTTCAAGGCTGCCTGAGTCAGCAGGGGATTAGTGTAACGACAACGGGGTAGCAGTGGGTTGGGCAGTCAGACCAGTCCGGCTGTTGCCCCGTTTGTTCTGTCAGCGTAGGAGCAAAGCTGTTCATGCTGTAGTACAAGGGAGAAATGAAATGAAGAAATTGTTGATCAGCGCACTGATCGCAGGTCTTCCCGGTGTGGCCATGGCCGACGCCAAGGGAGACGAAATCGCCAAGCTCAAGGCCCAGCTAGAGGCCCTGCAGGCGCAAATGCAACAGCTGCAACAGGCGGTGAATGCCGCAACTGCCGCCAAGGCACCCGAGGCCGATGACGGCAATGCCGAGCTGAAACAGCGCGTGGCCGGCATGGAGATGAAGGTCGACAAGCTGACTACCGATGCGAGCGAAGGCCCGATTGCCGGTCTGAGCATTACCGGTTACATGGACCCGACCTATGTGGCCAGCCGTCTGGGTCGCAGCGCCGGCTTCCAGTTTGTCAATCACAGCAACCAGTATGCTTACACCAACAGCACCTTTGGTGATGTCTACCTGGACATCAAGAAAACCTTTGGTGTCGGCCCGATGGCGCCCAGTGCCGAAGTCAGCATCCTGCCTAACCGTGGTTCCGGCAACAACCTGCTGACCAGCGGTGGCACCAGCAGCGCCGGCAACAACATCATCAATACCGCCATCATCAACTTCCCGGTGTCCGACACTACCCAGTTGGTGGCAGGTTTGATGAACAGCTTCGGTGGTTACGAAGTACAGCAATCCAACCAGATGAACACCATCACCCATGGCCTGCTGTATGACTTCAGCGACCCGGGCAGCTATGTTGGTGCCGGCTTCAACTGGTCGCATGGGTCGTGGGCTACCAAGTTCATGATTGCCAACGAGCAGTTCCACACCAACCCGAACAGTGCTACTGACTCCGGTACGCATACCCATAGCAACAGCACCCCGACGGTGACTGGCCGTGTCGACTACACCATGACCAGCAATCTGGACATTGGCGGCTCGATGAATATCGGTCGTCAAAGCCTGTATGCGCACACCGATGCCAATGGTAATGGTGACGGTACCTATGGCTATCAAGGTACTTCCAATAGCGCCTACGGGGCCTACTACTTTGGCGAGCTGGACATGACGCTGACCGGTACCGACAGTGTCTACAATGCCGAAATCGACTATGGTCGCCAGAAGCAGGCAGCCTGGAACGGTGGCGATGCCGTATGGTATGGCTTCTCCTTGCTGGCCCATCAGAAATGGAATTCCGAGTGGTTCGGCCGCATGGGTGCCACCCTGCGTTATGACTACCTGAATGACAGCAAGAACGGTGGCGGTGGCGGTGGTATCGCGCTGGGTCAGTCCAGTGGCGTGGATGGCACCAACGGCTTCGGTATTTCCCAGGCTTGTTTCAATAGCAGCAGTGTCAATGGTACTGATTGCTCCGGTGCCACTCGTCAGGCTTTGACCGCAGCCTTGCTGTTCTACCCGACCGACCAGTTGACCCTGAAGATGGAAATCCGTCACGACTGGGCCAATCGCGACGTATTCCTGCGCAGCGATGGCAACTATCGCAAGAGCAACGATATCTTCGCGGCTCAGGCGGTTTACAGCTTCTGATCCTGGTTTGTCCTGTTGTCACGAATGGCCTCCGCTGGAGGCCATTTTTATTGGGTGACTTGGCAAATGCCGGTGATGACCGCATTTTATGCAAACCGCTTGCCAGGAAATCATCATGTTCAATGCGCCGGAATGGTTCCGTTCGCTGTTCAATCGTCAGCCCTATGTGGCCGACCCAGTCCGCCCTCACCATGGGGCGCGGGCTTATCGCAATATGTACCCGTTTTCCCTCCCGTCTGCGGGGCAGCTGTTGGCATGGCAGTTAAGGCATTGGTGGGGGCCGCAGCCAGCGCATCGACCCGAGATGATTCCGCTCACCAGCGGTGAGGCTGCCGCCTTGCGTGAGAACCGCAGTCGCAGCAGTGTCAGCTGGCTGGGGCATGCCAGCAGTTTCATCCAGTTGGCCGGCTGCAATATCCTGCTCGATCCGGTGTTATCACCCAGGGTGTCACCCTTCCGTTTCCTGGGGCCCAGGCGTCAGGTGCCAATGCCGCTGGATTTGCCCGATCTGCCGCGTATCGACCCTGCTGCTGGTCACCCATCTGCATTACGATCACCTGGACTTTTCCACGCTGCAACGCCTGGCGG
>NZ_LNQV01000046.1 GCF_001515305.1 Aquitalea pelogenes
CCACGCCTTCCCATCCCGAACAGGACCGTGAAACGCCTTAGCGCCGATGATAGTGTGGCATTCGCCATGTGAAAGTAGGACACTGCCAGACTCCCCCTTTGAAGCCCAGCTCACACGAGCTGGGCTTTGTGCTTTTGGCGGTGAAAATTGCTGACCAAACATCTGATGTGCAGGCGGGTATTAGCCTGTATTCCCCGCTTTCAAGATAAGCAGTACTACGCTGTTACTGCTGGAGTGGCCGGTTTACAATGTCCGGCATGATTTGATCCTGGCATTCTGCCGACTTGTTTCCACGCTTTCTCTGAGAGACTCCCTTGCTTGATTATCTGCATAAACGCCTGCACCTGTTTGTGCTGCTGTGGCTGGCCGTGTCCCTGATGGTGGGTATTCAATGGGCAATGTCAGAGTATCAACGCATTCAGGAAGACTTTGACCGTACAGCCAGGCTGGCGCATGGCGTGATTGCCAGAAAGCTGGACCAGAATGAATCGGTGCTGGCTGCACTGGATGCCATGCTGATGTCGCGGCAGAAGTTCGAGATGCCGATTCTCAAGTCATTTTCTCATCAGCTGCTGTCTCATTATTCTCAGCTGTATACCGTAGAGTTTTTCCAGAATGTCAGCCGGGATAACCGCAGTACATTCCTGGACGAAATGCAGCAGCGCTTCGGCAAGACCTTTTTTATCCGGGATTTCGATATTGCCGGTCGCCGCAGCTGGATACCTGCGCCCGTGCGTGAACAGCATCTGGTGGTAACCATGATCGAGCCGGACATTGCAGCAGCCAGTTCAGTATATGGCTATGACGTGCTGCATGAGCCGCGTTTTGCCACCGAGATCAAGCAAGCCATTCGCACCGGGCGCAAAGTCGCGTCGGTGCCTTTCGATTTGTATGAAGGTGGACGTGTCTATCTATTGATGCAGCCGGTGTTTCTGGATTCTCCGGTACGGCAGGCAAGCGGGGCACGCAAGGAGTTGATCGGCGTGGTGGCGCTGGTGGTGTACTGCGAGAAATTGCTCACCATCTCTCCGGGTGAAGGAGTGCCGGCGGATCTGGAACTATCGATCATGGCTACGGCGAATCCGGGCTCAACCATCTATACCATTCCGGGCAAGCACAGCAACGGAGGAGGGTGGTGGCCTGCGGTAGCCAAGCTGGACATCAGCTTGCCGCTGGTGAGTCAGTCCCAGCCATTTACCTTGCGGGTGGGCAAGGAGGTGTTTCCGGGCGATTTCAAGTTCGGTGGCTTGCTGCTGCGTGAAGGGCTGGTCCTGTCTCTGATGCTCTCGCTGTGGCTGCTGTACAGTCAGCGTCTTGCCTTGCGCCGGGCACAGAGTCAGGCGGATGAAGCCTTGTTCCTGCAAAGCGAGCGTGCTGCCGTTGCCTTGAATGCCGTGCATGATGGCGTGATCATCCTGGATACGCAGCAGCAGATCGAAATGGCCAATCCGATGGCTTTGACCTTGCTGGGCGTGAGTCGGGAAGAGGTAGTCGGCCAGCCATACCAGAACGTGTTCCGCTTGATTGGCGAGCTATCGGCCGAGTTTGCCGAGAATCCGATCAGCGAATGCTATCGCCAGGCGCATACGGTTGAATTGCCCGAGCGGATGCAGCTGGCAACGGCGCGCGGGCATGTGCGTCTGGTGGAGGGGGCGATTGCGCCGCTGTTTTCCCGTGCGGGCAGCCTGACCGGTGTGGTGTGTGCCTTGCGCGATATGGGGCCGGTACGGCAGCGCGCTGCCGAGGCACTCGAGGCCAGCGAGTTGCGGGTGAAGGAGCATCTGGAAAAGCTGTCCCACGTGGCGCGTTTGCATACCATGGGTGAGATGGCCTCCGGTATTGCCCATGAAGTCAATCAGCCACTGACTGCCATTTCCAATTACTGCCAGGCTTCTTTGCAGTTGCTGGAGTTTGGTGAAGACAGCCGGCCGCAGATCGAATCGGCCTTGCGACTGGCGGTGGCACAAGCGGACCGTGCCGGTGAAATCATCAAGCGCTTGCGTGCGCTGGTGAGCAAGCGGGCCATGGAAATCCGCCTGATCGACCTGAACCAGGTGGTGGGCAACTGCATGTTCCTGGCGGAGTACGACCTCAAGGAGCGTGGTATCGAGATGGTGCAGCTGTTGTCGGTGTATCCGATGACGGTGATGGCGGACAGCATCCAGATGGAGCAGGTGGTGCTGAACCTGTTGTCCAATGCCATGGATGCGCTGCGCGATGAACCGGTGATGAAGCGCCATATCATCATTCACACCCGGCGTGAGGGCAAGAAGGCCATTCTGGAAGTGCGTGATACCGGTCGTGGTATTTCTCCGGAGTCGCTGGAAGTGCTGTTCCATCCTTTCTTCTCCACCAAGCAGAATGGCATGGGCCTGGGTTTGTCGATCTGCCAGACCATTGTCGAGCAGTATGGCGGCCTGATTTGTGCAGAAAACATTCCAGCCAGCGGTGCCTGCTTCCGTATCGAGCTACCCTTGTCGCAAACGGTGGCTGCGACAGAGCAGGAGCCAGCCGCCGGTTGAGACGGATTCAATACCCAAAAGAGCCGCATTGCGGCTCTTCAGGCTGCTGACAAAGTGATTCAGTGCGATTTGACCGGACCCGGCAAAGCCGGTCCTTTCGACTTACTGCTTGTTTCCGCAGCCTTCCCATCTATTCCCTATCCACCCGCCCTTACCTTGTAAGGGGGCCCCGCTTTCTTTTCAGCAAGCGAGAGGGGCAATAAGCAAAAGAGCCGCATTGCGGCTCTTTTGCTTGAAGGGTAGGGCGTTGGCAGATCAACGTGGCTCAACCACCACCTGAGTACGTTGTGCGCGTTCCTCGCGCGGGGTGATGCCGAAGTGATTGCGATAGGTGCTGGAGAAGTGCGGCCCGCTGGAGAAGCCGCAAGCCAGGCCGATTTGCACGATGGACTTGCTGGTTTGCTGCAGCAGCTGGCGGGCGCGGCTCAGGCGCAGCTCCAGATAGTATTTGGATGGCACGGTGCTCAGGTACTGCTTGAACAGGCGTTCCAGCTGGCGACGTGACACCCCGACATAGTAGGCAATGTCGTCGGTGGTCAGCGGCTCTTCGATATTGGCTTCCATCAGGCTGACGGCTTCGGTCAGCTTGGGCTGGCTGCCGCCAATGCGGGTGGCCAGCGGAATGCGCTGACGCTCGTTGCCGGGACGCAGGCGTTCGATGCTGAACATTTCTGACAGGCGGGCGGTGAACTCATGGCCATGCTGATTGCCAACCAGCGACAGCATGAAATCCAGTGTGGCTGCACCACCGGCACAGCTCATGCGGCAGCGATCGGTTTCGTACAGGTTGGACGAAACGATGACCTCGTGGAATTCCTCGGTAAAACGGCTGATTTCCTGCCAGTGGATGGTGGCGCGAAAGCCGTTGAGCAAGCCGGCACGGGCCATCCAGTAACTGCCGCAGCCAATGCCGGCAATGGGCAGCTTGTCGGTGTGCAGGCCGCTGATGCTTTTGAGCAGTTCGTCCAGATTGACATCAATGGTGATGTCGTCCGCCAGGATGAACAGGCCGTCCAGCTTGGGCGCATAAGCCAGTGGCAGGTCCACCGGCAGCTTCAAGCCATTGGACATGGCGACCGGCAGGCCATTGAGCGACAGCGGCAAGAATTCGTACAGCTTTTTTTCGGCCAGTTGATTGGCCCGGGTCAGCACTTCGCTGGCGATGGCAAAGTCGGCCATGGAAGCGTGCGGAAGCAGGAGAAAACCGTAGCGCAACGGTTTGGCAGCGTGCATTGATTGACCCATGTTTGCAAAAAAGTTGAGCACTATACCAAAAAAGCAGGCCATGCCGTGGATGGCGTGGCGCTGCTATTTCAGTGTGGCATTGTACGATTTATTTAAGACTGCCGGAGAGGAATTGTGCAAGCCGCTCGCTTTGCGGATTGGCCAGCACTTCGCGCGGATTGCCTTGTTCTTCGATCTTGCCTTTGTGCAGGAAAATCACGTGGTTGGACACTTCGCGGGCAAAGCCCATTTCGTGGGTCACCACCACCATGGTGCGGCCTTCGCGCGCCAGGTCCTGCATCACCCGCAATACTTCGCCGACCAGTTCCGGGTCCAGTGCTGAAGTCGGTTCGTCAAACAGCATCACTTCCGGTTCCATGGCCAGTGCGCGGGCAATGGCTACACGCTGCTGCTGACCGCCGGACATGTGCGACGGGTATTTGCCTTCCACGTCTTTCAGGCCCACCTTGTCCAGATACTTGCGTGCGCGGGCAATGGCCTCGTCCCGCGACAGGCCCAGTACATGGATGGGCGCTTCGATGATGTTTTCCAGCACCGTCATGTGTGCCCACAAGTTGAAGTGCTGGAACACCATGGCCAGCCGGGTACGGATGCGCTCCAGCTGCTTGTGGTTGGCGGCGCGCAGTGCGCCGGTTTTTTTGTCCGGTACCAGTTGCAGCTCTTCGCCGCCCAACTGGATCTGCCCGCTATTGGGGTGTTCCAGCATGTTGATGCAGCGCAGGAAGGTACTTTTGCCAGAGCCGGAGGAGCCGATGATGCTGATCACGTCACCGGCATGGGCGGTGAGGGAAACCCCCTTGAGCACTTCGTGGCTGCCATAGCTTTTATGCAGGTCGCTCACGCGCAGTTTGATGTCGGTGGCTTGTGCCGCGTCGTTGTGTTTCATGCTTGCAACCCTTGTATAAGGTTTCATCGCGCCGCTGTCATGCCGACAGCCGGCCATTGCTGAAAGAAGGCAGCCGTGTGGCTGCCCACGCTGTCAATGCTTGCGCGGGGCCAGGTAGGCCAGCCAGCGTTGCTCTGCCTGCTTGAACAGCCAGACAAAGACAAAAGTGAGTACCAGATAGATGGCCCCGGCAATCAGGAAGGGCTCGAAGGCCATATAGGTATCGCTGTAGATACGGCGTGCCACCCCGGTGATGTCGGCCAGGGTAACCAGACCGGCCACCGCCGTGCTTTGCATCATCATGATCACTTCGTTGCTGTAGGCCGGCAGGGCGCGGCGCAGGGCGGAAGGAATGACGATGCGGCGCATCATCAGCCATTTGCTCATGCCCATGGCGCGGGCGGCTTCGATTTCGCCCCAGTGGGTGGTGCGGATCTGGCCGGCGATGATTTCGGTGGTGTAGGCCGCAGTGTTCAGGGTAAAGGCCAGAATGGCGCAGAACCAGGCATCCTGCAGGTATTGCCACAGCCAGCTCTCGCGTACGGCATCAAACTGCGACAGGCCGTAATAGATGATGAACAGCTGTACCAGCAGCGGTGTGCCGCGGAACACATAGGTGTAGAGCCAGACGCTGCCGGACAGCAGGCGGTTTTTCGACACCCGGCCCAGCGCCAGCGGAATGGCCAGCAGCATGCCCAACAGCAGCGAGGCACCCAGCAGCTCCAGGGTCATCACGATGCCGTCGCTGGTGCTGAGCAGTGGCTGGCCGTCAGCCCCGCCCAGAAAGGCCGGCAGTTTGTCGAGGATAAGGTGAAAGTCGATCACAGGCCGTTCTCCTTCAGACCGGTGGAATAGCGACGCTCCAGCATGCCCAGCAGGATGTTGGACACGCTGGTGATCACCAGGAAGATCACCGCTACCAGCATGTAGACGGTAAACGGCTCCTGGGTATTGGACTTGGCTGCATCGGCGCGGTACATCACGTCATTCAGGCCGATCACCGAAACCAGCGCGGTGGACTTCACCAGTACCAGCCAGTTATTGGTAAAGCTGGGCAGGGCAAAGCGCACCATTTGCGGAAAGGTGATGCGCCAGAAAATGCGCAGCGGCCCCATGCCGTAGGCGGCACCGGCTTCCATCTGTCCCTTGGGCACGGCCATGATGGCGCCGCGGAAGGTTTCGGTCATGTAGGCACCGAAGATGAAGCCCAGTGTCAGCACCCCGGCAATGAAGGGGTCGATGTCCGGGGCGGCCGAGCCCATGGCGGCGGCCACATCGTTGAGCAGCATCTGCACGCCGAAGAACAGCAAGAACATCCATACCAGGTCCGGCACACCACGCACCACGGTGGAGTAAAGCTCGGCCAGTGTGCGCAAGGGTTTGGACGGGGCCATCTTGAACATGGCACCGACCAGGCCCAGTACGACGGAAACCGCCAGCGATGCCGCCGCCAGTTTCAGTGTCAGCACCGCTCCATCGAGGATGCTGGGAAGATATCCGTGTAAAAACATGTACTACCCCTGTGTTTCCCGGGAAGGGACGGCGCGGACGACTGCCGCCCGCGCCACCATGACGGTTTATTTGCCGTAGATGTCGAAGCTGAAATACTTCTTCTGGATCTTGTCGTAGCTACCGTCGGCACGAATCTGCTGCAAGGCCTTGTTGATGCGGGCCAGCAGGGCTGCGTCGGTCTTGCGTACGGCAACGGCTGCGCCTTCACCGAAGTACTTCACCTCGTTGTACTCCGGCCCGGCAAAGGTGTAACCCTTGCCCGCTGGCGTCTTGATGAAGTCGGATTCACCCACGGCGGCATCGACAAAGCTGGCATCCACACGCCCGGCTTTCAGGTCAAGGAAGGATTCCGGTGCCTTGGCATAGGACACCAGTTTCGCGCCCAGCTTCACCCAGTTGTCACGGGCGTATTTTTCCTGGATGGAAGAACGCAATACGCCAATCTTCTTGCCCTTGAACCAGGCATCGTTGATCTGGCTGCCTTGTTTGGCTACCAGACGGCTGGGCATGTTGTAGTACTTGTTGGAGAAGCTGACGACCTTCTTGCGCTCTTCGGTGATGTTCATCGAGGCGATGATGGCGTCGAACTTGCGTGCCTGCAGGGCAGGGATGATGCCGTCGAAGTCCTGCGGCACCACTTCGCAGGTCACTTTCATGGCAGAACACAGGGCCTGGGCGATATCCGGGTCGAAGCCCTTCATCTTGCCGTCCGGGCCTTGTTGGGAAAACGGCGGGTAACTGGCATCGGTGGCAAAGCGCAGGGTTTCGCCTTGGGCAGCAGCAGCCATGCCGAGCGCGCACGCGCCCAGCACCATGAGGGACTTGAACATGGTTTCTCCGGTAGGTCTTTTTGTTGGATGTGTGGTCCTGTGCGCCGACAGGCTGGCTGCCGGCGCAAGCTGGACTATGCAGCAGACGTGCCGGGCTTAGCCGCCGTAGACGTCAAAGTGGAAGTACTTGTCCTGTACTTTCTTGTAGCTGCCATCCTTGCGGATCTGCTCGATGGCCTTGTTGATGCGCGTGGCCAGGGCCTGGTTGCCCTTTTTCACGGCAATGCCGGCGCCCAGGCCGAAGTACTTCACGTCGGCGTAGTTGGGGCCGACAAAGGCGTAGCCCTTGCCACCGTCGGTCTTGAGGAATTCCTGCTCGCCCACTGCGCCATCGACAAAGACGGCATCAACACGGCCGGCTTTCAGGTCGAGGAAGGATTCAGGGGATTTGGTGTAAGCCACGATGGTGGCACCGTTCTTGCCCCAGAAGTCACGGGCAAACTTTTCCTGGGTGGATGCACGCAGCACGCCGATCTTCTTGCCCTTGAAGGAAGTTTGTGACACCTGAGTGTTGCTCTTGGCCACGATGCGGCTGGCGATGTTGTAGTACTTGTTGCTGAAGTCGACGGCCTTCTTGCGCTCTTCGGTGATTTGCATCGAAGACAGGATGGCGTCGAACTTGTTGGCATTCAGTGCGGGAATCAGGCCGTCCCAGTCCTGCGGCACGATCTGGCAGCTCACCTTCATGGCGGTACACAGGGCCTGGGCCATGTCGATGTCGAAACCTTCCGGCTTGCCATCAGCACCTTGCTTGGAGAACGGCGGGTAGTTGAGGTCTACACCAAAGCGGATGGTTTCTGCGTGACTGGCAAAACCGGACAGGCTGACTGCAACTGCAGCCGCAAAAATAACCTTCTTCATATGTGTCTCTGCTTCTCGCATGCAGGGAGCAAGCGTGCTGCTTGTTCCCGTGGTCTTACTTTGTAAACCCGGCGCGGATGGGGTGGCTGCCTTGGCAGCGCGGCCGGAACCTGTTGTTGTTATGCCTGCATGCGCCTCCTGTGAAGACGCCAGGCAATGGTGGCACGGAAACTCCCTGCCCAACAATCAGTCGCATTTGGCGCGGATAGCAACAAATTGCGAAGGGGCGCATTCTACGCCAGTTTGTAACTCTTGTGAAACGTCATCAAAATCAGTCACTTATAACTTGATTGTCGGATTGTATACAATGTAGGCTGTCACGGCCTTTTTGTAATTGGCCGTCGCATTGCTATAAGGCAAATAGTGGGAGAAAAACCAGTAGTGCAGTGGCTGCCGGTTTTTCATGCTGCACTGCATCCCATCTTTCTGTAAGTCGATGTCGCATTAAGGAAATCCCGCTGGTAGCGGGCTTACTACAATGCCCCGACACAAACCGTGCATACAACAAGAGAAGCCCCATGTCGCTTACCAACAAGACCGAACTGGCGAGCCTGATTGCCGATATTCAGGCCGTTGCCGAGAGCAAGCTTTCACCCAAGGAGACACCACAACTCGCCGGATTCTTCCCGATCTACTTTGAAGAAACCGAGCATGCCGACCTGCGCCAGTTTTCCTCGCTGGATCTGTTCGGTGCTGCACTGGCCCATTTCGAGTTCGCGCGCAAGCGTAACCCCGGCCAGCACAAGGTGCGTATCTATACTCCCGATTTCGAGCGTGATGGCTGGCAAAGCACCCATTCGGTGATTGAAGTCGTCAACGACGACATGCCTTTCCTGATCGACTCCATTTCCATGCTGCTGTCGCGCTACAACATCAATCTGCACCTCCTGGTGCACCCGGTGTTGTCGGTTGGTCGCGACAAGAACGGCAACCTGCTGGAAGTAAAACGCACGCAAGACCGCAGCCTGCCGCTGGAATCCTTCATCCACGTGCAGATCGACCGCGTCAGCGATGCCGCCACCCTGCAAAAGCTGGAAGCCGAGCTGAACCGCATCATTGCCGACATCCGTCTGGTGGTGAGCGACGAGCCGAAAATGCGCGCCGTGGTAGGCGACATCGGCAAGGACCTGGCCAAGGTGAAGGGCGAACGCGCGGCAGAAGCCAAGGAAGCCGTGGATTTCCTGGGCTGGATGGCAGCCAACCACTTCCTGTTCATGGGCTATTGCGACTACGACCTGGTCAAGCGTGATGGCAAGGACAGCCTGAAGATCGTCAAGGATTCCGGCCTCGGCATCCTGCGCGACCAGGGCGACAAGGAATACTCCGCCAGCTTTGAAACCCTGCCGCAAGAACTGCGCGAACTGGCGCACCTGCCGCAGCTGATCATCCTGAACAAATCGCAAACCCGCTCCATCATCCACCGCCCGGCCTATGTCGACTTTGTCGGCATCAAGCGCTTCAACGACAAGGGCGAAGTGATCGGCGAGCGCCGCTTCCTCGGCCTGTATACCGCCGGTGCCTATCAGGCTTCGCCGAAAGACATTCCGCTGGTGCGTCAGAAAGTGGCCAGCGTGGTGGCCAACTGCGACTACGTGGACGACAGCTACAAGGCCAAGACCCTGGGTTTCGTGCTGGAAAGCTATCCGCGTGACGAGCTGTTTGAAATTCCGGCCGATGTGCTGGGCCCGATCGCCGAAGGCATTGTCAGCCTGCAAGAGCGCCCGCGCGTGCGCCTGTTCGTGCGCAAGGACCGCTACCACCGCTATGTCAGCAGCCTGGTATACGTGCCGCGTGACAGCTTCAATACCGAAGTGCGCCTGAAAATCGAGAAGGTACTGATGACTGCCTTCAACGGCAGCTCGGCAGAATTCAGCGTGCAGATCAGCGACAGCTCGCTGGCTCGCGTGCATTACATCATCCGCACCAACGCCTCCAAGCTGCCGGCCTTCCGCGAATCCGACATCGAGGCGGAAATCGCCCGTCTGGTACGTGGCTGGGTGGAAGAAATGCACCAGCAACTGGTGGAAGTGCATGGCGAAGAAGCCGGCAACCTGCTGTTCAATCGCTACCGCACCGCCTTCCCGGTGGCGTACCGCGAAGAGTTTGCCGTACGTAATGCAGTGCTGGACGTGCAATTGCTGGAATCCGTGTCTGCCAGCAACCCGCTGGCCATGAAGCTGTACCGTCCTTTCCATCGCGGCAACCAGGCATTCAACCTGAAGCTGTTCCGCGAAGGCGAGCCGATGAGCCTGTCCGCCAGCCTGCCGATTCTGGAAAACATGGGCGTCAAGGTGCGCGACGAGCATCCCTACCGTGTCGAGCGTGAAGACGGCTCCGCGGTGTGGATCAGCGACTTTGGCCTGGACGTGGGTGCCTTCTTCGAGCAGATGTCCAGCGAAGCGGTACAGAAAGATTTCCAGGAACTGCTGTCCCAGGTATTTGCCAAGCGTTGCGAAAACGACGGTTTCAACCGTCTGGCGCTGATTGCCGGCCTGGACTGGCGTGAAATCTCGCTGGTGCGTGCACTGGCCAAATATCTGCGTCAGGGCGGCCTCACCTTCAGCCAGAACTATCTGGAACAGTGCGTGGCCAACTACCCGGAAATCACCCGTCGTCTGGTGGCGCTGTTCGTGGCCCGCCTGGACCCGGTGAATGCCGATGACGCCCGTGCCGACGCGCTGCTGGCCGAAGTGAAAGAGCTGCTGGACAATGTGGCCAACCTGGATGAAGACCGTATCCTCAACGGCTTCCTGGCCGTGATTCTGGCTACCCGCCGCACCAACTTCTGGCAGAAGGATGCCGACGGCCAGTTCAAGTCCTATATGTCCTTCAAGCTGGAATCCAACCTGATTCCCTTCCTGCCGCAGCCGCGCCCGATGTTTGAAATCTGGGTGTACAGCCCGCGTGTGGAAGGCGTGCACCTGCGCGGCTCCAAGGTAGCGCGTGGCGGCCTGCGCTGGTCCGACCGCATGGAAGACTTCCGTACCGAAGTGCTGGGCCTGGTGAAAGCACAGATGGTGAAGAACTCCGTCATCGTGCCGATGGGTTCCAAGGGTGGCTTTGTCGGCAAGCAACTGCCGGCACCGAGCGACCGCGAAGCCTTCCTGGCTGAAGGCATCGCCTGCTACAAGATCTTCATCTCCGCGCTGCTGGATGTCACCGACAACCTGGTGACCGGCCAGATCATTCCGCCCAAGGACGTGCGCCGTCTGGACCCGGATGATCCGTACCTGGTGGTGGCTGCCGACAAGGGCACTGCAACCTTCTCCGACATCGCCAACGGCATTTCCGAATCTTACGGCTTCTGGCTGGGTGACGCCTTTGCCTCCGGTGGTTCCGCCGGTTACGACCACAAGGGCATGGGCATTACCGCCCGCGGTGCCTGGGAATCGGTCAAGCGCCACTTCCGTCATCTGGGCATCAACACCCAGGAGCAGGATTTCACCGTGATCGGCATTGGCGACATGGCTGGCGACGTATTCGGCAACGGCATGCTGCTGTCCGAACACATCTGCCTGAAGGCTGCGTTCAACCACCTGCATATCTTCCTGGACCCGACTCCGGACGCCAAGACCAGCTTTGCCGAACGTGCCCGCCTGTTCAATCTGCCGCGTTCCAGCTGGGCAGATTACAACCGCGAGCTAATTTCCAAGGGTGGTGGCATTTTCGAGCGCTCGGCCAAGTCCATTCCCCTGTCGCCTGAAGTCAAGGCCTGGCTGGAAACCGACAAGGACCACATGGCGCCGAACGAGCTGATCCATGAAATCCTCAAGGCCAAGATCGACCTGCTGTACAACGGCGGTATCGGTACTTACATCAAGGCTTCCACTCAGAGCCATGCCGACGCCCGCGACCGCGCTTGCGATCCGGTACGTGTCAATGGCAACGAACTGCAAGCCCGCGTGGTGGCCGAAGGCGGTAACCTGACTTGCACCCAGCTGGGCCGTGTCGAATTCGCGCTGTGCGGCGGCCGTATCGCCACCGACGCCATCGACAACTCCGCTGGTGTGGATTGCTCCGACCACGAAGTCAACATCAAGATCCTGCTGGGCGCGGTGATGCAAGCCGGTGACATGACGCTGAAGCAGCGTAATGAACTGCTGGCCGAAATGACCGAAGAAGTCGGTCATCTGGTGCTGCGCAACAACGTGCTGCAAACCCAGGTGCTGGCCATCAAGCGTCTGGAAGCCGCCTCCATGCTGTCCACCCATGCCCGCATGATTGCGCACATGGAAAAGACGGGCGAACTGAACCGCGAAATCGAATACCTGCCGTCCGATACCCAGATCAACGAACGCCGTCTGGCGCGTCAGGGTCTCACCGTGCCGGAAATCGCCGTATTGCTGGCTTACAGCAAGATTTCGCTGGATCAGGCCATTCTGGCTACCGATGTGCCGGACGATGCCGACTTCCTGCCGGTGCTGGTCAACTACTTCCCCAAACCGCTGCAACAGCGCTTTGGCAAGCAGATGGAACAGCATCAGCTGCGTCGCGAAATCATCGCCAACCAGCTGGCCAACCAGATCATCAACCGCATGGGCACCACCTTCGTGTTCCGCCTGCAGGAAGAGTCGCCGTTCTCCGCGGCCGACATCGCCCGCGCCTGGTGGATTGCCAGCCGCGTGTTTGATGCGGAAAACCTGTGGGGCCAGATCGAAGCGCTGGACAACCTGATTCCGGCCGACCAGCAAATGCAGATGATGGTGCTGGTGCGTACCCTGATCGAACGCGTCACCCGCTGGGTGCTGCGCAACAAGCGTCCGTTCACCTCGGTGAATGCCGTGATCGAACAGTACGCCGGCAAGGTACAGGAACTGCTGGCACGTCTGCCGGCACTGGTGGATGCCAGACAGTACCCGGCCGTGGCCGAGCTGGAAGCCCGCCTGAGCCTGCCGAACATGCCGCAGGAACTGGCCCGCGTGCTGGCGCGTCTGGAGTTTGCCGTACCGCTGATGGACATCATCGAAATCAGCGAAGGCGGCGAACTGTCGCAGGACGAAGTGGCACAGAACTACTTCCAGCTGGGTCGCACCCTGCAACTGGACTGGCTGCGTGACGCCATTACCGGTCTGCCGCGCGACAACCGCTGGCAGTCGCTGGCCCGTTCCGCGCTGCGTGACGACCTGTACCGCCTGCATCGCAAGCTGGCCAAGCTGGCCCTCAGCGAAGCCATCGGTGACAAGGCTTTTGCCGATGCCTGGCTGAGCAAGCGTCGTGGCGAGCTGGAACTGTGCTACCAGATGTTTGCCGAGCTGCAGTCCTTCAGCGTGCTGGACCTGGCCATGCTGTCTGCCGGTATGCGCGAGCTCAACAATCACCTGCTGGCCTGATCTGTCAGTCTGGTGTCTGCTTCATGCAAACCGCCCCCAGGGGCCGGTTTTTTTATGGTGATCAGCACAAAATGCGCCGGGTTTGATGAGAAGCGGCGGACGGCAGCAGGCAAATCCGGCTATCATCCGCACTTGACTCCGGCATCCATCATGCCGAACAGACTGGAATGACAAGATGCAGAACACACAGGCCGACGCCTCCGCTCGGGAAGCAGAGCAAGCCTGGCGCCACGCCAAGCAACTGGAACAGGCGCTGATCGAACTACTGCAGCAGGCCTTGCCGGCCAGCGGACTGTGCACCGTGGGCAAGCCGCTGACCGAACAGCAAAAACGCGGCGAATCCCGCCAGGCGCTGTGCTGCAGCCTGCCGCTGCTTCAAAAGAAAAAGCGCAAGGACACTATCGTCGCCTTCCTGAATTTCCAGATCAGCCTGGCGGGCGACGGCGTGCCACGTGTTGGTTCGGGTGCAGGGGCGGAGCCGCTGGGCCCGGTGCTGCACATTGCGCACTGGACCTGTGAATTCAGCTTCGATTACGACGCCTACGTCGGCTTCCCCGCCACCGGCTGGCAGCCCTGGCTGAATCAGGCTGGCCGCCTGCTGCGCTGGGAAGATGACGAATCGCCGTTTGGCGATGAATGGACCTACAGCCTGCGACTGGATGCGCTGAGCACCGACGAAGGCCTGCTGCGCCGTGTGGTGTTGCAGCCGGTGCTGGCGCTGCTGGAAGGTGCCGCGGCGACAACAGCCTTGCCGGACGATTTGCCGGGCCTGGTCCGCTATGTGGATGTCCCGGCCGAGGACGGCCTGCAGGACTTGCGCGTGACTGCCTGAAGCTGCGCTGGCGCTGACACAAGAAAAACCCCGCCTCGATGTGCGGGGTTTTTTCATGGGCGCGGCCAGGACCGACCGGCTTCACTGCGCCTGCCAGCCTCCACCCAGCGCCTTGATCAGATTGACACTCCAGACAAACTGGCTGCCATGCAGCTGGGCTTGCAGGCGTTGTGCGCCAAGCAGGCTTTGCTGGTTGATGGCCAGCGTCAGCGCGTTATCCAGCCCTTCGCGATAGCGCAACAGGGAAATGTCGTAGGCGTGCTGCTGGCTGCTGACTGCGTCGCCTTGCTGCGTGCTGGCCTGATCCAGCCCTTGCAGGGTGGATAGCGCGTCCTGTGTTTCCTGGATGGCCTGCAAGACTGTCTGGCGATAACTGCTGGCAGCGGCCTGATAACCGGCCTCGGCGTAGTCCACCCCGGCGCGGGTCTTGCCATTGTCAAACAGGGTCTGGCCTGCTTGCAGGCCCAGCGACCACACCAGGGCCGGTGCGGAAACCAGCCGCGCCAGCTGGGCGGATTCATAACCGATATAGGTGGGCGACAGCGTGAGCTGCGGGAACCAGGCGGCCTTGGCCACGCCGATTTGCGCATTGGCGGCGGCCATCGCGCGTTCGGCGGCGGCAATGTCCGGGCGGCGTTGCAGCAGATCGGCCGGAACACCCGCAGGGATGACGGCAGGCGGGCCGGCAGGCTGTCAGCGCTCAGCTGGAAACTGCTGGCCGGATGGCCGCTCAGGGTGGCCAGCAAATCCTGCTGTTGTTGGCGCTGGTTGCCCAGCAGGCTTAGCTGGGCCTGTGCCGCTTGCAGGCTGGCTTGCTGGGTGGCCAGTGCACCGGCGGCGTCCAGCCCTTCGCGATGGCGGATTTCAGTCAGCTGCAGCACTTTTTGCTGCAGGCTGATGGATTGCCGCAGCAGGGCGCTTTCCTCATCCAGCTGGCGCAGCTGGAAATAGGCCGTGGCCAGTTGCGCACTCAGCAGCAGGCGCACGTTTTCGCTGTCGGCCTGGCTTTGCGCGGCGCTGGCGCGGGCGCTTTCCACGTCACGGCGTACCCGGCCCAGCCAGTCGAATTCGTAGCTCACATTCAGCGTGGGCTTGTAATCGTTCTGGATGGTGCTGCTATTGGTGGACTGGTAATTGGTGAGGGGACGGTCAGCCGAAATGCGTGTGCGGCTGACGCTGGCACCAGTGCTGACAGCGGGCAGGGTGGCTGCGACATGGATGCCAGCCTGGGCCTGGGCCTGTTGCAGGCGGGCCAGTGCCAGTTTCAGGCTGGCATTGCCGGCCATGCAGTCGGCTTCCAGCCGGTTGAGCGTGGCATCGCCAAACTGTTGCCACCAGGGCTGTTTGGCCTGCTGGTCGGCTGGCTGGGCTGCTTGCCACTGCCCGCTGCCTTGCCAGCTGGTGGGCATGTCACTGATGGCCGGGGTGCGGTAGTCCGGCCCGATGGCCGCGCAGCCGGCCAGCGTCAGCAGCAAGCTGGTGCCAGCCAGCGGGGTAAGGAAGGCGCGCATGGCTCACTCACCCTTGTCGCTGGCGACAATGGCCACGCTCTGGCCGTTGTGGATGGCATCGGACGGATTCAGGATGATGCGCTCCTTGCCGCTCAGCCCGGCCTTGATGGCAATGTCCTTGCCATAGTCTGTCCCCAGTGCCACTTTTTGCAGTCTTACCTTGTTGAGTTCATCCACCACGGCCACCTGGCTGCCCTCGGGGCCGAATACCAGGGTATTGGTGGGCAGGGTCATCCCGGCGGGGCTCTTGAGCTTGAAGCTGGCTTCCACATACTGGCCGGGCAGCAACTGGTGCTGGGCATTGGGCAGCACTACCTCGACCTGCAGGGTGCGGCTGGCCGGATCGATGGCACCGGCAGTGCGGGCCACCTTGCCTGCCAGCGGCTTGCCGCCCTCGGTCAGTGTGATGTCCACCGGGTCGCCCACCTTGACCTGGTTGGCACGGTCTTGTGGCAGGTAGACGTACAGGTGCAGCTGGTCCACCTGCGCCACGCTGAACAGCGACTGGCCGCTGCCGCCATTGCCGGCATTGACCAGACTGCCGTTGTCGATATTGCGTTTGGTGACGATGCCGTCAAACGGTGCCACGATGCGGCCGAAGTCCTGCTGGTCGCGCAGCCGTTTCAGCGTGGCCTGGCTTTGCTGGAAGGCGGCGGTTTTTTCATCCAGCTCCTGCTGGGAAACCGCATCCTGCGCGCGCAAGCGGCTCCAGCGCTGATAGGCGTTACGGGCCAGTGCATGGCTGGCGGCGGCTTCCTCTACTTGCTTGTCGATGTCCGGGGTGTCCAGCACCGCCAGCAGCTCGCCCTTTTTCACCGACTGGCCGATGTCCTTGAACCATTGTCTGACGTAACCGCTGCCACGCGCATACACCAGTGCCTCGCGCATGCCTTGCAGCGTGGCCGGCAAGGTCAGCCGGTTGTCGTGGCGATTGTTCTGCGCCTGCACCACCCGTACCTGCTGGATGGCACTCTGGCTGGCCTGTTTTGCCAGCGTGTCGGCATTGGCCTGGCGCGCCAGCAAGGTGCGGCCCAGCCCGGCCAGCAACAGCAGTACGATGATGATGGTGACGGTGCGGGCGCGGCGCGCCACCTTGTCGCGGCCGTCAAGGCCGGGGAGGGTGTCGTGGTGGAAGGCTGGCACGCCCTGATTGGCATGGCGCTGATCGGTCATGGTGTTGTCCTAGGCTGCTTCAGGCGTAGTGGGGTTTGCGTCATCCGGGGTGCTGGCGGCTGCGCGGCGTCTGGCCAGATAGCTGTGGAAGCTGGCAAACACCACCGGGACGAAGAGCAGGGTGGAGACGGTGGCAAACAGCAGGCCGCCAATGACGGCGCGGCCCAGCGGTGCGTTTTGTTCCGAGCCGTCGCCAATGCCGATGGCCATCGGAATCATGCCGATGATCATCGCCAGTGCCGTCATCAGCACCGGGCGCAGCCGGGTGGCCCCGGCTTCCAGCGCGGCGGACAGCGGCGGCAGGCCTTCGTGCAGGCGCTGACGGGCAAAAGACACCACCAGAATGCTGTTGGCGGTGGCCACGCCCATGGTCATGATGGCCCCGGTCAATGCCGGTACGCTCAGGTTGGTGCCGGTCAGTATCAGCATCCAGGCAATGCCTGCCAGTGCTGCGGGCAGGGCGGTAATGATGATGAAGGGGTCCAGCCAGGACTGGAAGTTCACCACGATAAGCAGGTAAACCAGCACGATGGCACCCAGAATGCCCAGGCCCAGCCCGGTATAGGAGGACTGCATGGTTTCCACCTGGCCGCGCAGGCTGATCTTGCTGCCCTTGGGCAGCCCGGCCTCGCTCTGGCGGATCAGCTGCTGGATTTCGCTGGCCACCGCGCCCAGGTCGCGCCCGCGCACATTGGCGTAGATGTCCACCGCCGGCTGGATATTGTAGCGGCTGACAATGGCGGCCTCGCGGCCGGGGCTGACGCGCACCAGATTGCCCAGCTGCTGTGGCGTGCTGCCGCTGACGCCCGCCGGGTTGACCGGCAGTTGCAGCAGCTCATCCAGCCCGTTGATGCGGTATTGCGGGGTTTGCGCCTGCATGTTGTACACCACGCTATTGGCCGGGTTCAGCCAGAAGGTGGGCTGGGTTTGCTGGCTGCCGGACAGCGGCAACAACAGGTTTTGTGCCACATCCACCGCATTCAGCCCCATGCCCTGCAAGCGGGTGCGGTCCATGTCCAGCTTGAGCGACGGTGCATCCATGCGTTGATGGACATGGACATCCACTGCGCCGTTGATCTGCTTGATACGGTCGGCCAGCTGCACGGCAAAGGCGTGGTTCTGCGCCATGTTCTTGCCGTAAATCTGCACGTCAATGGCTGATGGGGTGCCGAAGTTGAGAATCTGGGTAACGATATCGGCCGGCTGGAAGAAGAACTCCACCCCCGGAAAGCGTTTGGCCAGCAGCGATGGAATTTTTTCGATGTAATCGGCACTTGGCTGATGGCCCGGTTTCAGCGAAATCAGGATGTCTGCATCCAGCGTGCCGATGGTGCCGGAATTGCTGTAGGACAGATTGATGCCGGAATAGGGCAGGCCGATATTGTCGATGATGGTGTCCAGCTCTTCCGCCGGAATGATTTCCCGCAAGGCATTGTCCACGCCATCGGCCAGTCTGGCGGTGTTTTCGATGCGGGTGCCGGTGGGCGCGCGCATGTGCAGCTTGATCTGGCCGGTATCCACGGTGGGGAACAGGTCGCGCCCCAGTAGCAGGTACAGGCCGCAGGACAGCAGGCAGAAACCGAGAAACCCGGCCAGAAAGCGGCGACGGTGGGTCAGCAGGTGGCTGAGCAACAGCACATACACGCTGCGCAGTTTTTCAAACTGATGGTTGAAGCGCTCATGAACATGGTGAATCCAGGCCGTCACCCGGCCGCTGCGCCCCTGATGACCCATCAATAACAGCGCCAGCGTGGGCACCAGCGTACGCGACAGCAGGTAGGAGGCCAGCATGGCAAACACCACTGCCTCGGCCAGCGGCACGAACAGATAGCGTGCCACGCCTTCCAGAAAGAACATCGGCACAAACACGATGCAGATGCACAGCGTGGCCACAAAGGCCGGAATGGCAATTTCCCCGGCACCTTCCAGAATGGCGGTGTGCAGGTCCGAACCCATGTGCAGATGGCGCTCGATGTTTTCGATGGTCACCGTGGCATCGTCCACCAGAATGCCCACTGCCAGCGCGAGGCCGCCCAGCGTCATCACATTGATGGTTTCACCCACCGCATGCAGCAGAATCACCGAAGAAAAAATCGACAAGGGAATGGAGATGGCAATGATGGACGTGGTGCGCCAGTTGCCCAGAAACAGCAGCAGCATGATGGCGGTCAGCGCGGCGGCAATCAGCGCCTCGTGCACCACGCCTTCCACGGCGGTTTTCACGAATACCGACTGATCCGCCAGCAGCGACACCTCAATACCCTTGGGCAGCAAAGGGGTCACCGAAGGCAGCAGGCTTTTCAGATTGTCCACCACGCTGAGCGTGGACGCGCCGCCGTTTTTGTACACCGACAGCAACAAGCCGCGCTGGCCGTTCTGCCGCACGATATTGGTTTGCGGCGAATAGCCGTCCCGCACATGCGCCACCTCGCCCAGATAGGTGGTGGCCCCATTGCTGCTGCGCACCGGAATATTGTTCAGCCCGGCAATGGTGGTGGGCGAACCGTTCAGGCCGATATTGAATTCGGTATCGCCCAGCTTGGCAGTACCTGCTGGCAGGATCAGGTTCTGGCTGCTGATGGCATTCACCACATTGGCCGGCGTCATGCCCTTGGCGGTAATCGCGGCCAGGTCCAGATCCACCGACAGCAGCCGCACCTTGCCGCCGTAAGGGTAGGGAATGGCCACGCCGGGAATGGTCACCAGTTGCGGGCGCAGGGTATTGACCGCGGCATCGAACACATCCTGCTCGGACAAGGTCTTGCTGGACATGCCCAGTTGCACCACCGGCACGCTGGAAGCGGTGTACTTGATCACCAGCGGTGCGGTAGTGCCGGTGGGCATCTGCCGTACCACCGCCTGCGATACCGATACCACCTGGGCAATGGCGGTCTGGATATTGACGTTGGGCTGGAAGAAAATCTTGATCACCGCAATGCCGTTGAGCGACTGCGACTCGATATGCTCGATGTCATTCACCGTGGTGGTGAGGATGCGCTCGTTGGACTGGGTGATGCGGTCGGCCATTTGCTGCGGTGCCAGACCGTTGTAACCCCAGATTACGCTGATGACCGGGATGTCGATTTCCGGCAGCACATCCACCGGGGTGCGCAGCAGCGCCAGCACGCTGGCCAGCACAATGACAATGGCCATCACGATAAAGGTGTAAGGTCGGCGCAGCGCCGTTTCAACAATCCACATCGGGGAAAACTGCCTTCCTGCCTGTGACCGGTCCGCGTGGCCGGCTTGTTGTTGCTGGCGACTGTGCCGGCAGCGCCAGCCTGCGGCAGGGGTGCCGGTGGCAGCAAGGGAAAAGGGCGCAGGCTCAGTCGAGTTTTATTGTTGTGCCATCGCGCTGCTGCCAAAGCAGGTCAACCGCCATGTCCTTTGTGATAGTAGCCCAATGCATGGCGGCTGCGTGGGGCAATGCGATGACAATTTGTTATCAATTATGACTGCGCTGCTGGTGTGGCCGGTGCATCGCTGCTGAACAGCAGTACCGGTGTCTTGGCGTCGGGCAGGGTGATGTGGCCGCAGGCATGCAGTCCGGCCTTGCACAGAACCCGGGCGGATGCCGCATTGTCGGGGTTGATGTAAGCCACCACCCGCGACAGGTGCAGGCTGTGCAAGCCGTACTGCACGCAGGCCGTCGCCGCCTCGCTGGCATAAGACAGCCCACGCCAGGCTGGCAGCATGACATAGCCAACGTCCACATCGGCAAGGCCTGCACGGCGTATCAGGCCGCACATGCCTACCGGCTGGCCGTCTTCGCGCCGTTCCACACACCACAAACCGATGCCGTGCTCGGCATAACTGAGCA
This sequence comes from Aquitalea pelogenes, assembly GCF_001515305.1. Lineage (GTDB taxonomy): Bacteria > Pseudomonadota > Gammaproteobacteria > Burkholderiales > Chromobacteriaceae > Aquitalea > Aquitalea pelogenes. The sequence continues at coordinate 20,523 of NZ_LNQV01000046.1, forward strand.
AAGGCCCGCGCAGCAGGTAATCGCTGGCTGCTTCAAGAGTACGAATGCCACGATCCGCCACATTGCGGATGAAGTCCGGGTCGTTCAGCAAGGCCAGCACCAGCGGGGCATCGGCGGGGGTCAGTTCACGCAACTGCAGGCGTGGTGTAATGATGAGCAGCATGGCGTGGCTGTCTGGCAAGGGGATTGGGCAGTGTAGCCCACGGCTGGCGGCATTCACAAACTGCCGGGCCGGGCGCGAAAAATGCAGGACAGGGTATTGTCAGCATCGGGTTAAGGCTGTATTATGCTCTTCTCTGTTGCACGGCATTGCAGTGCAGCAGCAGCCATCTGGAGAGGTGGATGAGTGGTTTAAGTCGCACGCCTGGAAAGCGTGTTTAGGGTAATACCCTAACGGGGGTTCGAATCCCCCCCTCTCCGCCAGATACTTGAAAAAGCCCTGATTATTCAGGGCTTTTTCGTTTTGTGCCGTCTTTTCCCTTGCGAAGTTCCACCTGTGAAGTCTGTAACGTCGCAAATTGTTTTGCCCCACTTTCCACGTGCTTTTGCACTGGGTGCTTGCAGGTGCATGTGCAATATGGCCTGCAAATCAGCCGGCATCTGTCTCCTGTTTAACGACAGCTTGTCTCCTCCTGCATGCCCTCGTCCCGGGGGCTTGGTGTGCCTGCACTGGGTGGGGTCACGCTGGCCCGGGATTAAAGGAATACCGCCTGGAGTCAGTCCGCACATAGCCGGTTGGCCATACTGCGACCAGCCCCAGACTCAAGTCAATTTGCTTCCGTGATTGCTTGTGCAATGGCCTGTCCCAGCATTTGCGTGCTGGCATCGCCCCCCATGTCCGGGGTGCGCGGGCCGTGTTCCAGTACCTGGTGGATGGCCGCCATGATGCCATCGTGCGCTGCCTGATAGCGGGCATCTCCCTGGCCCAGGAATTCCAGCATCATCGCGCCGCACCAGATCATGGCAATCGGGTTGGCAATGCCCTGGCCGTAAATGTCCGGGGCGGAGCCGTGCACCGGCTCGAATAGCGAAGGGAAGTTGCGTTCCGGGTTGAGGTTGGCCGATGGGGCAATGCCGATGGTGCCGGTGCAGGCCGGGCCCAGGTCGGACAGGATGTCGCCGAACAGGTTGGATGCCACCACCACGTCAAAGCGCTCCGGGCTGAGGACGAAGCGTGCGGTGAGGATGTCGATGTGGTATTTGTCCCAGGCCACATCTGGGTAATGCCCGGCCATGGCCTCCAGCCGCTCGTCCCAGTAGGGCATGCTGATGGCGATGCCGTTGGATTTGGTGGCGGAGGTGAGGTGTTTTTTCGGCCGCTTTTGTGCCATTTCGAAGGCAAATTTCAGGATGCGATCGGTGCCGTGACGGGTGAAGATGGATTCCTGCACCACGGTTTCCCGTTCGGTGCCTTCAAAAATGCGGCGCCGATGGAGGAGTACTCGCCCTCGGTATTCTCGCGCACCACCATGAAGTCGATATCGCCTACCTGCTTGCCAGCCAGTGGGCAGGGAATGCCGGGCATCAGCCGCACCGGGCGCACATTGGCGTACTGGTCGAATGCACGGCGGAACTTGAGCAAGGAGCCCCATAGCGACACATGGTCCGGCACCTTGTCGGGCCAGCCCACCGCGCCAAAATAAATGGCATCGCAGCCGGACAGTTGCGCATGCCAGTCGTCCGGCATCATCTGTCCGTGTTGCAGGTAGTAGTCGCAATTGGCCCAGTCGAAAACCTGAAACTCCAGTTCCAGACCAAACCGGCGGCTGGCCGCTTGCAGTACGCGCAGCCCTTCCGGCATGACTTCCTGACCGATCCCGTCCCCGGCAATCACGGCAATTTTGTGTTTCATGGTATCGACTTTCCTTGAGCAGTCCGCAGGCAAAAACCGAGCTTAACAAGCTACGCCGCATTTACAATCCTGTTTACTGTTGATTGATTGGACATGAATCGTGAACGAAACGCCGCAGCTGGATGATCTGCAATTGTTTTGCCAGGTAGTGCGTCACCGCAGCTTTGCCGCCACCGCCCGCGCCATGGGGGTGTCCAAGGCGCTGGTCAGCAAGCGTATCGGCCTGTTGGAGCAAGCCATCAAGGAGCGCCTGTTTCACCGCACCACGCGGCAGGTCGGCCTTACCGCACAGGGCGAGGTGGTGCATCAGTGGGCGCTGCGCATCCTGGAAGATGTGCGGCTGATGGGCGAAGCGGTATCGCAGGAGAAGTCACAGGCCGACGGGCTGATCCGCATTTGCAGCAGCAGCGGTTTTGGCCGCAGCAAGCTGGCGGCCGCACTGTCGGCGCTGGCCCTGCAGCAGCCGCAACTGGAAATACAGCTGGAATTGCTGGACCGGGCGGTGGATCTGGTAGAGGAGGGCTTCCAGCTGGATATCCGCGTGGGCAGCGTGCGCGAAGGCAATGTCATTACCCGCCGCATTGCCGCCAACCGACGGATATTGTGTGCTGCACCGTCCTATGCGGCTGCCCACGGTATGCCGGCGTCGGTGGCGGAACTGGCGCGGCACCAGTGCATCCTGATCCGCGAGCGGGATCAGGACTATGGCCGCTGGACCTTGCACGGCCCGCAAGGCGAGCAAGTGGTGCGGGTGGGGGGCAGGCTGGCCAGCAACAACGGCGAAATCGCCCGGCAATGGGCGCTGGACGGCCACGGCATCATCCTGCGCTCGGCCTGGGATGTGGCAGATGACGTGCAGCAAGGACGCCTGTTGCACATCTTGCCTGAGCAATACCAGCCGGCCGATGTCTGGGCCGTGTATCCCGAACGTTCTTCCGCTTCGGCCAAGGTGCGGGTGTGCATTGCTTTTCTGGAGCAATGGTTTGCCACCAGCCTGGCGGGCTAGGCCGGTCAGCGGGCAGGACGTCTACCAGACCGTGCGCCCGGCTGCCGGGCCGTCGGCATGCTGGCGCATGAAGTTGCGCAGGTGCTCGACAAAGCAGCTCACCTTGGCCGACAGGTTCAGCCTTTCCATGTATACCGCGTAGACATCGGCTGGTGGTGTTTCGAATTCTGCCAGCACCTGTACCAGCCTGCCGCTGCGCAGGTATTTGGCCACATCCCATTCCGCCCGCATCAGGATGCCATAGCCATCCAGCGCCCAGTTCAGTGCCACTTCGCCGTCATTGGTGCTGAGTGTGCCATGTACTTTCACCGTTTCTGTCTGCTTGCCATGGCTCAGTCGCCAGTTGCCGGCCGCCATTTCATTTTGTCGCAGCACGATGCACTGGTGGCGGGTGAGGTCGTGCGGCGTCTGCGGGCTGCCGGCGGCGGCCAGATAAGCCGGCGAGGCGCACAGCAGGCGGCGGTTGGCGGCAATTTTCTTGGCAATCAGGCGGGAGTCCGGTGCTTCGCCAAAGCGGATGGCGATGTCAATGGCCTCATCCGGCAGGTTGACCGGGCGGTCGGTCAGGTGCAGCTGGACTTCCACTTCCGGATAACGCCGATTGAAAGCCGAAATCGCCGGGCCGATGTAGGAGCGCCCGAAGCCTAGTGGTGCGTTGATGCGCAGCAGTCCTTTGGGCGCGGCACGGCTGCTGGATACCTGCTGTTCCATTTCCTCGATGTCGCTGAGGATGCGCATGGCGCTGGCAAAGTACACCTCGCCTTCGCCGGTCAGGCTCAGCCGGCGGGTGGTGCGGTTGAGCAGACGCACGCCCAGCCGTTCTTCCAGTTGTGCCAGGCGGCGCGATACCGAAGGGGGCGTCAGGTTCAGCTCGCGTGCGGCGGCGGCCATGCTGCCCTGTTTGACGATCAGGCAGAAGAAGGCAAGGTCGGATTGCATGTTGATTGTTACGTTTAACGTAATGATGTTTTAAGTTTACTTCGATTAATTACTTTTTCAAACAGGCTAATCTCCTCGCAACGCTCAACCGAATCAAAAACTCCTGACCGCAGCAAGCAGGTGCTGACGGCAGGGGCCACCACAGATGGCCACAAGGGGGATGTCGCCAACATCCCGCAACAATCGGAAACAAAGAGGAGAACCTATGGGACACGATATCGAAGCAAGAACACTGCGCCGCGTCAGCTGGCGCATTGTTCCACTCATCATGCTGCTGTACTTCATTGCTTACATCGACCGGGTGAACATCGGCTTTGCCGCCTTGAGCATGAAGCAGGATCTGGGCTTTTCCGCCTCCATCCTCGGCTTTGGCGCAGGCATTTTCTTCTGGGGCTACTTCCTGTGCGAAGTGCCGTCCAACATCGCCCTGCATCGCTTTGGCGCGCGCAAGTGGATTGCCCGCATCATGCTCAGCTGGGGCGTCATTTCCGGGGCCATGGCCTTTGTGCAGGGGCCGCTCAGCTTTTATGTGATCCGCTTTTTGCTGGGTGCGGCCGAAGCCGGTTTCTTCCCCGGCATCATTCTTTATCTCAGCTACTGGTTTCCGGCGCGCCGTCGTGCGGGTATCACCGCATTGTTCATGGCTGCCGCGCCCATTTCCACTGCGCTCGGTTCGCCCATTTCGGCGGCGCTGCTGGAAATGCACGGCTATCTGGGACTGCATGGCTGGCAGTGGATGTTCCTGATCGAGGCCTTTCCGGCCTTGTTGCTGGGCGGCGTGGTGTTCTTCTGCATGACCGACCGTCCGGAGCAGGCCCGCTGGCTGGCTGCCGACGAGCGCAACTGGCTGGTGTCCACCATGCAGGCCGAGCAACAGGACAAGGGCGGAGAGGACCACCACAGTCTGCTTGCCGGCCTGACCAATCCGCGTGTGCTGGCGCTGGCTTTCATCTACTTCGGTACTTCTGCCGGCCTGTACACCCTGGGTATCTGGGCACCGCAGATCATCAAGCAGCTGGGTGTCTCTTCCATGACGGTGGGGGTGCTCAATGCCGTGCCACCGACTGTGTCAGTGCTGGCCATGGTGTTGTGGTCGCGCCATTCCGACCGTAGTGGCGAACGTACCTGGCATGTGGTGCTGGCCTGTATCGCTGCGGCTGTCGGCCTGGTGGTGGCCTCCGGTGCCAGCGGTGTCACCGGCCTGATTGCCGCGCTCACCCTGGTCAATATCGGTATCAGCTGTGCCAAGCCGCCGCTGTGGAGCATGCCCACCATGTTCCTGTCCGGCACTGCCGCTGCCACCGGCATCGCCGCCATCAACTCCATTGGCAATCTGGGCGGTTTTGTCGGCCCGGCCATGATCGGCTGGATCAAGGACCAGACCGGCAGCTTTGCCGGCGGCCTGTACTTCGTTGCCGGTCTGCTCATGCTTTCTGCAGTGCTGACGCTGCTGCTCAGCCGCTTTCAGCCGGCAGAGGCATCCGTTATTGCGGTCACTCAGGACCGTCACTAAACCCCACCCCTGAATCCCACCCTTTTGCGAGGACACAATATGGACAAGGAAATCGCCATCCAGTCCCTGACGGACACCATGGCCAAATTCACCGCCTACATCGGCAAACGTCTACCGCGTGATGTGAAGGCCAAACTAGCTGATTTGCGCACGCTGGAAACCAACCCGCTGGCCAAATCCATCTACGACACCATGGAAGGCAACCAGCAGGCTGCCGACAAGCTGGACCGCCCCAGCTGCCAGGATACCGGGGTGATCCAGTATTTCATCGAGGCCGGCGCGCACTTCCCGCTGCTGGGCGAGCTGGAAGACATCCTGCGTGATGCGCTGGCCGGTGCCACCAGGCTGGGCCCGCTGCGTCACAACGCGGTGGAAACCTTTGACGAAAAAAATACCGGCACCAACACCGGAACCAATATTCCCTGGCTGGACTGGCGCATTGTGCCGGATTCGGACAGCTGCACCATTGACGTCTACATGGCTGGCGGCGGTTGCACCCTGCCGGGCGCGGCCAAGGTACTGATGCCGGGTCAGGGTTACGAAGGCGTGGCCGAATTCGTGATGGACGTGATTACCGAACGTGGCGTCAATGCCTGCCCGCCGCTGCTGGTGGGGGTGGGGGTGTCGACTTCGGTGGAAACCGCCGCCCGTCTGTCCAAACTGGCCATCATGCGTCCGGTGGATTCCAAGAGCAGCAATCCGCGCGCTGCCTTGATGGAAGAACTGCTGGAGCAGGGCCTGAACGAGGTGGGCATCGGCCCGCAAGGCCTCTCCGGCAACAACAGCGTGATGGGGGTGAATATCGAATCCTCCGCCCGTCACCCCTCCACCATCGGCGTGGCGGTGAATACCGGCTGCTGGGCGCACCGCCGCGGCAAGATTCGCGTCAATGCCGACCTGTCCTATGAAATCCTGTCCCACGAAGGAGTGGTGCTGTGAAAAAAATCCTGACAACCCCGATCAAAGACGAAGATCTGGCCGACCTGCGCATCGGTGATGTGGTGTATCTCACCGGCCATCTGGTGACCTGTCGTGACGTGGCGCACCGTCGCCTGATCGAGCAGGGCCGCGAACTGCCGGTGAATCTGGAGGGCGGGGCGATTTTTCATGCCGGCCCCATCGTGCGCAAGAAGGATGACGGCAAGTTTGAAATGGTGTCCATCGGCCCCACCACCAGCATGCGCATGGAAAAGTTCGAGCGCGAATTCATCAAGCAGACCGGGGTAAAGCTGATTGTCGGCAAGGGCGGCATGGGGCCGGAAACCGCTGCTGGCTGTCAGGAACACAAGGCCGTGCATGCCATCTTCCCCGGTGGCTGCGCGGTGCTGGCCGCCACGCTGGTGGAAGAAATCGAAGGTGCCGAATGGCAGGACCTGGGCATGCCGGAAACCCTGTGGATCAACCGGGTGCGGGTATTCGGCCCGCTGATCATCTCCATTGATACCCAGGGCAATAACCTGATCCAGCAAAACAAGGATCAATTCCAGGCCAGGAAAAAGCCAGTGCTGGACAAAATCTGCCAGCAACTCAGCTTCATCAAGTAAAAACCAATCCTGTCTGGCTGCCAGCTTGCTGGTAGCTACTGCGACCTTGTGCGAGGGCATGTCAATTGCCCTCGTTTTTTTTCGTCTGGAGCTTGCCTTGTGCCATACCGGGCCAACACTTTAGCGACGTGATGCCGATGGCTGGGGGTGGTCGGTCTTGCCCGCCATGCCGGCACAGGCGGCCAGCCTGGTGTCCAGCCAGCGCGGCTTGTGCTGCCGGTCTTCGGCCTGTTCCACGCGCCGAATGGCATTGCGCACCAGCATGGCGCCGCACCAGCGCAGCGGTTCGGGCGGGAAGTGGGCGAGCGGACCGCGCACCAGCCCGCTGTCGGTCCAGGCATTGCGCTCGCCCAGCAGCAGCGAGGACAGGATGCGCCCACCCAGATGGGACTGCACCACGCCGTTACCGGAGTAACCCAGCCCGTATAGCACCCGTTGATGGCCGGGAAGCCGGCCAAAAAAGGGAAAGCCGGTGGCGGAGCGATCTGACGCGCCAGTCCAGCTTTGCACTACCGGTGCCGTGGCCAGGCTGGGGAAAAGCCGTCCCATGGTGAGCTGCAAGGCTGCCGCATGACGGCTGGGCTGGTCGAAACAGGCTTGCATGCGGTTGCCAAAGGCAATGTGGTTGCCGCCCTTGCCCAGCATCAGCCGCCCGTCCGGTGTGCTGCGCCAGTAGTGGACGAAGGTGCGCAGGTCGCACACTGCCTGACCGCGCTCCAGCCCCAGTGTGCTGATTTCCCCGGGGCGGCGTCGGTGATGATCATGTCGGATGAAACCAGCAGGATGCTGTTGGCAAAGGCAGGAAACTGTCCGGGCATGTCGGCGTTGAGCGCCAGCACGGCCTGGCTGGCTTCCACCTGGCCCTGCGCGGTATGAAGGATGACCTGCCCGTCCTCCTGCAGATGGGTCATGGTGCTGTGTTCATGCACCTGCACGCCCATTTCGCTGGCCACGCGCAGTAGTCCCCGCACCAGCTTGCCTGGTTGCAGGCTGCCGGCCGGCGCACTGTGGTAGCCGTCCTGCAGCAGGGCAGAGCCACTGAGCGCGCTGGTTTGGGCCGGGGACAGGGCAGTCCAGCTGTTCAGGCTGTGTTGTTGCAGCATGGCCAGTACCGGGGCCAGACGGCCGATTTGCGCCGGGTTGCTGGCCGCATACACGGCACCGCCCAGCCGGATGTCGGCGTCTATAGCGTGTTGCTGGCAAAAACTGGCGATGTCGGCCACGGCCTGTTCGGATGCCTGTACCAGTCGGCTGGCTTCGCTGTCACCAAACCAGCGGCGCAGCGAGGGGTACTTGGTGGACCAGGTCAGCATGCAGCCACCATTGCGGCCGGAGGCACCGCTGCCGCAGCGGGCCTTTTCCAGCACCACCACCTGCCAGTCCGGCCTGGCCTGCTTGCACATGATGGCGGTCCACAGGCCGGTGAATCCGCCACCGACAATGCAGACATCGGCACGCTGCCTGCCCTGTAGCGCGGGCCGTGGCGGGCTGCGCTCGGCGGCCAGCGCTTCGGCCAGCCAGTAGGGAAGCTGGCTCATGGGCGCTCACCCTTGGCCATTCTGGCGTCAATCAGCGCCAGCACCGCCGGTAGCTGGGCAATGGTATCCACCACATAATGCGCGCCTGCCGCCGTGAGCTGGCTGGCGGCCGGCTGACGATGGCTATCCTGTTGTGCCGGGGTGAGTGCCAGCCATTCTTCCGCTGTCAGGCCAACCGCATTGCCGCTGGAGGACAGCCCCACGGTCCACATGCCGGCACTCAGGCCTTCGGCAATGCCGGGGACGGTGTCATCCACCTTGACGCAATGACGCACATCCTTCAGCGCCAGCGCCAGTACATTGGCCAGCGCCATCCACGGCCCCGGGCGGCCGCCTGCCGGCAGGTCATCGGTGGCCACAGTGTGGTCCGGCGCATAGCCTGCAGCAGCGGCCAGCGGCAGCAGGCGGTCCATCACCACACGCGGATAGCCGGAGCAGCTGCCAATCTTCAAACCACGGGCCCGCAACTGGTTGATGGTGTCGATGGCACCCGGAATCGGTGCCGAATATTCGCCCACCCGTTCCACCTGCAAGGGCATGAACTGCTGATACAGCCGGTCGACATCCGCATCCTGCATGGGGCTGCCAAAACGCGCCTGCCAGCGGGCGGCCACGTCCGGTAGCTGACCCAGTGCCTTGATGTGGTCCCACTTGGCCAGGCCCATGGGGATGCGTGCTTCGGCCATGCTTACCGCAATGCCCTGGGCAGCGAATACGTCGATCAGTACCTGGGTGGGGGCGAAGGAGCCGAAGTCCACCACGGTACCGGCCCAGTCGAAAATCACAGCTTCCAGATGTTGATAGCCTTGCATGTTCAGTTTCCTTGTGTGGTCCAGCCGAGTTCGCGGATGGTGGTGGTGATGGCGTGGCAGGCTTGTTCCAGTTCGGCCTGATCGATGGCGCCGATGCAACCGACGCGGAAGGTTTCCTGGCTGGTGAGCTTGCCGGGGTAGAGCACAAAGCCCTTGTTGCGCACGGCTTCGTACAGCTGGCCGAAGCGATAGTCCGGATGAGCGGGCGCGCGGAAGGTCAGGATGATGGGCGCTTGCCGTGCAGTGGGCAGAAACAGTTGCAGGCCGGCCTGTTGCAGCTGGTGTTGCAGAACGGCTGCATTGCGCTGGTAACGGGCCAGGCGTGCCGGCTGGCCGCCTTCGGCCAGGTATTGGTCCAGCGCCATGCGCAAGGCGGCCACCACATGGGTGGGCGGGGTGAAACGCCACTGGCCGGTGGATTGCATGTATTCGTATTGCGCCAGCAGGTCCAGCGCCAGCGAGTGGCTGTTGCCGCGGCTGGCCAGCAGGCCCTCACGCCGCATGATGACAAAGCCCATGCCGGGCACGCCTTCCAGGCATTTGTTGCTGCTGGCAATCACCGCCTCGGCATGCAACTGGCCAACATCAATATCCAGTGCGCCAAAGCTGGACATGGCATCCACAATCAACTTGCGTCCTGCCGCGTGCACGATGGCGGCAATTTCACTCAGCGGGTTGAGGATGCCGGTACTGGTTTCGCAGTGAATCAGGCCGACATGGGTAATGGCCGGGTCTTCTTGCAGCAGCCGGGCCACCGTTGCCGGTTCCGGTACTTGATCATCCTCGGTTTCATACACGCTGAATGCGCGGCCCAGGGTGTGGGCAATCAGCGCCATGCGCTTGCCGTAGGCACCGTTGATGAGGACCAGCAGTTTGCCGTCGCGCGGCAGCAGATTGGCAATGGCTGCTTCCACCGCATAAGTGCCGGAGCCTTGCAGCGGGACGCAAACATGTTCGGCGGTGCCGTGGGCGATGGCCAGCAGGTCGCTGCATACGCTGGCGGTGAGGGTGTTGAAGTCATGGTCCCAGGAGCCCCAGTCCTTGAGCATGGCGGTTTTGGTGGCCAGGCTGGTGGTGAGCGGGCCGGGGGTCAGCAAGATGGGTTCACGCATGGTTTTTCCAGTGATCTAGATGTCTTTCGGAGGTCAGATAAACCGGGCAAGGCCCGGTGCAAGGGAATCAGCGTGTTGCCGCTTGGCGCCAGCGCTGGTGCTGCCGCAGCAAGGCATGGGACAGCAGGGCAAACAGCAGGCAGACCACGGCGGCACTGGCCACGATCAGGGTGGCCATGGCGGCGGCTGCTGCGGTGTCGCCGGCATCATCCATGTTCAGCACCGCCACGGCGGCCAGCACGGTATCCGGGGTGTACAGGAAGATGACGGCCGATACCGTGGTCATGGCCGAAACAAAGAAATAGCGGGCAATTTCCAGAATGGCGGGCAGGCAGGCGGGCACGGTGACACGCCACAGCGTCAGCCACAGCGGCACCTTGAGCGAGGCGGCCACCGGTTCGAAATCCGGGTCCAGCTGCGTCAGCGCGGTGCGTGCCGTCATGTGTGCGGTGGTGGTGTAATGCGCCACCGTGCACAGCACCAGAATGGCCATGCTGCCGTACAAGCCATGCAAGGGGTTGGCATCGCTATTGAAGAAGAAGATGTAACCCAGCCCCAGCACCAGGCCCGGCACCGCCATCGGCAGCATGGCAATTGCATGCAGCAAGCTGCCGCCCAGTCTGGCGCTGCGCAACTTGCAGCTGCTCCATGCACCCAGAAACACCAGGCTGCTGCCCAGTACCGCAGTGGCCAGCGCCATGCGCAGGCTGTTGCCGAATGCCAGCCAGCCGCCGCCATCCACCTGGTCGAAGTTGAAGTGCGCCAGGGTGAATGTCATCTGGTAGGGCCATTGCCGGATAAAGGCTGCAGCAATGGCGGTGCCCATCATCAGCAGCAGGCCCGCCCCGATCAGGCTGCAAAAGCCCAGCGCCAGCAGGCGCGCAGGCCAGCCGCGCAAGGCTTGCAAGGGTTGGGATTTGGCCGACAGTTGCGCTTGTTGTCGCCGTTGCAGGCCTTGGTCCAGCACAAAAGAGAGAACAGCCGGCAACAGCAGCAGCAAGCCGATGACCGCACCCTGGGCAAAGTTCTGCTGGCCGATCACCTGCTTGTACGCCTCCACCGCCAGCACCGGGAAGGCACCGCCAATGATTTTGGGCACACCGAAGTCGGTGACGGTGAGGGTGAACACCAGCAGCGCAGCCGATATCACGCCGTAACGGCTGCCGGGCAGGGTAATGGTCAGGAACTGTCGCACCCGGCCTGCGCCCAGTGTGCCAGCGGCTTCATACAGCCGGGCATCACCCACCGACAGTGCGGTGAGCAGGATCATCAGCGCATGCGGGAAGGTGTAAAAAGCTTCGCCCAGCACGATGCCGGTCAGCCCGTAGATGCTGCCGCCGGGCAGCCATTCTTTCAGCAAGCCCTGATTGCCGAACAGGTAAACCAGTGAAATGCCGGGCAGCAAGGACGGTGCCAGCAAGGGCAGCAGCGCCAGCAGGCGGAACAGTCCGCGCATGGGCAGCTGCACCCGGCACAGCGCAGCGGCATAGCCATAGGCCAGCGGTACCACCAGCAGGGTGCTCAGCACCGCCACCTGCAGGCTGCCATTCATGGCACGCAGCAGCCCGGGCTGTGACAGCGTCTTGCTGATTTGCATGAAGCCGGCAAATTGCCCGTCGGCATCGGTCAGGGCCTTGCCCAGTATCGCCGCCAGCGGCAGCAGTACCGCCACCACCAGCACCGCCAGCAACAGCCACTGCAGCAGTCCGGCCAATGTTTCATCCGCGCTGGCGGCCAGGCGGCGGGAACGTCTCAGGATAGGCATGCGTGCTCCCCGCTGGCATCAAACAACTGGCAGCGTGCCAGCTTGAGCGAGACCCCCAGCCTGCGTTGCGGGCTGGCATCCAGCTGTTCCAGCTGGCTGTGGCTGAGGTCGGCCTGGATACTGGCCCCGCCCCAGGCGGGCACCTGCAGATGCAGGCGGTAGATTGCACCAAGCAATTCGGTTTTGCCGACATCCGCCAGCACGGCATCGGCGGTGGCCGGCCATTGTGCATGCAGCACGATGTCTTCCGGGCGGATGAACACATCCAGCGCCTGTCCGTCCCCGCGCAAGTGGGGATGCGGCAGTTGCAGCAGCTGTTCGCCCAGGCGGATCTGGTCTGTGCCCAGCGCACGGGCGGGCAGGAAATTGCCCTGGCCGACAAAGCTGGCGACAAAGCGGGTGGCCGGGTTGCGGTACACCTCCAGCGGACTGCCGCATTGTTCGATGCAGCCTGCATTCATCACCACCACGCGATCGGCCATGGTGAGCGCTTCTTCCTGGTCGTGCGTCACCATGATGGTGGTGATGCCCAGCTTTTGTTGCAGACTGCGGATTTCCCGGCGCAGATGCTCGCGTACCCGGGCATCCAGTGCCGACAGCGGTTCATCCAGCAACAGCAGCGAGGGCGAAGTGGCCAGTGCGCGCGCCAGCGCCACCCGTTGCTGCTGGCCGCCGGACAGTTGGAACGGATACTTGCTGGCAATGCCGTCCAGGCCGATCAGGGCCAGTAACTCGCTCACCCGCCGCTGTTTGTCCTCGCGTCGGCCGGTCAGGCCGTAGGCGATATTGGCGGCGACATCCAGATTGGGAAACAGCGCATAGGACTGGAACACGATGCCGTAGTCGCGTCTGGCCGGGGGCAGCAAGGTGATATCACGTTCGCCCATGATGATCTGACCGGTGTCGGGCAGGTCCAGCCCGGCAATCTGGCGCAGCAAGGTGGTTTTGCCGCAGCCGGACGGGCCCAGCAGGCAGACGAACTCGCCCTTGTTGACGTTCAGGTCCAGCTGGTTCAGCACGGTGTGACTGCCAAAGCGCTTGCTGATGCCGCGCAGTTGCAGATAGGGCCGGGTGGTAGCGTCTGCGGTGCCGCTTTGCTGTAGCAGGAAGGCAGGGTCAGGCTTCATGGCTGTGCTTTCAGGGCTTGGGCTGCAATCAGCCGGTAATGCTGCAAGGGCGGGGTGGCCAGTGCCGGAATCTTGGCTACGTCGTCGTGCCGCCGCAGGGCCAGGGCAGCCGCAGCGTGCGGGCGGCGCATGAAGCGCTCG
>NZ_LNQV01000047.1 GCF_001515305.1 Aquitalea pelogenes
GCTCCGGGTGCACCAAAGTCCCTATAGTTTAGCGGTTAGAACACCGCCCTTTCACGGCGGTAGCCGGGGTTCGATTCCCCGTGGGGACGCCAGGATTCAGAAATCAGCCCAGTCGCAAGACTGGGCTTTTTTCATTTCCGGCCACCAAAGCCACTTTGCTGCATTCCATCAGTCAACAAAAATGCCACCCGCAGGTGGCATCTTCAACACATGTCCTGATCAGGCATCAAACCCGGTAACTGCTGACCGTCATCACCTTGGCTGTCAGTTTCATCAAGCCTTTCACCGGCGCCGGCAAGCGGGCCGCACCATATTCGTGCGCCATGTCGGCATGGCGCAGTTCGTCATCCCGCATCTGGCTGACAATGGCACGGCTCTTGGCATCCGCTGCCGGCAAGGCTGTCAGGTGGCTGTCCAGGTGCGCGCCAACCTGGTGTTCGGTTTCTTCCAGAAAACCCAGATTCCACTTGTCACCCAGCAAGCCTGCCGTCACACCAATAGCCAGCGAGCCGGTGTACCACAGCGGGCCCAGCAGACTGGGCTGACCACCCAGCTCGCGAATGCGCTGCTCGGTCCAGGCCAGGTGTTCCACTTCTTCAAATGCGGCATGCTGCAAGGCTTCGCGCGCGGCCGGATTGCGTGCAGTCAGGGCCTGCCCCTGATACAGCGCCTGTGCGCACACTTCGCCACAGTGGTTTACCCGCATCAGGCCGATGGCATGACGCTTTTCCTCGGCGCTGAGTTCGGCCTCTTCCAGCCCGGCATCCGGCCGTGGACGCTGGCTTTGCGCCGGCGCAAACAGGGTGCGCAAACCCTTGTCAAATTCGGTAATCAGCGTGTCAAACATAGTGTTCCCGATTGGTGCACAAATCCGTCAAAGATTATACCTGTGCACCGCACAACACGGCAGCTGCTGATATAATCCTGCAAGAAATTCCGTGTAAACAACCACCATTAACAAAGGATTCTGCCTGATGAACCTGGAACTCATCGGCCCGGGCAAAGACATGCCGGGCGACTTTAACGTCGTGATCGAAATCTCCGCCAACGCTGCGCCGATCAAATACGAATTCGACAAAGAGTGGAACACCCTGGTGGTTGACCGTTTCATGGGCACCTCCATGATGTACCCGGCCAACTACGGCTTCGTGCCGCAAACCCTGGCTGGCGATGGCGACCCGGTTGACGTGCTGGTGGTTACCCCCTTCCCGCTGCCGCCGGGCGTGGTGATCCGCTGTCGCGCACTGGGTCTGATCAAGATGGAAGACGACGGCGGCATCGATGCCAAGCTGGTTGCCGTACCGGTGGAAAAGCTGTGCCCGATGTACAAGTCCATCCAGAAGCTGGAAGACCTGCCGGAACTGCTGCGTGCCCAGATGGTGCACTTCTTCGAGCACTACAAGGATCTGGAAAAAGGCAAATGGGTCAAGATCCACGGTTGGGGCACGCTGGAAGATGCCAAGACCGAACTGGTGGAAGGCATTGAACGCTTCGGCAAGTAATAGCTTCACACGGCCTGCACTGCAGGCTTGTGTCCGCCACGGACAAAAAAACGCCAGTGCATGCACTGGCGTTTTTGTTTGCCTGACCGGATCAATGATTACGGTAGTCTGCCGGATTGGCGGCAATGGCCTTGCCGGCATGCTCGTCGGCAGCCTTGCGCTGGGCATCGCTTTGGCTCATTTGTTGTTCATAACGCTTGAGGACATCCTTGTCCGGACGGCTGCGTACATCGCTGTCGGCCATGGCAACGGCGACCAGAGCATTGGAAACAACAACAGCCAGCATCAATTTTTTCAACATGATTCACTCCATTCATTAAGCATGAATGCAAGCATTAACAGCCACGCGTCATAAAAAATATTCAATTTTTTTGATGACAATTCGCCATGAATACGTAGAATTACTTTGCTAGTATTGGCTTATTTACTTGCATCGGGTTGGTGAAATGAATATTAAACGCGATAAATTCCCATTCATAGCGAAATGATCTGAACAGTTCATTCAATAATTTTGAACATGAAATTATCCCTTGATGCCCTGCTGGTTCTGGATGCCATCGACCGTAACGGCAGCTTTGCCGCAGCTGCGGACGAGCTGCACCGCGTCACCTCCGCGGTGAGCTATGTCATCCAGAAACTGGAACAGGACCTTGATATCACGCTGTTCGACCGCAGCGGTCACCGCGCCCGGCTTACCCCGGCGGGTGAGCTGCTGCTGCGCGACGGACGCTACCTGCTGGATGCCGCACGCAGTGTCGAACACCGGCTGCAGCAACAAGCAGCAGGCTGGGAAAGCGAGCTGGTCATCACCATTGGCGACCTCATTCCGTTCGAACAGCTCATTCCGCTGATCCAGCGCTTTGACGAATTGGGCAGCGGCACCCAGCTGCGCTTTAACCGCGAAGTATTTGGCGGTATCTGGGATGCCTTGTATGACGCGCGTGCCGATCTGGTACTGGGAGCACCGGGACATCCACCGGCCGGGGATTACTTCTTCCGTGAAATCGGCTCCATCGACTTTGCGTTTCTGGTCAGCCCGAATCACCCGCTGGCCAGCGCGGCGGAACCGCTGGCGGCACATACCCTGCGCCAGCACCGCATCATTTCGCTGGGAGACACCTCGCGTCGCCTGCCCACCCGCACCGCAGGGATTCTGGATGGCCAGGACGTCCTCACCGTCCACACCCTGGATGCCAAGCTGGCCTTGATGGTAGCTGGACTGGGAATCGGCTATTTGCCACGCATGCTTGCCACGCCTTATCTGCAAAGTGGCCAACTTGTGGAAAAATCACTGAAGGAAAAACGTAGTTGCACCAAAATGTTCTATGCCTGGAAAGAAGAATGCCCAGGCAAGGCACTTGGCTGGTTTATCAACAATCTTGGTCTTGCCGTTCAGAACAGGCAATTGCTCATTTAAGGCCCACCCATGTTTCAGCCTCACGGCACCTCACCTCAACTGCACTGGACCTGCCAGCGATTGCTGGCAGCCGGTTTGCCGTGCCAGGTGCCGGGGGAAAGCCCGCTGTGGCTGCCACCTGACTGGGAGGGCTATCTTGCGGAAAATTGCTGGCTGGACCTGGCAACAGACGACAGCCAGGCACTGGCGACGCGCAGCGGACACTGCCTCCAGCATGGCAAGCAACTGGTGGAAATTTGTGCCAGCTGGCAGCCACAAGGCGAAGTACTGGGCTTCATGCTGTTGTGCGGCAGCAGCGCACCACTCTCTCCTGCTGCCGTGCAGTGGCTGGATCATTGCGCTCCGCTGGCCGGGGCCTGGCTACACTGCGGCCCCTCTGGCAGTGCGCGCTACACCCATCATGTAATGCAAGCCCTGCAACACGCCTGGCAAGTGGCATGGCAGCAATGTCCTCCGACAGCAAACCCGCAACTGCTCGATTGGGAAGCACTGATGCAGCAGCAATGGCAAATCGCTGACAAGCTGTTGCAGCTTTCGCAGGCTTATCTACGCAGCCACGGCATTGCGCCGGATACCGCTGACAGTGCCTCAGTGCGCCAACGCTTTGCCCTGCCACCCGCCAGCCAGACGCACTTTGCCGCCAATCTGGCCCTGCTGATTGTGCTGGCCATGCAGCAACGCGACACCTTGCATGACATCTTGCAGCAGGTGTTTGCTGCCTTGCAGCCAAAACAGCCACCCAAAGCGGACTGAGCAAACAAAAAAACCCGCCAGATGGCGGGTTTTCAGGCTGCAGACAAAGTATTGGTACATTTGTACTGGACCCGGCAAAGCCGGGCCTTCCGATTAAGCACTATATTCCGCAGCCTTCCCATCCAATCCCTATCCCCCGCTCTTACCTTGTAAGGGAGCCTCGCGTTCCTTTCTGAAAGCGAGAGAGGGGTTTTAATCTGATAAAAAAACCCGCCAGATGGCGGGTTTTTATCGTCAGCCAAGCTGGATCAGGCAGCAGGTGTAGCCGCAGCCGGCTTTTTGCGGCTTACTGCAGCAGCGGTAGCCTTGGCTTGCTTGCTGGCAGCTTCCACGCTGGCTTCAGCAATTTCAGCGCTTACTTTCTTGGCGGTCTTGGACACGCTTTCAAAAGCGGCGTTGGAGCTGGTGACCAGGGTCTTCAGTGCAGAAACTGCAACATCGGAACCTGCCGGTGCATTCTTGGACAGGCGGTCCAGATTGGTCAGCAACAGCTTGTTCTGTTCTGCCAGTTGCTCTTCCACAAAAGTGGTCAGCTCGCCCTGGGTGGCAACGGCAACATCGTACACTTCACGTGCCACGCTGAATGCCTGGTCCAGGCTGGGTTGTGCCAGGCTGGTTTGCAGTTCGGCAAATGCCTTCGGGTCCTTCACTTCGGTCAATGCCTTGAAATGCTTGGCATTGCTGTCCAGCAGCTTGCGGGTCAGTTCCAGCTGCAGGCTGGCGAAGCGTTCGGCACCGGCCAGAACGATGGAGGACAGGCGAACGGCTTTGTCAAATTGCGCCTGGCCGAGAGCAGAGAATTCTTGGGTATTGGTAAACATGGCTACTCCTGGAAATGTCGATATACAACTCAGCTTTACAGTCACAACAACCGTTTCGCCGCCGATGCTGCACAGCAGCAAACGTAATTTAACCAAAGCAGCGTATGCGGTCAAGAAAATGTTGCAGCGCACAATCCGCTAAACAGCTATTTTGTATGTGTTTTTACAACAGCAACATTCCAAAAGCATTACAGTTGCAAGACTATTTCCTGGCCCTGGCGTCAACGATTTTTTTTGCAGCGCAAAAAGCAGGCCCCTCACCACATGCAGTTTGATTCAGCGCCATTGAAAGGGGCAGTGCAAGCCAGTAAACTCGCTCCATAGAAGAAATCTATTTATATAAAGCCTACCCATGAGCTCTGCGGCCAACGCCTTTGACATCAAATCTGCCAGCCTCGATCTGCTGGCCCTGATTCTCCACACGGACAATCTGGAAGAACTCACCACCGCCCTGGATGCCCGCTTCGGTCCGGCCGGTGATGCACCGGCCGAAGCCTTTTTGCTGGATGTGGAAGGCCTGCCGCAAGCTGCCGACACCGAATACGGCCGGCTGCTGCCCATGCTCAGCCGTCATGGCATCCGCGTGGTTGCCCTGCGTCATCCGGAAACATCCATGGCGGAAGTGGCCAGCCGCTACGGCCTGGCTTATGTGCGTGGCGTAACACCCGCCCGCTCTACCCAAAGCAGCAGCGAAAGCCAGAACAAACCGGTAGAAGCACCTGCCGTGGTGGCACCGCCGCCCGGCACCATGATCGTGGACCGGCCGGTACGTGCCGGCCAGCAGATTTACGCCCGTGGCTGCGATCTGGTGGTACTGGCCATGGTGAGCGCCGGTGCCGAAGTGATTGCTGATGGCAACATCCATGTCTACGCCCCGCTGCGTGGCCGTGCGCTGGCTGGTGCACGGGGCAATACCGCCGCACGCATTTTTGTACGCAGCATGGAAGCCGAACTGGTTTCCATTGCCGGCGTCTATCGCACTATCGAACAGGCCTTGCCGGAGAGCATCAAGGGCAAGCCGACCCAGATTCAACTTGAGAACGAGCGCCTGGTCATGACCGCGCTTGGCGAATAATTCACATCAAAGGATTTACCGTGGCAAAAATCATCGTCGTGACTTCCGGCAAAGGTGGTGTCGGCAAAACCACCACCAGTGCCAGCTTTGCCTCCGGCCTGGCCCTGCGCGGCCACAAGACCGTGGTGATCGACTTTGACGTCGGCCTGCGCAACCTGGACCTGATCATGGGTTGCGAACGCCGCGTGGTATACGACCTGATCAATGTGGTGAATGGCGAAGCCTCGCTGAACCAGGCCCTGATCAAGGACAAGAACTGCGACAACCTGTACATCATTCCGGCCTCGCAAACCCGCGACAAGGATGCCCTGTCGCAGGAAGGCGTGGAAAAAGTACTGAAGGATCTGGCCGACAGCGGCTTTGAGTACATTGTGTGCGACTCCCCGGCCGGTATCGAAAAAGGCGCACTGATGGCGCTGTACTTTGCCGATGAAGCGCTGATCGTCACTAACCCGGAAGTCTCTTCGGTACGCGACTCCGACCGTATCCTGGGCATTCTGGCCTCCAAATCGCGCCGCGCCGAGCAAGGTGGCGAACCGGTGAAAGAGCACCTGCTGATTACCCGCTACTCCCCTGCCCGCGTGGACAAGGGCGAAATGCTGTCGGTGGATGACGTGAAGGAAATCCTGCGCGTGCCGCTGATCGGCGTGATTCCGGAATCGCAAACCGTACTGCAAGCCTCCAACTCCGGTACCCCTGCCATTCATCTGAAGGGCAGCGACGTAGCCGAAGCCTATTCTGACGTGATTGCACGTTTCCTGGGCGAAGATCGCCCCATGCGCTTCCTTGATGCACCCAAAGTGGGTTTGCTCAAGCGCCTGTTCGGAGGTTAAACCATGTCCCTTATCGACATCCTGTTCGGCAAACGACAGAAAACCGCTGCCATTGCCAGAGAGCGTCTGCAGATCATCCTGGCGCATGAGCGCAATGGCCGCAGCGCACCGGACTATCTGCCCGCACTGCAGCGCGAGCTGATGGAGGTGATCTCCAAGTACGTGTCGGTCAATCTGGACGATATCAAGGTACAGGTGGAGCGCCAGGACGACTTCGAAGTACTGGAAGTGAATATCGTACTGCCGGAGCATCAACGCTAAACCATGACGCTGACCGAACTCCGCTACATCGTGGCCGTGGCGCGCGAGCGCCATTTTGGTCGCGCCGCACAAAGCTGCTTTGTCAGCCAGCCCACTCTGTCCATCGCCATCAAGAAGCTGGAAGACGAACTGGGCATCACCCTGTTCGAGCGTGGTGGCCAGGAAGTGGCGGTGACGGAAATTGGTGAACGCATCATCGAGCAGTCACAGCGCGTCTTGGAGGAAGCCGAAACCGTCAAGCGACTGGCCGGCGAACACCAGAACGAGCTGGTGGGGCCGCTCAAGCTGGGTGTGATCTTCACCATCAGCCCCTACTTGCTGCCACGGCTGATTCCGGCGCTGCGCATTCTGGCACCGGACATGCCGCTGATCCTGGAAGAGAACTACACCGCGCGACTGGCAGAAATGCTCAAGCGCGGTGAAGTGGACGCCATCATCGTGGCCGACCCGTTCGAAGAAGCCGGTACGGTGGCCTGGCCGCTGTATGACGAGCCCTTTGTGGTGGCCACGCCCAAGGGACATCCCTGGGAGAAGCAGGACTGCGTCAATGCCAGCCAGCTGACCGACGAAAGCGTGCTGCTGCTGACCCAGGGCAACTGCTTCCGTGATCAGGTGTTGCAGGCATGCAGCGAACTGGCCAGCAAGCAGAACCACCACTCGGGCCTGGCCAGCACCTTGCAGGGCAGCTCGCTCAACACCATCCGCCATATGGTGGCCAGCGGCATGGGGGTGACGGTGATGCCATCCACCTCCATCGGCCCCGGCGATGACAGCCTGTTGTCGGTAGTCCCCTTCGAGGCTCCGGCACCCGAGCGCCGGGTCCTGCTGGTGACCCGCAAGCAGTTCTTCCGTAAAAAGGCGGTGGAAACCCTGCAACAGGCGGTGTTCCGTTCCGGCCTTGCCGGGGTGACCATGCTGGAAGGCGCAGGGCCTATCGGCAGCTGAAACCAGCCAACTGCAGCAAGAAAAAAGCCGCTCTTCTTGAGCGGCTTTTTGTTGGCCAATACCGTACGGACTCAGCCTTGTGCAGCACCTACCAAAGCAGCCAGTCGCGCGATACCCTCTTCAATCCGTTCCGGTGCTGCGTGGCTGAAATTGAGCCGCAAGTGTCCAATGCCATCTTCCGGATCGGGGTAGAACGGCTCACCCGGCATGAAGGCGACATTACACTCCGCCAGCGCCACTTTCAGCAGCTCGCGGGTGTCTTGCGGCCGCTTCAGCGTCAGCCAGAAGAACAGCCCACCCTTGGGAACCTGCCAGTCTGCCAGATCGGCAAAATGCTTTTCCAGCGCAAGCTGCATGGCATCGCGGCCAACGCGGTAGGTATCGCGTAAGGATTGCAGGTGAGCCGGGAAATCCGCGCTGGCCAGTTGCTGGGCAATGAACCACTGACCGGGACGATTGCTGTGCAGGTCGGTGGATTGCTTGAGCTTGACCAGATGCGGGTAGAGTTCCGGCGAGGCAATCAGATAACCTACGCGCAAGCCCGGTGCCAGGGTCTTGGAGAAGGAACCGGCATAAATCCACGGCGTGTTCTTCAGGTGGCTGACCAGCGGTGCCGGTGCTTCGCCATCGTAGGACAGTGCGCGGTACGGATCATCCTCGTAAACCGGCAGGCCATGGCTGTCGATCACCTCGGCCAGTGCACGGCGGTTTTCCTCGCTGTAACAGGCACCGGACGGGTTCTGGAAGCTGGGAATCAGATAGGTCAGCCGCGGCTTGGCCGTACGCAGGGCCTGATCCAGCTTGTCCGGCGACAGCTGGCCGTTTTCCTGTGCCACGGCGGTGATTTTGGCACCGAACAGCTTGAATGACTGCAAGGCGGCCAGATAGGTGGGGCCTTCGGTCACCAGCGGTGTACCCGGGTCGATGAACAGCTTGGACGCCAGGTCGATGGCCTGTTGCGAGCCGGACAGCACCAGCACCTGCTGGGCAGTACAGTCCAGCCCCATCTTGCGCGCCTGGGCAGCAATCAGCTCACGCAGTTCCGGTTCACCCTCGGTCGTGCCATATTGCGCCAGTGACTGCGGCATGCCGGTAAAGTCCAGCTTGGGCAGACAGCTGGCTGCCGGCAGGCCACCGGCAAAGGAAATGACTTCAGGGCGCTGTGCCGCGGCCAGAATTTCGCGGATCAGCGAACCCATCAGTCGTTCGATACGTTCTGAAAACATGGTAATCTCCCTGATTGTCACATCAGTATGTCAACCATATCGCCGTGGCCGAGGGTGGTAAGCCTACGGAAGCGGAGCTCCTGTAGCAGTGTTGTTGTTGGGCTGCTACCGCCATATGGTTTACTGCTGTGCCAATCCAACGAACAATAAACGTCAATTTTTTTGACCTAATTTACCCCTAGGCGGGGAAGCCGTCAACATGCCTGACACTGATAGCTCGATTGACCTGCGCGCGGCGATGGAAGTGTTCTTCCATGCCTACAAGGCGTTTACCGCCAAGCCGGATGAAATACTGGCCCGTCGTGGCCTGGCCCGCGTACATCACCGCATCCTGTTCTTTGTGGCCCGCTATCCCGGCCTGTCGGTCAAGGACCTGCTGGGCGCACTGGATGTCACCAAGCAGGCCATCAACATGCCCTTGCGCCAACTGGTGGAAATGGGGCTGATTGCCAGCGTGGCGGCCAGCCACGACAAGCGGGTGAAGCAACTGTCGCTGACCAGCGAAGGACGCAAGCTGGAAGAAGCCCTGCACAAGGAGCAAGCCCGCCTGCTCAGCCAGGCGTTCAGCCGCATTGGCGACACCGCCACCCGCGACTGGATGGCGGTCAACAGCCAGCTGGCTGGCCGTCAGGAGCCAGACGAAGGCAAGCACTAGGGACAATACGCAGCCCCGGACGCAAAAAAGCCCGTGCAAACTGCACGGGCTTTTGCTTGTGACCAAACCCGGTGGGTTCAGCTGATTTTCTCGTAGCGCACTTCCAGGATTTCGATATCCTCATCGCCATCCGGCCCGCGAAACAGCACGGTGTCGCCTTCGCGCGCCTTGATCAGGGTGCGGGCAATTGGTGAAATCCAGCTGATATGGCCACGCGACAGGTCGATTTCATCCACTCCGACAATACGCAGCAATTGTTCGCTACCATCGCCGCGCTCAATCAGCACGGTGGCGGAGAAAAACACCTGATCTGTCGCCTCACGAGCTTCCGGGTCCACCACTTCGGCCAGCTCCAGCCGCTTGGTCAAAAAGCGGATGCGGCGGTCGATTTCGCGCAAGCGGCGCTTGCCGTACAGATAGTCGCCGTTTTCCGAGCGATCGCCATTGCTGGCAGCCCAGTTGACGATCTGCACCACCTCCGGCCTTTCCTTGTTGACCAGCTGGTACAGCTCGTCCTTCAGCCGCAACCAGCCACCGGGGGTGATGTAGTTCTTGCTGGACGCGGGCAGCCGCTGTTCGGCTGGCAGATCGTCTTCTGCTTCGTCGTTTTCTCGGGTAAATGCCTTGCTCATGCGAATCTTCCAGCCTTGGGTTGCAGACCGCTTGCGTGAAAGCGGTACGGCGGGTTCATCAAGCCATTATTTGTGCGGCGGCAACAGCCATTCCTGGCAATACATCAGCAGGTTTTTCGGCCGCAGTTTCAGCTGCTGCAACTGCTGATAGTCCAGCCACAGCAAATGATACTGGTTGTCCTCGGTCATGCGCGCCAGTTCCGGCCCGCCCAGGCGCAGCGTGCCACGAAACTTGCTGGCCAGGAAGACATGCTCGATACGCCCCTTGTGCTCCAGCACATCCAGCTGTTCGGCCAGCCAGACATTCAGCCCGGTTTCCTCGCGCGTCTCTCGCACCGCGGCCATGGCCGGGGTTTCGCCAGACTTGATGGTGCCGCCTGGCAGGACATAGTATTCCTTGCCATTCTTGATGCGTTGCATCATCAACAGCCGGCCATCCTGGATGATGACCACCGAGGCACGCGGACCGCGCTTGCCAGCCAGCAAGCGGGCAGCCGCCCCAGGCAGGGTTGCCTGCTGCCTGCCTTGATGCGACACGTCGTCAGAATGCAAAACGGGTGACCGCAAGGCAGCCACCCATTTGCCTGCACGCGTCGCCAGTGCCGTCAGCGACGGCCAGTGGCGGCGGCTCACTCGCCCTTGCTGCCGCGGGTTTTCTTGCGGCCGGTCATGGTCAGGTCAGACCATTTCATCACCGCTGCCACTTCGGCTTCGTTCAGTTCGTAGAACTGACCGCGCTTCAGGCGCGGGGGCAGGCCCAGGTTGCCAAAGCGGACGCGGATCAGACGGCTGACAGTGAGGCCGAAGTGTTCGAACATGCGACGCACTTCGCGGTTACGCCCTTCCTTGATCACCACGTTGTACCACTGGTTGGCACCTTCTTCGGCACCACCGCGCTGGAATACGCGCTGGAAGGCAGCCGGGCCGTCTTCCAGCTCGACACCGGCGGTCATTTCCTTGGCGATTTCCGGGGTCAGCTCGCCCAGCACGCGCACCGCGTATTCACGCTCCACTTCGAAACTGGGGTGCATCATGCGGTTGGCCAGTTCACCGCTGGTGGTGATCAGCAACAGGCCGGAAGTGTTGACGTCCAGACGGCCGATGGCCACCCAGCGGCTGCTCTTGGCCTGTGGCAGGCGGTCGAATACGCTGACACGGCCTTCCGGATCGTCACGCGAAACGATTTCGCCTTCCTGCTTGTGGTACATGATGACGCGCGGCAGACGGTCAGCCCATTTGAGCTTGATCACGTCGCCCTTGGCGGTGACGCGGTCTTCCGGGCCGACACGGTCGCCCAGATTGGCTTTTTTGCCATTGACCATCACCAGGCCGGCTTCAATCCACTCTTCCATCTCGCGACGGGAGCCAACACCAGATGCCGACAGCGCCTTTTGCAGACGTACCGGTTCAATCTGTTCCTTGTCGAGGCGTACCTCGCGCAGCCGCTTGGACTTTTCTTTCACGTCCTGACTCGGGCTGCGCAGACGCAACTTTTTTGCCTTGATCACCAGCGACTTGCCTTCTGCACGCGGTTTGCCCGCGGCGGGAGCACGACGCTGTTCGCGCGGGCTTTGTTCACCATCGGCCACCGGCATGGCGGCATTCTTGTTGCCAAAGCGGCGCTCGTGTTGCAGGGCTTCGCCACCTTCAGCTTGCAGGCGCTCGGCCTTTTCCTGACGACGGGCAGCCTGTTGCTGGCGATTGTTTTCCGACTGGTTGCGCTTGCCGGTGCCTGCGGGCTTGGCCTGTACTTCGCCACGGCGGTTCACGGTTTCCTTGCGGCGGTTGCTGGCCGGTTTTTTCGGCTCGGCCACATTACCGTTGGGTTCGCCGTTTTCATCACGCGGCAGGCCACGGGCCTGGCGTTGCAATTCCATTTGTGCCAGTTCGGCACGACTCATCTTGAACAGTGGTGCGCTTTCGTGCGGGGCGGCACCGGCTTGCGGCTGCATCAGGTTGCCATAGGCATCGCGCGGTGCCGGGCGGCGACCTTGCGGCTTGCCACCGGCTTCTTGCGGGTTGCGCGGTTTGCCAAAGCCTCCCGGCTTGCCACGGCCTTGCTGCTGCGGGGCATTGCCACGTGCGGCGTCAGGCTGACGGCGCTGGCTGGTGCTTTCGCGGCCCTTTACACGCGCCACCGGCTGGCGGGCGTTGTTTTGTCCTTTGGTAGACATAAATCATGCTCTTTCAGTACGAGCGCACGGGCTACTCTGCCAGTGGCTCCAGATTGTCCGCCTCATCGTCGAGGGGGAGAGTGTCTTCGGCGTCTTCGCTGCCGATCTCTTGTGGCTGGGCATCGGGTATGACCAGTGTTCCCAAGTCTGCCAACGGTGGCAGATCCCTTAGCGAAACAAAGCCAAGATCATCCAGAAACTTGCGGGTGGTGGCATACAGCCCCGGCCGGCCGGGCACGTCCTTGTGCCCGATTACTTCAATCCAACCCCGCTCCAGCAGGGTTTGCATCACACTGGTGGATACCGACACGCCACGGATGGATTCGATATCACCACGGGTAACAGGTTGTTTGTAGGCGATAATCGCCAGGGTTTCCATCACGGCACGCGAATAACGCGGCGGTTTTTCGGGGTTCAGCCGTGACAGGTAGGGGGTGAATTCGGCCCGGGCGCGAAAGCGCCAGCCACTGGCCAGCTTCACCAGTTCCACACCGCGGCCACGCCAGTCAGCCTGGATGTCTTCCAGGATGTCGTTGAGCAGGGCTGCCTTGATGTCTTCGGTAAACAGCTTTTTGAGCTGGGATACCGACAAGGGTTCCGTCGCGGTCAACAATGCCGTTTCCAGCACGATCTTGAGATAGTTTAAGTCGGTGATGGTGGTCATCGGACCTGATATCGCCCGGCCCGGCTTGCGGGGTACGGGAGCGAAATACATTGCGCGGGGGAAGGCGCGGATTTTACATGAAATCCACGCGAGCGACACTGTCTATTCGTCCGCGACTGTGCTGTATGCAACAGTGGGCGGCATCAGTTGATGGCGATGCGCACATAGATGGGCTGATAGGCCGCGTCCTGGCTGACCTTGATCAGCCCTTCCTTCACCAGTTCCAGCACCGCGATGAAGTTGACCACCAGATGGGCCACGCCCTTGTCCACCTCGAACAGTTCCTCGAACGGCACGTATTCGCGCCCCGTCAGGTAGCGCAGAATCCAGCTCATCTGCTCGCGCACCGACAGCTCGTCCTTTTCCACCTTGTGGCTGCGCTTGTGCCTGGCGCGGGACAGGATGGCCAGCCAGGCCTGGCGCAGATCCACCGCGGCGACATCCGGCAGCCTTGCCTCCGCCCCCTGCTCGATCAATACCGCCAGCCAGGCAAAGTCGCGGTCGGCCTGTGGCAGCTTGTCCAGTTCCAGCGCGGCCAGCTTCATCTGTTCGTAGTCCAGCAGGCGGCGCACCAGTTCGGCACGCGGGTCGTCCGGCTCGCCTTCTTCATCCAGCGGCGGGCGTGGCAGCAGCAGGCGCGACTTGATTTCGATCAGCAGCGCCGCCATCAGCAGGTATTCGGCCGCCAGCTCCAGCCGTTCGGCACGCATGGCATCCACATAGCCCATGTACTGGCGGGTGATGTCGGCCATGGGGATGTTGAGCACGTCCAGGTTCTGCTTGCGGATGAGGTAGAGCAGCAAGTCCAGCGGGCCTTCGAAGCTTTCCAGAATCACCTGCAGGGCATCGGGCGGGATGAACAGGTCTTGTGGCACTTCCAGCACCGGCTGGCCAAACACATGGGCAATGGGCAGGCCGGCCGGCAATTCCGGCGCAGTCAGGGCAAAGTTGTCGGGCGAGGTCGGGGTACTCATGCGGCAGAGTTTACGCCAAGCGGGTGGGTTTTGACCCATTCCAGAAACAGCCGCGCCGGGCCGGACAGGCTGACCTTGCGGTGATAGGCCAGCATGATGGTGCGCGAGGGTTCGTGCTCGGCCAGCGGCAAACGGCACAGCGTGCTGCTGATCATCACTTCCGGCAGCGCTGTCCAGCCCAGCCCCGCCTCTACCAGCATGCGCAGGGCTTCCAGATAATTGGACGGCTCACGCACATCCAGCGGGGTGGCCTGTTGCTGGAACAGGTTTTCAATCAGCCGGCGGCAGCGGGTATTGCTGCCGGGCAACAGCGCGGGATAACGCGCCAGGTCCTGCAGGGTGAGGGAGTCCAGCAGGGCCAGCGGGTGCTGCCCGGACACGGCAAAGCACAGTCTTTCCTCCAGCACCGCCACATAGTCCAGCGCCTGCTCGTGCAAGGGCGGTTCGGACATGAAGCCCAGTTCCAGCTCGCCCTGACACAGCAGCTTGTGGGTTTCGGCCGAGGTCTTGAAATCCACGGTGAGGTCGATGCCGGGATACTGGCGCACAAAATCGGCCAGCACGGGCTTGAGGTAATACAGACCGATGTGCTGGGTGGTAGCCAGATGCAGCTTGCCCACCTGGGCCGGTTGCAGGCTACGCAGCAGCTGGCTGGCCTGCTCGGCCTCGGCCAGAATACGCAGCGCATGCGGCAGGAAGGCGCGCCCGGCTTCGGTCAGTACCGTGCGGCGGCCGATGCGGTCGAACAATTCCACCCGCAGGCCATCCTCCAGGCTGCGGATGCGCTTGGACAGACCGGGCTGGGTGAGATGCAGGCAGTCGGCAGCGCGGGAAAACGAGGCTTCACGTGCGGCGGTGACAAAGGCCTTGAGGGCGGCTAGGTGAAAATCCATTCCAAATCATTATGGAAATGTCAAACAAATCCAACTTTTTGTTTGATCTTGATCTGGCTACTATACCAGCACCCTCCACACTCCGCCCCGAATTCATCACATGGGAAATCAGAATCTGCCCTGGATTCAGCCGCTGTCGCTGAACCGCCCGGCACAACCGCAGCTGGCTCGCGCCGTGGTCATGGTGCGCCCGGTCGACTTTGCTTCAACGAACAGACCGGTGCCGACAATGTATTCCAGCACCGGCTGAACCTGCCCGCCGCCGCCGTCACCGCCCAGGCCATGGCCGAGTTCGACGCCATGAACCGCCGTCTGCAAGACCACGGCCTGCGGGTAATGGTGCTGGAAAAGAGCCCGGACGGCATTCCCACCCCGGATGCGGTATTTCCCAACAACTGGTTTACCACCAGCGCCGATGGCAGCTTGCACATCTACCCCATGCACACGCCCAACCGCCGGCAGGAAAGGCGGGTGGAAGAACTGGCGCGGCTGTTGCTGCAACATGATTACCAGATCAACCAGATCAGCTGGGTGGGCCACCCGTGGGAAGAAGAGCTGATTCTGGAAGGCACCGGGGTGATGATTTTCGACCATGCCCGCCGCCGGGTGTATGCCGCCCGCTCACAGCGCTGCCATCCGCTGGCGCTATACCGTTACGCCCGCTTGCGTGGTCTGGACGATGTGCAGTTGTTCGACACCGCCGACAGCCACGGCGTCCCCATCTATCACAGCAATGTGATGATGTCGGTGGGACAGGATATCGCAGTAATCTGCGCCGACAGCCTGTATCAGCCGGAACAACGCCAACGGGTGCTGGCCGCGCTGGAATCCACCCACGAGGTGATCCACATCAGTCATGAACAAGTGGAACAGCACTTTTGCGGCAATATCCTGCAACTGGCGGCACAGGACGGCACCCCGCTCCTGGCCATGTCGCAACGCGCCTGGAATGGCTTCACCCCGCAACAGCAACGGGTGCTGGAGCGTCACGGCCAGCCGGTGGTCAACCCCATCCCCACCATTGAAGCAGTCGGTGGCGGCAGTTGCCGCTGCATGCTGGCGGAAATCTTCCTGCCACGTGTCGAGCACTGAAATCGCCGGGACTAGAAAGATTCAATAAAAAAAGCCGGAACGTCTGTTCCGGCTTTTTTGATCCTTCATGGCAGATGAAGCGTGCAGACCGTCGCAAGAGTACGATGCTGCAACAGCAGTTTTGTCAGCTGCACTCAGAAACCCAGCCCCATCGCAGCGCGCACGTCACCCATGGTTTCCTTGGCTACCTTCTCGGCGCGGCGGCAGCCCTCGAACACGATTTCCTTTACCCGGTCCGGATGGGTCAGGTATTGCTCGGCACGTTCGAACATCGGTTGCTGTTCGCGCAGTACGCCGTCAATCACCGGCTGCTTGCATTCCAGACAGCCGATGCCGGCGCTGGTACAGCCTTTTTTCACCCATTCGCGGGTGTCATTGTCGCTGTACACCTGATGCAGCTGCCATACCGGGCATTTTTCCGGATTACCGGCATCGGTGCGGCGCACGCGGGCCGGGTCGGTCGGCATGGCCTTCACTTTTTTGCTCACCAGCTCCGGCGATTCGCGCATGGTGATGGTGTTGCCGTAGGACTTGGACATCTTCTGGCCATCCAGGCCCGGCATGCGCGAGGCGGCGGTCAGCTTGGCTTCCGGCTCCGGCAGGATGGTCTTGCCCTTGTTTTCCAGCCAACCGGCCAGACGTTCGCGGTCGGCCACGCCCAGGTTCTGGCTGGCGGCCAGAATCTCACGCGCAGCTTGCAGGGCTTCGGCATTGCCGTCTTGCAGATAGGCAGTACGTTGCTGCATGAACTGCTTGCCCTGTTTGCCGATTTTCTTGGCAGCGGCCTGGGCCAGTTCGTCAAAATTGGGCTCGCGGCCAAACAGGTTGTTGAAGCGGCGGGCCACTTCGCGGGTCAGTTCGATGTGCGGCACCTGGTCTTCGCCCACCGGCACCAGCCCGGCCTTGTACACCAGGATGTCAGCCGCCTGCAGCAGCGGGTAGCCGAGGAAGCCGTAGGTGCCCAGGTCCTTGGTGGACAATTTTTCGATCTGGTCCTTGTAGGTGGGAACCCGTTCCAGCCAGGACAGCGGGGTCACCATGGACAGTGCCAGGTGCAGTTCGGCATGCTGCGGCACTTTGGACTGGATGAACACTGTGGCCTTTTCCGGGTCGACACCAGCGGCCAGCCAGTCGATCACCATGTCCCAGATGCTCTTTTCGATGATGGCCACGTCGTCGTAATTGGTGGTGAGCGCGTGCCAGTCGGCCACCATGAAGTAACAGTCGTGGCTGGATTGCAGCTCTACCCAGTTCTTGATGACGCCGTGGTAATGACCCAGGTGCAGGCTGCCCGTGGGGCGCATGCCGGAAAGGATGCGATTGGCAAACATGGTGTGATTTCCAGATGGTCCGGGAATGACAAAGCCTGTGCCGGGCTGCGCATGCTGCTGCGCGGACGGTACAGGCTGTGTCGGCCACCGGGCAAGGCGGCCTCCCGCAAGTTAGAGAAACAGACTGAGCAGATGATACACCAGCTGGCGCAAGGGATTGAGCAGCGGCATCAGTGCGCCGGTAAACAGCAGCGCAATGAGGATCCACATGCCATAGGGCTCCAGCCGGGAATACTTGTAGGCCATGCCGGGTGGCAGCAGGCTTTCCACGATGCGGCCGCCATCCAGCGGCAGCAAGGGCAGCAGGTTCAGCACCATCAGCATCACGTTGATATTGATGCCGGCCTTGCTCATCAGCGCCAGCGGCTCGGTATAGCTGTTATCCATGACGATGGCCAGCTTGAACAGCAGCACCCAGATCACCGCCATGACAAAGTTGGACAGCGGCCCGGCGGCAGCCACCCAGCGCATGCCGGAGCGCGGATTGCGCAGCGCGCCGAAATTCACCGGCACCGGCTTGGCCCAGCCAAACAGCACGCCACCCATCATCAGCGATAACAGCGGCAGCAGCACCGTGCCCACCGGGTCGATGTGCTTGAGCGGGTTCAGCGTCATGCGGCCCAGCATATAGGCTGTGGCATCGCCAAAACGTTTGGCCGCATAAGCATGCGCTGCTTCGTGCAGGGTAATGGCCAGCAAAACTGGCAAGGCATAAATGCTGATCTGCTGGATCAGTTGAGAAGTATCGCCCATGGCTTCTTTTTCAAATGAAAACGTTGACCCCCACTAGATGGGGGCAGGCACGGATGGTTCCAGAGCAGGTTTTACAGACCGAAAATGGCCGCGTCGCCCTTGCCCTGGCGCAGCAGTTCCACGCCATCGGTCATGTCAATCACCGTGGTGGGTTCGGTGCCGCACCAGCCGCCGTCAATCACCGCATCCACCACATGCTCCAGCCGCTCGCGGATTTCATACGGGTCGGTCAGTGCTTCCTCGTCGCCCGGCAACAGCAAGGTACAGGACAGGATGGGCTCGCCCAGCTCTTCCAGCAGCGCCAGTGCCACCTTGTGGTCCGGCACCCGCAGGCCGATGGTGGCGCGCTTGGGATGCAGGGTGCGGCGCGGCACTTCCTTGGTGGCCTGCAGGATGAAGGTGTAGCTGCCGGGTGTGGCGGCCTTGAGCTGGCGGAACTGGCTGTTGTCGACGCGGGCGTAGTTGGCCAGCTCGGACAGGTTGTGACACACCAGCGTCAGGTGGTGTTTGAGTTCGATCTGGCGGATGGCCAGAATGCGCTCCATCGCCTTCTTGTCGCCCAGCATGCAGCCCAGCGCGTAACAGGAGTCGGTGGGATACACCACCACCCCGCCATTACGCAGGATGTTGGCGGCTTCCCGGATCAGCCGCTGTTGCGGATTGTCCGGGTGAATCATGAAAAACTGTGCCATGTGTGTGCTTTAGTGTTGGTTTATGCCGCGCGCGGGGCGCGGATGATGCGCTCCTGCAGTGCCTGCCATACCGGCTGGCAGATGGGCGGCAGGTCATCAGTACGGCCCACGTCGCGGCCACCTTCGCCCGGAGCATGGAAATCGCTGCCGGCACTGGACAACAGGCCGTAACGCTGGGCAATCAGCGCAAACTTGTGCATGTCGTCCAGGCTGTGGCTGCCGCTGGCCACTTCGATGCCCTGGCCGCCAGCGTCCTTGAAGTCCAGAATCAGCCGCTCGATCAGGGTGCGGCCCATATCGTAACGGCCGGGATGGGCAATCACCGCCATGCCGCCTGAGGCGACAATCCAGCCGACGGCATCGGCCAGCCGCGCCCATTCATGCGGCACATAACCCGGCTTGCCCGGCGTCAGGTATTTGCGGAACACCGTGCGCACGTCCTTGACCTCGCCGCTGTTCACCAGAAAGCGGGCAAAGTGGGTACGGCCCACCATTTCCGGGTTTTCACACACCGCCATCGCGCCCTCGAAAGCGCCATGAATGCCGATACGGGCCAGCGAGTCGGACATTTCCTGTGCGCGCTGTACCCGGCCATCACGGATGGACTGCAGGCCCGCCTTGAGTGCCGCATGTTCCGGGTCTATCCCCAGCCCGACAATATGCACGGTGTGCTTGCCATTCCAGGTGACAGACACTTCCACGCCATTGAGGAAATCGACACCGTGGGCGGCAGCCGGCGGCACGCGCATCGGCCAGACCGCGGGTGCAGTCGTGGTCGGTCAGCGCCACCAGCGTGGCTTCACGCTCTGCCGCGCGGGCAATCACTTCAGCCGGCGGCAGGGCGCCGTCCGAGGCATGTGAATGAAAATGCAGGTCAATGCTGGCCATGGCTTATTGTCCGTCCTTGTTGTGCCGCGCCTGCCAGGCGGCCAGCCGGCTGCGGTAGTCGCGCAGCTCGGCGTAATAGGTGTCGAGGATGCAGGGGTCGCAACCGCTGCCGCAACACATGTCGTCGGTGACTTCAAACGGCGGCTGCGGCATCGGGTCGTCATCCGGCGGCAGTTCGGCCTCGCTCATCAGGCCGCCACCACCGTGATGGTGAAACCGTCGCCGCTCACCACCTGACCGGGGCGGATCTTGCAGGTCTTGCGCAGCTCCTGCACGCCATCCACGGCGACATTGCCCTCGGCAATGAAATGTTTGGCTTCGCCACCGGAAGCACACACGCTGCAGGTTTTCAGCAAATCGCACAGCGCGATGTAGTCATTACGCAAGGCAAAGGTTTCGTTCATTTTTACACATCCATTCTGGACAGGCTTGTGCACCGCTTGTGGACAAGGCCTGCAACTGTTTGAGCGAAAAGCAAAATCCGTCACTGCCCTTTTTTTAGGCAGTTGCCACCGGTTTTCCACCCGGCGGCGGGACAGGCCTGTGAGCGGCCTGTGGAAAAACAGGACAAGCCATTGAATGCCAAAGGCTTTGTGCCGGCTGACTATTTTTTAGGCAAACCATCAAGCCATTGTGGCAGTTGCCGGATGGCATGCCAGGCCTGCTGCAGACGTTGCTGTTCACTGCCCTGCAACAAGACCGGAACAATGCCCGCCGCCGCCAGCTCGGCCTGATACAAGCCCAGCAGCCAGTCGCGCTCTGCGGGATGGCTGCGCAGCGGATCGGGCTGCCAGGGTATATCTGCCGCCGTCAGCAGGGTCAGCTCATAGTCGTGCGGGCGGTAATGCTGCAACAAGGCGGGCGATGCCTGCCCGAATGCCACTTCCGCCCATATCTTGCAGGTCAGCACCGTGGTATCGCAGATCAGCCAGTCGTGCTGCCGGGCCGCCACCTCCTCCGCTTGCAACTGCCCGTGGGCAATGGCTTCGATGTCGGACATCGCCACCTGATAGGGGCGATTGGCGTAGTAGTCACGTGCATATTCCGTCACATGGACGGCGCGCATGCCTTGCGTCTGCATGCTGGCGGCCAACTGGGCCGACAAGGTGCTCTTGCCGCAGGACTCCGGCCCGACCACGGCGATTCGGTGAATGATGCTCACGGCAAACCTGCTGCCAAAGAGTGTAATTATACGTCGGCTTGCCCCTCTGCCAGTAGTCTTGCCGACGTTTTGTGCCGGACAAAGCGCTTTTCTCACCATTGGCGGGGACAGCCCTGTGCGCGAGCTGTGGAAAACAGCGGCAAGTGGCTGATACCACAATGGCTTTTTGCCATTGCCTGTTTTTTAGGCAATCTTTTGATCCCCAGCAGTTGTTCACTTCCAGGCGGCCATCCCTCCGGTTTTCCCGTCTGGCCGGCATTTTTGCACACCAGCCGGGGAAAGCCTTGTGCACGGTCTGTGGGCAAATTGGCTAAGTACATGATCCGGCTGTCCTTTTCCACGCTGCCTGTTTTTTAGGCAATCCACGCAACTGCTGGCCGGCACCACCATTTAACTGTCCTGTCATGGCCCGACATGGGCAAAAACCCAGCGCAATGCAGGCCAGACAAGGGTTTTACACACCACGCGGGGACAGGCTTGTGCATCGCCTGTGGGCAAGTGGGGCAAGTGCATGAATCCGCGACATTTTTTGTTGATTGCTTATTTTTTAGGCAAAGCCGCTTCTTGTGGATGAGGCTGGTCCGGCGCAGAAGCACAAGCGGTGTGGCTGCTGTTTTTACACAAGCAGCGGGGACAGGCTTGTGTGTGGACTGTGGACAAGACAGCTAAGTCACTGAGATTGAAACGACTTTGCAACACTGCCTGTTTTTTGAGCAATAGCCGTAGTTTTCCACGCCAGCCGTGTACCGCCATGTGGAGGGGATGTGGATAGATCTGCTAAACCATTGAAGCGACAGAACAAAACGACGCTGCCTTTTTTTTAGGCAAACCAGCATGCAGTCAACAAGAAAAAAGGCGTGCCACTGGCACGCCTTGCATGGCTGAGCAATATGCGCTGTTAGCTGCTCTCGCCCACCAGCACCGTGGACAATTGCTGGCGCAGGGCATCACCACGCAGGCCTTGTGACAGCAACACCAGCAGCTTGGCCGTGGCTGCCTCCGGCGTGAGGTCGGCACCGGCAATGGCACCGGCGCGGGCCAGCGGCTGGCTGGCGGCATAAGCACCTACTTCCACCGCGCCATGCACCACCTGGCTGATATTCAGGACTGCACCACCACGGGCACTGAGCGCCGCCACACCATCCAGCAGTACCGGGTCGGCCGGGGTATTGCCATTGCCATAGCTCATCAGCACCGCAGCATCCAGATCGCCCTCCTGCATGGCCTGCCCGGCCAGCGTGCTGGCATAGCCCGGCGTCAGGAAGAAAGTAGCCAGCTTGAGCGAAACATCCAGCGCCACCGGCTGGAAAGGCTGGCTGACACGCAGCCAGTGCTGGCGCTGCCAGTGGGCCTGAATGCCAAAGCTGGCCAAGGCCTGGGCATTGGGGCTGTCAAAACCGGCAAAGCTGGCGGCATCCAGCTTGCGGGCACGGCAGCCACGCAGCAGCAGGCGGTTGAAGGCGATGCACACTTCGTGCAAATCCGGCTGGCTGGCGGCTTCCAGCGCATCGGCCAGATTGCTCCAGCCATCCGAACGCGGATGGACCAGCGGCAGTTGCGCACCGGTGACAATCACCGGCTTGGCCAGGCCTTGCAGGGCAAAGGCCAGCACGCTGGCGGTGTAGGCCATTGTGTCGGTGCCATGAATCACCACAAAGCCGTCATACGCGGCATAGCGCGTGGCCAGATCGTCAATCAGTTGCTGCCACTGGGCCGGGACAATGGCGGAGGAGTCGATCAGCTGCGGGTATTCCACCACGTCAAAGTCCAGTGCCGGGGTACGGAAGCGCTCCAGCAGGCGCGGCAGCAGGCCGGGAACGGGGGCCAGGCCCTCCGGGGTGTGGTCCATGCCGATGGTGCCACCGGTATAGAGGATGAGCAGGCGGGTCATGGTTGCATCCTTGGTCAACATCAAACAGCCGGCATGGTAGCGCAAAACCCGGTTGGCTGCGGCATCGCTGCAATGACAAAGCCCCCGCAACAGCATGGCTGTGACGGGGGCTGGCAGGCAGTAAACAGCTTAGCGCAGCGCTTCACCGATGGCGTCATTCACCGCATGCTGGGCAGCAGCAATCTGACTGACGATGAAATGCTGCAAACCACGCAGATAGGGGTCGTCCTCTTCGTGGCTGGCATCCTGCCTGGCCTTGTCCAGCAGACGCAGTGCCTGGTGGAAACGGTCGTCCGGGCGGTATTCGGCATCCGGCGGCAGGCGCTGGAAGGGGTTCTTGCCATCATCGATGGCCGCATCGTGCATGGCATGCAGGGCCTGGTTGATGGCGTCCACTGCACGGTGTTCGCCCTGCTCGACACGCGGCTGGTCCGGACGGGCCAGCAGATCGCGCGCCAGACGCAGATCGGTCATGGCATGCATGTAGTAAGGGTGTTCATCCGGGTGCCAGTGGTGCTGCTCGAAGCGCCAGGGCATGCCTTCGTGCCAGTCCTGGCGCATGTCCGGGTGCCAGCCATTATCGTGCCAGTCGTCAGCCTGTGCCGCCGAAGCAGCCAGCAGGGCCGAACCGGCCAGCAGCAGGGTTGCCAGTGTTTTTTTCAAGGTAGACATAGTGATCTCCCAGGGTTGCAAGCGGGTTTATTGTTGTTGCAGTGCGTCAGGAAAAACGGTGGGCTCAGAACCGAGAACCAAACCTCGCAGAACATCCGGGCCAAGGCGCGCCGCCGCAGACAGTACATGGAGTACGACAAGGCGGCGCAACGCTGGAGCGGGGGTTTTGTTATCAGGTCTTAGCGCAAGGCGTCGGCAATGGCCTGCTGGGTGGCGCGGTGTGCATCATCGATATGATGCAGGATGCGGCCTTGCAGATCGCGCACCCAGGGGTCGTCCTCACGATGGCTGGCATCACGCTTCGCCTGTTCCAGCAATTGCAGGGCCTGATGGAAGCGATCGGTCGGGTTCAGGCGCGCATCCGGGGCCGGAATCTGCCAGGGGTTCTTGCCATCCTGAATGGAGGCCTGGGTCATTTCGCGCAGCGCGGCGTCAATGGCACCGACAGCCCAGCGCTCATCATCCTGTACCGGCTGTACATCCGGCCGTGCCAGCAAGGCGCGCGCCTGGCGCAAATCGCTCATCGCATGACCGTAATAAGGATGCTCGGCCGGGTTCCAGCGCACCGCGACAGGGGCCTGGACCGTGACCGGCACCGGCTTGTAGACGACCTGGGTACGAGTCGGAGTCACGACACAAGCAGTCAGGCTGCTGACAGAAGCGGCCAGCAACAGCCAGCCGGCCAGACGATGGACTCGGGTTTTCATCAGGATTCTCCAGTGTTGTTATCGTGCTTGCAGCATGCACCGCACACCGGCTAGCGTCTGTTGCCCTGCTGTATCACTTGGTAAGCGTTTGTAAGAAAACTGTGTGCAATTGTTAATTCATGCCTTTTTCGCGCTGCAAACCAGCCATTCAGGCCAATGGCATGGCGGTATGGCGCTGCACACGGCTCAGGCCTGCGGCTGGCTGTCCACCGTCACGCGGATGGCATCGTGCCGCCAGTATTCGATATCGCAGTCGATGATGCGCTGCTGCTGGTCGTAATTGATGCGGGCAATGCGCAAGATGGGCGAGCCATCGGCCAGC
Organism: Aquitalea pelogenes; assembly: GCF_001515305.1. Classification (GTDB taxonomy): domain Bacteria; phylum Pseudomonadota; class Gammaproteobacteria; order Burkholderiales; family Chromobacteriaceae; genus Aquitalea; species Aquitalea pelogenes. The sequence continues at coordinate 24,336 of NZ_LNQV01000047.1, forward strand.
ATCAGCGCCTGCGCCACCGCACCACGCGCCGCCGTGGGGGTGATGTCAAAGCGCGAGCGGCTGTAATGGAGGCCGTAATGCTGCTGGTAGAGTTCGGTGAGGGATTGCGACAAATCCTCGCGCATGATGCCGGGAAAGCATTCCGGCTTCAGGTAATGCTCGACATACAGCACTACCCGGCCATCCAGGCTGCGCTGGCGGCAGATTTGCAACACCCGCGCCAGCGCGGGCAATTGCAGGCGCTGGCTGATTTCCGGTGCCGCCACCATGCTGCGCGATGACAGCACGCGGGTATCCACCCGCCGTTGCTGCTGTTGCACCATCTGCTGGAAATGGCCACGGTATTGCGGGTTGTACTCCAGCCGCGGCGGGGCCACAAACCAGCCGCGCCGCTCTTCGCGGTAAATGCAGCCTTCCGCCTCCAGCGCCAGCAAGGCGTCCTTCAGGGTGATGCGAGTGGTATCAAACAGCTGCGACAAAGTGCGCTCTGCCGGTAATTTGCTGCCCGGTGGCAGCAGGCCACCGGCCATCTGCGCCAGCAAGGACTGTCGTATTTGGGCCACCTGGGTCTGATTATTTTCTGTTGCCATGATCTGGACTAGTCCACGTTGATTGCGCTACCGCTTAGTGTTTAGCAGAGCTGTATGACAGCCGCACGACAGCATGTCGGATTATGGCCAGAACAGGTCGGCCCCGAGACTTCATGCAAATGACACGCAACTGAAACTTGCCGCACATCATCTCGTCATCTGCACTGCCTAAGATCGCCCTGCTCAATTGACCTAGTCCAAAGGATCGTCCCAATGAACAAGAAGCTGATGGCCGCAGTTGTTTTGTCCGCACTGAGTGTTGGTGCTTCCGCTGTGCATGCACAGGATCTGAACAGCCTGATCAAGGCGGCAAAGCAGGAAGGTGAACTCACCACCATTGCCCTGCCGCATGACTGGTGTGGTTATGGCGACCTGCTGGCCGGCTTCAAGGCCAAGTACGGCATCAAGGTGAACGAACTGAACCCGGATGCCGGTTCCGGTGACGAGGTCGAGGCCATCAAGGCCAACAAGGGCAACAAGGGCCCGCAGGCACCGGACGTGATCGACGTTGGCCTGTCCTTTGGCCCGCAGGCCAAGGAAGCCGGCCTGATCCAGCCGTACAAGGTATCCACCTGGAACAGCATTCCGGCCGAAGTGAAGGACAAGGACGGCTACTGGTACGGCGATTACTACGGTGTGCTGGCTTTCGAAGTGAACACCGACATCATCAAGAAGGTACCGGCTGACTGGGCCGACCTCCTGAAGCCGGAATACAAGAATGCCGTGGCGCTGGCCGGTGACCCGCGCACCGCCAACCAGGCCATCATGGGCGTGTACGCTGCCGGCCTGTCGCAAGCAGGCGGCAACCCGGCCAAGGCTGCCGACGCTGGCCTGAAGTTCTTCTCGCAACTGAACAAGAACGGCAACTTCGTGCCGGTAATCGGCAAGGCTGCCTCGCTGGCCCAGGGCACCACCCCCATCATCGTGCGCTGGGACTACAACGCCCTGGCCGACCGCGACACCCTGAAGGGCAACCCGAAAGTGGCCGTGGTGGTACCGAAGACCGGCGTGGTGGCCGGCGTGTACGTACAGGCCATCAGCGCCTACGCCCCGCACCCGAACGCCGCCAAGCTGTGGATGGAATACCTGTACTCCGACGAAGGCCAACTGGGCTGGCTGAAGGGCTACTGCCACCCCAGCCGCTTCAACGACCTGGCTGCACGCAAGAAAGTCCCGGCCGACCTGCTGTCCAAGCTGCCGGCCGCAGCCAACTACAAGAAGGCCGTGTTCCCCACGCTGGAACAGCAGGAGGTCTACAAGGCCACCATCACCAAGCAGTGGGACAGCGTAGTGGGCAGCAACGTCAAGTAAGCCTGCACTGCTGATCGGCCTTGCCGTCATGGCCGCTGCGGCGGCCATGACGTTTACCCCATCCTGTCACCGGGACAGACCCGACCTGCCCACCAGGCAGCACAACAGCACGGCAGACCCCCTGCCCATGCCGGGCTTCCCCATTTTTACGAGGCTGCACCACGGATGCCCACTTCACCCGATTCCGTCACACACTGCCCGCCCGAGGCCGGACAGGCTCGCAAGAGACTGGCACCGTCTGCCCTGAACTGGCTGGGCGTGGTGCCGTTTTTCCTGTTTGCCCTGCTGTTTCTCATCCTGCCCACCGCCACGCTGATGATAGGCGCGTTCCAGGATGCCAACGGCCATTTCACCCTGGGCAATATTGCCAAACTGTTTGACGACAGCATTCTGTCGGCCTACTGGATCAGCTTTGAAGTCAGCGCGGCGTCCGCACTGGGTGGCAGCCTGATCGGCCTGTTGCTGGCGCTGGCGGCCATTCAGGGCGGCCTGCCCGCCTGGATTCGCCCCACGCTGATGACCTTCTCCGGCGTGGCGTCCAACTTTGCCGGCATTCCGCTGTCGTTTGCCTTTCTGTCCACCCTGGGCCGCATGGGTCTGGTGACGGTACTGCTGCGCAACTATGCCGACTTCGACCTCTACAGCACCGGCTTTTCCATCCTCAGCTTCATCGGCCTGACGCTGACTTATCTGTACTTCCAGATTCCGCTGATGGTGCTGATTGTCACCCCGGCCATTGACGGCCTGCGTGCCGAATGGCGCGAAGCCTGCGAAAGCCTGGGCGGCAGCAGCGTCGCCTACTGGTGGCATATTGCCCTGCCCATTCTGTGGCCCAGCATCCTGGGCTCCACCCTGCTGCTGTTCGCCAATGCCTTTGGCGCGGTAGCCACTGCTTACGCACTGACCGGCAGCTCGCTCAATATCGTGCCCATCCTGCTGTACGCGCAGATTCGCGGCGATGTGCTGCACGACCAGAACCTGGGCTATGCACTGGCACTGGGCATGATTGTGGTGACCGGCCTGTCCAATGCCGGCTATATCTGGCTGCGCAGCCGCGCCGAAAGGGGGCGTGAATGAAATCGACATCGCGACTGGGCGCCTGGGTGGCCATTGCCATCGGCACCATTTACTTTTTGCTACCGCTGATTGCCACTTTCGAGTTCAGCCTGAAAATGAACCGCGACGGCTACAGCTTTGAAGCCTACAAGGTGGTGCTGTCCGACCCCGGCTTTCAGGCCACATTCGGCTACTCCACGCTGATGGCGGTGCTTACCATCATCGTCGGCATTTTGCTGGTGGTGCCGACGGCCTACTGGATTCAGCTGAAGCTGCCACGCCTGCGTCCGCTGGTGGAGTTCATCACCCTGCTGCCGCTGGTGATTCCGGCCATTGTCATCGTGTTCGGCTACCTCAAGCTGTACAACAGCAGCGCCTGGCTGCCCTTGACCGGCAATGACCGCGCCACCGACTTTTTGCTGATGTGCAGCTACGTCACGCTGGCCCTGCCCTATCTGTACCGCTCGATCGACGCCGGCCTGCGCGCCATTGATGTGCGCACCCTGACCGAAGCGGCCGAGAGCCTGGGTGCCAGCTGGCCCAGCATCCTGCTGCAGGTGATTTTCCCGAATGTGAAGTCGGCCATCCTGTCCGGTGCCTTTCTTACCTTCGCGGTAGTGATTGGCGAATTCACCATGGCCAGCCTGCTGGGTCGCCCGGCTTTTGGCCCTTACCTGCAACTGATCGGTGCCAACCGCGCTTACGAGCCCTCGGCACTGGCCATCATCGCCTTCCTGGTGACCTGGGCATCGATGGGGCTGATCCAGGTATTCGCCCGCAATGCCCGCCCGGCCCGCAAGACGGCCTGAGCCCAGACAGAATCCAAGGAAAACCACATGGCTTACCTCACCATCAATAATCTGCACAAACGCTTTGACGACCATGTCGTGGTTCACGACTTCAACATGAGCATCGAACAGGGCGAATTCGTCACCTTCCTCGGCCCGTCCGGCTGCGGCAAAACCACCGTGCTGCGCATGATTGCCGGTTTTGAAACCCCCACCTCCGGCCACATCCGCGTGGGTGGCGAGGACATCACCCATCAGTCACCGCAAAAGCGCGGCATCGGCATGGTGTTCCAGAGCTATGCGCTGTTTCCCAATATGAACGTGACGCAGAACATCGGCTTTGGCCTGAAAATGCGCAAATGCGATGGCGCGGAGATTGCCCGCAAGGTGGCGGAAGTCATCAAGCTGGTGGAACTCTCCGGCAAGGAAAACCACTATCCGCACGAACTGTCCGGCGGGCAGCGTCAGCGGGTAGCGCTGGCGCGCGCGCTGGTGGTGGAGCCGCGCATCCTGCTGCTGGACGAACCGCTGTCGGCACTGGATGCCCGCATCCGCAAGAACCTGCGCGAGCAGATTCGCGACATCCAGCGCCGTCTGGGCCTGACCACCATTTTTGTCACCCACGATCAGGAAGAAGCGCTCACCATGTCCGACCGCATCTTCGTGATGAACCAGGGCCGGGTGGAGCAGGAAGGCCGCGCCGAAATGGTGTACACCGAACCGGCCACCGAATTCGTGGCCCGCTTCATGGGCAATTACAATTTGCTGGGCGCGGCAGAGACACAGCGTCTGCTGGGCTTGAACATCAACGGCCACATGGCTATCCGCCCGGAATCCATCCACGTGCTGGATGCCCACAGCCAGCAGGCCGACACGCTGGCCGGCACCATCCGCCAGCACCAGTTGCTGGGCAATATCATCCGTTACCAGATCGAAAGCGCGGGCGTCACCCTGCAAGTGGACCGGCTGAACCGCACCGCCAGCGACCTGATGCCGGCCGGCACCGAAGTGCGCCTGCAAATCAGCCGCGACGACATGCGCGAGGTGCGTTGATGCTGGCCATTTTCGATCTGGACGACACCCTCACCGACGGCGACAGCTCCAGCCTGTGGTTGCAGTTCATGGTGCAACATGGTCTGGCCGCCGCCGACATGCTGCCGCGCGAGGCCGAGCTGATGGCGGCCTACCGCCGTGGCGAATTACGCATGGAGGACTACATGGACTTCACCCTGCAACCGATGCAGGGACGCAGCGTGGAGGAAGTGGCCGAGTGGGTGGAGCGTTTCATTGCCGACATCATCGCCCCCATCGTGTTCGATCAGGCACGCGACACGCTGGCACGCTACAAGGCCGAGGGGCGCACCTTGCTGGTGATCTCCGCCACCGGCGAGCATCTGGTGGGGCCGATCTCGCGCTTTCTGGGCGCGGATGATTTCCTGGCCATCCAGCTGGCCACCGAGGCGGGTTGCTACACCGGCCACACGCATGGCGTGATGACTTATCAGCAAGGCAAGGTGATCCGCCTGCAACAATGGCTGCAACAACATGGCCAGAGCCTGGGCGGAAGCCATGGTTACAGCGACTCCATCAACGATGTGCCGCTGCTGCAGGCGGTGGATGTGGCTTACACGGTGAATGCCGACCCCAAGCTTGCCGCCGTGGCGGCCCAGCAGGGCTGGCACCAGCTGAACTGGTAAATGGTCAACGGTAATGCTGCAGCATGCGCTCGAATGCGCCTTGCTGCTGCAACTGCCCCAATGCCCGGTTCAGCGCGGTGAGGCTGATCGGGCTGCGGGCAGACAGGGCACAGCGCATGCGGTAGCTGCTGATCACCAGATGCGGCTGCATGGGCGGCAGTTGCAGGCCATGCGCCAGCTGGTAATCGAGATACAGCCGGTTGCTGATGACGTGCTGCACGCGACCGGCCGCCAGCTTGCGCAGGCTGTCTTCCAGGCTATGCGCGTCATCCCGCACAAAGCCTTCACCCAGCGCGGCCTGCAACTCCGGGTAGGCAAAGCCGAGTACCGTTCCCACCGGTTGCCCGGCCAGCGCCGTCAACTGCTTGCGCGGTGCAGCTGCCCGGCTGCTGAGCAGCAAGTCCTGGTTTTGCATGAAGGGCTGGCTCCAGCGCAAATCCTTGCCCGGCATCCATTCAGGCAATGTCAGGCACACCACATCCCCTTGCCCCGCTTCCAGCGCGGGAAGCAGCCGCTTGCGTGGCATGACGCGAAAACTGGCAGCACGCTGCAAGCGGGCAGCCAGCGCGAGACCGATATCGCGGTGCAGGCCGTCCTGTAATGTTTCATCAACAATATTCGCCTGTGGCATCTGGGTACTGTCATCCACCAGTACCCGCAGTTCTCCTGCCGTGGCACAACATGCCGCCCCGGTCAGCAGCATGCCGACCAGGCAGTTTCGTGGCTGAGCCATCTTTATGTTTCCCCGCTACTTACCCGTCTGCAAGTACAGGGGAGAACCGCCCTTGCTGTCAATGGAATCCACCGCGCTCCATGCACTTTTCGTAGCGCCCATCCACCCGTCTGGCAAACCATTCAGTCGTCAGCTGGTGGGTGAACTTGGGGCTGATCAGCACGATCTGCGGGATGATCTGGCGCGGTGCAGCCTTGCCGGACTGGTCGGCCAGCGCAAACACCCGCTTGTAGACTTCGGTCTGGCTGAACGCCGCCAGTTTTTCCTGCCGCAGATCGCGTGCCATCTCGTCCGGGCTCATACGCAAGCGCCCGGCCAGGCCGTTGAGTGCGCGCTGGGTGTCGCTGGTGGCACCGGACAGCACACGGTTCATCTTGTCGCTGTACAGCATGATGTCGCCATCCAGTGCCAGCTTTTGTCCGGACAGATGCTGCACCGCCTGCTGGAAGGCGGCATTGCGGCTGGCATAACGCCCGGCGTTGTAGTCGGCAAAGCGGTACACCATGTCCGGATAGCTGATGGGGTATTGCAGCAGGATGGCGGTGCCGAAATACACGCTGCCGCGCAGGCTGAATACTTCGTCGCGCAAGCTGGTATAGCTGTAGGGGTAAGGCCAGGCGCGCACCTGGGTTTCGGCAAAGGCCACGCTCACCTGCATGGGCCCGCCATCGCGGATGGGGTTCTTGTGTTCGAAGATGGTCTGGCCGAACGGCAGTTCGCGGATCATGTCTTCAAACAGCGCATTCATCTGCTTCTTGGTGCGCAGGGCATTCACCCGTTCCTTGTAGGTCTGGCCATTGGGGGATTTCTTCAGCATGGCCGCATCCACCACCAGCGAGGGAATGAAATACTTCTGCCGCCGCTCTTCAATCTGCCCCCAGACAATCTTCGACAGATTGGGGACTACCGGGTCGGGATTGAAGCCGGACTCCTGCTCCGCCACCGCCAGCACCGCGCAGAAGTATTGCGGCGCATACGGAATTTTCAGATGGGTGAAGGCGGTCATGATGTCGCCATGCCACTCGCGCCGCGCCGGAATGCCACGCGGCAGCAGTTTGTCCAGCAAGGCGCTGCCTTCCTGCTCGTTGGCATAGGCCGGTTGCAGCGGCAAGGGCACCGGCTTGCTGACGGGGGTAACAAGCGGGGCAGGCGTCACCGGCTTGACCACGGGGGCGGGCAACAGGCTTTGCGGGTCCGGCATCGGGGCCGGGCGCAACACAGGAGCAGGAACGGGAACAGGCTGGGCCACCGGGGCCACCGTGGCGGCACAACCGGTCAAGCCCAGTAATGCCGCCACCGACAGATAACGGTACATGCAAAAGTCCTTCAAGAACGTCCTGCCGGAATGCGGACGCCGGAATCGTGATGGTGCCATGCCAGAGCATGGCCGTGTGCATCAGTGTTTGATTTTGTGGCTGGGCGCCGGGGTGGGCAAAAAGCCCTGGCTCAGCAAATGGAATACCAGCCAGCCCAGTGCGCAAATCCCTACCAGGGCGGCCAGGCCCAGCAGGGCTTTCACCAGCAAGGCCATGCGCGGCGAGCTCAGCAGA
>NZ_LNQV01000048.1 GCF_001515305.1 Aquitalea pelogenes
GGTACGGGCCGTGGCAATGCTGTCGGCGCTGATATGCTCGATATAGCTCTTGCCGGCGGTCAGGGCATCAACCTTGCTCTGGTCGATGTCAAAGCCCAGGACCTTGTAGCCCACTTCGGCAAAACGCAGCATCAGCGGCAGGCCGACATAGCCCAGGCCGACAATGCCGATAACGGCGGATTTATTAGCGATACGTTCAAGAAGCACGTCTTTGTTTGTCGTCATGAAATCATCCTGGAAAATTTAAATGACTTATAGTAGTTATCAATCACATCACGCAGCCAAATACACCGCCGAAGTTTTCTGGGCGATGGCTGGCCAGTCGTAATTCTGTTTTACCCAATCTGCAGATTCATGCCAGCGTACGGACAAGTCTTCAGCGGCATACTGTTGCAGGCGGGCAGCAAGTTGAGCGGTATTACCCAGTGGGAAATAGCATCTCTCCGGCAATGACATTTCGAGGTGCGGGGGAATATCGCTGACGATCACCGGAGCAGCCAGGCTAAGGGCTTCAAGCAAGGCAATGGGCAAACCCTCATGTGAGGATGGCAGCACAAAAATACCGCAATACGCGTACAGATATGTCAATTGCTGAACGTTTTGTCGCCCCAGAAACACCACCTGATCACTGGCACGTTCCAACACCGAGCGGGAATAATCATCCGCATGGTCTGCCTCTCCGGCAAAAACCAGTTTCCAGCCCGGCAATGCCGCCTTGTTGAATGCGTCAATCAGGTCGTGATGGCGCTTTTCCGGTACAAAACGGCTGACATGCAGAATATAACGATAAGGCTGCAAGCCAAGCTGTTCCACATTCGCCGGACTGATACTGTCAGTGTCAAAGCCGGTTACACCATTAGGAATCAACTGGGCGGGCCGTTTCAGGACATTCTCAACCAGGTCTTGCAAGCCATGCGAGATGACAATTACCTTGCTGGCACATTTCACCCCAAGATATTCGGCGGTGCGCAAGAAAGCCTTGGCCCCCCTGCCCCATTTTTGCCGGGCATAGTCTTGTCCATGGTGAGTCATCACCACCTTCATTCCCAGCAAGCGCGCCAGCGGAACAAAAAACGACGGGCCGATTGCGTGGATATGCACAATCTGCTGACGCTGAAAGAAAGCCAGCCAGATAGCCAGAAAGGTATGCAGCAAGGTCTCGGTGAACTTATGCTGGGGGGACCATACTTTGCAAATACGTACCCCTCGCCATGAGTCATGCTGAAAATCAGCCATATATGGTGCTCTGGCATACACGGTAACTTCATGCCCCGCTGCCACCAACAACGGCGCAAGCGATTCGACATGACGCTCCACACCACCCTGGACATCCGGAATACCGCGCAAACCAATAATGCCTACTCTCATGCCCTAGCAACTCCACTTACCGGTTTACGGGCTTGCAGACAACGCACAATCCCTTCAACAAAATTGTCAGCCATATTCTCCACCGTATAAACGGTTGCCGCCTGCAAAGCCTGCTGTTGCAAAGCGTACAAGGATTCAGGATCCGCCATTAATTGCAGAACCTTGTGTGCATACGCAGGTACCGAATCGTTAATCAGGTAGCCATCCACACCATTACGCATGAAGCCGATTTCCGGGCCATGCTTTGCGCTGGCCATGGTGAGCAAGGGCACGCCGGAAATAAAGGCATCCAGAATATTCAGACCCACCGCCCCCGGGCACAGCGTCAAGGCGGACATGCGGAATAACACCGCTTTTTCAGCACCATGACGGCCACCGGCAAAATGCGCCCACGGCCTGCTGCTGCACATCTGTTCAACATAGGGCTGCTGGGCACCGGAGCCTACAATCAGCAAGCGGAACTGCGGTGCAGATGCATGCACGATATCGGCAATCTCAAACAACTGATCCAGTCGCTTGTCCGGATAGAGCGAACCACAATAAATACCGACGAAATTATCTTCGTCCCAGCCCAGTGCCTGTCGCTGTGCATTGATTTGCGCATCGCTGACCGCAGCGAGCTGCTGCTGGAAATCGACATTGTCAATTGCATTGTTCAGCACGGTTATCTTGTCCGCCGGAAAGCCGGAGGCCTCCACCAGCTGCCTGGTATGCTGGGTATAGCCGAACCACCAGTCAGGCCAGCGCAAAGTCATTTGCTTCCACCGTTCACGCAAACCACCTGGAGCATTGGACTGGAAATCCCGGCCATGGCCCCAGAAAGCCACTTGTGGCGTCTTGCCAAGGCGACGACGCAACAGCCAGTAGTAATTGGCCAGCAATCGGTTTTCATGCATGAACACAAACAAATCCGCATCACGCACTGCGTCAGGTGCAGGTTGCCAGCAGATATCCTTCTTCTCCTTGATGGGGAAGTAGGTATTTTTTACCGGAATTGCCCAGTCCAGCTTGCCGGTATCCTTTTTCTTGATTTCATCCCGGTAAGGCTGCCCATATACCACATCCAGCTGAATACCGCGCTGCTGGCACTTTGTGCGCATCAGTTCGAACAACTTGGTCCGATAATGAAACAGGCGATACTGAAAAATCGTGACTTTCATGCATTCCTCAAAACAGGCTATGACGCTTAATTACTGGTGATAAATACCGGATCGGCAAAATTACGTGTCAACGCACCAAGCGATGATGCATTACTGGTACGTATATTCAGCGTCAAGCCATTGAACAAGTGCACCTTTACCAGGCCTGGATTAGCTGCCAGCCAGTTGGCGGGTTCAAGTGGAATCCCCCATAAAACACGCCCTACCAGCTCATTTCCTTCATACACAGCACAATTGGCCTGACTATCCGACAGGCTGCAACCTCTTATCTTGCGCCCATGTGAGAACCACTCTTTGGCATTTTGATAAGCAATACCCAGCCCATTGAGTTGGCCAATCTTCTTGTTTGGCAAGGTACTACCCATTGAAGAAGAGTCATGAGCAAACCAGTAAGTACGTGCCACACCGCCATTACTCGACGCAACTTGTACTTTCAGCATCAAGCTGGACGCCTCATCATCGCTATATACCTTTTCCAACGCACTCCCGGCAGCACCACTACGTACCTGATTGCCGGAGGAACCAACCAGCACACCCATTTCAGTGTTCCAGACAGGTTTGTTCTGCAAATTGTAACGAACCAATAACTGGCGAATTTGCGACAGTAATGAAGTAAATTCATTCACGGAACCGGTCTTCAAATAAAAATGAAAGCCGATTACATCGCAGTCCTTCCCCCCACCCTGGGCCAGAAAATATTCCAGCCGCTTGATACCCAGGTCGGAACCATCCATCGCCGGACACACAATCAGTGCACGAGAATCGGCTGCATGAATAGCGCGGGCTGCCAGCTCGGTCATCCGTACCAGTTGCTGCGTGGAGCCAGAGAAAAAACCAGGCGAGTACATCTTGATTGCCTCACCAATACGCGGCTCATTCATCACCTCATAGGCAGATATCCGGCCACGATAACGCTGGGCAACCTTGCTGACGTACTCATACCAATCATTCATGTCCAGTGGTTCGGCTGCAGCACCCAGTCCGAAACTACCAAGCTCGCTTGGCCTCGCACTTGCCCACACAGGGGTTTGGCCCAGTGTGTACATGATGTCCATGCCACGCTCTTCCGCTAAAGCGACATGCTGGTCCAGCGTGGAAAAATCATACACACCCTGTCGTGGTTCGATATCACGCCACAGTGTCTTTGGATTACCCCATATACGGATCCCATCAAACTGCTTTGCAGTAATTGGGCGGTAGGAATCCGGGTAAAAAACATGCTGCCCGAAAAAAAATATATTATTCGCAAACGCCAGAGAGGACATGCATAAAAAAATGATTATCCTGCCAAAAAAAGTCACGGCACTCATTTTTGCCCTCCCTCTGACTTATAACCTTGACTAAACAAACCCTTAGTCGACTTATCAGAAATCACCTTGGCAGGCGCACCTGCTACTGTACAGTTTCCATCAGGAAAGCTTTTATTTACTACTGCATTTGCACCGACAATAACATTGTCACCAATGATTATCTTGCCATACAATTTTGCACCCGGCCCGATATAACAATTATCCCCGATAACTGGAACTTCATCCAGAGTACCAATTTGCGTTCCAATATTGGTCCCGACATGAATACGGCAGTTTGCACCAATTCTTGCATAGCTATTAACCACAATGTCACCACGATGCGGAATGGCAAGCCCTGGCCCAAATACATTCAGGGGAATGGAATATCCCAACAAACGACCAAGCCGACGACGCCGCACTTCACAAATCAACCTGATCAGTATGAATTTTCTTGTATTGTGCAAATACTCAGAGCGGCGCAACAGACGCACATAATTCCATCGATCATTAAAGAAATGATCCTTAAATCCTCGCCCAACCCCCATCGACAGACGATCTGCCTCAAGATAAGCGACATAATCTGCTTTATTTTTTATCATGAAAACTAACCCGCTGATTAGCCGCGACACGCGCCAATGATGCAAAAAATACAATGTTCAAAAAACTTACCAAACGGAAAAAAGTACTCTCCGCATAATTTTCAAGAATGATATATATGAAAAATGCTAGGTGGTAATAAAATTCTGGCTTTCCTTCGCGAAATTGCCTAATGACAAAGAATGCATAGACAGAAAGAATGGCAATCAGAAATGAAAGACCAACATAACCAAGATCATTATAAACATCCAGATAGCCGTTATGCGCCTGACCTACATAACCTGCCGGAAAACGATAACTAGTAAAATTTGCCGGACTTCCTAAACCATTCCAGAAGCCACCATAACCACCACCAAGCCACGCATTGTTCCAACGCGCATTATCCCAGATCAACGTCCACAACTTGGTTCTACCTGTCAGAGTACTGGACTTTCCTAACAGTTGGAAAAATTGCCCCTGAAAATCACCACCCACCAGACCCGAAACCAACAGAGTCAAAAGCAATAGACAAAAAACAATAACCAAAAAAAGTAGCAATATACTACCCTTGGAATTATGAAATAATTTTCTTGCCGCTAGAAAACCACCACTTACCAACAAGCCAACTACTACTGCCACGGCACAGGTTGAACTCTGTGACATTATCAATCCGAAAAATGATAAAAATGCCATCAACAACATAAGCAGACGATGTCTTGTGACCTCAAGACTGAAAAAACAGAAAACTAGCAATGCAATGGCACAAAGCTGACCGAATTCATTCTTGAACGAGGTAACCCCCCTCCACCCAATCGATGTAATTGCAACGGAAGGCAGCACTGCAGTATAGAAAAAGGACAAAATTAACAGGACCCCAAGCGGCCAAGCCATGACAACAAGAAAGCTATATGGATTAGTGCTTTTCTTGCCAAAAGTTGCAAAGCATAAAAATATCATCAGGCTAAACAATACGGCACGCTTGAAAGTCACATCTGGTATTGCTGACCACAAAGTTGAAAGCAAGCAGTAAGCCAGCAGCAATGCTGACAAAAACCATGCCGCATTAAATTGTACATCAAACTTAATATAGCGTCGAAAACTAACACAACGAAAAAAAGAAACAAGGCCAATTGCAACCCAGGCCATTTGACGAATGAGATTACTACCACCATCAGACTGTGCCTTATCACCTGCACCAATTGAAAACAAGCTAAAGAAAATAGCAACCATGAAAGTGAGCGTCAACCAAGAGCGAATAGATTCGCCACATCGATCATTCACAATAGACAGAGTATTATTTGTATTCACGATAAGGGCCGTTTATCAATCCGTAAATAATCCCGGCAGCAATAGCCACATTCCTGACGTATCGGAAATTTTTTGCCCGGCTACGTAGCGGTGCGGCCAGCAGCATCAGTCCATTCCGGGCAAAGAGATAAAATACCTTCAGCCACATTTTAAGCAGGGGCTGCACACCACCATCTCGGCACATCAAATTCGCCTCAACCGATCCGATGCGAAAACTGCGCCTCAATAACCATTCTGGATTCGCACGTTCAAGTGGAACCTCCTCTGTAACCACAGCCTCATCAGACCATAGTGATTTGACAGCATCACGATACAGGGTCTCGAAGAAGGCGTAATCCTCTCCGCCACTAAGACCGAGTGATTCATCAAACTTCAGATCATGCTTTTTCAGCAATGATTTTTTAATTAGTACATTACCGGTCCGAGCTTCCAACAAAGGCACAAAGCTTCCAGTTTCATGCCTTGGGCGCTCGTAGAACCCGCCACTTATCAACCATGGCAGCATCTTGTCCGGATATACCGGCAACACAGGACCAAAAATCAAGTCAGCATTATTTTCCTGCGCCAGCATAATAAGAGAATGAAGCCACCGAGGCACAGCAATTTCATCATCATCTATAAATGCAAGATAATCCGTCTCAACCACTGCCAAGCCTGCATTCCGTGTCAAGGCAATATTTTTTACTGGCTGCGAGATATACTTTATCGGCCATGGAAAATCCTGCTGAGCCTGGGTAACCAGTTCACGTGCAGATTGGTCAGCATCGTTATCCACAATACACAGGCACGGACGCAGGCCTTCAACATGCTGTAACGCCAGGGAATCCAGCAAGGCCTGCAATTGACGCGGTCGACGATATGTACACACAATTACCGTTACACTCGGCAATTCAGACATGCTTTCTGCCTCCAAACACCTGCCGCCATAGCAAAACCAGGATGGTTATTTCTGAAAAACACAAGATTAATGGACAAAGTACCAATAAATGTGACACCAATCCAACGGGAACATAAATCAGATAAAATACAATTGCACCCACCAGACCGGATTGGAATACACGCTTATATCCTTTGGCATCAGCCAATAGTGCAGTGGAGAGGATATTGCGCAACCATTGCACCAGGAAATATCCACCCCATGCCAATACCAGAGGGATGTAAACAGCCGGAGGCAAGTAGGCAGGCAATACAGAGGGTACCAGTACCAGTAACAACAACCCGACGACAAACAACAGTACCAACGCAGCACAGATCAGCGACTGACGCCGCACCAAAGCCAGTTTTGCCTGATGCTCGCCCATGTACTCCAGACGGGAAAACACCGGCCGGTAATAGCCGGCCCACCCCTGCACCATCAGCCCGACCGGGGTGAAAAACAAACGGGTAGCGGCCAGCGTGGCCACCTGGGCCTTGCCTTGCACGCTATCCAGATAAAACCAGTAACCGTTGCTGAACAACCAGGTCACCAGCACGCCAGGCAAGGCCCAACGTGCGCAAGACCAGATCTGCACTGCAAACTGGCGGTCCAGCTGCTGGATGCTGCCTTCCTTGCGTTCAGGGTCGGGCCGGGGCCGGGCAAATAATGACATCAGACCAGGAAACGCCAGCGCCACAATCACCAGATTCATCGACAACCATTGCGCGTACCATGCCACTGCCACCAGCACGCCAAATAGCAGCAAGTAGCCCATGTCATGCACAAACAATCCCGGCAACTTACCCAGCATAAGCCAGGCCGAACGGTTTGAATCCCGCACCAGCAAGAACAGGAAACTGCTTGCAAACAGCAGAGTGCTCAGGCTCAGCCATGTGCTTCCCTGACTGAACTGGCGATAACCGGCAAACAACACGCCACCAAGTAGCGCAATGGCCAGACTCAACCAGATACCGAACTTGATGGCATCCCGTTTTGCTGCTGCCTGCATATTGCCGGACAGGGTAATGAGCGGCTGAAGCCACAAGGCATTTTGCAGACTGGCCAGCAAGGCATAACCATTCAAAAACAAGACAAAAGTGGTGTATTCGCTTTTGTCCGCATAGTGCAACAATAAAAATGATGCAATAAAGCTGATACCGCTGACCATGCCCTGGCAGGCAAAGGACAACACGGGGCGGGGAATGCGGTTAAGCAACAGCATATGGTATTTGGACAATGGCGTAGTCGCAGAGGAATTCACTGTACCACCATGCCTTTACCGAATATCTGCGCTCGGTTGGCAGGGGTTTGCGACTGACTGAGCTTGCTCAGGAAATCTGCCTCCAGCAGTCGGGCAGCGTTTGTATCTTCGTTGATGGTAGATACCCGAATGATCATGCCGTCGTAAATCAGCCCTTTCAAACCCGCCTGTACCTGATTCAGTTTGCGGGAATTTCTTTCCGTGCTGACTACGCCATTGGTGGTAATCCAGTACATTAGCGGTTCTACACGCTGGTCGCGCTGCGCAATCATGCTATTTACAGCCAGGGTCTGGCTTCCAAGTTGCAATGTCATCTGGTGTTTGTCATGCAGGGCAAAACCCTGTGCCGGATAACATAAATCAGGCAAGTGGGTTTGTTGCCCGGAGCTTTGACGCTGGTCCCGGCTATAGGCAATAGACAGCATGATGCGCTGCCCCTGTGTATTGACATACACCCGCTCCAGCACTTGTGCGTACACTTTCGCCAGCTGATCATCAACCTCCGGATTGACAATCACACCCTTCATTTCCACCTGCTGCCAGTCCGCAAAGCGCGCAGGAACCATGGCGGAGAGATCAATATTATTGCTGTCCGCGGTATAGATTCGTGGTGTCAGGGCATAGGCAATGACAGCAGCCAGCAACATGACTGCCGCCAACATTAGCTGGTATGGGGAGACATACTTTTGCATCAGCCATTTACCTTTTGCAAAAATGCATCAACCATGAATACGCACAAAATGGCAACTCCAAACAATAGCAAACCGGAAAACTGATGGATGAATCCCTGCCCGGCCGCATCACCAAAATAGTAGGTAACCAGCACCAGTGTGATAACACGCACGATATTGGACACAATGGCGGCAGGCAGCACAGAACACAGTAATAACAACCGGTTGCTCAACTTTGCCGGAGTAAAAAAATAGAGATACAACAGACCAAATGCAAACAGACTGAACAAGGAATTGATTCCCGAACAGGCATCAGCCACCATCAATTGGTATTGACCAATATTCAAAACCACACCACTGCGACTGATGGGATAACCTGCCATATAAAGCAGCTGCTCAACCGCCTGTGAAACACCCATTTTAAGGCCCGCAGTGAGCCAATCCACCAGAAAACCGGGCAAGGGAATCAGAATGACAATAAATAATATGGGATAACGGTAGCGCAGTACCGCAGGGTAGCCGCCAAGCATCCATAGCAGGCCGGAAATCAGCAACATGAAGCTGCCAATTTCCAGAAACCATACATCTTGGGAATGCCCCACTACATAACAAACCAGCCCAAGGACGAATGGCAGCATGCCCAACTTGCTGCCAGCAGCAGACGTTTCACTCCGTGCTTGCTGCGCCTTGTTCCAGAACATCCAGGCGATGATTAAAAAAAACCGGGCCATGCCCTTGTTCTTTAATCGGCCATAATTGCTGTGACAGCTTGTAAACTGTAGGCAGCAACAGACTGAACACCCCCACTAGCACCAGCCAGTTATTCAGTACACCAGGCGGCAACCAGGGTAGTTTTGAGTGGAGTTGGCGCATGCATGCCCCTTACTGTTGAGCGATGGCAAAGCTGTTAAGAACACAGCCCAGTACGGTTGCACCGGCCATGCGCAAATCATCGCGCGCGGCCTCCAGGTCATCGACCTTGCTTACCCCCGGCTCTGCCAGCAGTAAAACGCCCTTGGCACGTGCAGCAACCAGCTGCCCGTCTGCATTGCCTTTCAGGGCCGGCGCATTGACGATGACAATGTCAAAGTCAGCTTCTGCCTGTTCCAGAAAGCCCGCCAGCGCCACACCGGACAACAGCTCCTGCTTGTTTGGCACATCGGTACCACCCGGTATCAGGAACAGATCCGGCAGCGGAGGAATTGCCAGCATGCATGATTCATCTGCACGACCAGCCAAGATATCGCTCAGACCCATCTTGTTGGCTTGCTTGAAAAAAACATGCTGAATGGGTCGTCGCAAGGATGCATCGACCAACAAGGTACGCAGCCCCAGCTGTGAAAACACGATCGCCAGATTGGCCGCCAGCCAGCCCACTGCGGTTTCATTCTCGTAGCCGGCAACGCAAATGGTCTTGTTGCCACCACTGATCCAACGCAGAATCAGCTGGCTGCGCAAACTGCGCAACGCTTCCACCTGGGACGAGTCGTTGTGATAGGCAGCAATCAAGCGGGAATCCAGCGACGGGTCGCCAACGGTCAGGCATGGATAATCAAACTGGCGTGACAGTACTTCCTGAATATCCTGCTCACTCAGGAAGCCCAGTCGCACAGCAGCTTCGCCAAAGCGCAAACCCAGCTCCTGTTGCGCCAGCAATACCTTCTCAGCCTGCGAGGCAGTCAGCTTGCCCTGTTGCAACAACAGCTGGCCAATATTGGAATGACGCGAAGACTGCTTCACCGTGGCAAAATCAGCTTGCGAGAGTGTCGTCGTTGTATTCATGCCTTGGCAACCTTGTTATTAGAACGCCAGAACGCCCAGAAAGGCTTTTTGCGAGAAGGAACAGGCTTGATTTCAGCAAGCACCGGAATATCCAGCATGGTTTCCACATCACGTGCGCAACGAATTCGTCGATTCAGAATCTCGGCCAGCAAGGCGCTGCACAAGGCAATGACACCACCCAATACAAACGCAGCAAGCACATTCAGCAAGATGCGCGGCTGGGAGGGTTTGGTCGGCTCCGTAGCCTGCTTTACCACGCCCACGTTCTCAGTCATGGAACGGCTTTGCAATGCGGTTGTGGTATAGCGATCCTGCGCGGCGTCGTATGCCTTTTGCAGACCATCAACCTTGCGCTGCAAGACATTTGCCAGGCTTCGTTGCTGTTTAAGTTCCAGGATTTTCTTCTTTTGCTCTTCCATGGCCATGCGCAGTGCCTTGGCACGGTTTTCGGCATTGGAAGCAGAGCCGGTTAGTCCACTGGCGTACTCACTGGTCAGGGCTTGCAGCTGACGACGATCACTCTCGACTTGTGCTTGCGCCTCCTTGTAATGAGGATGCTCCGGCCCTACTTTGGTCGCCAGTTCTCGGAATTTACCCTCGTCAACCGTCAACTGGTTCTTTACCTGCTGAATCAGGGGGTTATTCAGTACATCCGGTGCCTTATCCGCCCCTCGGGTACGGGATTGCGCATCCATTGCAGCTGACTGTACTTGCACCAGCTGGGTAGAAATATCATTCAGCCGTTGCATCTCCACATCGAGCTTTTCGTCCGCAGCAACAATGCCCTTCTCATTCAGATAAGTGGCCAGCTCTTGCTGGGCTTGCTCCAGATTGCCTTGCAGCACTTTCAGTTGCTGCTGGAAAAACACGTTATTCTGCTGCGCCGCAGAAGTACGCATACTGGCAAGAGTGTGCACATATCCTTGGGCAATTGCGTTAGCTACGGCTGCCGAAAAATGAGGATCTGGCGACGTAAAGCTGACACTGACAGTGCTGCCTTCCTTACTGGGCTTGATGTCCATTTTCTTGGCCATCCGGTCCGCCAGCCAGATTCGCAAACTGCCATTACCGCCGGTATCGTCCTGGAAAGCTTTTGCTGCTTCTTCAGACTTTGCCAAACCCAAACTGTCCACTACGTATAACATCGTATTCTGGCTGCCCAGAATATCCATCTGGCTTTCCATGTAACCAGGTACCAGATAGGCCTGTACCGGCTGGCCTGTTACCGGGTCATTTGCCTTGGTATCCAGAGCCAAAACGGTTTCCGCAGTAAACTGCTCAGGCAAAATCAAACTTACTCCAAGCACAGTAACAACAATACCGGCATGAACCGCCAGAATCATTTTCTTGCGCGCGCGGAGAATCCCCAGGTATTGCGACAAATTCATGTTGGCCAGCATGTCAGAACCAGCTTTCTTCGATATATACAACATCATTTACAGACAAGGGTTCAGACTGAGCAACGGATTTTATTTCCTTGCTGGACCCATCAGGCTGTTTACGAGTGATCTTGATTGAACTGTGAGATGCCTTGCTGGTAAATCCACCAGCCACGGAAATTGCTTGCATCACCGTCATGCCGGGCTCCAGCCGATAGTTGCCAGGGCGCTGCACCTCTCCCAGTACAAAAATTTGAGACCGGGGAACAAACAACACATCACCAGCCTGCAACCAGACATTCCGCCTGGAAGGATCACTTTCACTAGCCAATTGAGCGACCGAATAGGTGATCTGCGCCTTGTCACGCGTGAGATAGACCGTATCACCGGCCGCAGGGGTCACCCCTGTTGCAATTGCCAGCGCATCAAGCAAAGAAGTCTGGCTATCCAGCGGGTAACGACCAGGCTTGTTTACTTCACCCAGAATGGTAAACCGGTGACTGACATATTGCGTAACCAGGATGGAAACACTGGGCTTGACGATATAACCCGCCGAACGAAGCACACTCGCCAGCGCGTTTTCCGCAGCAGACACCGACAAACCATTCAGTGAAATCAAGCCTATAAGCGGGAAGTTGACCTCGCCATCCTTGTTCAGCTGGGTTTCAACGGAAAGATCAGCATGATCCCATACTGTAATTTTGATAACATCACCGGCCCCCAGCTTGTAATCACTACCGGGCGATGCAAAAACAGCAGTACTAATCAGAAGGCACAACGCAAACAATAAATGACGCAGCATGACTAGAAACCCTTCAGCCCGGAGTTAAGCGTATTGGCAGGCAAATTGCTGGAGGCGGGCGCACTTGCAGCCACCTCGGCAAAACGTTTTACGTAAACCACACTAGCTGCTTTGCGCAACTCCGCCATTTTACTCGCACTAGAGTCTTGCAGGGCAGTTTGCTTGAGATACGAAACAATTTTTTCTTTGCTATCCTGTAATGTCAGTGGCTGGCTTTCAACCCGAATCAATTGAACCAGGATTAGATGATCGCCTTCAGGCCGAAGAAGAATATCACCAACTTTAAGCTTGAATAGCTGAGACAATAGCTCCATCGGCAACTGCTCAGCCGCCATGTGGTTATTTTTTTCCTGGAATGCCTGATGAGCCTGCTCCAGGATCTGCCGTGTCTCGGCAACAGAATGGGAAGCATTCAGAGCAGTCTTCAGCGCTTCCGGCAAATCCTTCACTGGTAGATTAAACAGGCTGAACTCATAACTGGCATGCTGGGCAAACAATGCCGGATTGCCATCATAAAATTTCTGAACATCCGCATCAGACGGATCCAATGGCTTTACTTGCAGCTTGTTCAGCGCCGCCGCAGCAAGAATCTGTCGTTTGGCCTGCTCAATAGCCTGCATGACATCTGGGTCTCGATCCAGTTTCAGATCAACTGCTTTTTGCTGCAACACTTCCTGATCAATCAAGAAATCAAGGGCACTCTGCTTTACCGTGGCATTTTCTGCAGCATTGCCGACAGAACGCAACATACCATTCAGCTGCATTACTGTTATTTCATGGTCATTCACTTTGGCCAACACCTGACTGGGTGCTGGCTTATCATCTTTATTGCAGGCGGTCAGCGTCAGGCATGCAATCATTACACTTGCAGTCAGACGACTGGAAACAGATGACAAAGTCCTGTTTTGCACATTACTAGTAAGCATTTTTATCTCGCAAAACTGTGACAACCGTTAGAAAAATAATTTTCAGATCCAGCCAAAGCGACCAATTCCGCAGGTAATCCAGGTCATAGGCAACACGGTTTTCCATTTTTTCGACCGTATCAGTCTCACCACGATAGCCATTTACCTGCGCCCAACCGGTAATGCCCGGCTTTACCTTATGCCTTACCATATAACCACGAATGATTTTCCGATACATCTCATTATGTGCATTGGCATGCGGCCGAGGGCCAACAATGCTCATACGTCCCTGCAACACATTGATAAATTGCGGCAATTCATCCAGAGATGTTTTCCGCAAGAAACCCCCAATTGGGGTCAAGCGCTTATCACCCTGTTTTGCCTGGATTACAGCATCTCCATTTTCCATGACAGTCATGAACGGAATTTATAAACCCGAATACTTTCCCCATCTTCCCCGTAACGATTCTGCTTGAATAATATCGGACCAGGAGAGGTAAACTTCACCATCAAAGCAACCGTCAGCAGCACCGGCCAGATTAGCGCCAAAATCAACAAGGACAATACAATATCTGAAATACGCTTGACAATTGCGTTACTACCCACAAATGGCGATTCGCAAATAGAAATAACCGGAACACCATTTACATGGTCAATTCTTGCTTGAATCAGATCAAACACCAGCAAGTCAGGCAAAAAGTAAATCGACGCCGTGCAGTCCTGCAACTCCTCCAGCAAATTCATGATGCGGGGCTGGGATGTCATGGGCAAGGAAATATACACCTGCTGCACCCCCTGCTCTTTGATGAAGGCTGGCAAATCAGACAATCGCCCCTTTACATACTCCAATTCGGACTCAGGCAGTCTATCCAATGTGCGGTCATCAAAATAACCGAGAAATTCCATTTTGATTTGTGGATTTTCTCTTATTTTATTAGCCAGCATTTGCCCGCATTTGTTTGCACCAACAATCACGGCTTTTCTGAACTTCTGCTGCGCATCTGCACGCCCAACCAGGAAAACAGCCAGTGCAGAATGAACCATCAACAAAACAAGAGGTACCAGTATCAACCAGCTATAAATGAATCTTTCCGGAAACAAATCCAGCAAACCCGTCAACATGCCGAATCCGAGGATAACTACCACTGCAATCCCCCAATTCAGCAACATGCCATCTATGCCACGCATGCGCTTACCCGTTCCGGGCAGCAACACATTCAACCCATCAAGTGCCAGTGCAGAGGTCAGAAAGGCAACAACAGCAAGCTCAATGAAGGGGCCGTGCAGACTTATATCAAAGTAGACACCCAGGCCATACAAAACAGCGACAACCAGGAAAGGATCGACAAACGTTTTAAAGAGAACCAACCACGGCGAGGCGTAACCTTGAGCACCAAGCGGGTTACGTAACAGATAGAAACGACTAAAGTCAGTACCAACATCGAGCTCATTATTAACCTTAGCTGGGGACTGACTGTTTTGATCGTGCATTACTTCCATCCATGAATTTAAATTGCTTAACCTAGAAGGTATAGCGGAAATTTATACCCAATTGATTAACATCGTAGCTATCTTGTGAAAAGCCGGACTTCCGCTTTGCAAACTGGGCATATGTTTCAATTTTCCACATCCGCCAGGGGTCCCACTGCAAGGCAGCCCTATAAGACCGCGTCTTCACCTGAGTGCCAGAGGAGAGATAATGCAAACTGGACTCCCGCACTGCACTATCAACCGCGAACTTATCAGACAGCTTGACATTATATAACAAGTATAATGACTTGTTCAT
This sequence comes from Aquitalea pelogenes, assembly GCF_001515305.1. Classification (GTDB taxonomy): domain Bacteria; phylum Pseudomonadota; class Gammaproteobacteria; order Burkholderiales; family Chromobacteriaceae; genus Aquitalea; species Aquitalea pelogenes. The sequence continues at coordinate 15,204 of NZ_LNQV01000048.1, forward strand.
GACATCATCAGTTGATAATCCAGGCGCTACCGGCGTACTTTGATACCCGACTGTAAATCTTGACTTGGCATCCACATTCCACACCGCACTCAAATCTTGCAGGCTGTGGGTTCTATCAGGACTTCCATCATGCTTGAACTTCAAGACACTTCGACCAACCGTCGCCTTAAGCATCAACTTTGTACTGGCAGGCCACTCAAAGCTTATTTTTTCGTCAGTTTGTCGATAAGAATAAGTCTGACCAGACGTCAGAAACGAAGGATATGTAACATCTCCGTTTTCGATCAATAATCCAAAACGACTACCTTTTGGGGTCGAATACCATACACCACCAGATATCAGATTCTGATTGAAATCAAGCGTATTTTGCACCTGGTGACGCATGGTTTGATGTTGATACCCAGCATCAAACTCCCAACTCGATACAGGAACCCAGGCAAAGTCCATACCTGTGGTTTGGGTACGCACCACATCACGACCAACTTGATTACTCAAATTCAGGGTTGGTTCTTCTTGCTTATCATGATAGTGCAAAGCACCTGAAAGCAGACTTGTCACTTGCCAATTAAAATCGCTATTGAAATCCCAGCTTTTGTAGTTCAGCCCGGAATAACTGGCATACGAATTCTGATTGTAGCTTCCACCAAATTGCAAAGACTGCCTACCCAAAGTTTCCTGGTACTGCCCACCGAGGGTGGCTACCGTAATCAGGTCAGATAATTTTCCGGCATGATAGCTACTGGGTACTTTCTGCAGGCCGTCAACGCGAAATACATTGCTGTCGAATACAGAGCCCACTTGCGCATAAATCAGGTTTTGATCACCCGGCGAATAGGCCGCCTGAGCGATCGACGACCACCCGATTAACATCAGACCAAATGTCGAGACAGAGAGGAATTTTATTTTGATCGACAGCTTCATCGGCGCGGTTATCTTCGCAAAAGTGGGATCATACACAAAATGACGTGTAAATAAAATGGCGCTCATCAACTGCCCGAACCAGGACAGTCGTGAGCGCCATGGATGCTGCGATCAACCAACCAGACTGTAATTGCTTGCAGCTTTCTTTTGCTTCCTGCGCAGAAGCAAGGCAGTCAAACCAAGACCGGCCAGTGCATAAGTTTCCGGCTCGGGCACTGGTGCAACAGAAACCTGATAGTAGTAACTACCGCTATAGCTGGTATTTGCAAACACTTTGCCAACCAAGGACAGCTTGTAGGTACCCGCCTTGGCATTGATATCGTTAGAGCTTGCAAACCAGTTTCCGACAGCATTGCTCTTGGCAAAAGTAGCGGCATCAGTCCACAGGGTTGTCCAAGCACCAGCAGATGTCTTGTACGACAAGGTTGCCGTGAGGCTCTGCAGTGCGCTGCTGGTATTGGCATTCTTCAGCAGTACTTCAGCAGCACTGATGACGCTGTCACCAACCAGGTTGAAGTTGATGGTTTCATTAAAGCCAGTCTTGCCAACACCCACAGATACATTGATCGGGGTTACCGGGGCATACACGATCGCCGCCTTGGCACTGTTTGCTGCAAATGCCATAACAACAGAAGCCGCTGCCAAAGCCAGTTTTGTTTTGCTCATCTATCAGATCTCCCATACGGAATAAAACATACTCAAAGAGGGGCAGGACTAGATCAGTAAACTCGCTATCACAGTCTTCTTGCGCTTGCCCTACGTACATGGTCCAGTTGTAGCCAACGGCACAATACCAGTCCCTGACGACCGTAACTATAAGTGCATCCACCTAACTTGTCATGATTGTATTTAAACAATAACTTACAAATATAGTTTTAACTTGACCCTCCGCAAGACACGCCATGTAGGACTACTGGCTAATCAGCCTTATTGCTTAATATTTTTTATCAATACTAGCTGCATTTGATGTTTTTATTTATTTAGCATTTGCTGATTTACTTACTTGGCCTAAAAAAGCCTCACACTTATAATTAAGTATTTATTATCATAAATATCAATTATGATTTAAAATTACGCCAGTAGCATGGTTACTACTAAAACTTATAAGCAGAGCAACCCGTCTTACTCATTTTTCCTTAACATTTCCTGACAAATTTCCAAAGAAAGCGCAACTTCCTCTCATTTGCACATTCTCTAGTGTTTTTTCAAATTTCATGCCATCCGTCTTCATGTGAAGATAGAAAAATCTTGATTGCTAACTTTAAAATTCCCAACAAATCTCACGAAATTTCTTAGTGCAGTGCGGCAAAAAAACAACTTCATGCCTTCTTCTGATGACTATCCTTGATATGGGGACCCCCTTCTCACATCCTTTCTTACTGACCAAACCACTCCCCCAGCATGCTTTTGATCACCGCCGCATTGAAACGCGGCATGCGCCCGTCTGCCCAATCCTGACGGCCAAGGTGGTAGTTGAAGCGTTCGAACTGGGCCGGTTGGCCGGGAGAATTATTGCGGGAATACAGCGTCACCCACGGGTCACCCTCCCGCCAGGCGATGGCCACTGGCACGCCCTCCACTTCGCCGGACCACAGCTGGTCGCTTTCACAAAAGTGGACGTCATCCAGCAACACCATATTGACGATGGGCGCCAGGCCGCCGCGCTGTGCGTAAAAGCGGCGCAAGTGCCGGCACAGCCGTTCCTTGCTGCCCACCGGCGCGTGCGCACCACGCAGCAAGAAGTAATTGCAGCTACAACTCATGCTGCCCGGATCAACCCGGTAGCATTTCCCAGGCGTGATGCTGCTATGCATGATGACAGCGGGAAAATCCAGAGGCGGAAAGGTAAGACGATCACGCACAAATGGGCCGCCACTTCTGGCTGCCGCCTCATCACTGCGCCGGCGCGGCTGGGATGCAGGCGGCAGCTGGATTTCGGCGCAGGACGGCAATGCCACGTCCTGCTGCCCGCTCCGCTCAGCCCAGACAGCACCCAACCAGGTGGCAAGCCCGGCAATGACAAAACCTGACACAACCAACACCAGCATGCTCAGCCACATATTTCCCCCAAAAACACATTCTCATTGTTATTGACTGCTTTGCCCCGGCAGGCTGCTTGTTCCAGTCCCACCGCGCCTGCATTCGTGGCAGGCGATGCATGTGTTGTAGTGTATCCAACGCTTGTTTACTAATTTCCGCCGCATGCGCTGGTCATGAAAAAACCGGCCAGTGGCCGGTTTTCCTGATCTGATCCTGCATCAACAAGGCAGCATCAGCGCGATTTGACAAAGGGCACGCCAATGGACTTGGGTGCTACCGCGCGACCAACAAAACCAGCCAGCAGCAACACAGTCAGCACATAGGGAATGACCTGGATGGCCTGCGACGGAATCTGGCCGACGATTGGCAGATCCACCCCTTCCAGCCGGATTTGCAGCGCATCGGCAAAGGCAAACAGCAAGCAGCCCAGCACCGCAGGCAGCGGGCGCCATTTACCGAAGATGAGTGCCGCCAATGCCAGAAAGCCCTTGCCCGCCGTCATTTCCTTGATAAAGGAACCAGTCTGATACACCGACAGGAAAGTACCGGCCATGCCGCACAGCACACCACCCCAGAACAGCGCGATGTAACGCACCCGCGCTACAGACACACCAGCGGTATCCGCGGCATGCGGGTTTTCGCCCACCGCGCGCAGGCGCAGGCCAAAGCGACTGCGGTATACCACCCAGCTCACCAAGGGAATGATGAGGATGGTGAGGTACACCAGGATGCTGTGCCCGGACAGCAGCTTGCTATACAGCTGGCCAAGGACAGGTACATTCGACAAGGCATCGGCAAACGGCAGGGTGATGTCGTGAAAGCGCGAGTCATCATCCAGCTGCGGCGTATTGCCACCTTGCTGGAACCAGGCCAGACCCAGCACTGGCGTAATGCCGGAGGCAATGGTATTGATGGCCATGCCGGAAATCAGCTGGTTGCCGTTATAGGTAACCGAAACAAAGGCATGCACCATGGCCATGCTGACTGCCGCCATCACCCCGGCCAACAGGCCCAGCCAGGGAGAATGGGTGACAAAGGCCGCCGCGCCGGAGGCAAACGCCGCCACCAGCATCTTGCCTTCCAGGCCGATATCCACCACGCCGGAACGCTCGGAGAACATACCTGCCAAGGCCGCCAGCACCAGCGGCGTGGCCACGCGGATGGTTGAATCAAGCAGACTGAGCCATTGCTCCATCACTTATCCTCCTTGCGTTTGAACAGCCCGGCGATGAAGGGCTCGAACAGGTTTTCCAGTGCGCCGCAGAACAGGATGATCAAGCCCTGGATGAAGATGATCATCTCGCGGGTAATCACCGGCTTTTCAAACGACAGCTCCAGCCCACCCTGGGTCAGGCCGCCAAACAGCAAGGCGGACAGGATGATGCCTACCGGATGGTTGCGCCCCATCAGTGCCACGGCAATGCCGACAAAGCCGACGCCATTGGTGAAGGACACATTCATGCGATGGGTGGAACCCAGCAGTTCGTTGATGGCAGCAAAGCCGGACAGCGCACCGGAAATGCACATGGCCAGCATGATGGTCTTGCTGACATTGATACCGGCATAGCGCGCCGCGCTTTCATTCACGCCGACGGTGCGCAGCTGGAAGCCCCAGCGGCTATGCCACACCAGCAGGTAGAACAGCACGCAGGCCAGCAAGGCCATGATGAAGGTGAGATTGAGCGGGGTATTGGGCAGTTCGATCCCCACACCGGCAGCCAGCTGATGCAGGGCCGGAATCCAGGCATTGTGGCCGAATTCCCGCGTGGTGGGGTTTTGCGAACCGGCTTCAATCAGGTGATGGCCAATCAGGTACAACATCAGCGAATAGGCGATGAAGTTGAACATGATGGTGGTCACCACAATGTGGCTGCCACGTTTGGCCTGCAACCAGCCCGGAATGAAGGCCCAGGCGGCACCAAAACCCATGGCTGCCAGAATGCACAGCGGCACCAGCACCAGCGGCGGCAGGGTGTGATCAAACGCTAGCACCACCAGCGTGACGCCAAGGCCAGCCAGATAGGCCTGCCCTTCCCCGCCGATATTGAACAAGCCGGCATGGAAAGCCGTCGCCACGGCAAGGCCGGTAAAAATGAAGCCGGTGGTGTAGAACAGCGTATAGCCTATGCCCTCGCCACTGCCAAAGGCACCGCTGACCAGCAGTTGCAGGCATTCCCACGGGTCTTCGCCAATAAGCCAGGTAACAAAGCCGGTCACCAGCAAGGCGGCCAGCAGATTGAGTACCGGCAGCACGCTTAATTGCGCCCAGCGCGGCAAGGTGGACGGTTGTCCGAATTTCACTGTTTATGCCCCCCCATCAACAAGCCCAGCGATACGGTGTCGGCTTCCCTGGCCGCCACTTCACCACTGATCTGCCCGCCCGCCATCACCAGGATGCGGTCGGACAAGGCCAGAATTTCTTCCAGTTCCACCGACACCAGCAAGATGGCCTTGCCGGCATCGCGCAATTCCACCAGCCGACGATGGATGAACTCGATGGCACCGATATCCACCCCGCGCGTGGGCTGGCCGATCAGCAGCAAGTCCGGGTTGGCGTGGATTTCCCGTGCCAGCACCACTTTTTGCTGATTGCCGCCGGACAGCAGGCCCACACGCAGCTGGGCATTGTCCGGACGGATGTCAAACTGGCGGATGAAGTCGCGGGTACGCGCCAGCAGCGCCTGGCGGGAAAACAGGCCGCGGCGGCTGATGGTCTTGTCGTTGTGGTAGCCCAGAATGGCGTTTTCGAACATGGGGAAGGATTTCACCAGCCCCTCGCGCGAACGGTCTTCCGGCACATGGGCAATGCCCTTCTGGCGATACAGCGCAGCACGCGGCTGGCTGGATTTTTCCTGCAGCAAGTCCTTGCCGTGATAGCGGATTTCACCGCTGGTGGGTTCCACCATGCCGGCCAGCACTTCCAGCAGTTCGGACTGGCCATTGCCGGAAACGCCAGCGATGCCGACGATCTCACCGGCACGCACCTGAAAATCCAGCCCGTCCAGCAGCTTGACGCCGCGCGCATCGGTCAGACTCAGGCCACGAACCTCCAGCACCGCTGCGCCGGGTGTACGCTCGGCCTTGTCCACCTTCAGCGATACCTTGCGCCCCACCATCAGGTCGGCCAGTTTTTCCTTGTCGACATCAGCAGTACGCACATTACCCACCACGGTGCCGGCGCGCATCACGCTCACCGCATCGGTAATGTCCATCACCTCGCGCAGCTTGTGGGTGATCAGGATCACCGTCTTGCCCTGCTCGCGCAGCGCACGCAGGATGCAGAACAAATGGTCGGCCTCTTGCGGTGTCAGCACTGCGGTGGGCTCATCCAGAATCAGCACATCGGCACCGCGATACAGCGCCTTGAGAATTTCCACCCGCTGTTGCAGGCCCACGCCCAGCTCGCCCACCAGGGCGTCCGGGTCCACTTCCAGCGAATAATCGCGATTGAGCTGCAGCAAATGCGCCCGCGCCTGCTCCATGCCCTGCTTGAGCAGCAGGCCGCCTTCGGCCCCCAGCACAATGTTTTCCAGCACGGTAAAGGTATCCACCAGCATGAAGTGCTGATGCACCATGCCGATACCCAGCCGGATGGCCTCCTGGCTGTTACGGATGCGCACCTCACGGCCATTCACCCGGATGCTGCCGCTGTCGGCCTGGTAATAGCCGTACAGAATGCTCATCAGCGTGGATTTGCCCGCGCCGTTTTCCCCGATGATGCCGTGTATGGAGCCCTTGGCGATGTGCATGGACACATCGCGATTGGCCTGCACCGCACCAAAGCGCTTGCTGATGCCAGCCAGTTCGATGGCGAAATCAGTCATGCCTTTATTTCCCCGCATGCAATGAATCCCGGCCGGCCACAAGAACCAAACAGGCACGAGAGCCGAAGCCATCGTGCCTGCAGTCCTCCCGGGCCGCAGCCGGGAAAAGGTCATCTAAAGACTTACTTCACCGGACAGCTGTTGTTGGTGCGATAGTCCACCACGCTGAGTTTGCCGCTGATGATGTCCTTCTTGGCCGCGCCAATCTTCTTTTCCATATCGGCAGAAATCAGCTTGCGGTTGTTGGCATCCAGCGCCCAGTCCACGCCACCTTCCTTCAGGCCCATCACCTTCACTTCCGGCTTCCAGCTGCCATCCTTGGCGGATTTGAAGGTGTCGTACACGGCATTGTCCACGCGCTTCACCATGGAAGTCAGCACAAAGCCCGGGTACAGGTGGTTCTGGTTGCTGTCCACACCGATGGACAGCTTGTTTGCGGTCTTGGCGGCTTGCAATACACCCAGGCCAGTACCACCGGCAGCGGCAAACACCACGTCCACACCACGGTCAAACTGGCTCTTGGCCAGTTCGGTACCACGTGCCGGGTCGTTGAAAGCCTGCGGGGTGGTACCGGTCATGTTCTGGATGACTTCGGTTTTCTTGTTGGCGTACTTGGCACCCTGCACATAGCCACAGCCAAAGGCGCGGATCAGCGGCACATCCATGCCACCGATATAACCCACCTTGCCGGACTTGGACGCCAGCGCGGCAGCCATGCCCACCAGGAAGGAGCCTTCCTGTTCCTTGAACACGATGCTCTGTACGTTCGGACCCTTGGCCACGGAATCAATAATGGTGAATTTCACCTTGGGGAATTCCTTGGCCACGGTTTCCACCGCCTGGGTGAAGGAGAAGCCGACGGAGACGATCAGGTCGGCATCCTTGCGTGCCAGGTTGCGCAGCAGTTGTTCTTTCTGCGCTTCCGAAGCGATGGTGCCCTCACGGTAGCTGATCTTGAATTCCTTCTTGAAACGTTCTGCGCCGTTGAACGCCGCCTCGTTGAAGCTCTTGTCGAACTTGCCAGCCTGGTCGTAAATCACTGCCGGGCTGAAATCCTTGGCAAAGCTTGTGCCAGCCAGTACGGACAGGGCAACGGCAAGGCTTGCACGTTTCAATTGAATGGTCATATCAGGAACTCTTGGTTTTGTTGGTCAACAGGCTTGTGCCGGACATGCCAGCACAGGCAGCTTCGGGAAGCCCCACCTTCCGCATTGGCTTTTTTGCACACATCACCTTGTTGTAGCTAAACCGAAATCAGCCAACAAGGCGGTATTTCAATCTGATGGGCGCGGCGAATTGTAATGAGGGGGAAATTGACTGTAAACATTTTCCTCTCGACTTTGAAATACCCTGTCGCAAAGCTGGGTGTTGCGCGCAACAAAACCGCACCATGCTGCGCCCAACGCCATAAAACACATGCCAACATGCCATGACAAAACAGAAAATATGACGACTTGACCGGTGCAAGGCAAGATTGCACTGTCTTCCCCCTACCCCTTGCTGTGTCAAATCAGCCACGTCATGGCCAGCCACATATCCAAGCCGGGCGCAAAGCCCTACAATCGCCGCCTTCGCCTCATCAACACTGCCATGCTACCCATTCTTTACCGCGACTCGCAGCTGATCGCCATCCACAAGCCGTCCAACCTGCTGGTACATCGCTCCGAACTGGACCGCCACGAAACCCGCTTTGCCATCCAGCTGCTGCGCGACCAGATCGGCCAGCGGGTTTATCCGGTACACCGGCTGGACAAGGGCACATCCGGCGTCTTGCTGTTTGCGCTGGATAAGGACAGTGCGCGCGAGATGAGCTGGCAATTCGAACGCCAGGAAGTCAGCAAGCGCTATCTGGCGATAGTGCGCGGCCATCCGGCTGAATCCGGCCATATCGACCACGCCCTCAGCCGCCGTGTGGACGACCTGGCCTGGCTGGGCGAGAAGGTGCAGCCGGGCCCGCAGGAGGCGCAAACCGACTACCGCCGCCTGGCCACGGTGGAGCTGCCCATTGCAGTGGACCGCTACCCCACCAGCCGCTACGCACTGCTGGAGCTTTCCCCGCTCACCGGCCGCCGCCACCAGTTGCGCCGCCACATGAAGCACATCGCCCATCCCATCATTGGCGATGCCACCCACGGCAAAGGCGTGCACAACCGCATGTTTGCCGAGCACTTTGGCAGCCAGCGCATGTTGCTGGCCTGCATGGAAATGCAGATCACCCATCCGCTGACCGGCGCAGCCATCCAGCTGACCTGCCCGCTGGCAGAAGACTTTGCCAGCGTAGTGCGTGCACTGGGCTGGGAACAGGCCCTGCCCGCCAACTGGCTGACCGCCGTCTGATGGACAGCCAAATCCGCTACAATGCCGCCATTGTCTTAGAAAGCTGATGCATGCTGAGTTATCGCCACGCCTTTCACGCCGGCAACCACGCCGACGTGCTCAAGCACCTGATTGAAATTGCCGTACTGGACTACCTGGGCCAGAAAGACAAACCCTACTGGTATATCGACACCCATGCCGGTGCCGGTGGTTACGCGCTGCAAGAGGGCTATGCGGCCAAGAATGCCGAATACCTGAGCGGCATTGCCCGTCTGTGGGACCGTACCAACCTGCCCCCTGCGGTCGCGGCCTATGTGGACGTGGTACGCGAAATGAACCCGGATGGCGAACTGCGTTACTACCCCGGCTCACCCTGGTGTGCCGCTGCCGTGATGCCGCAAAGCGACAAGCTGCGCCTGTTCGAACTGCACCCGACTGATTTCCAGCTGCTGGAGCAGAACTTTGGCGGCCATCCGCGCCGCACCCAGTTGCAACAGGCCAATGGTTTTGAAGGCATCAAGGCCATCCTGCCACCGCCACCGCGCCGTGGCCTGGTGCTGATTGACCCGCCGTATGAGGACAAGCGCGACTACCAGCACGTGGTGACCGCACTGAAAGAAGGCCTGAAGCGTTTTGCCACCGGGGTTTACGCCGTGTGGTACCCCTGCCTGCAACGCGCCGAGATGAAAGAGCTACCCAAAGAGCTGAAAAAACTGCCCGCCAAGAGCTGGCTGCGCGCCGAATTGCATGTGCAGGCGCCATCGGCAGACGGCTTTGGCATGTACGGCAGCGGCATGTTCCTGCTGAATCCGCCGTGGACCCTGCCTGCCATGCTCAAGGAAGTTCTGCCCTATCTGGTTGAACACCTGGGCCAGGATGCCAAGGCCAGCTTCATTCTGGAAACCGGCGGCGACCTGTAAACCGCTCCCCGCTCCATTACTCAATGCCACCCTGCGAGGTGGCATTTCTGTTTCCATACCCTGCAGACGCAAAAAAGCCGACCGGCAGGTCGGCTTTTGTCGGACAACCAGGCTGGCTTATTTCAGCAGCTTGCTGATGTCCTTGGCTTCCCAGTGCGGGAAGTGCTTGCGTACCAGCTGGTTGAATTCCAGCTCGAAAGCACGCAGGCGGGCCAGCTCGTCGCTCACCGGCTCGGCGCTGGACTCGGCCGCAGCCGTCACCATGCCCGCAGCAGCAGTGGCATTGCTCAGACGGTCGATGATGATGAAGCTGCCGGTGCCACGGCACTGGGCATAGGCATCAAACACTACCGGCGCGTTCAGCTCCACGCGGCACAGGGCGATTTCGTTCAGCGCCAGCTCTTGCGCGTCAAACTGCTGCAGCGAGTTGACATCAACACGGTGCTCGATGGCGGCCACACGCCCGCTCACCACCTTGCCCGCCAACTTGAAACCGTATTCCTTGCCCACCACCAGCGGCGCCTCAGCCATCCACACCACATGGGCGTCAAATGCCTGCGCCACATTGGGCTGCTGCTCGCCGGCACGCACAATCATGTCACCGCGGGAAATGTCGATTTCATCTTCCAATGTCAGGGTAATGGCCTGACCGACAAAAGCAGAGGGCTGATTGCCTTCAAAGGTGACCACTTCCTTCACCTTGCTGCGCTTGCCGGACGGCAGAGCCACAATGGCGTCACCCGGCTTCACTTCACCCGCCACTACAGTGCCGCAGAAACCGCGGAAATCCAGATTCGGGCGGTTGACGTACTGCACCGGCAGACGGAAGGCTTCCAGCGCTACGTCATGACTTACCTGCACGCTTTCCAGCAGCTCCATCAGGGTGGCACCCTGATACCAGCCCATTTTTTCGCTGCGGGTCACCACGTTGTCACCACGCAAGGCGGAGATCGGCACAAAGCGGATGTCCGGGATGGTCAGGTGCTCGGAAAAGGCCAGGTATTCTTCACGGATACGGTCGTAAACTTCCTGGCTGTGTTCTACCAGGTCCATCTTGTTGATGGCCACAATCACGTGCTTGATGCCCAGCAGGCTGACGATGAAGCTGTGACGACGGGTCTGGGTTTGCACACCACGGCGCGCGTCAATCAGGATCACTGCCAGGTTGCAGGTAGACGCGCCGGTAGCCATGTTGCGGGTGTACTGCTCGTGGCCCGGGCAGTCGGCAATGATGAACTTGCGCTTCTCGGTGCTGAAGTAGCGATAGGCCACGTCGATGGTGATGCCTTGCTCACGTTCGGCCTGCAAACCATCCACCAGCAAGGCCAGGTCGATTTCCTGGTCGGTGGTGTTGTACTTTTTCGAATCGCGCTCGATGGCCGCCAGCTGGTCTTCGAAAATCAGCTTGGAGTCGTGCAACAGGCGGCCAATCAGGGTGGATTTGCCGTCATCGACATTGCCACAGGTGATGAAGCGCAGCATGTCCTTGTTTTCATGCTGCTTCAGGTATTCCAGGATATCGCTGGCAATCAGCTCGGACTGGTGAGACATGATCGTTCTTTCCGCTGTAGCCCACCGCCAGGGCGATGAGCATCAATTCTTCAGAGTGGTGACTGGATGGAGCCGGGCTTAGAAATAGCCTTCCATCTTCTTCTTTTCCATCGAACCGGCCTGATCATGGTCGATCAGACGGCCCTGACGCTCACTGGTGGTGGTCAGCAGCATTTCCTGGATGACCTCCGGCAGCGTGGCGGCCGTGGACTCCACCGCGCCAGTCAGCGGATAACAGCCCAGCGTACGGAAACGTACCTGCTTCTTGGTGATGCTGGCTTTTTGCTCGGGCGTCAGGTATTCCAGAATGCGGTCGTCATCAATCATCACCAGCGTGCCGTTCAGGTTGACCACTTCACGCTCGGCGGCGAAATACAGCGGCACGATGTCGATGTTTTCCAGATAGATGTACTGCCAGATATCCAGCTCGGTCCAGTTGGACAGCGGGAACACGCGGATGCTCTCGCCCTTGTCGATCTTGCTGTTGTAGATGTTCCAGAGTTCCGGACGCTGGTTTTTCGGGTCCCAGCGGTGGTTCTTGTCGCGGAAGGAATACACGCGCTCCTTGGCGCGGGACTTCTCTTCGTCACGGCGCGCGCCACCAAATGCCGCATCAAAACCGTATTTGTTCAGCGCCTGCTTCAGGCCTTCGGTCTTCATCACGTCGGTGTGCTTGGCACTGCCTACGGTGAACGGGTTAACGTTAGCCTTCACGCCCTCTTCATTCACATGCACGATCAGGTCCCAGCCTTCGGCTGCCTGCTTGTCGCGCAGGGCGTACATGTCCTTGAACTTCCAGGTGGTGTCCACATGCATCAGCGGGAACGGCGGCTTGCCGGGCGCAAAAGCCTTGCGCGCCAGATGCAGCATCACGGCAGAATCCTTGCCGATACTGTACAACATGACCGGATTTTCAAATTCCGCTGCAACTTCACGGATGATGTGGATCGACTCGGCTTCCAGCTGCTTGAGATGAGTCAGCTTTTGTTGACTGATGTTCATGATTCCCGCCTGTTCCTGGCCTGTCTGCACTCTTGGCGAGCACAGCATGATGGTTTGCTTGACGCTCAATGTACCGGAAGCACTGCTTTTTTCCAAAATCAGTTGGATATATCAATATGCACTATCCAAGTGAAAATTCAGTCCAAAGAGCAATAACGCAATGCTGATTAAGCCATGCCTTGCCGCCGGTTTCGCCATATAGTGACAAGCAGGGAGAAAACATCATGAACCGCGACAACAATAATGCGGAATACCAGGTCAGCCGCCGCATCCGGTGCCTTGATGGCAGCGTGCTATTACTGTGCAGCCTGGATGGCCAGCGCTATCTGCTGGATCCTCTGACAGCCACTGACAACCGCCCGGCACCTGCGTACGGCCTGCTTGCCAGCCCGGACACGACAACCCAGCTGGCCGGGCAGCAATACAGCTGCTACCCGATGGGTGACAACCAGCTGCTCAGCGACGCACTGGTCAGCAAACCGGATGACCGCACAGCCGCCGGCATGCTGTGCGACTGCATGGAAGCATTGCTTCACCTGCAGCGGCATCAACTGATCCTGCCGCGACTGGATGCAGAACACATCCTCCTGGACCAGCAAGGACAGGCCTGCCTGCTGGCCGGGCAAGTCACGACCGCAACGGACGAAGCATCATTACAAGACAATGTTCGACAGGCGGGGCAGCTGTTTTACCGCCTGCTCACTGGTCGGCCGCATGGCAGCCTGCCACTACAACAATTTCGTCCGGATCTGGACCCGGAACTGCACCAGCTATGCCAAAGCCTGCTGGATTGCCATGCAGCAGCCAGCACAGTCAGCCGCGCCGCCCTCGCCCAGTTGCAAGACTGGCTGGTCCGGCAGCAACGCTTCATCCGCAGCGAGGGCAATCAGCAGGCTGCATTGCAGCAACTATTGCAGCGCATGCGTCACAATCCGGACTTCCCCGCGCTGTCGCAGGCCATCAATGCCATCAATCACATCGGCAATGCCGACAGTGAAAGACTGCAGGTACTGGCGGAAATCATCCTCAAGGATTTCTCACTCACCAACAAACTGCTGCGGGTGGTCAATACTGCCAATTTCAGCCAATTCGGCGGCGCAGTCAGCACCATTTCGCGCGCCATCGTCATTCTCGGGTTTGACACCATCCGCAACCTGGCACTAACGCTGCTGCTGTTTGAACACATGCACAACCGCAGCCATGCCCAGGAAGTCCGTGATGTCGCCACCAGCGCGCTGTTTTGTGGCTTGCTGGCCCGCAGCCTGGCCCGGCACTGCCGCATGCAAGAGGCAGAAGAAGCACTGATATGCGGCATGTTCCAGCAACTGGGTGAATTGCTGTGCGTGTACTACTTCCGCAATGAATATCACCTGATCCGCAAGAAAACCGACACCGGCAGCAGCCCGGCACAGGCAGTACAACATACGCTAGGCATATCCTATGCCACACTTGGTGCCAGCACTGCCGAGGCATGGAGCTTTCCCGAACGCATCGTCAGCAGCCTGGAACCTTACACGCCAGGCCCGGTTCGTCAGCCACAGCACAATGCCGCCCGGCTGCGCATGCTGGGAAACCTGGCGCAAGAGCTTACCCAGTTGCTGTCCAGCCCCGGTACCGCAAACACCACGCAGGCCCAACAACTCCTCACCCGCTATGCGCGCGCCTTGCCACTGGAAATCAACAGCCTGCATGCCGTCATTGCCGAGACGCAGGCAGAATTTGCCAGCACGCTGCATGAATGGAGCAATGAAGCGCATGTGCACGGCAAGGCCCAACAGCTGAAAGGCGCCACACTGGGCACGCATCCGGACAACAAGCCAGCCGCACCGGCAGCCGAGCTGGAATCCAGTTGCCTCGCCTCCGGCCCGGCCACCACATCCTTGCTATCCAGCGGCATACAGGAAGTCACGTCCACACTGCTCGGCAATTACCAGCTTAACGACCTGCTGCGGATGATTCTGGAAATCATGTACCGCGCAGTAGGCTTTGATCATGTGGTGCTTTGCACCAAGGACCCGCGACAAAACATGCTGCAGGCCCGCTTCGGCTTTGGAGAAAACACCGCGGCCTTGCTGCCGGTTTTCAAAGTTGACCTGCAGCAGCAGGACAATGCCTTCTGCATCGCCATGGAACGCAATGTCGACATCTTTATCGAAGACGCCAGTGCCGCTGCCATCAGTAGCCATATCCCGGCATGGTATAGACAACTCAATCTTGCCCAGACATTTATCATCTTTCCGCTGGTGCTGGAAAAGAGGAAAATAGGCTTTCTTTACGGCGATAAAAAGCAGGCACACAGCCTGCCCTTGCGGCCAGACGAACTGAATCTTCTCAAGACGCTACGCAACCAGGCCTTGCTGGCCATTCGCCAACAGCAGAATTGAACCCAGCCAGAGAAACCGCTTGCCTTCATCAATCCCGACAGCCACAGCGCTGACCCGCAGAAGCCTGCTACGCCATGGTCTGGCTGTTGCCGGTGTCGGGCTGCTGCAAGCCTGTGGCACGCCAACACGGCCCACCACCATTACCACTACACCTAACGCCATGCCCAAGCAAAACCACGAAATTGCGCTACTTGCCTGCTCAGGAACACTACCCAACGCCTTGCAGCGTCAGCATGGCGTGGATCGTTTGCAGCAAGCCGGGTTCAGCATCAGCAACCGCAACGCCATAGACCGCCAGTACCAGCGCTTCGCCGGCACCGATCAGGAACGGCTGCAAGACCTCAACCAGCTGACACAGCGGCAAGACATGCCGCGCATGTTGCTGGCGGGTCGTGGTGGATATGGCGCATGCCGCCTGCTGCAGGACATTGATTACCAGCGACTGTGCCCAATGCTCAAGGAAGCAGGCACCCAGATCATGGGCTACAGCGACTTCACCGCCATTCAACTTGCCCTGCTGGCCAAAGGAGGCGTTGGCAGCTTCGCCGGCCCCATGCTGTACAGCGACTTTGGTGGCCGCAAACTCAGCCCGATGACCATGCAGCATTTCATGCAGGCCACGACAAGCGAAAACTGGACTGTCTTCACACCAACGCCACAAACCAGCACCGCAACAGGTGAAGGCATATTCTGGGGCGGCAATCTCAGCGTCTTGTCCAGCCTGGTCGGCAGCCCTTACCTGCCAGACATCCAGGGCGGCCTGCTATTTCTGGAGGACGTGGGCGAACAGCCCTACCGTCTGGAACGCATGTTGCAGCAGCTCTACCTGGCTGGCATCCTGCAACGCCAAAAAGCCATTTTCCTGGGTGATTTCGCCATGGGCCGCATCGTGGATGCCTACGATGCAGGCTACACGCTGGATACCGTGATTGCACAAATACGCAGCCAGCTAAACATCCCCGTTTTCACCGGCATTCCCTTCGGACACATTCACGACAAGACTACCCTGCCACTGGGCTATCCAGCCCACTTTGCCGCAGATGAAACCGGCCTGACGCTCACTTTCAGTCACTATCCGGCACACTCCTCCTCCGGACTCACACTGGACCGGCTGCTGACGGAGAGTTAAGCGCACTAATGCAAAAAGCCACCCCAGGGTGGCTTTTTGTTTGACTCTGCACGCTATCGGGGCCGCAAGTTACCCGCAATTTTCCTCATGATCAGTACCAATCTAC
>NZ_LNQV01000049.1 GCF_001515305.1 Aquitalea pelogenes
CCACGGTCAGCCTGCCGGCAAAATCACCATCCCGTTTGCCCAGCAGCATGGCCTCTTCCACATTGGCCATAATTTCGTAGGCATGACCCAGAAAGCGCCCCTGCGGTGCCGGCAGTTCCAGCACAACCTTGTCGGTTTCCAGATCGATGACGTTTTCGTCGCGATTGACGAAATCGCCAGCTTTCTTGTGCCAGGTCATCAGCGTGGCTTCGGAAACGGACTCGGGCAGTTGGGGGACTTTGACTTCAATAATCATGTTCTTCTCCAGAGCGGGGCGGTCATCCTGCCGCCCCCGTCAGTGTAATCGTTGTGTTGGCGTGTACTTACTTGGCAATCGTCATGGCTTCTTCGACGAAGGCCTTGAGCTGGGCAACGTGCTTGCTCATGTAGCCTACGGCCGGGGAAGCAGAAGACGGACGACCAGCGAACGACAAGAACTGCTTGCCGATCAACAGACCTTCCAGGCGATGGCGGATCTGGTACCAGGCACCCTGGTTACGCGGCTCTTCCTGCACCCACATCACTTCCTTGGCTTGCGGGAAGCGTGCCAGCTCGGCGGCTACCTGCTCGGTCGGGAAGGGATACAACTGCTCGATGCGCACGATGGCGATTTCGTCTTCCAGGCCCTTTTCCTTGCGGCCGGCAGCCAGGTCGTAATACACCTGACCGGCACACAGCACCACGCGCTTCACTTTCTTCGGATCCTGCACCACGGCATCGCCGATCACCGGACGGAAGCTGCCGTTGGTGAAGTCTTCGATCGGGCTCATGGAGTCCTTGAAACGCAGCAGGCGCTTGGACAGGAAGATCACCAGCGGCTTGCGGTACGGACGCAGCACCTGACGGCGCAGCATGTGGAACATCTGGCTGGCTTCGGACGGCATCACGATCTGCATATTGTGCTCGGCGCACAGTTGCAGCCAGCGTTCCAGACGGGCGGAGGAGTGTTCCGGACCCTGACCATCGTAGCCGTGCGGCAGGATGGTGGTCAGGCCGCACAGACGGCCCCACTTGGTTTCGCCGGAGGAAATGAACTGGTCAATCGCCACCTGGGCGCCGTTGGCGAAGTCGCCGAACTGGGCTTCCCAGATCACCAGCTGATCCGGTGCGGAGCAGGCATAGCCGTATTCATAGGCCAGTACCGCTTCTTCGTTCAGGATGGAGTCGATCAC
This sequence comes from Aquitalea pelogenes, assembly GCF_001515305.1. Lineage (GTDB taxonomy): Bacteria > Pseudomonadota > Gammaproteobacteria > Burkholderiales > Chromobacteriaceae > Aquitalea > Aquitalea pelogenes. Next base: position 1,173 of record NZ_LNQV01000049.1, read on the forward strand.
CAGGAATTCGGCCTGGTTGTCGGACATATTGCGCAGCGGCACGTAGGAACCCTGGTCCCAGCGTTCGCGGTTCTGGTCGTGCAGCACGGCGTGACGGTGGGAGAAGGTACCACGGCCGGAGTCTTCACCGGACAGACGGACACCGAAGCCATTGGTCACCAGACTTGCATAGGCCAGGGTCTCGGCCATGCCCCAGTCGGCATTCTGTTCACCGGCAGCCATGGCCTTGCGTGCAGCCAGCACCTTTTGCACGGTGGGATGCAGCTTGAAGCCTTCCGGCAGGGTGGTGAACTTCTCGGTCAGGCGCTGGATATCGGCGCGCGGCAGCGAAGTGTCGGTCGGATGTGCCCAGTGGGTGCCCATGTACTGGCTCCAGTCCAGGGCATGTTCGCGCTTGTAGTTGGTGAGCGCGGTCTGTTCCACGTGCTCGCCCTTGTCCAGCGCGTCACGGTAGGCCTGGATCAGTGCTTCGGCTTCTTCTGCCTTCAGCACGCCTTCCTGTACCAGACGCTCGGCATACATGGCGCGTACGCCCTGATGCTTGGCAATTTTCTTGTACATCATCGGCTGGGTCAGGAAGGGATCATCACCTTCGTTGTGACCCAGTTTGCGGTAGCAGACCAGATCGATGACCACGTCCTTGTTGAACTGCATGCGGTAGTCCAGCGCAGCCTGCATCACGTAGCAGACGGCTTCCGGATCATCACCGTTGACGTGGAAGATCGGCGCTTCAACCATCTTGGCCACGTCGGTACAGTACAGGGTGGAACGCATGTCGCGCGTGTCCGAGGTGGTGAAACCCACCTGGTTGTTGATCACGATGTGGATGGTGCCACCGGTACCGTAGCCGCGGGTTTGCGACAGGTTGAAAGTACCCTGGTTGACACCCAGGCCGCCAAAGGCGGAGTCACCGTGAATCAGTACCGGCACTGCGCACTTGCGCTCGCTGTCCTTGCGCCGGTCCTGACGGGCGCGTACCGAGCCTTCCACCACCGGGTTGACGATTTCCAGGTGCGACGGGTTGAACGCCAGCGACACATGCATCGGACCACTGGCAGTGGGGATGTCGGAGGAGAAGCCCATGTGGTACTTCACGTCGCCGGAGGCCATTTGCTGGGCGGCCTTGCCTTCGAATTCGGCAAACAGGTCACGCGGCAGCTTGCCCAGGGTGTTCACCAGCACGTTCAGACGGCCACGGTGGGCCATGCCGATGATCAGTTCCTGCACGCCTACCGAAGTGGCGTTGTGGATCAGGTGGTCCAGCGCAGCAATGGTGGATTCGCCACCTTCCAGCGAGAAGCGTTTCTGGCCAACGTATTTGGTATGCAGATAGCGTTCCAGGGTCTCGGCCGCGGTGATCTGCTTGAGGATGCGCATTTTCTTGGCGGCATCGTAGCGCGGGGTGGACAGATCGCCTTCAAAGCGCTTCTGTACCCAGTGCTTTTCGTCCGACTTGGTGATGTGCATGAATTCCAGACCGATATTGCCGCAGTAGGTCTGTTTCAGACGCGACAGGATATCGGACAGCGGCAGCTTTTGCGGTGCCACCAGCGAACCCACATTGAACTGTACCGCCATGTCGGCATCGGTCAGGCCATGCTTGTGCGGATCCAGCTCTTGCAGGGTAGCCTGGTCCATACGCTTGAGCGGGTCGAGATTTGCCTGACGGGAACCCAGTACGCGGTAGGCCGAAATCAGCTTCAGCACGCCCACCTGCTTCTGCATGGTTTCCCACTCGCCGCCGGTGGTATTGCGCGGGCCGCTGGCCGGTTTCTTGGCCAGTTGAATGAAGGATTCCTGGATGGGCATGTGCGGTACATCGCGCTCGGCGGCACCCGGTGCCTGTGCCAGCTTGTCGAAGTAGTCGCGCCATTCGGCCGGAACCGAATTCGCATCAGCGAGGTACTGTTCGTACAGTTCCTCGATGAACGGTGCATTCCCACCGAACAGGTAGGAATGACTGTACATGGATTGCATCATTATTCGACCCTTTGTTTTATCTACGTACGTGTCTACGTTTGGCTACATTGCTGCGTGGAGAAAGCGTTGTGGAAAAGACGCAAGAAGGGCTTTGGCAGGGCAAATCCGTCTCCGTTTTTTCCGCAGCGCTCTATCGGCGTCTGTCGTGAAACTGCTGACTGTATTCTGTAAGACAAGGTAAAAAGTTGGCCGAAACGTGTCCGGCCAACTCGTCACTGCCTGATTAGCGCTTGTCGATGTCGACAATGTCGCGGCGCGGTGCGCCGGTGTACAGCTGACGCGGACGACCGATCTTCATGGCCGGGTCGGCGATCATCTCGCTCCAGTGCGCGATCCAGCCCACGGTACGTGCCAGGGCGAAGATCGGGGTGAACATCGAAACCGGAATGCCGATGGCAGACAGTACGATGCCGGAGTAGAAGTCGACGTTCGGGTACAGCTTGCGCTCGATGAAGTACGGGTCTTCCAGGGCGATCTTTTCCAGTGCCATGGCCAGCTTGAACTTCGGATCGTTGTGCAGGCCCAGTTCGTTCAACACTTCGTCGCAGGTCTGCTTCATGATGGCGGCGCGCGGGTCCATGTTCTTGTACACGCGGTGGCCAAAGCCCATCAGCTTGTAGCGCTTGTCCTTCACGCCTTGCATGAAGTCGGCCACGTTGTCCACGCTGCCGATTTCATCCAGCATTTTCAGTACGGCTTCGTTGGCGCCACCGTGGGACGGGCCCCACAGGCAGGCGATACCGGCAGCGATACATGCGAACGGGTTGGCACCGGAGGAACCAGCCAGACGGACGGTGGAGGTGGAAGCGTTCTGCTCGTGGTCGGCGTGCAGGGTGAAGATGCGGTCCAGCGCGCGAGCCAGAACCGGGTTCACCTTGTACTCTTCACACGGGGTGGAGAACATCATGTGCAGGAAGTTTTCCGCATAGGTCAGGCCGTTTTTCGGGTAGGAGAACGGCAGGCCCTTGTTGTAGCGGTAGGCTTGTGCGGCGATGGTCGGCAGCTTGGCCACCAGACGGTGGGCAGAGATGCGACGGTGTTCCGGATTGGTGATGTCCAGCGAGTCGTGGTAGAAGGCGGACAGCGCGCCAACCACACCCACCATTACAGCCATCGGGTGTGCGTCACGACGGAAGCCCTTGAACAGGCTCATCAGCTGGTCGTGCAGCATGTTGTGGCGCATCACGCCACGTTCGAATTCCTTGCGCTGGGCTGCGGTCGGCAGGTCGCCGTTCAGCAGCAGGTAGCACACTTCCAGATAGTCGCTCTTTTCAGCCAGCTGCTCGATCGGATAGCCGCGGTAGTAGAGCTGACCCAGATCACCGTCGATGAAGGTGATGGCGGACTCACAGCTGGCGGTGGCCAGGAAGCCCGGGTCAAAGGTGAACATGCCGGTCTTGGAGAAGGCACGGATATCGACGACATCCGGACCCAGAGTGCCGGACAATACCGGCATTTCCAGTGTGTCCTTGCCCTCGTTGTAAGCGAGCGTCACTTTGCGGTTAGTTTCCACAGCAATACTCCCAGTCAGTTTTGTGGTGTTGTAATCGTTTTTGGGCCCTGCAGCCTGCAACTCAAACAGAGCGCAGGATCTCGATGATGGCGGCTTCTTCCGGATCGTCCAGGTCAGCCTTGCCGTTCACCACATCCAGGAAGTCGGTGTCGGGCAAATCGAGAATACGCTTGTAGGCGTCGATCTCCGCCGGGGAGAGTGAATCGAAGCGCTGGGCAAAAAACCGCTCCAGCACCAGATCCAGCTCCAGCAAGCCCCGGCGGGACCGCCAACGGATCCGCTTGAGTTCAATCGGATCGTAAGCGGTCATACTGCACGCTTGACCATCAGGTCTTTGATCTTGCCGATTGCCTTGGTGGGGTTCAGGCCCTTGGGGCAAACATCGACACAGTTCATGATGGTGTGGCAACGGAACAGACGGTACGGATCTTCCAGGTTGTCCAGACGTTCGTTGATGGCGGTGTCGCGGGTATCGGCAATGAAGCGATAGGCTGCGAGCAGGCCGGCCGGGCCAACGAATTTGTCCGGGTTCCACCAGAACGACGGGCAGCTGGTGGAGCAGCAGGCGCACAGAATGCACTCGTACAGGCCGTTGAGCTCTTCACGGTCTTCCGGGCTTTGCAGGCGCTCGCGTTCCGGCGGCGGCGTGTCGTTGATCACGTACGGCTTGATCGAGTGGTATTGCTTGAAGAACTGGGTCATGTCGACGATCAGGTCGCGCACCACCGGCAGGCCCGGCAGCGGACGCAGCTCGATCGGCTGTTTCAGATCGCGGAAATCGGTCAGACAGGCCAGACCGTTCTTGCCGTTGATGTTCATGGCGTCAGAGCCACACACGCCCTCGCGGCAGGAACGACGGAAGGTGATGGTGTCATCCTTCACCTTCAGCTTGGTCAGCGCATCCAGCAACTTGCGGTCGGTGGAATCCAGCTCCACGCTGATGTCCTGCATGTAGGGCTTGGCATCCTTGTCCGGATCGTAACGGTAGATGCGGAATTTGACGGTTTCTGTAGTCATCTTGTTCAAGCCCTTAGTAGGAACGTGTCTTCAGAGCAATGGTGTCGACAGTCAGCGGCTGCAGGTTCACCGGCTTGTATTCCAGACGGTTGCCTTCGCGGCTCCACAGGGTGTGCTTCAGCCAGTTGGCATCGTCACGGCCGTTCGGGGTTTCCGGTGTATCCGGTGCATCGTCACGCACGTGTGCGCCGCGCGATTCGGTACGGGCATTGGCCGAGATCATGGTGGCCTTGGCCACTTCGATCAGGTTTTCCAGCTCCAGTGCCTCGATGCGGGCCATGTTGAACACGCTGGATTTGTCGGAAATTTCGGTCTGTTGAACCATCTTTTCCACTTCCAGAATCTTCTCAACACCCTGAGCCAGCATGTCCTTGAAGCGGAACACGCCGCAGTGTGCCTGCATGGTACGCTGCATGGCGGTACGGGCATCGTTGACGGCCACACCGTTGGTCTGCTTGTTCAGGCGCTCTACGCGAGCTACCGAACGTTCTACGTCGGCAGTAGCCAGTTGCGGCAGTTCCAGCGGCTGTTGCTTGATGAAGTCGATCATCGAGTTGGCCGAACTCTTGCCGAATACCAGCAGGTCGAGCAGAGAGTTGGTACCCAGGCGGTTGGCACCGTGCACCGAGGCGCAAGCGCATTCGCCAGCGGCGTAGAAGCCGTGTACCGGTTTGCCTTCCACCACCACTTCGCCGTGGTAGTTGGTGGGGATGCCACCCATCTGGTAGTGACAGGTCGGCACTACCGGAATCGGGGCCTTGATCGGGTCCACACCGGCAAACTTGATGGAAATTTCACGGATGCCCGGCAGCTTGGACATGATCACATCGGGGTCGAGGTGAGTGATGTCCAGCAGCACGTGATCCTTGTTCGGGCCACAACCACGGCCTTCATTGATCTCGGTCACCATGGCACGGGACACCACGTCACGCGAAGCCAGATCCTTGGCATTCGGTGCATAGCGTTCCATGAAGCGTTCGCCCGCGCTGTTGCGCAGGATACCGCCTTCGCCACGGACACCTTCGGTAATCAGTACACCGGCACCGGCAACGCCAGTGGGGTGGAATTGCCAGAATTCCATGTCTTCCAGCGGGATGCCGGCACGTGCGGCCATGCCCAGACCATCACCGGTGTTGATGAAGGCATTGGTGGAAGAAGCATAGATACGACCGGCGCCGCCAGTAGCAAACAGGGTGGCCTTGGCCTGGAACACCACGATTTCCGAGGTTTCCATTTCCATGGCAACAACGCCTTGCACATTGCCGTCGGCATCACGAATCAGGTCCAGTGCCATCCACTCTACAAAGAAGTGGGTATTGGCACGCACATTGCGCTGGTACAGCGCGTGCAGCATGGCATGACCGGTACGGTCGGCGGCAGCACAGGCGCGACGCACCGGCTTTTCACCGAAGTTGGACATGTGACCGCCGAACGGACGCTGGTAGATGGTGCCATCAGCGTTACGGTCGAACGGCATGCCGTAGTGTTCCAGCTCGGTCACCACCTTCGGTGCCTCGCGGCACATGAATTCGATGGCATCCTGGTCACCCAGCCAGTCCGAACCCTTTACGGTGTCGTACATGTGCCAGGTCCAGTGATCTTCCTCGGAGTTACCCAGAGAGGCGGACACACCGCCCTGCGCCGCTACGGTATGCGAGCGGGTGGGAAATACCTTGGACAGAACGGCAGTCTTCAGGCCAGCTTCGGACAGCTGCAGGGCGGCACGCATGCCGGCACCACCTGCGCCAACGATTACTGCATCAAAATGACGAACAGGTACGCCCATTACAGCCCCCAGACAACTTTAACGGAATAGATGAAACAGGACACCAGCCACACGATGGTGAAGGCATGCAGCGCCAGGCGCAGGCCGGTCGGCTTGATGTAGTCCATCCACACATCGCGAATACCAACCCATACGTGCAGGAACACTGCCAGCAAGGTAGTCTGGGTCAGTACCTGAACCCAGGTTTGCGCGAAGAAGTCTTTCCAGCCGGCATAGCTGGACGGCATGGTCAGCAGGAACAGTGCCAGAGCTACGGTATAGATCACCATGATGGTGGCCGTCACGCGCTGCATGACCCAGTCGCGCAAACCGTAGTGAGCGCCGATGACAGAGCGGTTTACCATAGTGCTACTCCCAGAATCAGAGTCAGAGCCAGGCTCACCACCACAACAGTCTTGGCGGTAGCGCGAGCGGTTTGCAGTTCCAGACCCTTATGGATATCCAGGAACAGGAAACGGATACCGGCACAGAAGTGATGCATGTAGGCCCACAGCAAGCCGATGAGGATGATCTTCATCAGCGGGTGCGCGACTACGGCACGGTAGGTTTCAAAGGACTCTGCTGAACTGAGCGAACCATGTAGGAGGTAGATCAACAGCGGGAGGGAAAAGAAGAGCGCCACACCACTGACCCGGTGCAAGATCGAGACGATGCCCGGGATGGGCAGTCTGATCGTGGCCAGATCCAGGTGCTTCGGTCGTTGCTTCTGCATATGGCTTCCTTGGATGTATTTGAACCAAGTGGTTATCTCCGGGCCCCTGTCTGGAAGCCCGCCTGAAAGGTCCGCCCTTGTAGAAACCGGGTGGTCCCCTTCAATACTTAAACATCATGCTGCCCGATGCTGCAGGGCAATATGATCTGGAAATTCTAGCAAAAATCACCCGGCTACTGACCGTTTTTTGCCTGACAAGCGACATTTGCATGCCGACAGGCGACATCAGCAGCCCTTTTGCAGCAGCGCCAGGTCCCGACTCAGGCAGTAGCGCTGCCGCCATTCAACCCGCTCTCCAACTGACGAAAAGGTCAGTCGAAGCATGCTCAACACCGGCTCCTCCAGTGCCGCCCCGGACAGGCCAAGCAGGTTGGCATCCTCACGCGGCAGCATCACTGCACGGTATTGCTCACGACTCTCAACCACTCTTACCCCGAAGCGCTGCTGCAAGGTGGCATACACACCGACACCAGACCTGAACCAGCGCGCTTCCATGCCATCGAAGCGCTCGGCAGGCAGATAAACCTCATCCAGCGCCACCGGCCTGCCCTGCCCGCGCCACAACTGGCGTACCCGGAACATCGGCGCATGCCGACGCAACTGCAAGGCCACCGCCATGTCATCGCTGGCATTCATCCGGGAGATGGCCAGAAACTCGCAACTGAGCCGGTCCGGCACTTCGTCAAACACACCGGGCGACTGCAGCAAGGCATTACCCCAGTCACTGAGCACCGGAGCAACAAATGTCCCCTTGCCTTGCTGGCGGTAAAGCAGACCATCGGCCACCAACTCGCTCAGCGCCTTGCGGACCGTTCCCTGACTGACGGACATCTCATCAGCCAGATCCCACTCACTGGGCAAGGCATCATGCTCCAGCCACTCGCCTTCGGCGATACGACGCAGTAAAAACTGCTTGATCTGCACATACAGCGGCTGTCGGCGTGGGGCATTTGCAATCATGTAGTGGCTTTGTATCATCAAACAAATCAAGCGTAAAGGGATGTCTTATATAAGACACAAGAGTAAAACCAGCATATCAGAATTTCTGATGGGGATTCCAGCCCCACATGGTCTACACTCCGTGATACACTCGCTTCACACTTATAGTGCAGAGCAACATCTGCTATTTGAGACAGTCTCGGATATCTAAAGGAGAGTCCACCAATGAAAGCTCCCGTTCGCGTTGCCGTTACCGGCGCTGCTGGTCAGATTGGCTACAGCCTGCTGTTCCGTATCGCCAGTGGTGAAATGCTGGGCAAAGACCAGCCGGTCATCCTGCAACTGCTCGACCTGCCGCAAGCCCAGACCGCCGTTAAAGGCGTGATGATGGAACTGGAAGACTGTGCCTTCCCGCTGCTGGCCGGCATGGTTGCCACCGACGATCCGAACGTCGCTTTCAAGGACGCTCAAGTAGCCCTGCTGGTGGGCGCGCGTCCGCGTAGCAAAGGCATGGAACGCAAAGACCTGCTGGAAGCCAATGGCGCCATCTTCACCGTTCAGGGCAAGGCACTGAACGACCACGCCGACCGCAATGTACGCGTTCTGGTGGTTGGCAACCCGGCCAACACCAATGCCTGGATCGCCATGAAGAGCGCTCCGGACCTGAACCCGAAAAATTTCACCGCCATGTTGCGTCTGGACCACAACCGCGCCCTGTCGCAAATCGCTGCCAAGACTGGCAAGCCGGTTTCCGCCATCAAGGACCTGGCTGTATGGGGCAACCACTCCCCGACCATGTACGCCGACTACCGCTTCGCCACCATCGATGGCCAGTCGGTAAAAGCCATGATCAACGACGAAGCCTGGAACCGTGACGTATTCCTGCCGACCGTTGGCAAGCGTGGTGCCGCCATCATCGAAGCACGTGGCCTGTCCTCTGCAGCTTCCGCTGCCAACGCCGCCATCGACCACATCCACGACTGGGTGCTGGGCAGCAATGGCAAGTGGGTGACCATGGGCATTCCGTCCGACGGTTCCTACGGCATTCCGGAAGGCGTGATGTACGGCTTCCCGGTTGTATGCGAAAATGGCGAGTACAAGATCGTTCAAGGCCTGGAAGTGGACGAGTTCAGCCGCGAACGCATGAACTTCACCCTGGCCGAGCTGGAAGAAGAGCGCGCAGCTGTCGCTCACCTGTTTGGCTAAGACTTAGCCAGATCAGCGAAAAGCGCACCGCATGGTGCGCTTTTTGTGTTTGATCAATACCGCCAAGCATATTTGAATTTACTAATACAGACTGCTAACTGGAGCAAGAGCATGATTGAAGTTGAAGTCCTGAACCAGATCGCGGCCACGATTGAAAACCTGGCCGAACGCGCCGCCGATATTCGGGGGTATCTTTGACTACGACGGTAAAAAAGACCGTCTGGAAGAAGTAAGCCGCCTTACCGAAGACCCTGATATCTGGAACGACCCCAAGCGCGCACAGGAACTGGGCCGCGAACGCAAGCAGCTGGAAGACGTGGTACTGGTGCTGGACAGCATCAATGCCAGCATTGCCGATGGCCGCGAACTGCTGGAAATGGGCAAGAGCGAAGAGGATGACGAAACCATTCTCGCCGTGCAGTCCGACATGGAAGAAGTCGAAGCCAAGGTGGCCAAGATGGAATTCCGCCGCATGTTCCACGACCCGATGGACCCGAACAACTGCTTCCTGGACATCCAGGCTGGTGCCGGTGGCACCGAGGCACAGGACTGGGCCGGCATGCTGTTGCGCATGTACACCCGCTATGCTGAGCGCAAGGGCTTCAAGGTAGACGTACTGGAAGTATCCGAAGGCGAAGTGGCCGGCATCAGCAGCGCTACGCTGAAGATCGAGGGCGAATACGCCTACGGTCTGCTGCGTACCGAAGTGGGCGTTCACCGCCTGGTGCGCGTGTCGCCGTTTGACTCCAACGCCCGTCGCCACACCTCGTTCTCCTCGGTATTCGTATACCCGGAAGTGGACGACAGCTTCGAGATCGACATCAACCCGGCTGATCTGCGTATCGACACCTATCGCGCCTCCGGTGCAGGTGGTCAGCACATTAACAAGACAGACTCGGCCGTACGTATCACCCACTTGCCCACCAATACCGTGGTGCAGTGCCAGAACGACCGCTCGCAGCACCGCAACCGCGACGAAGCCATGCAGATGCTGCGTGCCAAGCTGTACGAGCTGGAGCTGAAAAAGCGCAACGAGGCCAAGCAGGCGCTGGAAGACACCAAGACCGATGTGGGCTGGGGTCACCAGATCCGCTCCTACGTGTTCGACCAGTCCCGCATCAAGGACCTGCGTACCAGCCATGAAGTGGGCAATATCAAGGGCGTCATGGATGGCGACCTGGACGGCTTTATTGAAGCCAGTCTGAAACAGGGCGTGTAAACGTCCGGGCCGGCAGCAGCTGCCGGCCTGCATTACAGCAGCGTAAAACCTTAATTGTTGGCCGATGAGGCCTGGCGGGGGAATGGCCCCCTGCCCTTACCGCAGTAGTCAACGGAGTCATCATGTCTGAACGTGAACAAGCATCATCCCTGAGTCAGGACGAAAACCAGATCATGGCGGAACGCCGCCAGAAGCTGAAGAGCATCCGCGAAAAACGCGTCGCTTTCCCCAACGATTTCAAACGCAGCCACTTTGCCAAGGATCTTCAGGAAAAACACGCGGGTAAAGACAAGGAAGCTCTGGAAGCCGAGAAGATCGAGGTTGCCGTTGCCGGCCGCATGATGCTCAAGCGCGTCATGGGCAAGGCCAGCTTTGCCACCCTGCAGGATGGCAGCGGCCGCATCCAGGCTTACATCGCCAACGACGGTGTCGGTGAAGAAGCCCACGCCGAGTTCAAGCACTTTGACCTGGGCGACATCATCGCCATCCGTGGCGAGCTGTTCAAGACCAAGACCGGCGAGTTGACCGTCAAGGCCAGCGAAGTGCGCCTGCTGTCCAAGAACATCCGTCCGCTGCCGGAAAAATTCCACGGCATGACCGATCAGGAACAAAAGTACCGTCAGCGCTACGCCGACCTGATCATGAGCGAAGAAAGCCGCACCACCTTCATCAAGCGCTCGCAGATCGTGCAGAAGATCCGCGACGTGATGGTGAGCGAAGGTTATCTGGAAGTGGAAACCCCGATGATGCACCCAATCCCGGGCGGTGCCACGGCCAAACCGTTCGTGACCCACCACAATGCGCTGGACATGCCGCTATACCTGCGCATTGCGCCGGAACTTTATCTGAAGCGTCTGGTGGTGGGTGGTCTGGAACGCGTATTCGAGATCAACCGCAACTTCCGTAACGAGGGGATGAGCACACGCCACAACCCCGAGTTCACCATGATCGAGTTTTACGAAGCCTACAGCGACTACCAGCGCATGATGGAGATGACCGAAAACATCATCCGTCGCTGTGCCGAAACCGTGTGTGGCAGCACCACCATCAGCTACAACGGCAAGGAAGTGGAACTGGGCAAACCGTTCGACCGCTTCACCATTGTTGGTGCCATCAAGCACTACAACCCGCAGTACACCGACGAACAACTGGCCGACGCGGCCTGGGTTGCCAGCGAAATCAAGCGCCTGGGTGGCAAGCTGCCGCCGGCACCGGGCCTGGGCAGCCTGCAACTGGCCCTGTTTGAAGAATGTGCCGAAGGCCTGCTGTGGAACCCGACCTTCATCATCGACTATCCGGTAGAAGTGTCCCCGCTGGCCCGTGGTTCCGATGCTGACCCGTCCATCACCGAACGCTTCGAACTGTTCATCGTGGGCCGTGAGCACGCCAATGGCTACTCCGAGTTGAATGACCCGGAAGACCAGGCCGCCCGCTTCATGTCCCAGGTGGCCCAAAAGGACGCCGGTGACGACGAAGCCATGCACTACGACGCCGACTACATCCGCGCCATGGAATACGGCCTGCCGCCGACTGGCGGTTGCGGTATCGGCATCGACCGTCTGGTGATGCTGCTGACCGATGCCCCGTCCATCCGCGACGTTATCCTGTTCCCGCAGATGCGTCCCGAATAAGCAGTCTTACCGCTGCAGAAAGTGCAAATGCCTTGTTACCCGACAAGGCCATTTTTTTATTTGTGCAAATTGGATCGTAACAATTGAATAGACCATGGCAATCAACCTAAAATGCCATTGGTTTAAAAACCAATGTTATGCATGTCATTTCACAATAAAGCCTGACCAGACACTGCTTTCTTGTGCATGCCATTGGTTTTTACAATGCCGATCCAAAAAAACAAGCCAACTCCGAAAGTGAATCATCCGTATGCGCATTCTGCACACTACCCTTGCTGTCTGTTCTGCTGTCTGTCTGATCACCCCGGCATTTGCCGCCAAAAGTTCAACGGGCAATGCCGACATTCTCGCGGCCAATAACCAGTACAGCCTCTATCTGCAAAACACCAAAATGGACTATGCGGAAACCGGCGGCAGCCATGGCTCTGCTCCGGGACTGCTGGATACGGAAAACGGTAACATCCCCGGTTTCGGCCTGAGCGCCACATCCATGTCTGACTGGGCGCTGGGTAATGATTACCTGCAGTTCGATTTCAATTACAGCAACGGCAACACTGATTACGTGGGTTCCTACATCAACAGTAATGCCGGTTATGGTTCGCTCAAATCAAGCAGCACGGCTCACATCTACAACTACAGCGCCCGCTACGGCAAGGGCTTCAGCATGTCCAGACAGACCATGCTGACCCCCTATGTCGAACTGGGTCACCACCGCTGGGAACGTGGTCTGTCAGCCACTCAGGATGAAACCTACAGCCACAACTACGGTGGGCTGGGCTTGCTGTTGCAGGTGGCACCGGTCAACAAGCTGGTCCTGAACGCGGATCTGTTTTATGGCCGCACCTTCCAGTCGAAAATCAGCACCAATCACTACACGTTGCCAGAAGCCACGCTGGGCAACTCCTCCTTCAAGCGTTACGGTGTCGGCGCCGACTATGCTTTCAGCCAGCGCTTCCATGGCAAGATCAGCTACAGCCACGAAAGCTACTCGTATGGCATCAGCGATCTGAGCAGCTATGGCTATTACGAGCCCAACAGTACGACCAAGAACTCCATCTACCGCGTGGGCATCGGTTACGCCTTCTGACAGGCAATGAAAAAACCGCAAGGAACATTCCTTGCGGTTTTTTTATCACAACTGCAGCCAAGCTCACTCACCCGGCAGCAACGTTCCCTTGGCCAGCAAGCCGGTAAACTCTTCCGGCGGCATCGGCTTGGCCAGCAGATAGCCCTGAATCAGGTCACAACCTTCCTGTTTCAGGAAGTGCCACTGGTCTATCGTTTCCACCCCTTCAGCCACCACCTGCATGTTGAGGTTCTTGGCCATGTTGATGATGGCACGGGCAATGGCCGAGTCGTCCAGATCATTCGGGATGTCACGCACGAAGGAGCGGTCGATCTTCAGCTTGTCGGCCTTGAAGCGCTTGAGGTAGGACAGGCTGGAATAGCCGGTACCAAAGTCATCAATCGACAGCTGCAAACCCATGCCCTTGATGCTGTCGATGGCCTGCAAGGTACTGGTGACGTCTTCCATGATGACGCTTTCGGTCACTTCCACATCCAGCATGTCGGCAGACAGGCCATGGCTGCTGAGCGCCTTCTCCAGTACCTCGGCCAGATCCTGTTGGCGGAACTGCAAGGCAGACAGATTGATGGCCAGGGACATCTTGGGCAGGCCCTGGTCATGCCACAGCGCCAGTTGACGGCAGGCTTCACGAATCACCCAGTTACCGATCTGCACGATGAAACCACGCTCCTCGGCCACTTCGATGAAGCGTGCCGGGCCAAGAATGCCCAGTGACGGGTGATTCCAGCGGATCAGCGCCTCGGCACCGGTAATGCGGCCATCGGCCATGGCGACCTGTGGCTGGTAATGCAGGATGAACTCGTTGCGTTCCAGCGCAAAGCGCAGCTGGCTTTCAATGGCCAGAATCTCGCGCGCGCGGGCATTGAGGTCGGCAGTGTAGAACTTGTAGCTGTTGCGACCGGACGACTTGGCGTGATACATCGCCGCATCGGCATTGCGCACCAGGGTTTCAAAGTCGCGGCCATCATCCGGATACACGCTGATGCCGATGGAAGGCGTGATGGTGATGGTGTGATTGTGCAGTTCGATCGAGGCACCAAACGATTCACGGATACGCTCGGCTGCCAGAGCCGCCTCGCTGGGGTCGGAAATGGCCGGCAGCAGGATGATGAATTCGTCCCCGCCCTGACGCGCCACCGTTTCGCCCGCAGCCAGGGAGGACTTGATGCGGTCGGCCGCCACCTGCAACAGGATGTCCCCGGCAGAATGGCCCAGCGACTCGTTGACGGTCTTGAAGCGGTCCAGGTCCAGCAGCAGCAAGGCCATCTGCTCGTTGTCACGGCAGGCATTATGAATGGCCAGCTCCACCCGGTCGTGCATGTGCGCACGGTTGGGCAGGCTGGTGAGCACGTCGAAGTGCGCCAGGAACTGGATGCGCTCGTCTGCTGCCTTGCGTTCGGTCAGATCACTGAAAATGGCCACATAGTGCGTGATTTCCGACAAGGGGTTACGCACGGCGTTGATGGCCAGCCATTCCGGATAGATTTCACCGTTCTTGCGGCGATTCCAGATTTCGCCCTGCCATGAGCCCTGATTATCAATGGCCTGCCACATGGTGGTGTAGAAGGCATCATCATGACGGCCAGAGGAGAGAATGCTGGTTTTCTGCCCCAGCACTTCCTGCTGCGTATAACCGGTGATTTCGGTAAAGGCCTTGTTGACACTGCGAATGCGTTTTTCGCTGTCGGTGATCATGATGCCTTCCACGGTGTTCTCGAACACCTTGGCCGCAAGCTGCACCCGCTCTTCCGCTGCACGTTTTTCCGAAATGTCACGCACCATGCGCCACACCGCATTGATGCGGCCAAAGGCGTCACGCATGGCAACGGTTTTCACGCTGACCGGCACATGGTTGCCAAAGCGGTTCATGTACACCGCTTCGAATTCGTCGCAATAGCCGAAGCGCAATACCTTGTTGTCCAGATTGAAACGCTCCAGCGCTTCGCTCTCCTGCCCCACCAGCGACCAGAAGTTCTGCTGCTTGAGCTGGTCCAGGTTGTAGCACATCAGGTTGAGGAAGGCCGGGTTGGCATCCATCACCTGCCCGTCCAGCGAACTGATGACAATGCCGTCCAGATTGGACCAGAACAGCTCGCGGTATTTGTTTTCCGAACGACGCAGCGCATCTTCCACTTCACGGCGGCGCGAAATGTCGGCCTCCAGCGCCAATGTCTTGGCGCGCAGCTCGTCAATCAGGCGCTTGAGTTCGGAGCGGGTCCATTCCAGATGCTTGCCCAGCTTGCCGATTTCATCACGCCTTGCCCAGTAGAACGGCGACTCCAGCTTGAGCTCGGCCAGCTGGGTGGCCTGTTCGGTCAGGCTGTGCATCGGACGCAGGAAGCGGGAATGCAAAATACTCATGATCAGCAGGATGGACAGCACCAGCTGCGCCACCAGAATCAGCAGGATGTTCTTGACCTGGTTGTGCAGGGCATTAGCCAGATGTTCGGTATCGAATTCCAGCGTCACCTGGCCGATTTCCTCGCCACGGTAAATCACCGGCTTCTGCACGAAAGACACGCCGCCCACACGGCGCTCGCTGCGCAAGGCGGACAGGAACACCTGGTTGGACTGGGTATCGGTCACGCGGATGGACACCACCCGGGCATCCTCCATCACCGAGGAAATCAACGGGCTGCCGGCCTGGCGGCTCAGGTTCCACAACGGTTCCTGCATGCCCAGCGCAACAATGTCCAGCAAGCGCTTTTCGTCGGTTTCCAGTTGTGCCGTCAGGTTATCGCGCTGAATGTTGATACTCAGGTAACTGATGATGGACGCGGGAATGAGCAAGCCGAGTACCACGGCGATCAAAAATACCGCGCGCAGCGACAAACTGGAGGTGACAGGGTTTTTATCTTCTTGGGTTGCCATTGGTCTTGATAATCAAAATGCGTTAATGGCGCGGAACATCCGCCGGCAATATTCAAATATTCAATGATGCAAAAAACTAATGATGACAAAGCATGCGGGGAATGCACGCATGATAAGTCAGACCTGATTCCGTTATAAGCGATTTTTTCTGCACAACGACAGTTTCTGCAACGCAGCGAGACAGCCCATGGTCAATTTGCCATGCCCATGGCAGCAGCCTACAATCCAAGCCATTCCGAATTCTGCAGGATTGGCCTGATGTCACACATGCACTATGACACTCTTATTTCAGCACGCTGGATCATTACCGTGGAAAACGATGGCGAGGTTCTGGAAAACCATGCCATTGCCATCAAGGATGGCAGGATAGCCCAGATCCTTCCGATCGCCCAGTGTGGCAGCTTGCAAGCGGATGAAACCATCACCCTGGACAACCATGTGCTGATGCCGGGCCTGATCAACCTGCACGGCCACTCTGCCATGACATTGTTGCGCGGCATGGCCGACGACAAGGCATTGATGGACTGGCTGAACAACCACATCTGGCCGGCAGAAGGCAAACACGTGCGCGATGACTTCGTGTTCGACGGCGCCAGCCTGGCCATGGCGGAAATGATTCGCGGTGGCACCACCACCATCAATGACATGTACTTCTACCATGACGCCATGGCCCGCGCCGGCCTGGCTTCCGGCATGCGAACCTTTGTAGGCTGTTCCATCCTGGAGTTCCCCACCAACTACGGCAGCAATGCCGGCGAATACATCAGCAAGGGCATGGAAGAACGCAAGGCCTTCCTGGGTGAAGAGCTGATTACCTTCACCCTGGCCCCGCACGCGCCTTACACCGTATCCGACAACACATTCCGCCAGGTGGTGGAGCTGGCCGAGCGTGAAGACATGCTGATTCACTGCCACATCCACGAAACCGCCGACGAAGTGGCCGGCAGCGTGACAGAACACCAGCAACGTCCGCTGGCCCGTCTGGCCAAACTGGGCCTGCTGTCGCCACGACTGATTGCCGCACACATGGTGCATCTGGACAGCGCAGAAATTGAAGCGGCTGCCCGTCATGGCATTTCCATTGCCCACAACCCGGCGTCCAACATGAAGCTGGCCTCCGGCATTGCCCCGGTTCCGGCCTTGCTGGCAGCTGGCGTCAATGTTGGCATCGGCACCGATGGCGCGGCCTCCAACAACAAGCTGGACATGCTGTCTGAAACCCGACTGGCTGCCCTGCTGGCCAAGGTCGGAACGCTGGACCCGACCGCAGTGCCGGCCGCCACCGCCATCCGCATGGCCACCCTCAACGGTGCCAAGGCACTGGGCATTGCCGACAAGGTGGGTTCGGTCAAACAGGGCAAACAGGCCGACCTGATTGCCATCGACCTGTCAGCGCTGGAAACCGCGCCGGCTTTCGACCCGGTATCGCATGTGGTGTATGCCGCCGGCCGCGAACAGGTCAGCCACGTCTGGGTCAAGGGCCGCGCCCTGCTCGCCCAGCGTCAGCTGACCACCCTGGACGAAGCAGATCTCAAGGCGCGCGGTGAAGACTGGCGCAAACGTATTCTGGCGAGGTAAGCAATGAGCAATGTAGACGATCTGGAAATCGACAAATTCAGCCAGCTGGCCCACAAATGGTGGGACAAGGACAGCGAATTCAAGCCGCTGCATGAAATCAACCCGCTGCGACTGGACTATATCGATGACTTTGCCGGCATCAAGGACCTGAAAGTCCTGGACGTGGGCTGTGGCGGCGGCATTCTGGCCGAGAGCATGGCACAGCGCGGCGCGCAGGTGACCGGCATCGACCTGGCCAGGAAGTCCTTGAAAGTGGCCCAGCTGCACAGTCTGGAATCCGGCGTCAGCGTCGAATACCGCTGTGTTGCAGTGGAGGATCTGGCCGACGAAGCGCCCGGCAGTTTTGATGTGGTGACCTGCATGGAAATGCTGGAACACGTGCCGGACCCGGAAAGCGTGGTACGCAGCTGTGCCCGCCTGGTGAAACCGGGTGGCTGGGTGTTTTTTTCCACCCTCAACCGCAATGCCAAGGCTTACCTGCTGGCGGTAGTCGGTGCTGAATACGTGCTCAACATGCTGCCGCGCGGCACCCACGAATATGCGCGTTTCCTCAAGCCGTCCGAGCTGTCGCGCATGGCGCGCAATGCCGGGCTGGAAATCAGCAACGTCAGCGGCATGAGCTACAACCCGCTCACCCGTATCTATGCGCTGGGAGATGACACTCAGGTGAATTACCTGATGGCCACCCGCCGCGCCATCGCGTAATCCGCGCTGTTACAGCAGATTAACGCACCCCTGCCCTGCTTCATGCCGGCAGGGGTTTTCTTTTGCCTGCCGCACAGCACCAGGGACAGAACATAAAAAAAGGCCTTCGCCGCAGCGAAGGCCCCAATCATCCCCCGGTCCAGGACCGGTAAACAACCCGCTAGATTACGAGAACACACATTGCCGCACACACGTGGCACTGCCTGCCCAAGTACGCGTTTGAAAGCCCCATTCCTCGTGTCAGCGATTTTCAAACAAGCGTTCGAATAATAAAACCAAAACGGAAAACTGTACAAGGGATTTCCCTGATGCCGCACCGTACACGCGACAAAATGCAACAGTCGGCATGGCACACTCCGCAGCAAGGCAACAGACCGACTGCCCGACAATTCCACATTCCAATTGCCGAATCAGCCAATATATATGAAAATAATAATATTCGATAATGGAGACACTGATGACGTTCAAGGCGAACGATTCGCTCACCGAGCAAATCGCCCAATACCTCGGTAAAAAAATCATCCAGGGTGAAATGGCACCGGGAGAACGGATTCAGGAATTGCGGATTGCCGCCGAGCTGGAAGTCAGCCGTGGCTCGGTGCGCGAAGCGCTGCTGATCCTGCAACGCCGTCACCTGGTGGAAATCTACCCGCGGCGTGGTGCCATGGTGTCCAGCATTTCCAGCACCGACGTGCGCGACTTTTTCGAACTGTGGTTCATGTTGCTGGACCGCGTGGTGTGCAATCTGGCCAGCAACTGGAAAAACGACGACCTGGCGCGTTTTTTCGAGCTGATGTCCACGCTGGACGAATGCCATCGCAAGGATGACATGCCAGCCTACTTCGATTGCGGCGTGGAATTCTTGCGCGCGCTGTACGACTTCTCCAGCAACCGCTACATGAGCGCCACCTTGCAGGACCTGCTGCCGCTCACCCAGCGCTGCCTGTATGCCATCCTGCGCGCGGGTCGTTCGCAGATGGATCGCACCCAGCAGTTCCTGGACGACCTGCTCAAGACCATCATTGCCCGCGACACCACCCGCCTGCGCATCATGGTGGCGGAATTCGGTCAGGACTACAGCAAGCTGGCCCAGCAATCGGCAGAAGCGCTGGCTGGTAGCACTTCCTGAACACTGCTCAACTTGTAAATAACAAAGGCCGCTCACCGAGCGGCCTTTTGCTTGGCATGGCTACCATTCAGCCCGGCTTGCGCTGATAGTCGACAAAGGCATACTGCAGCCCCTTGTCGCTGGTGAAACTGCTACGCGCCACTTCCTGCCAATCAGTGGCACTCACCTCCGGGAAACAGGCGTCGCCAGCAAAATCGGCATCAATCTCGGTCAGCCGCAGGGCATCTGCCAATGCCATCGCCTGACGATACAAATCAGCACCGCCAATCAGGCAGACTTCCGCCACACCATCAGCCATTTCCAGCGCCTGTTCCAGCGAATGCGCCACCTCTACGCCATCGACCTGCCAGTCTGACTGGCGGGTGATGACGATATTGCGTCGTCCCGGCAAGGGGCGTCCGATCGAATCGTAGGTTTTACGGCCCATCAGCACCGGCTTGCCCAGGGTCACCGCCTTGAAATGCTTGAGGTCTTCCGGCAAATGCCAGGGCAAGGTGTTGTTGATGCCGATCACGCCATTGCGGGCCTTGGCCGCCACCAGGGTCAGTACAGGCTTGCTCATACAGCCACCGCTCCCTTGATGTGCGGATGCGGGTCGTAACCTTCCAGCGTGAAGTCGTCGAAGGTGAAGGCAAACAGGTCGGTCACGGCCGGGTTGATCTTCATCTGCGGCAGCGGACGTGGTTCGCGGCTCAGTTGCAGACGGGTCTGCTCCAGGTGGTTGCTGTACAGATGGGCATCACCCAGCGTATGCACGAAATCACCGGGCTTGAGGCCGCACACCTGCGCCACCATCATGGTGAGCAAGGCATAGGAGGCGATATTGAACGGCACACCCAGGAAAATGTCAGCCGAGCGCTGATACAGCTGGCAGGACAACTTGCCATCCGCCACATAAAACTGGAACAGGCTGTGGCAAGGCGGCAGTGCCATTTCGTCCACCAGCGCCGGGTTCCAGGCCGACACGATCAGACGGCGCGAATCAGGATTGCGCTTGATCATCTCCACCACATTGCTGATCTGGTCGATATGGCGGCCATCCGGCGCCGGCCAGCTGCGCCACTGGTAACCGTATACCGGGCCCAGGTCGCCGTTTTCATCGGCCCATTCATCCCAGATGGAAACGCCGTTTTCCTTCAGATAACGGATATTGGTGTCGCCGGACAAAAACCACAGCAATTCGTGAATGATGGAACGCAGGTGGCATTTCTTGGTGGTGACCAGCGGAAAACCCTGTTGCAGGTCGAAGCGCATCTGGTAGCCAAACACCGAGCGGGTGCCGGTGCCGGTGCGGTCGGACTTGTCATGGCCATGTTCCAGCACATGGCGCATCAGGTCGAGGTACTGTTTCATGCTGCCATCCATCAAGTTCAATCTGCGGATTGTACCTGAGCTGGCGGTGCACAGCACAGCTCTTCCCAGCGGCCAAGCCAATACCCATACGGCAAAAGGGGCTGGCCTGCCGCCCCCGGCATACGCTACCATCCGCTTTAAAATACAACGTCAGAAAACAGGGGCTCAATGGCAGAAGATTCCGATCTCGAACGGACCGAACCCGCGTCAGCCAAACGGCTGCAAACCGCGCGGGATGATGGCAATGTTCCCCGCTCGCGGGAATTGTCCACCTTCGCCGTCACCATGACCGGAGTCGCCCTGCTGATGACGCTGGGAGGCAAGCTGGGCACGGCCATCATGGTCATGATGAAGCAGCTGCTGATTTTTGATCAGCACACGGTAGCCCAGGCCGAGCCGGCCATCATCCGCTTCAAGGAAGCCATGTTCGGCATGTTGTGGCAGTTACTGCCCATTTTTGGCGGCCTTGCCATCGTGGCGGTGGCCACGCCCATCCTGATCGGCGGCTGGAACTTCACCCTGGCACCGCTGGAACCCAAGCTGACCAAGCTGAACCCGGCCAGCGGCATCAAGCGCATTTTCTCGCTCAATGCCGCCACCGAAGGCCTGAAAGCCATTCTCAAGAGCATGCTGATCGGCGGTGTGGCCGTGTGGATCATCTGGCGCGAGCGCACCGACATCCTGGGCTTGCTGTCCATGCCGCTGGAAGCAGGCATCCTCAAGATGACCGACATGCTGATCACCACCTTTTTCATCGTCACCGCCGCCATGCTGATGCTGGTGGTGATCGACGTGCCCTTCCAGCTGTGGAACTACCACAAGCAGCTGCGCATGACCAAGGAAGAGATCAAGCAGGAATACAAGGAAATGGAAGGCTCGCCCGAGGTCAAGGGCCGCATTCGCCAGTTGCAGCGCGAAGCCGCACGCAAACGCATGATGCAGGAAATCCCCAAGGCCAACGTGATTGTGACCAACCCGACCCACTACGCGGTGGCGCTGAAATACGAGGAAGGCATGCAGGCGCCGGAAATCGTGGCCATGGGCACCCTGAAGCTGGCAGAAAAGATCATCGCCACCGGCAAGGAGCACAAGGTCACGGTGATGCGTTCACCCAGCTTTGCCCGGGCACTGTATTTCCATGGCGAATTGGGACGGGAAATCCCCGCCAGGCTGTATACTGCGGCAGCGCAGATCCTGGCCTATGTCTACCAGTTGAAAGCCTACGAGTACAATGGCGGGCTGGCACCGGTTTTCCCGGACCAGCTGGATGTCCCGGCTGACCTTGACCCGGAAAGCAAACGCCAGCAAGATGCGGCCCCGAAAGCGAGACCATAATTACGGATGGATAATTTCCTCACCCTGTTGAAGCAGTTCAACGTCACCAAGCTGGCCGGCCCTATTCTCATCATCCTCATTTTGTCGATGATGGTATTGCCGTTGCCGCCGGTGCTGCTGGACATGTTCTTTACCTTCAACATTGCGGTGTCGGTGATCGTGCTGCTGGTGGGCATCAATGTCCGCAAGCCGCTGGACTTTTCCTCCTTCCCCTCGGTGCTGCTGATCACCACCCTGCTGCGCCTGTCGCTAAACGTGGCGTCCAGCCGGGTGATCCTGCTGGAAGGCCACAGCGGCCCGGATGCTGCCGGCAAGGTGATCGAATCCTTTGCCCACTTCCTGATCGGCGACAACGTTGCCATTGGTATCGTCGTCTTCGTCATCATTACCATCATCAACTTCGTGGTGATCACCAAGGGTGCCGGGCGGATTGCCGAAGTGTCGGCCCGCTTCACCCTGGATGCCATGCCCGGCAAGCAGATGGCGATTGACGCCGACCTGAACGCCGGCCTGATCGGCGAAGACGAAGCACGCAAGCGCCGCTCCACCATTGCCGAGGAAGCCAACTTCTTCGGTTCCATGGACGGTGCTTCCAAATTCGTGCGCGGCGATGCCATGGCTGGCATCATGATCATCATCATCAATATTGTCGGCGGCCTGATCGTCGGTGTGGTGCAACACGATCTGGACGCAGGCACCGCTGCCAAGACTTACACCCTGCTCACCATCGGTGACGGCCTGGTTGCCCAGATTCCGGCGCTGATCATCTCCACCGCCGCCGGTATCGTGGTGTCGCGCGTGGGCACCGACAAGGACATGTCGGAGCAGTTCTTCGGCCAGCTGTTTGCCAAGCCGCAAGTGCTGTACATCACCGCGGCGGTCATTGGCATGATCGGGCTGATTCCCAACATGCCGCACTTCTCCTTCCTGCTGATTGCCAGCCTGCTGGGTTTTCTGGGCTGGACCATGGACAAGAAGGAAAAAGCCGCTGCCGTGCAGGCCAGCCAGCAGCAGGCACAGGCGGCTGCCCCGCCCGACCAGCCCATGGCCGAAGTCAGCTGGAACGACGTGCAGCATGTGGATGCACTGGGGCTGGAAGTAGGCTACCGCCTGATTCCGCTGGTAGACCGTACCCAGGATGGCGAACTGCTACGCCGTATTCGCGGCATCCGCAAGAAAATCGCCCAGGAACTGGGCTTTCTGGTGCCTGCAGTACACATTCGCGACAATCTGGAAATCAAGCCCAACGCCTACCGTATCCTGCTCAAAGGCGTAGAAGTCGGTCAGGGCGAGGCCTATATCGGTCAGTACCTGGCCATCAACCCAGGCCGGGTGAATGGCACCATGCCCGGCACCCCCACCACCGACCCGGCCTTCGGCCTGCCCGCGGTATGGATTGATGCCGCCCGACGCGAGGAAGCCCAGCAAATGGGCTACACCGTGGTGGACTCCAGCACCGTGGTGGCCACGCATATTTCCAACCTGCTGCAAACCCACGCAGCAGAACTGCTGGGCCGCGAGGAAGTCCAGGCGCTGATCGACCACCAGGCCAAGGAGTCGCCCAAGCTGGTGGAAGACCTGGTGCCCAAGATTGTTCCCATCGGCATTTTGCAGAAGGTATTGCAGCAGCTGCTTACCGATGGCATTCACATCCGCGACTTCCGCACCATTCTGGAAACGCTGGCCGACCATATCAGCACCACCCAGGATGTGGACGACCTGACCTCGGCGGTGCGCACTGCGCTGGCACGGGTGATCGTGCAGCAACTGTTCCCGGGCGAAACCGAATTGCCCTTGATGACGCTGGACCCGGCGCTGGAAAACGTACTGTCGCAGGCGGTCAATTCCAAAACCGGTGGCGGGCTGGAACCCGGACTGGCGGAAAACCTGCTCTCCAGTGCAGCACAACAGGCCGAGCAGGTGGAAATTCAAGGTTACAATCCGGTATTGCTTACGCCACCGGGTTTACGTCCCTTGTTGGCACGATTCTTGAGAAGAGCACTCCCACAACTGCGTGTGATCTCGCATAATGAAGTACCTGACAATAAATCCATTCGTATAATTGCGGTAATTGGGGGAAGCAAGGGCTGATAAACAATGGTGGTAAAAAAATTCTTCGGAAAAACCACACGTGATGCACTCAGACAGGTCCGCGAGGAACTGGGTGCCGACGCCCTCATCTTGTCCAATCGCCCGACAATGGGGGGCGGCGTAGAGATCATGGCCGTGGCGGATGCAGACGTCGCCAACCTGGCCACCAATCTGTCCACCCCCGGCAGCAAGCACCCGGCCCGCAATGCGCCGGCGGTAAGCCGTCCGGTTGCGCCACCGACACCAGCTGCCGGTGCGACCAACCGCGCCATTGCCCGTACCTATGCCATGCCGGTAGAGCCGCTGGAAAGCCCTGCCCCACCCCGCATCGACACTCCACCGCCGCGCCCGCAGCAACGTATCGAGCCTTCGCTGGCCGACACATCGGCTGTCAATTTCAACGTCAGCCCGCAAACGCCACCTCCGGCACGGCCCACGCCGGCCAGCATCGTGCCCGAATCACTGGTGAAGATGCAGACCGTGGCTGCCGGCCCGGCCAGCAATGGCAGCGCCGTACCACCACGCAGCAAGGCGGCGCCAGCCCAGGCCGAAGAAGAGCCGGAAATGATGGCGCAGGAGCTCAAGCAGATCGGCGATGAAATCAAGTTGCTGCGCAGCCTGTTGCAAAGCCAGCTGGCCAGCTTTGCCTGGTCGGACATGGAAGGCAAGACCCCCAACCGCATCGAGCTGTTCAAGCATCTGCTGGCAATGGGCTTCTCTGCCAACCTCATCCGCCAGTTGATTGAAAAAATGCCGGCCCAGTATGAAGGTGACATCGCCATCAAATGGGCACGCTCGGCGTTGATGCACAATCTGAAATGCGCCGATGCCAATCACGACATCATGGACAAGGGTGGCGTGTATGCTCTGGTAGGCCCCACCGGCGTGGGCAAAACCACTACGGTGGCCAAGCTGGCCGCGCATGCCACCATGCGTTTCGGTGCACAGCATGTGGCGCTGATCACCACCGACAGCTACCGGATTGGCGCGCAGGACCAACTGCGTATCTACGGCAAGATTCTCGGCATTCCGGTGTTTTCCATCCAGAACGAAGGTGACCTGCAGCTGACCCTGGCCGACCTGTCCAACCGCCACCTGGTATTCATCGACACCGTCGGCATGAGCCAGCGTGATGCGCGCGTGACCGGCCAGATCGAGATGTTCCGTGGCGCAGGCCGCCAGGTGGAACGCCTGCTGCTGCTGGCTGCCAATGCCGACGGCCACACGCTGGAAGACGTGGTGCGCCACTACCGTGGCAACGGCCTGGCCGGCTGCATCCTGTCCAAGATCGACGAAGCGGTCAGCATGGGGCCCAGCATGGATGTCATCATCCGCAACCGCCTCAAGCTGTTTTACATCACCAATGGCCAGCGTGTGCCGGAAGACCTGCACTCGGCCAATGCCGCCTTCCTGGTGGACCGGGCCTTGCGCGCGCCGCAGCCGGGCTCACCGTTCAGCCTGCAGGGTGATGAACTGCCCATCATGAACTCCGCACAGGCCAGCTGGTTATGAATGGTGCCATGCACGACCAGGCCGCCAGCCTGCGCCGTCTGACTGCCCAGTCCAGCCGCGCGCCAAGCTACGCCTTCATCGGTTCGGACAAGGCCGGTGCCAGCACACTGGTGACCGAGTTGTCACTGGGCCTGGCTTATGCCGGGCATCGCCCGCTGGTGGTGGACTGCAGCCTGGGTCAGGTGCAGGCGCGCCGTCTGGGCACCCCCACCACCGCCACGCTGGAAAGCCAGATGGTGAGCGTGGGCGGGCTGGATGAAATGATGACCACCTCGCGCCAGGGCATCCAGTTGATCAACCTGTATGCCCGCCCGGAAGAACGCGCACTGTTTTCTGCCCAGCTATGGCTGAGACTGGGCAGCGAGTTTGCCGCCCTGGAACGCGACAGCAGCGTGCTGATGATAGACGTGCCTGTTACCGCTACCGATCCTGTCCCGGCCAGCGTGGCGGACAATCTGGTGCTGGTGCTCAGCCCGGCGGCCGACTCCATGACCACCGCCTACGCCAACATCAAGCGTCTTTCCAGTGGCTTTGGCCGCCAGCGCTTCAATGTGCTGGTCAATCGCGCCCGCCATCTGGAAGAAGCGCGTGACCTGTTCAACCGCCTTGCCGCCGTCACCAGCGAATTTCTCAGCGTCTCGCTGCGCTGGGTCGGTTTTGTGCCGGCCGACAACGCCGTGCGCCGCAGCCAGGCATTGCGCCGGCCACTGATGGAAGCTTTTCCCGACAGCGAGGCCGCCGCAGCCTTTGCCCAGCTGGCTGCCGTGTTGCCACAATGGGATAGCCCGGAGACAGAGCGTCACGATACCGGTTTCATGGACATGCTGATTGCCACTTCGCGCGACTGGGCCGAAGCCGATGGAGCCAAACGACGATGACATTGCCGTCCTTGCGCCGCAAAGGCTATGCCGCGGCTGTTACCACCCCGGAAATCGACGTGCAGCAACACCTGCCGCTGGTAAAGAAACTGGCGGGCATGCTGATGGCGCGCCTGCCGGCTTCCGTTGAAATGGACGATCTGGTGCAAGTGGGCATCATCGGCCTGATTGATGCCGCGCGGCAATTCGACCCGCTGCAAGGCGTGCAGTTTGAAACCTTTGCCAGCCAGCGCATCCGTGGGGCCATGCTGGACGAACTGCGCCGCGAAGACTGGCTGCCGCGTCAGGCCCGCCGTCAGGCACGACAGATTGAAGACAGCATCAACAAACTGGAACAGCAACTGGGCCGCGCGCCGCTGGAATCGGAAATTGCCGAAGCGCTGGGTGTGGAGCTGGATGATTACCAAAGCATGCTGGGTGACTGCAAAGGCCTGAGCCTGGTGCACTTTGAAGACTTTTCCGATGGCGAAGGCGAAACCCTGAATGACGCCATTGCCAACATCGAAGACAGCAATGCGCCCAATCCCTTGCAGGTGCTGGCTGACGGGGATTTCCGCCAGGCACTGGTGGATGCCATCAAGACCCTGCCGGAACGGGATCAACTTGTGATGGCGCTGTACTACGAGCAAGAGCTGAACCTGAAGGAAATCGGTGCGGTGCTGGAGGTGTCCGAATCCCGTGTCTGCCAGCTGCACACCCAGGCGATCGCCCGTATCCGGGCCAAAATGAAGGAATGGCTGTAATGCAGACGCGGACTCTTGACACCCATTCTCGCTTTCTGAAAGGAAAGCGAGGCTCCCTTTCAGGGAAAGGGCGGGGGGATGGGGAATAGATGGAAGGGCTGCAAAATCAAGCAGTTAGTCAGAAGGCCCGGCTTTGCCGGGTCCAGTACAATCGCACCAAATAACTTTGTCAGCAGCCTGAAATGGCTGTAAAGCCATCTGCTTGCACAGACAACGATAACGGAATCAAGCGTGGACAAGATCAGCATCATTGCCATTGTCATGGGCCTGACGGCCATCATCGCCGGCCAGGCACTGGAAGGGGGCAATATCGGCTCCCTGCTGCAACTGACGGCCTTCATGATCGTGATTGGCGGCACCATGAGCGCCGTCATGCTGCAAAGCACCCCGCGCCAGTTTGTCGCCGGCATCCGCATGCTCAAGTGGATTTTCCAGCCGCCGCCGCAAGACAATGAAAAACTGATCCGTGAAGTGGTAAACTGGAGCCAGACTGCCCGCCGTGGCGGCCTGCTATCACTGGAAGGCTATGTCGCCCAGCAAAAGGACCCCTTCACCAAGAAGGCCCTGCAAATGGTAGTGGACGGAGCCGAACCGGAAGTACTGCGCGGCGTGATGGAAGTGGAAATCGGCATGTTCGAACACGCCCGCAAACAGGCGGCCAGAGTGTGGGAATCCGCTGGCGGTTACTCGCCCACCATGGGTATTCTGGGCGCGGTGCTGGGCCTGATTCACGTGATGGAAAACCTGTCCGACCCGTCCAAGCTGGGTGCCGGCATTGCCGTGGCCTTTGTCGCCACCGTGTATGGCGTAGGCTCGGCCAACCTGTTTTTCCTGCCGGTGGCCAACAAGCTCAAGCACCTGGTGGCAGCGGAAATCGCCATGAAGGAAATGGTGGTGGAAGGCCTGGTGGCGATCGCCAATGGCGAAAACCCGCGCATCATCGAAAGCCGCTTGCGCGGCTTCCAGGCCATGCACGAATAAGCCAGCCCGCGTCTAGGACAACAAACGCAAGCTGCTGTTGGGATTGGGCTTTTTCAGATAGGCATCCAGCAGCTTGTAGGTATCGATGTCAAAGCACGGACTGCCCTGCAAGCTGCTCTCCCCAGCCGGGCGCGAGCCCAGATAGCACCATTGATCGAACACATGCTCAATGGCACTGCCGGTCACTTCATCGGTTTCCACTACCGCCAGCGGGCCGGGAAACTCCCACGCCTTGATCCGCAAGCGCGTCAAGGCCTGCAACAAGCGCATATTGTGTGACGGCGCGGCTTCGCGCCCGACACAGGCTCCCCGGCAGCGCCCGCCTTTCAACGCCACGCAGCCCGCACCCTTGCGCGTGGTCACCGTTTCCACCCCCAGTACCGACTGGCACAGGGCATGACCATTGGCAATGTCAGCCAGCGCCTTGCGCGCTTCTTTCGGGCTGCGGAACAAGCCATACAAATCGGCGGTACGGCTGAAATCCAGCTGCTCGGCCATGACTATCATCGGCCGCAGGAATTCGCCTTGCGCATGATCCAGCTGGATGGAGCACACCTCGCTGGCCAGACGGCTGCGGTGGTTGTAAAACGGCTTGAGCTGCCGCATGAGCTGCTGTTCCAGCAAGGCCGCGCCCAGATCCCCTATCGTCTCCTGACAGCTGATGCGCGTTACCGTGCGGCCAATCACCGGCTGCTTGCCGAATTTGCCATCCTGCGCCAGTTGCGACACCACCTTGGCGCGCACATTGCTGGCACGTCCCACGTACAAGGCCTGGTCAGCCTCGCCCCACAGGGTATAGACCCCAGGCAGGTCGGGCAGGTCATCCACCAATGCCGCATCCACACCGGGCGGCAGTTCGGGCTGGGCCAATACATGCTGGATGGCTTCCTTTACTGCCGCCTCGCCCAGTTCTGCGCAGGCTGCCTGCAGGAACAGCAACAAGGCTTCGGCATCCGCCATCGCCCGGTGCCGGTCTGGCAGTTGCAAGCCATGGCGCTGGATGATGCTGTCCAGATTGTGCTTGAAATGCTGGGGGTACAAACGACGCGACAACTTGACCGTGCACAGCGTGGCGTTTTGCAAACGCAGCCCGACACGACGGAACTCGTTGCGCAAGAAGCCATAGTCAAAACGGACGTTATGCGCCAGCAGCAAACGCCCTTGCAGCATGGGCAGCAAATCGGCCGCAATGGCACTGAACGGCGCGGCAGCTTCCACCATGGCATTGCTGATGCCGGTCATGTTTTCGATGAAGGGCGGAATCGGCTGCAAGGGATTGACCAGGGTCTGATAACGCTGCTGCCGCTCGCCATCCAGCAGGATCAGGCCGATTTCGGTAATGCGGTCGCGGCCGATATGGCCACCGGTGGTTTCAAGGTCGACAATCGCCCAGGGAATATCAAACAGCATGCAATCTCGTCGGAATAATCATCAAAGCGCGGACAGCCGGTATCAACCGGCTGCAACATGGCGGGTAAGCGCGCCATCTTAACACTGCCCCCACCGCTTGCCGATGCAGCCATCGTGGTTTTGCTGTGTTGCCTGCAACAGTGTCGCCAAGCCGCCCGATCAGTCCGGAAAAAAAATTGCTGCAAAAGTGTTGACACTAAAAAACCGTATCGGTATAGTTCGCCCTCTCGAAAGACAAAACGTCTTGCGAGGCAGTGCACCCGTAGCTCAGTTGGATAGAGTATTTGGCTACGAACCAAAGGGTCGGGCGTTCGAATCGCTACCGGGTGCACCACTACACGTCCCTATAGTTTAGCGGTTAGAACACCGCCCTTTCACGGCGGTAGCCGGGGTTCGATTCCCCGTGGGGACGCCAGTGCACCCGTAGCTCAGTTGGATAGAGTA